>PACZ01000048.1 GCA_002700305.1 Hyphomonas sp. | reverse complement strand
GGACGCGGCGTTCCTGTTCCTTGCGCAGATCGGCCCCGGCCGATGCATGACGGCCCGGATCTACCGCATGGGCCTGATAACCTGCCTCGCTGACAGCCGCGACCAGGTCCGCAATGTCGGCGCGGCCGGTTATGGTCGCGCGCTCGGTGGCAAGGTTGACAGACGCGCCGGTCACGCCCGGGACCGCTTTCAGAGCACGCTCAACGCGGCCGACACAGGACGCACAGCTCATACCCTCGATCGCGAGTTCGACAGCCGGCGACGAGACGGCATAGCCGGCATCCTCGATCGCGCGGATCGCTTCGGCCCGGACGTCAGGATCGGAAATGCGGATCTCGGCGCGCTCAGTCGCCAGGTTGACGCTGGCGTCGAGAACGCCGCGAACCTGCTTCAGCGCACGTTCCACGCGTCCGACGCAGGAGGCACAGCTCATGCCCTCAATCGGAAGAGAGAGGGTTTCAGGGATGGGTCCGGGGTGCGCAGTCATGGCAGGAATCCTTCAAAATCGGTCTGATGCGCCAGAATATGGGATCTCCCATGATGGGAGGGTCAAGCGCTGCTGTTCCGAAACATCAGTAAGGCTTTCTTCCCTTTTAGATACCTGCCGGCAAAGACCGGTAATTTCCGGTCGTTCAGATTGGCGCGCGGAAGATTTGATTTCTGGCACACTTGACCCTCCAACGCTGGGAGAGACCATCTCTCTGACTGCCACACATGAAAAGGAGGGCAGAATGCAATTGCACATCGAAAACATGACCTGCTCCGGCTGCGTCCGGACCGTGACCCGGGCGATCCACTCGGTTGACCCCGGCGCGACGGTCAATGCCGACCCCGAACACCACACGGTCGAGGTCGGGACGTCTGCGCCGCGGGCAGGAATTGAGGCAGCGCTCGCAGCTGCCGGCTATCCTGCAGCTCGCGAAACCCCCTGACCCGCCAGGGTGTTGAGCCCCCGCTCTCCTCGTTCGCCGGAGCAGTGACCCCGGCGAATGAGGCCCCTCTTCACGGCAGGGATTCAGGCCCAGCCGGTTCGTATTGCCTGCCGAGCAAGCGTGAAGTCCGAGTGTGCGCTGGCTATTACCCATAGCCAAGGATGAAAGGTAAACACACAAGACCTGCTGGCTGTTTCCAGAATTTGAGGATCGGCACACTTCAGGAGCCGACAGCGTTACCCGGAACAGGGGATCCTATTCCGCCCTGACTCGCAAAGAAGGCGTAGCAAGTCTTTGAGCTGACATTTCAATTTCATGCACTAGCTATGCCTCGCGCGGTCCCCAAAGCAGAATAGAAGCTCCGCTCAAACAGAGCGCGGCACCAATCACATCCCATCTGTCAGGTGTCCGGCCTTCCACTCCCCAAAGCCACAGAATTGATGACGCAATATAAATGCCGCCATAAGCCGCATAGGCCCTGCCCGCGTAGTCGCTATCAACTCGGGTTAACAGATAGGCGAATACCATCAGGCTGACAATTCCGGGGACGAACCAAAATATACTGCGGCCAAGACGGAAATACGCCCAGAACGCAAAGCAACCGCCGATCTCGGCGATAGCCGCACCGATGTATACCGCGACCGTAGAGATCACGATGCCAGCGTCTCCAGCACGGGGCACTCCGGCACCTCTCCGCCCGAGCACTGTGCTGCCGTGGCGGCAAGCACCTTCTCGATTTGCTTGAGATCTGCGATCTTGGTCCGCACCTCCGCAAGATGCTGCTCCGTCATGGTTTTGACTTCCGCGCAGGTCTGGGTGCCCCGATCAACGAGACGCAGCAATTCGCGCAGCTCGTCGAGGGAAAAGCCGAGTTCCCGGCCACGCAGGATGAAGCGCAAGCGGGCGACGTGCCGCTCGTCATAGACGCGATAGCGGGACGCGGTGCGCGGCGGCTCCGGCATGATGCCGATCTTTTCGTAGTAACGGATGGTTTCCAGATTGCAGCCCGTCCGCCGCGCCAGGTCCGCGCGCTTCAATCCCTTCCCGGAAACGTGATCGCCCATAACGTCATAAATCCTTTGAGTCTGTAGTTACTACAGACCTTATCACAAGGTGAGAACGAAATCGAGGATGATGGCGTATGAGCCCAACCGAAGCAGAAACCCAGCCAATGCAGGCCGTGGACGGCGCGGACGACCGGAAGCGGAAACTCTTTGCGGCAGGCGGCGTGATCGGCGCCATTCTGGCCTCGACCTGCTGCGTGGTGCCGCTGCTGTTCGTCACGCTCGGGATTTCAGGGGCGTGGATCGGCAACCTGACCGCCCTTGAGCCCTACAAGCCGTATTTCACAGGCATTGCGCTCATCTTCATCGGCCTCGGCTTCCGGCAGGTCTACTTCAAGGCCAAGACCGCCTGCGTGGAGGGCAGCTACTGCGCCAAGCCGCAGTCGGCCGTCATCGCCAAAACTGCGCTTTGGCTTTCCACTGTCATCGTCCTGCTCGCGCTGACCATCAGCTGGTGGGCGCCGCTTTTCTATTGAACCCGAACACAGGAGCAACCGTTATGAAACGACCCCTTATCCTCGCCGCTGCCCTGCTGGCACTCAGTGGACTCGGCTGGGCAATCGCACCCGCTGTGACCCCGGCCGTCGCGCAGTCCGCTTCTCAACAGGTGGCATCCGCCCAGACCCGGACCTTCGTCATCCAGAACATGACCTGCGCCTTGTGCCCCGTCACGGTGAAGAAAGCGATGGAAGGCGTTGCGGGCGTCACATCGGTGGCGGTGAATTTCGACGCCAAGACGGCGACGGTTATCTTCGATCCGGCGGTGACGAATGCGGACGCCGTTGCCGCGGCCTCCACCAATGCGGGTTATCCGGCCTCGGTTAAAGGCTGAGCCAGACGAAGGACGGCACGATCCTGAAGACCGGCACCGTTCGCTGCCGTATGCTGCGCGCCGCCCGTGCTGGTCATTGCCCTCGGTACGCCCGGCCTGTCGGCCTGGGTCGATGGGCTGGACTACGTGCTGCTGCGCGGGCTCGCCGTCTTCCTCGGCCTGACAGACTACGCCTTGTGGCGGCGGAACCGCGCGGTGGCCTGTTGCGGTATGAGCATTCAGACAAACAAGGAAAGAGACTGACATGGCGGACTGCTGCGCCCCGACCAAATCATCGAAAACGACCTTCGACGTCGCCGTTATTGGCGCTGGCTCGGCGGGCTTCTCCGCCGCCATCACGGCCGCCGAACAAGGCGCAAACGTGGCGCTGATCGGCCATGGGACCATTGGCGGCACTTGCGTCAATGTCGGCTGCGTGCCGTCCAAGACCATGATCCGGGCCGCCGAGGCACTACATGGTGCTCGCGCAGCTGATCGCTTCCCGGGTCTGACGGGCGAAGCGCAAGTGAACGACTGGCGGCGCCTGAGCGCCGCCAAGGATGACCTTGTCTCGACGCTCAGGCAGAAGAAATACGCGAATCTCCTGCCCGAATACGACACCGTCGCCTATCTGGAAGGTGAGGCCCGACTAAACGGGGCGGGTGTCATCGTGAATGGCACCGCCATCGCCGCCGGCAAGACCATCATCGCCACGGGCGGGCGGCCCGCCGTGACGCCGATTCCCGGAATCGATAGCGTGCACTACCTGACGAGCACAACGCTTCTGGAACTGGAAGACCTGCCCGAAAGTCTGATCGTCATCGGTGGCGGTTATATAGGGGCCGAGCTCGCGCAGATGATGGCCCGCATGGGTGTCAGGGTGACGGTGGTCTGCCGCTCCCGGTTATTGCCGCAGATCGAGCCGGAAGTTTCAGCAGCCCTGGCGGAAGTGTTCCGCAACGAGGGCATCACCCTCCATTGCGGCATCGCCTATGATGCCTGCCGTGAAGATGAGACGGGTGTAACCGTCTGCGTCAGGGAAGAGGGCAGACTGATCGAGCTGAAGGCCGAGCGGCTGCTGGTCGCGACAGGGCGCACGCCCAATACCGAAGCGCTGGGCCTCGCCGACGCCGGCATCGAACAGGACAGTCGCGGCGCCATCGTCATCGATGACCGGATGCGCACGTCGATGTCCGGCGTCTACGCCGCCGGTGACGTGACCGACCGCGACCAATTCGTCTACATGGCGGCCTATGGGGCCAAACTCGCCGCCCTCAATGCGCTCAATGGCGACAGTCTCGCCTACGACAACAGCGCCATGCCGTGGGTCGTGTTCACCGACCCGCAGGTGGCGGGCGTGGGCCTGACCGAAGCGGCGGCGAAGGCTGCCGGTCATACGGTCAAGACCTCCGTCCTGCTGCTTGATGCCGTACCACGAGCGCTGGCTGCCCGCGACACGCGGGGGCTGATCAAGCTGGTGGCCGACGCCAGCACCGACCGCCTACTCGGCGGCCAGATACTCGCACCGGAGGGCGCGGACAGCATCCAGACACTGGCCATGGCGCTCAAATTCGGCATGACCACCAAGGCACTCGGCGAAACCATTTTTCCCTACCTGACAACGGTCGAAGGGCTGAAGCTAGCGGCACAAACCTTCGACAAGGATGTTGCAAAGATCTCGTGTTGTGCAGGTTGATCACACCTGACCAACCCTCCGGAACAGATGGAAAATTGCCCGCCGCCCCTTCGGGCACGGAACCAGTCGAAAATGCAGCGGCGTGGAAACTTGCCGCTTGTTATGAGAATGACTTGCAGTTACACGCACGATTGATAATCATTCTCAACAAGGACAGAGCCTTGAAGACTTCGACCCGCCTGTTTCTCGCTGCCGGACTGACCGCCGGTATGGCCACCCCCTGCGCCCTCGCCCAGACACCTCCCCCCGGCGAGGAAGAACGCGTCCTCGACACGGTCATCGTCAAGGATTCCTCCCAGGTCGAGCTGACACGTGAATATGCCGGCGGCCAGGTGGCGCGGGGCGGCCGGGCGGGCCTACTCGGTAATCTCGACTTCCTGGATGCACCGTTCTCTGGCACGGCCTATACATCGGACCTGATCCTCACCCAGCAATCCAACAGCGTCGGCGATGTCCTGCAGAACGACCCGGTGGTTCGTGTGGCCAAGGGATTCGGAAACTTCCAGGAAGTCTATGTCCTGCGCGGATTTCCCGTCTATTCCGACGACATAACGCTGAACGGCGTCTATGGCATCCTGCCCCGCCAGTTTGTCGCGGCCGAGCTGCTTGAGCGGGTCGAAGTCTTCCGGGGCGCAAACGCCTTCATCAACGGCGCCGCGCCGGGCGGAAGCGGTGTCGGCGGAACCATCAACCTGGTCCCCAAGCGCGCGCCGGCTGATGGCGTACGCCGGGCAACCCTCGGCTATGAAACTTCCGGCCAGGCCTATGGCGTACTGGATATCGGGGACCGGTTCGGTCCGGCACAGGAATGGGGTGTCCGCTTCAATGCCGTGCTCCGCGATGGCGAGACGGCTGTCGAGGACCAGGACCGCGCCTTGTCGGTGTTTTCACTCGGAACGGACTATGCCGGCGAGCGGTTCCGTTTCTCCGCGGACATCGGTTACCAGGACAACCGGATCGACGCGCCCCGTCCGCAGGTGACCCCGCTGGCGGACGTGCCGGCAGCGCCTGACAGCGACGCGAATTTCGCCCAACCCTGGACCTATACCGACGAGAAACAGCTCTTCGGTGTGGTGCGCGGCGAATATGATTTCAATGAAGCTGTCACCGTCTGGCTGGGTGCCGGTGCCCGCAATGGCGAAGAAGCAAACGTACTCGCCAACCCGAGCGCGGCCGGAGACGGTAGCCTGACCGCCTACCGCTTCGACAATACGCGCGAGGATGATGTCATCTCCTTCGATACCGGCCTCAGTGCTGAATTCCGGACCGGGCCGGTCGGCCACCGTGTCGTCGTATCGGCCTCTTCCGTCAGCCTGGAATCGAAGAATGCCTACGCCTTTTCAAGCTTCTTCACCCCCTTCGCAACAGATCTCTATAGCCCGGTCGACGTGGCCGCCCCGGCGGCAGATTTCTTTGTTGGCGGCAACCTCGCCAGTCCTCTGAAGACCGAAGAGGTCACCAACACCTCCTTTGCCATTGCCGACACATTGTCCTTCATCGACGGCCGCTTGCTGGCGACGGTCGGCCTGCGCCAGCAGGAGATCGACACAGCAAGCTTCGACTATAATACCGGCGCGAAACTCTCCGGATATGAAGACGACAAGATCACCCCGGCCTTCGGTCTCGTCTACAAGGCGACGGGCGAGGTCTCCCTCTATGCCAATTATGCCGAAAGCCTTCAGCCGGGCCAGATCGCTCCGGCGACCAGCGGCGGCGTGAACATCCTCAATGCCGGCGAGGTGCTCGAACCCTTCACCGGTGAACAGGTCGAAGCCGGTGTCAAATATGATGGCGGCGATTTTGGCGCTACGGCCGCAATCTTCCGCCTGACCCGCCCGAATGCGATTGTTGCAGAACAGGTGTTTTCCGCCTCCGGCGAGCAGGAAAATACCGGTCTCGAACTCACCTTCTTCGGAGAACCCATGGACGGCCTGCGCCTGATCGGCGGCGCAACCTTCCTCGATTCAGAGCTTGCAAAGACGCAAGGCGGCCTCGACCAGGGCAACACCCCGATCGGCGTGCCCGAGATCCAGGCCAATCTCAACGCGGAATGGGATGTCGCAGCAATCGACGGACTGACCCTCGACGGACGGATTGTCTATACAGGCGAGCAATATGTGAACACGGCCAATACGACCGAGCTCGACAGCTGGACGCGTCTCGATATCGGCGCCCGCTACACGCTCGATATTTCCGACCGCCCCGTCACCCTGCGGGCGCGGGTCGAAAACCTCACCGATGAATCCTACTGGGCTTCGACAGGGGGCTTCCCGGGGGCGAACTATCTGATCCTTGGCAATCCCCGGACGTTCAGCGTCTCGGCTTCGATCGACTTCTAGGAACCCGGCGCAAGATGATGCAGGCAGGAACAATCAGGGCGTGGGGCTGGGTCCATAAATGGACAAGCCTCATCTCGACCCTGTTCCTGCTCATGCTCTGCCTGACCGGGCTGCCGCTCATCTTCCATGACGAGATCGACAGCGCGCTCAATCCGGAGAGCTGGCAGCCGGCACATCCCGGTGGGGCGCACCTGACGCTTGACGAAATCCTCGACATCTCGCTCGAACACCGTCCGGGCGAAGTGCCAATCTTCATGAGTTTCGACATTGACCGGCCGGTCGTGAACGTCACCACAGGCCCCGCCGCAGACGCGCCGGGGCCTGACATGCATTTTGCCTCCTTCGATTTGACGAGCGGTGATCTCGTGCCGCCCGCAGACCGTGGCGAGAGCGTCATGGAATTCATTCTCCAGCTGCATACGGACATGTTCCTCGGATTGCCGGGCATGCTGTTCCTTGGCGCAATGGGATGCCTTTTCGTTGCCGCGATCATCTCGGGCGTCGTCCTTTATGCGCCCTTCATGCGCAAGCTCGATTTCGGCACGGTCCGCCGGCGCCAGTCCCCGCGCCTGAAATGGCTCGACTACCACAATCTCCTCGGCATCGTGACGCTCGCCTGGGTCCTGGTCGTGGGCATTACGGGTGTCATCAACACACTCGAAACACCCATTATAGATACGTGGCGCACGAATGAACTGGCTGACCTTGTTGCCGGCAATGAAGCGGCTTTTCTTGCAGGACCGCGTGCCTCACTTGATGATGCCGTCCGGGAAGCGGTCAGACTGGCACCGGATATGGAACTTCAGTTTGTGGCCTTTCCCGGCAGCGGCTTTTCGACAGGCGCGCACTATGCCGTGTTCCTTCATGGTGACACGCCCCTGACGGAGAACATCATCACGCCTGTTCTGATCCATGCCGGCACGAGCGAGGTCACCGGGCTCCGGCAGATGCCCTGGTATACAAAGGCCCTCTCCCTTTCCCGGCCATTGCATTTCGGGGATTATGGCGGCCTGCTCCTGAAGCTCGTCTGGCTGGTCCTCGACCTCGTCACGATCATCGTTCTGGCAAGCGGGCTCTATCTCTGGCTCACCAAGCGGGAATCGCCGCGCCGCAGGACGACCATGTCTCATGCATCCGGCGCAGGCTCCGCATGACCGGGCGGGGTTCAAACAGGGAGCGGCAGCGCGGCCTTGCCGCCATGTTCGCCGTGCCGGCCGCGCTCTTTGTGGTTAGCCTCACGGGCCTGGTTGCAGCGCTCCTGCTGGATGGCGGACTGGATACCCTGTTCGGACTGGCAGCCGGCTCCGGCATTCTGGCGCTCGCATGGGCCATGTTCGGGAAACGCAACTGAGCGAGAGTTCCGCGGCGCTGAATAGCGCGCGTTTGAACGCATTGGTGATTTGCGTAATCCCCTCTGGTGTTGCGCCCGGGCCTCGCCGCGGCTTCAACGCCGTGGTGCTCCAAAAGGGCAACAAGTCAGTTGCCGGACCGGCCGGAATTTGTTTTCACGCATCAGACAACACAGGAAGACACCCGCTGGGCTACACGGCGATCTCAATGCCAATACCCGCTTCAACGCTGGTCCGGATCGGTGTGTGGAGATCAACTTCCACATCTGGCGCACTCAGCGTAACGACCAGCGCATAGCGTCCCGTCCTGCTGCAATTCTTCGCGGAATCTCTCCACCAGCCCATGACCGGCTTTACACAGACGACATTCCGCGCGGCAAGCTGGACGGCCGGACCGACCCATTCGTCGCAATGCAGGGACCCGGAAGACATGCTGTTGGATCCGAACGTCCAGCCGGAATTGTCACCCCCATCGGGTCCGCCGGCTAATGGATCGTCCCGCTCCAGGGCATTCACACGCTCCACGAAATTCTGCTCAGTCTCCGCACGGCGCTTCAGATCGAACCTCAGGCCGAAAGACTGGTATCGCTGTGGGTCGATCGCGGCGAACCGGCCCGGATTTGGCTCGATGAAGTATGACAGCGTGAGCTTGAGCCGCACATCCTGCTCGCCCAGTCCTTCAAGGACATCTGTCGGCCAGGGCAATTTATAATAGTGGCAATCACCGAACTTCTTGTGCTTCTTCCCGTTTTCATCCCTGACCATTCGAAATGGCTGAATTTCATTCTCGGCAATCAGCGCCAGGTGGTTGTTGGCGGACGCAGAGGCGCGCGCAAAATCCGGGACCCCGTGTCCAAACCGCCTCAGGAGAGGATACCGGGCCGTTTTCCCATTGGCCGCCTGCAACTGTGCTTTCATGTGCGGGGTCCATTCGGCACTATGGACAATGAGTGCGCGAATTGTTTCGGGCCAGAGACCGGAATGGGCAGCGCCTATCTGCGCCGCAAGCCGCGCGGCCTGGGCAGCCGCAGCGCTCGTCGCGGCAAATGGCACCAGTGGGTGCGTTGCCACGTCATCTCCGGTAGAAAGGGGGGCAAGCGAATCGAGGCTCAGGACTTCGGTCCCCAATGGGCTCGACGCCCTGTTTCCGGCCTCCATCACGATGTCGGGCTTGATCGGTGCCCGCCCCTGAGGCCAGGTCACCGAAGTCCGCGTGAACGGGCTGATATCTCCGGCTGCCTTGAGCGGCGTCCAGTCCTCATACCCCACGTCACCGATGGCTGTCTTGTTCGTGTAACCCCCGACCGTCAGGGCGTTCCATGCCTGGGCCGGATCCTCGACAGGCAGCTCATCGGCATCCAGAATATTGGCAGGCTCGATTTCAGGCGGGGCATTCCCCGCAGAGATCACAAACAACCGGCGAGGTGCATCGTTCTCGTCGCCAGCCATCTTTCCGATGGCCGCCTGGTCGATGGCGGCGCTCCAGGTCGTGGCCCGCGCCCCCGATACATTCTCATTGGTGACGGCCAGGCAGAAGAAGCGGTCGCGCTCGGAATTATTGATCTCGCTGATGGCGACGCTGGACTGCGTAATGGAACCATATGATTCCGGCTGGTTTGCAGGAAATCCATTCGGGGGAAGGATCTTGACCGACTCCAGGCGGTGCGCCAGCACAATCTCGCCGGCATCTTCGAGCCTGGGCGTCAGGTCCCCGAACAGCGCCAGTCCGGCCATGCCGGTCCCGTGCCCGTGATGATCATCGCCGCCCCAATCCGGATTGATCATCAGGAGGTCGCCGGCCGAGAGCGACGGCTCGATGAGCATATGCGCCCGGTTGACACCCGTATCCAGCAGGCAGACGGCGGGCGAGTCGCCCGCCGGCCAGCGCACGCGCTCCGCCAGGTCTTCAGTCCACTGCAATTGTTCTTTTGTGTCCTGGTCCAGGAAAAAGGCGGGCGTCGTGCTTGCCCGCCTGAGTTCCGAAACCCCCGCTGTCGCGAACAGGAGGAGTTCAATCGTGGCGCGCGTGGTTTTGACCGGGATGACGACGGCTTCCGGAAAGCTCAGCCAGTAATGCGCCTCGGCAATCAGGCAACCGAGCCTGCCAGCTGCGTCTGCGACCCGGTTGTCCATGCCGGGGAAGCACCAGGTCTCCCACCAGATTGTGTCCTGGGCTCCCTGCGGCATGGCCTCCGCATTGTCCGTCCAGAAGGTCTCTAAGCGCGCCCGGCGAATGGCCTCGATCGGTTCAATCTTTTTATGGTTGGGCGCCGCGCCATTGTTGTTAAGATTGCCTTCGCGGTAATCGCGAACGATTTCCTCGAGGACCGGCCGTGCCTCATCGGGAACATAGAGGGCGATCCGGAGGTCGCCATTTTCCTGCGGTTTTGCCGCCCCTGGCAGGACGCCGTCCCGCTTCCGCTGCAACACTTTTTCGGGATTGCTGCCTCTCCTGAGATCGACCTCGATATAGACGCCCTCAGCCGCACCGACACGGTCGTCTTCCGGGCGGTTTTCATCGGCGTCCCTGAAGGCTGCCTCGAATTGCGCCGCAATCATGGCACCGTGTTCGGCACGGATCCGGGGCGCGCCGCTCCCTCCGATATTCTGTCTTGGGGCCTGGTACTGGGTTCTGTTTACACGCGCGCTGATGTCGATATGCGGCTTGTCGAATTCAGGCATTGCGGATCAACCCTATTTCGCCGCCTGCGAAAAGACTTCCCGCATTTCCCTTCGGCCATCCAGGTAGCGAAGCACATCATCCGTCTTCAGCGTGTCCCGCTCGTCCAGGATGGCGCATTTCACAGCGTCTTCTGCGGCTCTCACGATTTCAGACTGGCTAAGGCCATGGGCCGCCTTGATGATTTTCTGCCAGCCGAGCCTCGGGAATTTCAATGGACGCAAATTCTTCGAGATCAGGTCCCTGATCTGGTCATCGGAAGGCGGGTCGAATTGCAAGACGAGGTCAAATCGCCGCAACAAGGCCCGGTCCAGGATTTCCGGATGGTTGGTCGCACCGAGGAGCACGCTGTCCGTGGCATTCGGTTCCTCCATCAGCTGCAGGAATGAATTCAGTACACGGCGCATTTCGGCAACATCATTGGTTGCCGCCCGCTGACCGCCGATCGCGTCGAACTCGTCGAACAGGTAGACGCCGCGGCGCTTCAGGGTTTCATCGAAAACCAGGCGGAGCTTGGCGGCCGTTTCGCCCATGAACCTCGTGATCAGGGATTCCAGGCGGATCACGAACAAGGGCAGATGAAGCTCGCCCGCGAGCGCTTCAGCTGACATCGTCTTTCCGGATCCCGGAGGACCGATAAACAGCACGCAACGGTTTGGCGTTTTTCCGTGTTCCCGCAGCCAGTCCCGCTTCCTTTGCTGGCGGATGAGGTCTTCGAGTTTCTCCCTCACCCCCTCATGGAGGACAACGTCCTTGAGTTTCAGCTTCGGTTCCCGAAGATCGATCAGGGCTTCGAGTTCGCCGCGCGGCTGCGAAAACTGTATCGGGACGGCCGCCCCGCGTGATTTCGTGCTTCGCGCCTGGTCAACGGCACTGCGGAGCTCTTCGGCTGTGGATCGATGTCCGCGGCGCGCTTCTGCAGCGGCGACTTGCAGGGCGATGGAGTAGAACTGCTCATCATCCCCGGCCGCCTTGCTCTTCAGCATCGCCAGAATTTGTTTCGTATTGGACATCCCGGTTCCGTATCGCTCGCCTCTCGGGCAACGTTTAGTTGATTACCCTAAGAATTGGTATACCCGCCCTCCTTCGCCTTGTTTTTGTTTCTGAATAATTTGTACGCAGGGCGCGCGACTCTACCATGTGGCACCGAATCGCATTCCCGCGTCCGTGGACCGGGAAAACGCTCGACCTGCATAATGTACGCTCGCCGTCCGCCACTTTCCAGACCGGGATTGCCGCACAGACGATACCGGAAAGCTCTGGCCTGCCCCTTTCCAGCCCGCGCCCTGCCTCACCTGAGCATCAATCCTCCTGGGATTGTTTCAGCAGGGTCAGCATGGCGGACGGGTCGCTGCTCTCCCGCAGGTGCTGGAAGAAAGCTTCTGCGGTCGCCTCCCCTCCGGCACGGCGGGCAATCGCCATATGGATCCACGCATTGATAGAGACGCCATCGGCTTGCGCCCGGCGCGCCACTTCCTTCTTGAGCGGCCTTGAGATTCTGAGCGAAAATCTTCGGCGGCCTGCCATGCCTATTCTTTCCTTGTTGTGATGAGGAGAGCGTCTGCCCGATTTACCACGTCCACGGGCAGATAGAGCTTGAGGGTCTCGGCGAACTCCTCCTGCTTGCCGGCAGGAAAGCTTCCGCTGATGCGTTCTGATGCGAGGTCCGTGTCTTCGATATGTAGCTTTGTGGTCGAATAGCGGTTCATTTCGGCAACGGCCTCGGCGAGCGTCACATTGTCGAACTGGAGGAGGCCTTCGCGCCATTTGCCGGCCTGGGCGGGG
>PACZ01000047.1 GCA_002700305.1 Hyphomonas sp. | reverse complement strand
GAAGATGAAGAAGAAGAGCGTGAAGACGAACGGGAAGAATTTGAGGCCTTCCTCGCCGGCTGCGCCGCGCACCATGTCAGCGACGAAGCCATAGCCGATCTCGGCCATCGACTGCAGGCGGGACGGCACGAGCAGGCCTTTCGAAGCGGCCACGCCGAAAAAGGCGATGGTCAGCACGACGCCCAGCAGCATGAAGCCGGAGGCGTTGGTAAAGGACAGGTCGACTCCACCGATATTCAGGTCCAGCCATTTGCTGACCTGGAACTGGTGGATCGGATCGATCGCGGCGCTCGGCAACAGGAAGTTCATTCGTCCTCAGTCCCGTCTTCTTTTTTCGGGGCATCTTGCCCCTGTGTCATTTCCAGCGCCCGAGCATTCAGCTCTTTATAGGCGCGCATTATGGCCCGGATGCCTGCGACGAAACCGAGGGTCCCGCCAATCAGCAATCCCCAGGGTTCCGAGCCTGCGAACTTGTCGATCCAGAAGCCGAAAAAGCCTCCGACAAAGACATTGGCGACGAATTCGGCGCCGTATCGCAGGGCATAGCCCCCTGCCGAGAGACTGGTCCCGTCTGCCTGTTCATCACGCCGCTTTCTTGCCTCACGCTCATCGCGGGCCGCCTTTGCCTTGGCGATGCGCTCGCCGAGGTCGTTCGGTCCCTCGTTGGACATGATTTCAGATGCTCCGCAGCCGCGAATCCTTGACGACGGGGCTTCCCCCCGGATTTCGGCGCAAACTATGTAGGCAGGCTGTGCAAGTCAACCGGATATGCAGAACGCTACATCCCTGATTTTATTAAGTTTGTGTTGCGCATGTGTGCGCTACTCCGCCGCAACAAGCTCTTCGGCGGCCTGCAGGTCCACAGAAACCAGCTTTGAAACGCCCTGTTCTCGCATCGTAACACCGAAAAGACGGTCCATCCGGCTCATCGTGACCGGGTTGTGCGTGATGACCACGAAGCGGGTGTCGGTGCGCTGGCGCATTTCGTTCAACATGTTGCAGAAACGGTCGACATTTGCGTCATCCAGCGGCGCGTCGACCTCGTCCAGCACGCAGATCGGGGCCGGGCGCGACAGGAAGACAGCGAAGATCAGCGCCGCCGCGGTCAGCGCCTGCTCGCCGCCGGACATCAGGTTCAGCGTGCCCAGCTTCTTGCCGGGCGGCTGGGCGAAGATTTCGAGGCCGGCCTGCAGCGGATCATCGGCATCGACGAGACGGAGTTCGGCCTGGCCGCCGCGGAACAGGGCCGTAAACAGCGCCTTGAAGTGCTCGTTGACCTGTTCGAACGCCTTCACGAGCCGGTCGCGGCCTTCCTCGTTCAGGGCTTCGACACCCTGGCGCAGCTTGGCGATGGCCTTGGCCAGATCTTCCCGCTCGATGACCTGCGCGCCAAGGCGCTCTTCCATCTCGGCGGCTTCTTCCTCGGCTTCGGGGTTCACGCCGCCCAGCTGGTCGCGGGTGCGGCGCAGGTCTTCGACGCGGCGTTCGATGTCGCGGGGCGTGAACTCGCCGATATCTTCATCATCGAGGCCAGCTTCGGCAATGGCCAGCAGGCCTTCCGGCGTACGCTGGAAATTGTTGCGGGCGTTCTCGACGGATTCTTCGAGACGGCTTTCCGCCGTTTCGAGTTTCACTTTCCAGCCGGCGAGGGATTCGCGCGCCTCAGAGGCGGCAGCGGAGGCGCGGCGGGCAGCAAACTCTGCATCCCGAATCGCGGCTTCCTTTTCGGCAAGGCGGTCAGCGGATTTCTGACGCTCGGTCTCCAGGCCGGCGACTTCAGCGGACATCGTCTCGATCTCGGCCGCAAGTTGCTGCGGACGGGTCTTCGCGGCCAGCGCTTCAGCGGCCGCAGCAGAGCGGCGTTCCAGCAGACGGCCGACCCGTTCGGAGGCCGCGGTGATGCGGCTGGTCCAGGTCTGCACATCCCGCTCCAGCCCCTGACGCCGGGCGGCGGCCTGTTCGCGGCCGCGCGTGATGTCGGTCAGGCGGCCGCGGGCTTCGATCTCGGCAGAGCGGTTCTCAGCGACGGCTGCGCGCGCTTCGGCGAGGCGGGCCTCCAGCTGGCTTTCCTGCTCGCGGCTGTCGGACGGGGCGATCAGGGCGAGGTTTTCATTGACGATGGAGAGTTCCGACTCGGCGCGGGACAGTGCCTCGCCGGCTGTGTCGCGTTTCATGGCGGCGCGTTCAGAAGCCTGCGCCACTTCGGCGACCGTGCTGCGCGCCATGTTCAGGGCGCGCTGGGCCGGAGCGACCTCATAGCGGCAGTTGCGCAGCGTCTCTTCGGCAGCGATCCGGGCCTCGCGAGCCGAGGTGAACTCCGCTTCGCGCGCTTCGAGCGTTTCCTGCAGCGGGCGGAGTTCGGCAAGCGCAGCTTCGAGCCGGGCCTGTTGTTCAAGACGTGCAGCCGCGCTGACCGGGGCATCCGGCGTGCGGGCAAATCCGTCCCAGCGCCAGAGATGGCCTTCGGCAGAAACCAGACGCTGGCCCGGCTTCAGCAGGGTTGCGAGGCGCGGGCCGTCCGCCTCATCGACCAGGCCGCACTGCGACAGGCGCGCAGCCAGTTCGCCCGGAGCATCCGTATACTGAGACAGCGGCGTCGCGCCGTCCGGCAGCATCTGGGTAACCGCATCGGCGCCGCCCCAATACATCGCGGCAGCCTTGTCGGTCGGGGCTTCGATGTCATCGCCGAGGGCAGCGGCAACGGCTTTCTCAAACCCGTCGCGTGTCCGGATACGCTCGACAACTGGCGGGGCACTCGGGCCTTCGGCCTTGCGCAGCAGTTTCCGCAGGCCGCCGATTTCCGCTTCCAGTTCGCGGACGGCGCCGGCGGCTTCGTCTCGCGGTGGCTGGGCGGCGGTTTCTGCATCACGTGCGGCGGTCAGACGCTGCTCAGCCTCTTCCACACCGCGTTCCGCCGCCTGTAGCGCGGCTTCGGCTTCTTCCTCTGCGGCCTTTGCAGCCTTCAGTTTGCTGACAAGTGTGACAGCATCTTCCAGCGCGGCCATGTCGGCGCGGAGGCGTTCGACTTCCGATGTCAGCTGCGCCTTGCGGCGGGTCTGGGCGGCCGCCTGATCTTCCGATGCCTGACGGCGGGCGCGGGCCTCGGACAGGCGCGCCTGAGCGTCGTCAGCAGCCTGTTCGGCTTTGGCCAGTTCGGCGCGGGCTGCTTCCAGCGCGGCGCGGGTCTGCGCTTCGGTCTCGGCATTTGCGGCCTCATCCTCGACCGGCAGGGCCGAGAGTTCGAACTTTGCATGCGCCAGCGCGTCTTCGGCTTCGGTCTTTGCCGTCTGTTCGCGTTCGATGTCTTCCATCAGGCGCGTGGCTTCCGCTTCCAGACGGGCATGCGCGTCTGAGGCGGACTTGCATTCGGTTTCCAGTTTCGCCAGCGCGATGCGCGCCTGACCAAGTTTTGCTGCGACGATGCTTTCGGCTTCGCGCAGCGGGGCAAGGCCTTCGGCGGCTTCGATACGGGCCGCTTCGCAGGTCGCGTCCTGACGGGAGGCATCTTCGACCTGGCGTTTGGTCTCTTCCAGTTTCGCGCGCGCCGTCTCGCAGGCGAGCTTTGCCTCGTGCCAGCGCAGATGGGCAACCAGGGCATCGAGCGCGAAGATCTCTTCGGAGAGTTTCTTGTAACGGCGGGCCTTGGCGGCTTGCCGTTTCAGGCTGGCCAGCTGGCGCTCCACTTCGGCGGAAACTTCGGACAGGCGTTCGAGATTTGCCTCTGCCGCATTGAGCTTCAGCTCTGCTTCGTGGCGGCGGGTGTTGAGACCCGCAATGCCGGCGGCTTCTTCAAGGATGCGGCGGCGGTTCTGAGGCTTCGATCCGATCAGTTCAGAGATCTGCCCCTGACGCACCAGTGCCGGAGAGTTCGCGCCCGTCGAGGCATCTGCGAACAGGAGCGTGATGTCCTTCCCGCGAACGGTACGACCATTCAGCTTGTAGGATGTGCCCGCCCCGCGGCGGATGCGGCGCACGATCTCCAGCGTGTCGGAGCCATTGAACTCCGGCGGTGCGGTGCGCTTCGAATTGTCGAGGATCAGCGAGACCTCTGCGGTCTCCCTCGCCGGACGCCCGGCAGAGCCGGAGAAGATCAGGTCGTCCATCTCCCCGCCGCGCATGGCGCGGGCGGAACTGGCGCCCATGGCCCAGCGCAGCGCTTCAAGGAGATTGGATTTGCCGCAGCCATTCGGCCCGACGATCCCGGTCAGGCCGGGTTCGACGGGTAAATCCTGCGGGTCGACGAACGACTTGAAGCCGGCAATGCGAAGTTCAGTGATCTGCATTCCGGCTCCCTTGTCTTATGGTTGGTCGTTTGTTTCCGGCACACCGGCATCGTCACCCGCGGTGGTCGGCTGCGGGGCAACGTCATCCGCCGGAGCGGCAGCTTCGGTTGCGGCCGGAGCGTCTTCGCCGAGCAGGCTGTTGATATATTTGGAGAACGCGTCTGCCGAGCTGGTCTCGCCCTGGAACAAATGCTTCTCGCCGTTCACGATGAAGGTCGGGGTCGAGTCGACGCCCCACTTTTCAACGGCGACCTGGTATTTGTCAGCGAGCGCCGTGCGATAGTCACGGTTTTCCATACAGGCGTCGAACTGGGCCGTGGTCTCGATGCCATGGCGCTTGCCGATCGTCTGGAGTGCGCCTTTGAGCGTGCCATTCTGGGCAGCCGTGACAACGCCGACCTGATTGGCGAACAGATCGTCCAGAACGTCGAAGAACTTGCCTTCCCCGGCACACATTGCCAGCACATAGGCGGGCACGTCCGGTTCGTGGATCGGGTATTCGCGGAAGACGAATTTCACCTTGCCGGTGACGATATATTTCTCGGTCAATTCCGGAAGGATGTCGTCATGGAAGTAGCGGCAGGCCGGGCAGGTCGGCGAGGCATATTCGATGATCGTGACCGGTGCGTTCTCCGATCCCTTCACATGATCGCCCTTTGTGATGGCGGCAACGCCGGTCGTCGTGCCATTATCGCTGCCACCACAGGCGGCAAGCATCAGCGCCGAAACGGCGGCCAGGGCGGAGCGTCTCGAGAGAAGGGTCATGGTCATAGCTTTCGCGTTAAGAATTGAGTCGATTGGGTTGCCAACTGGTTAACGGAAGCGGGGGCTGCTGTTAACTTTTGGCGCGCATTCAGTTGGTTGGCGGGGTGGCTTTGGCCAGTTCCTCATCGAGGAAGGCGGAGAAGCCTTCCGGCGTCATCATCGTGAGAGTGGCCGCATGGCTGACGCCGTCGACGATAAAGGTCGGCGAGGCGTGGATGTCATAGTGCTCGGCCGACTTTTCGACTTCGATCATGTCGAAGCGCGTATCCATATTCTTGTAGCAGGCATCGAAAGCCTCCCGGTCCGCAACGCCGTAGGGCGTGCTCGCGCTGATCAGCGTGCCGGGCAGCGTGCCGATCTGGGCGGCGACGAAGATCTCGTCCTGGCGCGCAAAGATGTCTTTCAGGTAGGCGAGCCCGTCTTCATCCGGCAGGCAGCGGGCCTGGGTCAGGATCGTCATGTCGACCGAATTGCGAACCCATTCGCGCATCACGAACCGCACCTTGCCGGTTGAGACGTAGGTCTCCTCAATCACCGGGAAGACTTCCTCAGCGAATTCCTTGCAGTGGCTGCAGGTGGGCGAGAAGTATTCGATTACGGTGACTGGCGCGTCGGCAGAGCCTTCGACCCAGCCGAGTTCATTTTCCGGCGCCCACTCGCTCCAGCTGTCCTCTGCGAAGGCGGGGGCGGCCATGGCGGCGCAGGCGAGCGTGGCGATGGCGATGCGTCGGATCAGTCCAGTCATGATTTCCCCGGTGCTTTATCGTCGTCTTCTGCGGTTAGCATGGCCGCGCCGAGCGCAACAATTGCCTCTCGCAGCCGCTTGTCCTGAATGCCTGCGGTGCTTGCCTCAAGCTCTGCGCGCTCTTTCGGCGTGAGCGGCCGGATCACGCGGCGCGGCTTTTGCGGGCCTTCGCTTGTGGTCAGCGGTCCCTGAACCAGCTTGATGGAGACCACATCCCCGCCTGCAGCGACCGAGACGCGCTGGCGGATGGTTTCGGACTGGTGCTGAACCATCGGCGCCGCCTGAGGCAGGACGCGCAGGGTCAGCACCCGGCCGTCCTTGCCGCCGCTGAGCCGTTCGGGCCGACAGAATTTATAGAGCTGTTCCCCGGCGATCTCCCGCCAGCGGGCCTTCAGCACCTGGATCGGCGGCAGCTTCTTGGCGCCGGACTTGCGGGTCAGGCGTTCCGCCGCCACACCAATCTTGGCCATGCCGGGACTGGCCGCCCGGCCGCGCATGTAGCGCAGGCGGACCCGCGCGCGGGCCTCCTCGATGGGATCGATGCTTGATCTCGTGACCATTGATCTGAGATTGCACGGGAATGAAGACAACGAAAAGGCAGGCTGTGAGGAAACACGGGGATTTGAACAAACTGCCTGCAGACTTGCTGGCCTGGTTCGACCGGCATGGGCGGGACCTCCCCTGGCGCACGGCGCTGGGCGAGCGGCGCGATCCTTACCGCGTCTGGCTGGCGGAGATCATGCTGCAGCAGACGACCATTCCCCACGGCACGCCTTATTTCATGACCTTCACCCAGCGCTGGCCGACGGTTGAAGCGCTGGCGGCGGCGAAGGATGAGGAGGTCATGACGGCATGGGCCGGCCTCGGCTACTACGCCCGGGCCCGGAACCTGCTGAAATGCGCGCGGGAGATCGCCGCGCGGGGCAGCTGGCCTGAGACGGCGGCCGAGCTGAAAAAGCTGCCGGGCATCGGCCCTTATACAGCGGGGGCCATTGCCGCGATTGCGTTCAATCAGCCGGCCGCGGCGGTGGACGGGAATGTGGACCGTGTCTTCGCCCGCCTCCTGGCCCTCAAGGGTGACTGGGCGCAGGAGAAAAAGCGCCTCCATAAGGAAGTGGAACGGCTCGTTCCGGAAGACCGTCCGGGGGACTTTGCCGAAGCGCTGATGGACCTCGGCGCGACCGTGTGCACGCCGACAAAACCGAACTGCCTGATCTGCCCGGTTTCGAACTATTGCCTCGCCAAAGCCGAAGGCGAACCGGAGCGTTACCCCATCAAGCCGCCGAAGAAGGCCAAGCCCATCCGGCGCGGTGCGGCCTATGTGGCGGTTCATAAAGGTGAAGTCCTGCTGCAGCGGCGGCCGGACAAAGGCCTGCTCGGCGGCATGCTGGGCCTGCCGACCAGCGACTGGGTGGAGGGCGAACGGTCAGATCCAGCTCCGCCCTTCAAGGCAAGCTGGGAAGAGATCGGAGACGTCCGCCACGTCTTCACGCATTTCGACCTGCGCCTCACCGTACAGCGGGTAGACCTGCCGCGCCGCCCGAAGGCGGACGGCATCTGGGTGCCATTGGATAAGGTGGAGGGCCTGCCGAGCGTGTTCGCCAAGGCGTTCCGGCTGGCGACTTCAGGCTGACCGCAAGAATCGGGTCGCGGGTGGCGGCGCGGATCGGGAAAACCCGGGAACATTCCCGGAGGTTCCTTCATGACCGCATCAATCCTTGCATTGCTCGTCTTCCTGTTTCCGCTCGCCTACAGCCCCGGCCCGGGCAACATGTTCTTCGCGGCGAACGGGGCGCGTTTTGGCCTGCGGGCCACCATCCCGGCCAGTATCGGCTATCACCTCGCGACATGGATCGTGACGGCGGCCATCGGATTCGGGTTCATGGCAACGCTGGAACGTCTGCCGGGCCTGTTCATGGCGATCAAATGGGCCGGGTCTGCCTATGTGCTCTATCTCGCCTGGAAGCTGTTCCGGGCTGGCGCGGTCGACACCGCCGAAGACGCGCGGCCGGCGGGGTTCATGGACGGGGTGGTTCTGCTCGTTCTCAACCCGAAAGCCTATGTCATCATTGCCTTGATGTTCAGCCAGTTCCTGAACGGGTCAGGCGGTCCACACACTGGACCCGTGCTGTGGATCACGACCGTGTTCACGCTCAACAATCTCGTCGCCTTCACGGTGTGGACGCTGATCGGAGACAGGATTGCGGCGCAGTTCAGTGAGGAACGTCACGCGCACCTGCTGAACAGGCTGCTCGGCCTTGTCCTGGCAGGTGTCGCGATCTGGATGATGGTGGGCTGACGCCGTTTGCAGGCGGTCTTGCGGCGCCTAGTTCAGGCCCATTTCTTCCCGGTACCGGCGGCGCAGCAGGTCGATCGGCGCAAGGTCGCGCTTTTCGGTCTCATAGTGCCAATAGGTCCAGCCATTACATGCTGGGGCCTGCTGGACGTGAGCGCCAAGGCGATGAATCGAGCCGGAATGGTTGCCTGTGGTCAGCGACCCGTCGACCCGGATGCGGGCCTGGTAGCGGCGCTGCGGGCTGAACAGGCGGTCGCCCGGTTTCAGCCAGCCGCTTTCCAGCAGGGCGCCGAACGGCACGCGCGGCAGCGACTTCTTGCTCTTTTCGGTTTCGAGGTCTTCGCCATTGATCGGTTCGATGGCCTTCAGGCGGGCACGGGAGAGGCGCGCATAGGTCTCGTCGCGCTCGATGCCGATATAGTTGCGGCCGAGGCGTTTGGCGGCCGCCGCGGTCGTGCCGGTGCCGGAGAACGGGTCCAGCACGATGTCACCGGGATTGGTCGTTGCCAGCAACACACGGTGCAGCAGGCCTTCCGGCTTCTGTGTCGGGTGGGCCTTCTTGCCTTGTTCGTCCTTCAGGCGCTCGCCACCTGTGCAGAGCGGGATCATCCAGTCAGACCGCATCTGCTTGTCTTCGTTGAAGACTTTCAGGGCGTCATAGTTGAACGTGCATTTGGACTGTTCGGACTTGCCAGCCCAGATCAGCGTCTCGTGCGCATTCTGGAAACGGGTGCCCTTGAAATTCGGCATCGGGTTCGACTTTAGCCAGATCACGTCATTCTGGATCCAGAAGCCCTGATCCTGCAGGATCGCGCCGACGCGGAAGATGTTGTGATAGGAGCCGATCACCCAGATCGCGCCATCATCCTTCAGCACGCGGCGGCATTCTTCCAGCCACTGGTGGCAGAACAGGTCATAGGCGTCGAAGCTGTCGAACTTGTCCCAGTCATCGTCCACGCCATCCACGGTGGACTGGTCCGGACGGGTCAGCCCGCCGCCAAGCTGCAGGTTGTAGGGCGGGTCCGCAAAGACGAGATCCACCGACCGGTCTGGCAGACGGGAAAGGATATCGATGCAGTCGCCCTGCATGATGACGTTCTTTTGCAGTTCCATAGTACAGCCCCGAATACGCAACGCGTGAAAGACAGAAGCCCGAATCAGTGCGTCGCTCCGGTTAGCGATTCCCTAACCGCGCCGCTTCGTTCCGGCTTCGAATCGTTCCGGATGCGAAACTAAAGACTGATTCGTGCTGTGGATAGAGCTGTGGGGCAATCTGTGGAAAATCCTGTGAATCCCTGTGCAATTCGCAGGGGTGTCCGGCGGGATTGGAAGCTGACCCGAAATCGGATTAGGAACGGCGGCATGATAATCGACCTCGATCTCATCCTCACTTTCGTGAACCCGATTGGCGCGTTCGTGTTCGCCCTGTCCGGCGGCATCGTCGCCGTGCGCAACAAGATGGATATTTTCGGCGCCGTCGTGCTGGCGATCATCACGGCGGTCGGCGGCGGCACGATCCGCGACATTATCCTGAACCAGCCGGTCTTTTGGCTGAGCGACCCGCTGACCATCTGGTGCGCGATCGCGGGCGGGGTAATCGCGTTCTTCCTGCACAGTCTGGTCGATGCGCTCAAACCGATCCGCTGGGCGGACGCCGTCGGCCTCGCCATATTCGCCATCGCCGGCGCGGCCAAGACCGCCAGCCTTGGGCACGACCCGCTGTTCGTGGTCATCATGGGCGTTTTGACCGGAACGGGCGGCGGTGTGCTGCGCGATGTCGTCGCCAACCGCGATCCGCTGTTGCTGAAAGAGGATATCTACGCGACCGCCGCACTGGTTGGCGCGGGGCTTTATGCGGTGCTGCATTTTTCGGGTGTTCCGGAAAGCTGGGCGTTCGCCTCCGGCATGCTGGTGGCGTTCGTTCTGCGCGGGGCCGCGCTGATCTTCGGCTGGCACCTGCCGAAGAGCCAGCCGTAACGATTGCTGCAGGACCGGCATACAACCTTTCGGTAAGGTGCGTTTGCCGGGGCTCCGTGATATTCTTCGCGGCATGAAAAGGGATGATCCGCCGGTCGGGCACGCTGAAAAGGTGCGCTCTGTGGCCCTGTCGCGTAGCGCGGCGGCGCAGTCGAGCCTTGCTGCCTCCTGGGCACGCTCGTTAAAAACCTACGGGCTCGAACCCGATGCGCCCGGCAATTCCGACGCGCGGCTGGAGCAGACCGAACTCCACCAGCGCCGCGACGGCCTCGGCCGCATCCTCGCCACCTCCGCGCCCGTGATGGACCGTCTCTATGCGAGCCTCGGCCTTGCCGGGTGCAGCGTGTTCCTTTCCGATACCGAAGGCGTGGTGATCGATCACCGCATGGCCGACAGCGATGGCGCACTGTTCCGCGCAGCCGGCCTCTGTGAAGGCGGCGTCTGGTCCGAAGCGGTGCAGGGCACGAATGGCATCGGCACGTGCATCGCCGAACAGCGCGCCGTCACGATCTATCGCGACCAGCATTTCCATGACCGCAATACGGTGATGAGCTGCATGGGTGCGCCGGTGTTCGATGAGCATGGCGCCATCGCCGCTGTGCTGGATGTATCTTCCTGCCGGGATGACCTGACCCAGCCCTTCGCGACCCTGATCGCGCAGACCGTGACTGATGCGGCCCGCCAGATCGAAGCTGATCATTTCCAGAGTGCCTTTTCCAGCCAGCGCATCTTGCGCGGCTCCGGCGACGGGCAGAAAGGGGCCGTGCTTCTCGCCGTGGACGGGGATGATCTCGTCGTCGGCGCCACCCGTGCGGCTCGCGCGATCTATGGCCTCGGCCACAATAACCGGATCGATCCGCGGCCGGCCGGAGACCTGTTCGGGGATTCCGAATCCCGCGGTGTCGGCCTTGAGAGTGCCGAACGCCGCGAACTGCGCCGGGCCATCGCCCGCGCCAATGGCAACATGGCAGCGGCCGCCCGCGCCCTCGGCATCAGCCGGGCGACGCTTTACCGCCGGATGGACCAGCTGGGCCTTTCGCGCGGCTGATTTCCACCAAATGTGTCTCATTCCTGAGACACATCGCGCATTTCACCGGATTGACGCGGGCTGACAGAGGCCCGCAGCAGGCAGAACATTCCTCCCAGTCTTCGCACCCGACGAAGAGCGCCAATGATCTGGAGGAAATGACATGGCCGACACACAGATTCTCGATACGTCCGACATGAAGGCACCGTTCCGTGAACGGTATGACAATTTCATCGGCGGCAAGTTCGTCGCCCCGAATGGCGGGCGTTATTTCGACAATACGTCTACGGTAAACGGCAAGGTGATCTGCCAGATTGCCCGGTCCGATGCCAGCGACATCGACATGGCGCTGGACGCTGCGCACGCTGCGAAGGATGGCTGGGGCCGCACCTCGGTGGCAGAGCGCGCCAATATGCTGAACCGGATCGCGGACGTGCTGGAGGAGAACCTCGAACTCGTCGCCACCTGCGAGACGTGGGACAATGGCAAGCCGATCCGCGAGACGATGGCGGCCGACGTCCCGCTGGCCATCGATCACTTTCGCTATTTCGCAGGCTGTATCCGCGCGCAGGAAGGCAGCATTTCCGAAATCGACCATGACACGGTCGCATACCATTTCCATGAACCGCTCGGCGTGGTCGGACAGATCATCCCGTGGAACTTCCCGCTCCTCATGGCGGCATGGAAACTCGCCCCGGCGCTGGCCGCCGGGAACTGCGTGGTGCTGAAGCCGGCCGAACAAACACCGGCCACGATCATGGTGTTCGCAGAGCTGATCGCCGACATCCTCCCACCTGGCGTGCTCAACATCGTGAACGGCTTTGGCCTGGAGGCGGGCAAGCCGCTCGCCTCCAGCAACCGCATCGCCAAGATCGCCTTTACCGGCGAGACGACGACCGGCCGGCTGATCATGCAGTATGCGTCCGAAAACCTGATCCCGGTCACTCTGGAACTGGGCGGCAAGTCGCCGAACATCTTCTTCGAGGATGTGATGCGTGCGGACGATGACTATCTCGACAAGGCGATCGAAGGCTTCGTCATGTTCGCGCTGAACCAGGGCGAAGTGTGCACCTGTCCGTCGCGCGCCCTGATCCATGAAAACATCTATGACCGCTTCATGGAACGCGCCCTGAAACGCGTCGCCGAGATCAAGCAGGGCAACCCGCTGGACCCGGCCACGATGATCGGCGCGCAGGCAAGCTCCGAGCAGAAAGAGAAGATCCTCTCCTATTTCGACATCGGCCGTCAGGAAGGCGCCGAAGTGCTGATCGGCGGCGAGGCGGCAAATCTCGGCGGGGATCTCGCCGGCGGCTATTACATCAAGCCGACGGTGCTCAAGGGCCACAACAAGATGCGTGTGTTCCAGGAAGAGATCTTCGGGCCGGTCGTCTCGGTGACGACGTTCAAGGACGAAGCCGAAGCGCTCGCCATCGCCAATGATACGCTCTATGGCCTCGGCGCCGGCGTGTGGAGCCGCGAGGCGAACACCTGCTACCGCTTCGGCCGCGGCATCCAGGCCGGGCGCGTGTGGACCAATTGCTACCACGCCTATCCGGCCCATGCGGCATTCGGCGGGTACAAGCAATCCGGCATCGGCCGGGAGAACCATTCGAAGATGCTGGACCACTACCAGCAGACGAAGAACATGCTGGTCTCCTACTCCCCGAAGAAGCTTGGCTTCTTCTGATCCTGCCGCGGTGTGACGGCAGGGGGACGGTCCCGGTGGCAGCGTAGGCCGGGACCGTCCACTCCTTTTTCGGAGGTAATCCGATGACAGATGAAAACAATATGCCCCCGCGCGTCACCGCCACGGATGCGGCCCGGCGCCTGATTGCCGAGATCCGGCAGGACTATCCGGATATCCTGTTCCACCAGTCCGGCGGATGCTGTGACGGGTCGAGCCCGATGTGCTATCCGGCCGACGACTTCAAGGTTGGCGAGCGGGATGTGAAGCTGGGCGAGATCGAGGGCGTGCCGGTCTATATCTCGGCCAGCCAGTTCGAGGCGTGGAAACATACCCAGCTGATCCTGGATGTTGTGCCGGGGCGCGGCGGCATGTTTTCCTTGGACAATGGGCGTGAGCAGCGCTTCCTGACACGCAGCCGGGTCTTCGATGCCGGCGAACTTGCCGCGCTCGGCGATCCGCCGGGCTGAGGCCTAGAGGTCGAGCGCCATCTGTCCGCCTTTCTGAACGGGCGGCGCGAAGAGGTCTGTGCGCAGGGACGGACGGGGATTGCCGAGACCCAGCCGCTTCGTGGCCCGGGCGAAGCGTTTCGCGATCAGGTCCGCCACAGGCCCGCGCCCGCGCATGCGTTCGCCCCATTGGGCGTCGTAATCCTTGCCGCCGCGCATGTCGCGCATCGTGTTGATCACCTTTGCGGCCCGGTCGGGCACATGCTGCACCAGCCATTCATGGAACAGGTCCTTGATCTCATAAGGCAGGCGCAGCAGCACATAGCCCGCCCCGCCTGCGCCGTGGGCGGCGGCGGCTTCCAGCAGGGCTTCGATTTCATGATCGTTCAGGGCCGGGATGACCGGTGCGGTCATCACGGTGACCGGGATGCCGGCCTCGCTGAGGGCGCGGACGGTTTCCAGCCGCCGCTGCGGTGTGGCGGCGCGCGGCTCCATCTTGCGGCTCAGCGCGCGGTCCAGCGTCGTGATCGACACGCCGGCCCGCACCAGCCCCTTCTCCGCCATGGGGGCGAGCAGGTCGATGTCGCGCTGGATCAGGGCAGATTTCGTCAGCAGGCTGACCGGGTGGTTGTGCGCTGCCAGCACTTCCAGCACTTGCCGGGTCATCTTGTAGGTCCGCTCGATCGGCTGGTAGGCGTCCGTGTTCATGCCGAGCGCAATCGGCCGGCAGACATAGCTGGGGCGGGAGAGTTCCCATTCGAGCTGTCGGATCGCATTGGTCTTGTAGAAAAGCCGGCTTTCGAAATCGAGGCCAGCGGACAGCCCGTGAAAGGCATGGCTCGGCCGGGCGAAGCAATAGATGCAGCCATGCTCGCAGCCGCGATAGGGGTTGATCGTCCGGTCGAAAGAAATGTCGGGCGAGCGATTGAAGGTGATCACTGTCCGTGCCGTTTCCGGCATCACCAGCGTCTCGATCCGGGCGGCATCCTGTTCGATCGTGTCCCAGCCATCATCGAAAGCGAAGCGGGTCTCTTTCTCGAAACGCCCGGTCTGGTTCGACACGGCCCCGCGCCCGCGCTGTGTGGCGCGTTCGGCGGCGGCCTGTGTGTCGATCAGGCTGACACGGCCTTTGGGGGAGAGTTTCTGTCCGGTGCGCATGCCGGCAAAAGGCCATGCAAACAAGAACAAATCAAGAACAAAATTAGCGGTCGAAGGCTGTTTCCTGTGGATGGGCCGGGCGCGTTCAGCCCTTCAGCGTGTCGAAGTTTCCGAAAATGCGCGACAGGTGCTCCGGCATGCCCCGGCCGGTCACGTCGGAGAAGTCGGTGCCATCGCCAAAATCGGGATTGGCCGTAGACGGTCTTGCCTTGAGCTGCATGGACCAGTCCGGGAAGACCCGCTCATCTGCGTCTTCCTGAAGGATGGTGACCACGGATGTATGGCGCGGATCCCTCACGATGCGCTGGTAAGTCTCCCTCACGTCGCGCTGCTCACCTTCGAGCAATTGCAGGAAATTCAGCCCGTTAAAAAGCAGGGCGCCCGTAATGCCGCGTTGGGCATTGGCCGTTGTCGCTTCCTCCAGGATATTAGAGAGATCAGTCTCTGCCAGACCGAATTTTGCCGTGCTGACATAAATAAGCCGGAACATGTAAGCCCTTGATCTGTATGGTCTTTGGCGTGGTTGCCCAACCGGCAAATCTTAGGCGCATTTTTTGCGGTTTCGTCAAGCATGCCCCCTGCGGTTCCAGGCCCGCCAGTCACTCAGCTCGTCGATGTCCATCAGCATGGGCAAAAGGCCGATGTCGGCATGGCCGGGCAGGTTCGACCAGACATCCTGCATCGCGTGCGGGCCAGACCAGCGCACATTGCGGAAAGGCGAACGGGTGCGGGCGCTCTTGTTGATGCCGAACAGCCAGAAACCGCCGTCCTTCGCCGGGCCGAATACGGCATCGTGGCGGGCCAGCAAACGCACGGCCTGGCGCAGCAGCGCAGCGGACACATCCGGCGCGTCGGTTCCGATGAACAGGACCGGGCCGGTCGGGGCTTCGTTGAGCCCTTTTTCCAGCCGTTCCGTCAGCGTGCCCTGGCCCTGGCTGCGGCGGGGCAGATGGGCCGGCCATCCTGTTGTGGTGACAGCGCGCAGCGCACTGTCCGGCGCAGCATAGATGATCGTGTCACAGCCGGACTGCATGGCAGCGCGGAAGGTGCGGGCCTGCGTGAAACCGGCAATGCGCCGGGCGGCTGCGGGGCCTGTGTCCTTGGCCAGCCTTGTCTTGGACAGGCCGATGCGCGGGGGCTTGGCGAATACGAGAAGAGTTGGATGTCGCATGCCAATGCCTTACTTTCGTCTGCAGTCCGGTGAAAGATGGCGAGATCAAATCCGGGCCAAAAAGGAGGCTTTCCGATGCAATGCCTGAATTCCGGCCTGAAATCTGGACTGAAAAGCGTGCTGGCGATCAGTGCCCTCGCCTTGTTGCCAGCCTGCTTCATGAGCGAGACACCCTTCATTTCGCCTGACGATGCCGTCCGGCTGGACGAGGCGTCGGTCATCCTTGTCTGCAGCGCGGAAGACGATTGCGCCCGCACCGTACCGAACCGGGGCAACAAGGGCTATTTCATGATGCCGCCGGAAGATGAAGGCGAGGATGAGGAGCCTGTGGCCGTCCGGTTCGCGCCTCTGATGGAGACGGCGGTCGGGCCGGTCTGGCTGACCGAGATCCGGATGGTGGAGGATGACGAGACAGCCTATGTCGTCGGCGTCACCCGCCGCGCGCCCGAATTCGACGCCGATGGCCTGAAAGGGTTCGATGTCGAACTCCCCTGGTGCGGCGATGTTTCGGAGGAAGAGCGGGAAACCTGGGGCATCGAGAAGCTCGATTCCTATACCTGCAGCCTGCCAACGGACGCCTCGATTGCGGACTATCTGCGCGAAGCGCACAAAGCCTGGTTCGACGATCCGGACTGGTGGGACGGCGACTAGGCCCAGCGGCCCCTTTCATGCGGAATGCCATGGGCGATGCAGATGTCGTGCAGGCGGTCGGTCGCCTGCGGGTCGTTGGCGAAGAACTCGATCGAGAGCGCCATCAGCAACTGGCCCCAGGCTTCCTTCGGTACGATGGTCCAGAACTCATAGTCTGAATCGCCCCACATCTCCTCGACCAGCTTGCCCATATCCTGCGTGTCGAAGGTGAATTTGTCCTCTGCCAGGGTTGCCCGGACGGAACGGAAATTCTCGCCCTCCTGCCGGTAGAGTTCCACGGAATTCTGGTCGTCGCTCATGAGGGGCTCCTCGTCAGGTGTATCGTTTCGCCAAATCCTCCGGGCGGGCTCCCAGAAGGAAACGGGTCAGCAGGAACGCATTGTGCCATGACCGCTTGCGCCAGCCGTCGCGCTCATATTTGGCGGCAGAGGTGCGCGCCTCGGCATTGAGCTGGACGAGGCGCCGCTTGCCGATGGCGCGGACGATCATCACGTCCTCCATCAGCGGCACGTCCCTGTAACCGCCGATCTCGTCATAGAGTTTCCGGCTGATCAGCAGGCCCTGGTCGCCATAGGGCAGGCCCAGAAACCGGGCGCGGCGGTTCGCGCGTTTCTCCAAGGTCCGGGCGGCGCGCGCATCGGAGCGGTATCGCAGCTCGAAGAACGCGGCATCGTCCGGTTTAGTCATGACATGATCCGCCGTGCGCTCGGCCCAGTCACGTGAGAGCGCCGTATCGGCATGAAGAAACAGCAGCCAGTCACCCCGCGCGGCGCGTGCCCCCGCTGCCAGCTGCGCCCCGCGTCCGCGGGCACCGGTCACCAGATTGGCCCCCATTGCCCCGGCGATTTTCGCGGTCGCATCCTCGGACCCGCCATCGGCCACGATGACCTCCCGGATCAGCCCGGCCTCCAGCCCCGGCATCAAGCTCTCCAGGCAAAGCGGCAGCTCCGCCTCGGCGTTCAGCGTCGGGATAATGATCGAAAGGGGGGCAGGCATCAGCCGCCAAGCTCGCCCAGCCGCTGCTCTACCAGCAACAAGTCCCGCCACGCACGGCTCTTCTCCTGCGGCCGGCGGAGCAGATAGGCCGGGTGCAGCAGCGGGATCAGCGGGACGGAATAGCCGCCAGCCGTGGTGAACACATGCTCGGAGCCGCGCAGGCGCATGATGCCGTCCTGCGTGTCCAGCAGTGCCTTGGCAGGTACGCCGCCGGCCGCTACGATCAGCTTGGGCTGGTTCAGCTCGATCATCCGGTCGACGAAGGGGCGGCAGACGTCCAGCTCTTCCTGGTCCGGGTTCCGGTTGCCGGGCGGGCGCCAGTAATTGACGTTGGTGATGAAGGCGTTGGTCTCGCGGGTCCGCTCGATGGCGGCCAGCATCCGGTCCAGCAACTGCCCGGCCTTGCCGACAAAAGGCAGGCCTTTCCGGTCCTCCTCCGCGCCGGGACCTTCGCCGATCACCATCAGGCTGGCCCCCGGCGTGCCGTCATATACCACGGTCGAGTGTGCGGCGGCCTTCAGCGGGCTGCCCTCAAACGATTCGATGGCAGCCTTCAGGGCGTTCAGAGTGTCGCACCCTGCGGCCTGAGAGCGGGCTTCCTCCACCCAATTTGTCGGTTTCCTCCGGCGCGGGCGGACAGGCGCATTTTGCTGCGGTGCAGCAGAACCTGTTGATTCTGCTGCCTTCAGGAAGGCGTCGACCCGGGCGTGATCGACGTCCACGCCCATCTCCTCCCACCAGTCAGTGAGGGCATTGATGGCAGTGATTGACGCAGGGGCGGGCATTCAGAAGCTCTGGACCTTCGCGGCAGACATTGTAAGTGCTTAAGTAATTGCAGATATGGGCGGCAACTCTAAGGCCGAAGCGAGGAG
>PACZ01000046.1 GCA_002700305.1 Hyphomonas sp. | reverse complement strand
CGGAGGCGGTTCATCAGCAGACGCGTGGCAGGTAGATTGTAGGCCATCTAGTCCTGCTTGTCGCAGGCGGTCTTACTCGGCGTCAAGGCCGAAGGCAGTATGCAGGGCCCGAACGGCGAGTTCCGTATAGGGCGCTGCGATGAGCACCGAAATCTTGATTTCCGACGTCGCGATCACATCGATGTTGATGTTCTTCTCTGAAAGCGCGCGGAACATGGTCTCGGCAACGCCCGTATGGCTCTTCATGCCGACGCCGATGATCGACACCTTGGAGACGTCGCGCGTGACTTCCATCGACTCGAAGCCGAGTTCGTCCTTCATTTTTTCCAGCGTCTCTTTGGCGAACGGGCTGTCGCGGTCGGTGCAGGTGAACACCATGTTGGCCCGGTCCGGCCCGCGGGCATTGGCCTGCACGATCATGTCGACATTGATGCCGGCCTTGGCGAGCACGGCGAAGAGTTTCGCCGAAACGCCCGGCTTGTCCGGCATTCCGAAAAGGGTGATCTTCGCCTCATCACGGGAATAGGCGACGCCGCTGACAACCTGCTTTTCCACGATTTCTTCCTCTGCACAGACTAGGGTTCCGGGATTGGGCTCTCCGGGTTTCAGGAAACTGGAGAGCACGCGCACCGGGACGTTATGGTTCATGGCCATTTCGACCGAGCGGGTCTGGAGGACCTTGGCGCCCAGCGAAGCCATTTCGAGCATTTCCTCGAACGAGATTTTTTCGATCCGCTGCGCCTTCGGCACAATGCGCGGGTCGGTCGTGTAGACGCCGTCGACATCGGTATAGATATCACAGACCTGGGCGTTGAGCGCCGCCGCCACGGCCACGGCGCTGGTGTCAGACCCGCCCCGGCCGAGCGTTGCGACGCGCTCATCCTCGGTCACGCCCTGGAACCCGGCAATCACGGCGATCTCACCCGCATCCATCGAATCCGGAAGACGGGAATCGTCAAAGCCCATGATGCGGGCCTTGCCGTGGCTCTTGTTGGTTTTGAGCTTCAGCTGCCAGCCGAGCCAGGAGCGCGCCTTCAGGCCGCGCTTGCGCAGAGCCAGGGCCAGCAGGCCGGCGGTGACCTGCTCACCCGAGGCGACAACGACGTCATATTCGTCGTCGAACTGATCGCGTCTCAGGTCGCTTCCCGCCGCGCCTTCAGCCAGGGCGACCAGCCTGTTGGTCTCCCCTGCCATGGCCGAAACGACCACGGCCATATGCTCACCCTGCTTTGCGCGGGCGGCCACAATGTCAGCCACGTTCGCAATGCGATCGAGGTCTGCAACTGAGGTTCCGCCAAACTTGAGTACCGTGCGCGCCATTTCGCCCTATATCCTGTAGAAACGGGTATGCCCCTATAAGCGCCCTCATAGGGGCTGTTCTCAGCCGGATCAAACAGGTTTGATAGACCATGGTGAAAACAATTGAAGGCTCCCTAGGGGCACCCTCGACGCCGAGCATCGACCCGGCCGAGGTGGAAAAATTTTCCTCTATCGCTGCGGAATGGTGGGACCCAAAGGGCAAATTTCGCCCTTTGCACCGGTTCAACCCCGTCCGCCTGCGCTTCATCCGCGAGACCGCCGAGCGGCATTTCGGGATCGAACCGGGCAAGGTTAAGCCTTTGGAAGGATTGAGATTACTGGACATTGGCTGCGGCGGCGGCCTCGTCTGCGAGCCCATGACGCGGCTTGGCGCCGCCGTGACCGGCGTCGATGCATCGGAAGCCAACATCAAAACCGCTCTGACACACGCCCAGGAAGAAGGCCTCTCCATCGACTACCGGGCCGGCACGGCCGAGGGCCTGATCGATGCCGGAGAGCCGCCTTTCGACATCGTGCTGAACCTCGAAGTGGTCGAACATGTCGCAGACCCGGCCCAGTTCCTGAAGGATACCGCCAGCCTCGTACGCCCTGGGGGCCTGATGATCGTGGCGACCCTGAACAAGACTGCCAAGGCATTGGCGACGGCCGTGGTCGGCGCCGAATATGTCCTTGGCTGGCTTCCGCGCGGCACGCATGACTGGTCGAAATTCCTGCCGCCGGAAGAAGTGCACGATGCGCTCGCTGCGGCCGGTCTGGAACCGGAGCCTCCGTCAGGTGTTTCCTACACGCCGCTGACCGGGGCGTGGAAGATCAGCAACGACACCTCGGTCAACTACATGATTGTTGCCCCGAGACCTTAAAGAACAGGCCTGAACAGAATGAGCGAACTTCCCACACCGCAGGACGTCATCGACTACTGGATCGGCGAGGCGTCTGCCTCTCCGGATGCGGCAGGGGAAAAGCACAAGCTCTGGTTCGGCAAATCGGAAGAGACCGACGCGGAGATCCGGGAACGCTTCGGCGCGCTGGTGGAGGCGCTGTCGGACCTGCCTTCGGCGGAGGACTGGGCCGCCCGCGGCCCGCGCGAACGCCTTGCCGTGATCATTGTGCTCGACCAGTTCAGACGGAACCTCTTCCGTGACGATGCCCGCGCCTTCGAACAGGACAGCCTCGCCCTCCTCCTCTGCAAGGACGGTCTCGCCCTGAAGCAGGACAAGGCCATGTCGGAAGTGGAGCGGATCTTCTTCTACCTGCCACTCGAACATTCCGAAGCGCCGGAAGACCAGGAGCGCTCTGTCCAGGTCTTCACCGATCTTCTGGTCGATGCCCGCGAAGGGTTCCGCGACCTGATCGAGAACACGCTGCAATATGCCAAGGACCACAAGAAGGTGATCGACCAGTTCGGCCGCTTTCCACATCGCAACAAGGCACTCGGCCGGGACTCGACGGACGAAGAAAAGGAATGGCTGGCCGAAGGCGGCGGCTTCTAGTCCATGATCTCCGGCCCGCGGGGGTCGAGCGATTTGGCGACTTCCTGCTGCATGGCCCGCGTGAACGGGTAGCGTGATGCGGCAAACGCCGCGAGCAGGTAAAGCGTACCCGGCAACAGACAGAACACCAACAACAGGCCATGGATCGCTTCCGGCGAGTTATCCTCGTTCGGATGGAACCCGGCCCACTGGCCAAGGATCAGGTAGCCGACGCCGAGGGCCAGGCTGCTGCCCACCTTGTAGGCGCTGGTGATGAGGGAATAATAGATGCCGGACCGGTTCTCCCCGGTCCGGGAAACCTGCCATTCCACAACATCGGCCGTCATCGACCGCGCCAGCACCATGGGGGCGCTGAACGCCGCGCCGTTGAAAAAGGCGCCGATGAAAAGCGGCCAGAACCCGCCAACCTGCCCGGCCAGATAGTAGATGAAGAAACTGGAACAGGACAAAAGCGCTGCCGCCTTGAACGCAAAGCTCTTCTCGGTGCGCTCCGCCAGTTTCAGCCAAAGCGGCAGGGCGCAGACCGCCATGACGAAGAAAAACATCAGGATCAGGCTGCTCATGCCGTCCGACAGGCCGAACACGAATTCCGCGACGAACAGATAGTTCGCCGAGGTCACGGCAATCGCCGTCCCGGACAGCAGCTCCAGCAGCAGGATGTGGCCCAGATACTTGTTCCGCAGGGCCGCGATGAAAGGGCGCAACCGGAACTTCTCGGTGTTTCCCTTGTCGCCGCGCACAGGTTCGTCGCGCACGAATGTACATGCCAGGAACGCCGAGATCGGCAGCGCGATCAGCAGCACCCAGCCCATGACAGCCACCTGCCCCATCCGCCCGACACCAAAGCCGGCAAGCTCCAGCACGACCGGGATCGCCAACAGGAACAGCATCGACAGGACGCTGACAATCTCGGCCCACTGGAAGAAGCGCGACCGGTCATCATAGTCGACCGCGATCGCCGGAACCCAGGCCGAACGCGCCGTCTGCAGCAAGGTGAAGCCGACATAGAACAGGATCATCCAGCCGACGAAATAGGCCGGGCTCTCCCCCACATCTGGCATATAGACGAAGAAGGTGGCCAGCCCCAGGATCGGCACCGACAGCACCACCCAGTGGCGCACCCGCCCCCACGGGCTGCGATACCGGTCAACCAGATACCCCATCAACGGATCTGTGAAGATGTCCCAGAAGCGGAGTAGCATGAACAGGAGGCCGGTCAGTTCCAGGCCCAGCCCGACTTCCCGCGCATAGAGCGGCGCAAGGTACACGCCGACCGGCAAACCGACGCCGGCGAGCGGAATACTGAGAGACGAAAATGCGAGGACCCTTGGCAGGGACAGGCGCTTGGCCGGAGCGTCGGTCATATCTGCATGATTGCCCTGCAAAATCGTGACGGCCAAGTCATTTTTATGCTGCAGTGCGGCTTGACGACCCCCGGGGCAACAGTGTCCGTTCGCGCCAGCACTTAGGAGGGCCTGACATTGCTGAAGAAAATCCTGATGGGGCTCGGCGCCCTGATTGTTGTGATCGCCGGGATCGTTCTCTATCGAACGTTCACCTATGGCGGCGCTCCTGTCGGTGACCGCGTCGAGCTGCCGGACGTCCCGGCCATCTCGGCAGACACGGCTGCAGAACATCTCTCCGAAGCCATCCGGTTCAAAACCATCACGCTGACGGGCGGCGACCCGCGCCCCGGACAGGAAGGCCCCTGGCTGGAACTGCACGACTGGCTGGAAGAGACCTATCCCGCTGCCCACGCCGCGATGACGAAAGAGATCGTGCCCGACACGCTCACCCTGCTCTACACCTGGCAGGGCTCCGATCCCTCCCTCAAGCCGCTCCTGCTCATGGCCCACCAGGACGTTGTGCCGGTGAACATCGGCACCGAGGGTGACTGGACCGGCGCCCCGTTCAAAGGCGACATCGTCGATGGCTATGTTTATGGCCGCGGCGCGCTCGACGACAAAAGCAACCTCATTGGCATCATGGAAGCTGTGGACGCCCTCGCGGCCTCGGGCTTCCAGCCGAAGCGCACCGTCATTCTCCAGTTCGGCCATGACGAGGAAGTCCTCGGCTCCGGCGCGGAGAAAAGCATCGCGCTCCTGAAGTCCCGCGGCATCGAGCCTGTCATGGCGGTGGATGAGGGCTTTGCTGTTCTCGATCCGTCACCGCTGACCGGTGCCAAGATGGGCATGATCGGCGTCTCCGAAAAAGGCTATGTCACGCTACAGGTCACTTCGCTCGGCACAGGCGGCCACTCGTCCATGCCGCCGCGCGATTCCGTGAACGTGCAGCTCGGCAAGGCCATCGTCGCGCTCGACGAGAACCAGATGCCGGCCGACTTCTCCAAGCCGCCGGTGTCAGACCTGCTGCGCGCGTCTGCGGGCGACATGCCCTTCATGCAGAAAATGGCGCTCGCCAATATGTGGCTGTTCGGCGGCATGGTGGAGAAATCCTTCTCCGCGACGCCTGCCGGCAATGCGATGGTACGCACCACGACGGCCCCGACCATGCTGGCGGGATCGGCCAAGGAAAACGTCCTGCCGCAACGCTCCACCGCCGTCGTCAATTTCCGCGTCCACCCGAATGACACGGTCGAAGACGTGGTGGACCATGTGAAAAAGGTGACCGCTGACATTGAAGGCATTGAGGTCAGCGCGCCGGAAGCAGGCAACGGAGAAGCCTCCCCCGTTTCGCCCACCGATGGCCGTCCCTATGCCGTGCTGGCCAGCGTGGCCGAAGCGGCCGGTGACGGTGCCCCGGTTGCGCCGGCGCTGGTGATCGGCGCTACCGACGGGCGTTATGCCACGGCCATCACGCCGCGCGTCTACCGCTTCTCGCCGGGCGTGCTCACACCGGCGGACCTCAGCGGTTTCCACGGCACGAATGAGCGCATGTCGGTCGAGAATATGGGCCGCATTTCCAACGGCTTCGCCCAGATCATCGTTGCCATGGATCAGGGTGATTGATGTCCGTCTCCGGACGGAATCGATAGCGGATAACAGCAGCGGGTTCCCCACCCGAAACCCGCTGCTGCCCCCCTATTCCGCCGGGACCGGCTTTGCCGGCCGATAGGCCGACGCATCCGTCGTGAACTCGGCATGGCCGTAGCGCACGAGCAGCCGGCGGAGCTTCGCAACGAGGTGGCGATCCACGAGTCCGCGAAGGCCCGGCACTTTCAGTGCCGTCTGATAAATCGCCATCTTCACTGAGATCATCGGGAACAGGACAGCGGCCACCGCATAGTCGAGCGGGCCGACCGGCACGCCGATGTCGCGCGCCATCTGGCTGTTGCCGCCGAGGAAGTGCTGCACAAGGACGAGGCGCGCCAGGCGGCGTTCCAGCGCATTGTGGATCCGGTTGCCGAGGGATTTGTCCGGCGGCAGATAGGTCGACAGCGTTGCCCGCACGAGCGCCCCGCAGGTCTCGTCATCGAACCCGGCGCGGATCGATCCGCTGCGCGCATTCATGATGTCGATGATGCCCTGCGGCGTATCCATCAGCAGGTCTTCCGGCAGACCCAGCAGGTAGCAGCGATAGCGGCTGAATTCGACGCGGGCGCGTTCTTCCGGCGTGAACTCCGTGCGGCCTTCCGCTTCCATCTTGTAGGCCAACAGGAACACGTCGATCAGGCCGGCGGGCATCTGGTCCACCTGCGGGATCGGAATACCGTAGACGGACTGGTCCCAGCCTTTCACGCGGCGCAGCACATTATAGCGCACCATGGAGTGCATCAGGCGCACCATGGCCGCGGCCTTGAAACCTTCCCCGCGCGGCTCCAGCGCGCCCGGCAGGGTGGTGACCGTGAAGAAGGTCGCCGTTTCGTTCACCCGGCGCGAGGCCGTCGAATGGCTGAGCGTACCGGTCAGCGCCATAGGCAGCGCTGTATATTTGTTGAGGAAGGTGGCCAGGAACGCGCCGCGGATCATCCAGGGCGAGGTTTCCGCCATGGGCAGCCGGTTCAGCCGCGCGCCTTCGCGCACAAGATCCATGTCCAGCCAGTCCGGCTTCACTTCCATTTCGGCGATCAGGGCAGCGAGCTCCGGCGGCGCATCCGGGACCGCCTCAATGCCCTCATCGCAGGCCGTCGTCAGCATGTCGACCAGCCGCTTGAAGCCATAGGTCGGCATCAGCGCGGCATAGGCGTCCGACGTGATGTCGCCCAGCATCGTATAGGCCTTCACCCGGGCCACCATGTCGGCTGGCGGGGCCGGGAATCTGGTCATGTAATCCTTCATGGAACTGACGGAGAGATCGTCGGTATAGCGCTCAGGCACGAGCGAGAAATCCACATCGCCATACATCACGGGAAGATCGGTTTTCTGGCGTTCGATGCGCTGGTGCACCTCTTCGAGCGATGCGGTCATATGGATCTCCGGTTGCGTGACAGACGCTGACCCACCCATAATGTAAGAAATCCTCAGATTTTCCATTCGCATCTGGAATGGCACGTCTTCCCTCACATCGGACGCACATAAGTGACTGAAAAGAAAAGAAGAAAACCCAAACAGGATCGCGCCCAGGCGACGGTGGAAGCCATTCTGGAAGCCAGCTTTCAGATTCTGGAAAGCGAGGGATTGTCGAAACTGACGACCAGCCGCATCGCCGAGCGCGCCGGCGTCAGCATCGGAACCCTCTACCAGTATTTCAAGGATCGTGACGCCATCCTCGCCGCCATGGGCCAGCGTCAGGGCGACGAAATGCGCGAGACAATCACGGCCATCGTGCTCGACGCGCCGGAGGCTGGCGGTGTGCGCGCCATCGTGCGGGCCCTGATGCATGGGCTGCAGGGCTCCGCGGAAACGCGGATGATCCTGTCGGATGCCCTCTTCCGCACGGGCGGCGGCGCTGAAGTCAGCCGCCAGCACCTCACCTTCCTCGACTCCATCAGTGGGCGGTCAGAGCTGGGGTTCGCCCTTGGCAAGGAGTCGTCCTTCATCCTCACCCACGCCGTCATCTACCTGCTGCGCGCCGCCGCCGCCGAGCCCGAACTGGCGCTGGATCCGGATGTGCTGGAAGACGAACTCGTCCACCTGATGGAAAGTTATATCGGCAACCTCGCGGCCCGGGCCGCCAGCAAGAGCGCCTAGCCCCCGTTGAAATGCCCGTGGATGCGTTCGGCCAGCGCTTCGTTGACACCGTCGACTTCCATCAGGTCCGCCACTTTTGCGCGGGAGACGCCCTTGGCCGATCCGAAATGATGGAGCAGCGCCTTCTTGCGTGCCGGGCCGATGCCTTCGATCTCGTCCAGCGGTGACTTGCCGATGGCGGCAGAGCGTTTCTGCCGGTGCGCCCCGATGGCCCAGCGGTGCGCCTCGTCGCGCAGGCGCTGGAGGTAATAAAGTACCGGCGCATTTTCCGGCAGTTTGAACGGCGCGCGGCCCGGCCGGAAGAACTGCTCCCGGCCTGCATTCCGGTCCACGCCCTTGGCGATGGAGACCAGCGTCACATCGTCCGGCGTCAGATCAATCTCCGCCAGCGCCTCGATCACCGCATTCAGCTGGCCGAGCCCGCCATCGATCAGAACAAGGTCCGGCCAGTTGGCGGGATTGCCCTCTTCCCGTTCCTTCTTGGCGCGATTGAAGCGGCGGCGCATCACTTCGCGCATCATGCCGTAATCGTCGCCGGGCTCGACCGTGACATCCTTGATGTTGAACTTGCGATAGGCGTTCTTCATGAAGCCTTCCGGCCCCGCCACCACCATGCCGCCCACGGCATTCGTGCCCTGGATGTGGGAGTTGTCGTAGATCTCGATCCGTTCCGGCGGCTTTTCCAGTTCGAACACTTTCGCCACTTCGTTCAGCAGCCGCGCCTGGCTCGCCGTCTCGGACAGTTTCCGGCTCACGGCTTCCGTCGCATTGCGGGCGGCCTGCGTGACGAGATCCTTCTTGCTGCCGCGCTCCGGCCGGCGGATCTCCACCTTGCGATTGGCCTTCAGGCTCAGCGCCTCGGCGATCAGATCGGCCTGTTCCGGCATGTCGGAAACGAGGATCAGCCGCGGCGGCGGGCGCTTGTCGTAGAACTGCACCAGGAAGGCGCTCAGCACTTCCTCCGCCGTCTGATCGCGTTCATGGCGCGGATAGTGCGCACTCGCGCCCCAATTCTGGCCGGCCCGGATGAAGAAGACCTGCACACAGGACACGCCCCCTTCCATCGAGATGGCGAAGATGTCGGCTTCCTCGATATCGTCCGGGTTCACATCCTGGCTGCCGCGCACATGAGCGATGGCGCGGATCCGGTCGCGCAGGGATGCTGCGCGTTCGAAATCCATCGCTTCGGCGGCCTCTTCCATCTCCTTTGCGAGCCGCTTCTGCAGGTCGGCCCCCTTCCCGCGCAGGAAGTCTGCCGCTTCATCGGCCAGTTCCTGATAGTCCTTCGCGGAGATCAGCCCCACGCAGGGCGCGGCGCAGCGTTTGATCTGATGCAGCATGCAAGGCCGCGTGCGGGCATTGTAGACGCTGTCCTCACAGGTGCGCAGCAGGAAAGCCTTCTGCAACGTGTCGAGCGTGCGCATCACTGCCCCGGCGCTGGCGAAGGGGCCGAAATAGTCCCCCTGGTCCTGTTTGGACCCGCGATACTTCTTGATCTGCGGGGCCTCATGATCGCGCCGGATCAGGATGTAGGGAAAGGATTTGTCGTCCCGCAGCAGCACATTGAAACGCGGCTTCAGGATCTTGATGAGGCTTGCCTCCAGCAAGAGCGCCTCGGTCTCGCTTTCGGTGACGACGAATTCCATCCGCCGCGTCAGGGCGATCATCCGCGCGATGCGCTGCGTATGGCCGCCGAGGCGGGCATAATTCGAGACGCGCGCCTTCAGGTTCCGCGCCTTGCCGACATACAGCACTTCGTCGGCGTCCCCGTACATGCGGTAGACGCCGGGCTTTGCCGGCAGGCGGGTCAGATTGTCCTTGATGACGTCAACGCCCCGCATGGGGGCGGCGTCTGGCGAGTCAGTCTCCATTTCCGCAAAATAGGTGACCTGCCGCCTTTATGCGAGCCTTAGACGAAGCGGCGGATGAAGTCCTCGTTCAGGAAGTGGCGCGGATCGAACGGGGAATCGATCAGCATCCCAGCCACAAAGCTGAACATCACGACCAGCATGAAAGACCCGATAAAGCTGCGGCCATTGCCTGGATCAGCTGACCGCGTCGCAGACCTGGTGAGGATCAGCAGGAACAACAGCAGGATGAAGCCGCAAAGCCCCATCAGCCTTTCCATATCGGAAAGCCGCTCGAACCAGACCTGAATATCTCTGGTCGCGTCTGCCAAGACGCGGCCGAACTCGCGCTCGACCGTCTCGTAAGTATTCGGTATCGACGCCGATATCATGAAATCTCTCCTCCCCTGCCACGGGAAAAAGAAGCCCCTCCAACCAGCGCGTATCTTCGCACATAATGTTTAATCATGGCGCCGCTGTCCCGGTGAAATCGCGCCGGTCCCGGTCATATGCCGTTAACCATGCCCTCGCCCGAAATGCCGCGGAAGCGGGGCTTGCCGCCGCGCGCCGCGACGCGTATTCCGGGCCCGCCGGACGCTCCTGCCCGGCCCTGTCTCCCGGGACGACCTCAAGGATTTATCATGGCTGCTGATCTCCGCCTGTCGGACGCGCTGGACCGCGTCAAACCTTCCGCCACCATCGCCGTCACCACCAAGGCGGCGGAACTGAAACGCGCCGGCCATGACGTGATCGGCCTCGGCGCGGGCGAGCCGGATTTCGACACGCCGGACAACATCAAGGAAGCCGGCATCCGCGCCATCCAGGAAGGTAAGACCAAGTACACGCCCGCCGACGGCCTGCCGGAACTGAAGGAAGCCATCTGCGGCAAGTTCCAACGCGAGAACGGCCTGACCTATACGCCCGCACAGATCCACGTCGCGCCCGGCGGCAAGCCGGTGATCTACAATGCCCTCGTCGCCACGCTGAACCCCGGCGACGAAGTGATCTGCCCGGCGCCTTACTGGGTGTCCTATCCGGAAATGGTGCTGATGGCGGGCGGCGAGCCGGTGAAGGTCGAGTGCGGCCCGAACGCCAGCTACAAGCTGACGCCGGATGCGCTGGAAGCGGCCATCACGCCGAACACCAAATGGCTGATCCTGAACTCGCCTTCGAACCCGACCGGCGCTGCCTATACCCGCGCGGAACTGAAAGCGCTGGCCGACGTGCTGCTGCGCCACCCGCAGGTCTGGGTGATGACCGACGATATGTATGAGCATCTCGTCTATGACGATTTCGAGTTTACCACGATCGCCCAGGTGGAACCGGCCCTGTGGGAGCGCACACTGACCATCAATGGCGTCTCCAAGGCCTATGCCATGACCGGCTGGCGCATCGGCTATGCCGGCGGGCCGGACAAGCTGATCAAGGCGATGAGCAAGGTGATCAGCCAGACGACGTCGAACCCCTGCTCGATCAGCCAGTATGCTGCCATCGAGGCACTGAACGGCCCGCAGGACTTCCTGCCCACCCGCAAGGCTGCCTATCAGGCCCGCCGCGACATGGTGGTCGAGGGGCTGAACAAATGCCCGGGCCTGCACTGCCCCACCCCCGAAGGTGCTTTCTATGTCTATCCGTCCTGCGCGGGCGTGATCGGCAAGACGGCTCCGTCCGGCAAGCTGATCGAGACGGATGAGGATTTCGCGACCGAGCTGCTGGAGACCGAAAAAGTCGCCGTCGTGTTCGGCGCTGCTTTCGGCCTCTCCCCCGCTTTCCGGGTCTCCTATGCGACGTCGGACGCCGCGCTGAAGGAAGCCCTGGTGCGCATCCAGCGCTTCTGCGAAGCCCTGAAATAGATTTTTTCTATAGGTTGCCTGCGACCATTCGATTGGCTGCATTCGCGGCGGATCCCCATATGATTGGGGTAACCAGAAGGAGAGATTTCATGCCCATCGACATTGGCCTGACCGAAGAGCAACGCGCCCAATCCGTTCAGGCGCTGAAGAAGCTGCTGGGCGAGACTTACGCGCTTTATGCCAAGACCCATGGCTACCACTGGAACGTGACCGGCCCGCGCTTCAACGAGCTGCACGCCATGTTCATGACCCAGTATACCGAGCTGTGGGCCGCCCTCGACGAGATCGCCGAACGCATCCGCGCGCTCGACCATTTCGCCCCCGGCTCGCCCGGTGAAATGACCGACCTTGCCACGATCAAGCCGGACAATGGCATCCCGGAGGCCAGCGACATGGTCGCCAATCTCGCCAAGGGACACGAAGCCGTCAGCCGCGCCGCCAAGGAAGGGATCGAAATTGCCGAGAAAGCCGGCGACGCCGTCTCGGTCGACCTGTTCACCCAGCGGGCCACCATCGCCGAGAAAACCGCCTGGATGCTGCGCGCCAGCGCCTGAGGCATGCCACAAGGCAAACGAGAGAGGGCGAGCCCGCGGGGGCTCGCCCGTTCTTTTTCAGAACTCGTCTTACGTAAAATCAGCCAAAAAAAAAGCCCGGCTGCGATTGACGCGCCGGGCTTGTGAGTATCGGGTCCCGAAGGGGGAGGAAACGCCCAATCGGAGGAATGATTGGGTAATGCCCGGGACCCTTGGCAT
>PACZ01000045.1 GCA_002700305.1 Hyphomonas sp. | reverse complement strand
TTGCCGCGGGATTCGATACAGGCAACCTTCAGCCCGAGTTGTCCTGCGCGGATCGCGCAATTGTAGCCGCCGGGGCCGCCACCGATGATGACGACGTCATAGGTCTCTGCCATGGGAAATTCTGCCTTGCGAAGGAGCCTGAGGATTCGAGCGCCAACCTAGGCATTTACGCCCTGAAATCAATGCGCCCTTGGTAGGGAGCGCAGCTTCAGCTGCGTGGCAGGATAAATAGCAGGCCCGTCAGCACAACAAGGATGCCCGAAAACACGGCTTCATCCATCCAGAGCACGGAATTGGCGCCGGACAGCGCCATCGTAGCCGCCAGCAGGACGAAAATGCCAACGCCCACCAGGCTGAGCAGGGCGCCGAACCGCGCGCCAAAGCCTGCCAGCAAACCGCCGATGACGGCGACAATCGTGCCAACGATCCGCAACAGGCTGGTGGGCGGGGAGAGAAGGGCATCAGACAGGGGGCTGCCTCGGGAAACGATGACATTCACCGTATGAATACCGCCCCAGAGCAGCCAGGCAGCCAGAACGGCCAGCGCGAAGCCGGCGAGATTACGCAATGTCATGACAAGCCTCCCTCTTGGTCATTTTGCGGGGACCATACGCCATGTCAGCGCAAAGCGAAGCAATTTCGGGGTCTGCCGGTGTCGCCGAGCTTCAGGCGAGGCCGCGGGCTTCGAGGATTTTCTGCCGCCGTGCGGCGGCCTTGCGGCCATGATGGGCAAAGCTTGCCCGCTGGCGAGCCACCGCCGCCGGGACGAAACCGGGCCGGGTTTTCGGCTGGCCGAACACGTGCTTGCGCACCACAATCGGCTCTTCCCCGTCCGCCGCCTGCTGGACGACGATGGTCTGGACCACGGGCTGCTGCACTTCTTCGGGCTGGACCTCAGCCTGTTCCACCTGCCGGGCAGGGCGGTAGCGCAGTTCCCAGACGGCGAGCAGCAACAGCACGCCAACGGCGCCGAGCCCTGCAACACCGCCTTCGGCAATGCTGGGGTCCTGCCACCAGCCGGGCTCGAAGGTGACAAGATAGAACACCGGAAAGCCGGCGCCCATGCCGCAGAGATACCAGGCCACCCCGCCGCGCCGGCGCGAAGTGACCATTGCGGCCGAACAATAGAAACAGAATGCCGCCAGCAGGTAGGGCCCGCCATTGTCGATGCCGAGCTGGCGCCAGTTCACAGTAGCTAGGCCATCGGCCAGCCGGTCATGGGCAAGCCAGGTGACAGCCATCATGATCGACGGCCAGCGCACGGCCGTCAGCGCGCCAAAGGCAAAGGCGATCGCAAAACAGGTAATCAGGATGGCGATAAGCTGACGGAGCATGCTTAACGCCGTACCACGCGCGTGGTGACGATCCGCTGAACGGAATCGATGAAATTTGTTCAGTTCCGCCTTTTTGGGCGTTTAGTTGCCGTCACCTTCGCGCGCATCGAACATGAGCGTCGCGCAGATTTCCTGTTCATACTTGAAATCTGGCACGTACTCGCCTGACGCGGGGTCGAGTGTATAGGTAACCAGACGATCTGTGCCTTTGATCTCGCTGGTGAATTTGTAATCTACGAGGAAAGAGTCTGCGCCCGATCGGGACGGTTTGATCGTGCCTTCCAGGACGCAAGGTCTCAATTCTTCATAGGCGGCACCGGTCGTGTCATCCAGGGTCGGCACGCTGGCGCGAAATACCGGTCCGTCAGGTGTGATTTCGATGACATCTTCGCTGGCAAGCACTTGGCCCTGACCCATCCAGCCGGATTTCACCATCATTGTCGGGTAGTTCAGAAGGCCGGTGCGGAGTGAATAGTCGGGCGGCATGCCGAAACCATTGCCGTAGGCAAGCCCCAGCCAGGTTCCGATCACTTCGCCATCCTTGATGTAGTGAGCGCTGATACGACCAACATTGACGTGAGCATCGTCTTTGTTGGTCCCCTTGGAGACCAGGGCGATGTAATCGTCGAACTTGACGGCGAAGGCGGGCTCGAACGTGAACGTCTCCATCTGGCCACCGAACTCTTCCTCCGCTTTGATTTCCACGGTCGCTTTGCCGAATTCGCCATATGCGGACAAGAAAGCCTGATCGAGCTCAGAACCGGACATTACCAGTTCGAAGGGTTCGGGCCGCTCCGTTACGGCTGGTTTCTCACAGGCGGAAAAGCAGAACTCGTTGTAGAGAAGGTTATTCGTCCAGGGTAGCTGGCTGCGATTGGTCCGTCCGGCCACGCGGCGCTGGGCGGCGGCGAAGGCGTCTTCGGCCTTCTGGCCCGGCCGGCGGATCTCCTCGGCCAGCACCGGCGCATAGACGCCTTCCTTGGCCACATCGTCGAGACCGGTGGCATAGGCGATCAGCATGTCGGGGCGCGCTTCGACCCGGGAGAGGCCTTTGACACCGGCCTTGTAGCCGGAAAAGCCCGGCACATTCCGGCAGGCATCGAAGACAAGGAAGACCGCCTTGGCGCCTGTTGCGGCAAACCCGTCGCGCTGGGTCTGCATGTCGAGGCCGTAAAAGGCGAGGTCGGAGGCGGCCACCAGTTCCGCATCGATGCCAAGCAGGTAGGAATCCCCGCTCTCCGGATGTTGGGCGCCATGGCCGGTATAGTAGACGAAGGCCACCGCATCCGGCCCGGCCAAGTCGACCTTGCGGCGGAAGGCGTTCAGCGTCGCGGCGAGATCACGTTTGTTGAGGTCGTGCGCGCGGGTGACGTCGAACCCGGTCTCGATCAGCGCTGAGGCGATCGTGTCGGCTTCCTGGCTGGCGCTGGTCACGCGGGAGAGGTCGCCGGCATAGTCGGTCTGGGAAATGACAAGGCCAAGGCGGGTGTCCGCGAGTGCTGCGACCGGCAGCAAAAGCAGGCAGGCGCAGGCCAGGAAGGCCCGGCGCAGGAATGTCAGTCGGTTAGCCAAGGCGTGTCCTCCCACTCGGGAAGGAATCTAGCGGCATGGTTAAGCGGCGTCGAGAGGCCAGCTTGCGGAGGGAAGGGGTGCGGGCCGTCAGGCTTCGGCGAAGGGCACGATCCGGGTTGCCAGGAAAGTCGCCACAACCGGGACCAGCAGGCCGAGCGCTACCATCCAGGTCGGATGGGTCACCGACAGGAGCACGGCGATGGTCAGCAGCAGCACAGCGCCTGCCACGACGAGGGCCGAGCGCCGGGCGCCGTTCGAGATGCGCAAGGCGGCCCAGACGCCGACAAGCGCCCCCAGGAACCAGGACAGAACGACCATGGCTTTTGCGCCGACCGGCGCGGCCGCTACCGCGTCGCGTAGCTGTTGCGGAGACGGATTTGCCGGGAGTTCGGGTTCCGGGAACAGGTAATGGCCCACCGTCTGAACGAGGGCGACCACCAGCATGGCCAGCACGATACCTACGACGGCGCCGGTTAGTTTGCGCGTCATATTCAGCCTCCCAGCTAAACTGGCTGACTAGATGCCACGGCTGAGGCTAGCCCGCAAATGCCTTTTCTATAACAAATTCAGCGGGTGAGGCGTTGGATCCCTCGGTCAGACCGGCCTTGATCATCAGGGCTTTGGTGTCCTGGATCATTTCCATCGACCCACAGATCATGCCCCGGTCGGTTGCCGGGTCAAGCGGGCTAACACCCAGATCTTCAAAGAGTTTTCCGGATTCGATGAGGTCGGTGATCCGGCCCTGATGGTCATGCGGCTCTCGCGTGCAGGATGTGTAAAGCCGGAGCTTTCCTTCGACCATTTCCCCTACGAGAGGGTCGTTAACCAAATCGGCCACCAGATTCCGCGAATAAGTCAGTTCTGCCACTTCCCGGCACGTATGAGTGACGATGACCTCGTCATAACGCTCATAAGTTTCCGGGTCGCGCACCAGGCTGGCGAAGGGGGCAAAGCCCGTTCCGGTCGAGAACATGTAGAGCCGTTTTCCCGGCAAAAGGGCGTCCAGCACGAGCGTACCGGTTGGCTTTTTGCCCAGCAGGACCTTGTCGCCCGGCTGGATGTGGCAGAGGCGGGAGGTCAGCGGGCCATCGGGCACCTTGATGGAGTAGAACTCCAGTTCCTCGTCCCAGGCCGGAGAGGCGACCGAATAGGCGCGCAGCAGCGGCCGGCCGTCTTCCTTGGGCAGGCCGATCATCACGAACTCGCCGGAGCGGAAACGGAAGCTGCGCGGGCGGGTAATGCGGAAGCGGAACAGGCGATCGGTATAGTGCTCGACCGCCAGGACGGTTTCTTCCGTCGGCGCATTCGGATTGACTCGAGCGGCCCCAGCGGCGGCTCCGGTCGCGTCAGCGGACATGGCAGACCCCTTATCAGTAACACTCAGCGGCAAATGACTATCGCACGGCCAGATTGCAATGTGGCAGAAGAACGCTTCAGATTTCCTCAACAGTCGACCCGGTCCGGGGGAAATACGGCGCCATGAAAAAAACCCGCCGGATGGCCCGGCAGGTTCTGTATCTGGGCGTGTCGGCCGGGTCAGACCGACGGTTCGGCAGTCTCCCGGCAGACCACGGCGCGGATGTCTTCTTCGCTATGGGCTGCGCGCAGGCTGTCGCGCACCGCACTCTGGCGGAACACGCGAGACACCTGCGCCAGCGCGCGAAGGTGGTCTGCGCCGGCGGTTTTCGGCGCCAGCAACATGAAGATCAGGTCGCACGGACGCTCATCGATGGCTTCGAAATCGACGCCTTCGTCCAGACGCAACAGGCCGCCAACCGGCTTTTCAAGCCCGTCGATCCGTGCGTGCGGGATGGCCACGCCTTCGCCGACACCGGTCGAGCCGAGGCGCTCGCGTTCCATCACGGCATCTTCGATCTGGCGTGCATTGAGGCCCTTTGCCAGCGCAAGGGCTTCTGCCAGAGCGTGTATCGCCTGTTTGCGGCTCGTCGCGTCAAACGACGGCAGGATAACCCCGCCTTCAAGCAGGGAACTCAAATCGGTCGCCATGTAACTCGCTTCCGTTGGCCGCCTCAGTTTCTGGAGGCGTCTGCTGGATCCACCCAACCAATGTGCCCGTCCGGTCGGCGGTACACCATATTCAGGCGCCCATGGCCAGCATTTCTGAACATGAGTGCCGGAACTTCCTGCAGTTCCAGCTGCATGACTGCCTCAGAAACGCTCATCGTGCGGATGTGGACAGCCGTTTCAGCCACCGTCAGCGGGGTGTCGTCCGTGACCTCCGGAAGCTCTTCGTCGGTTTCTGTGTCGTATCCATTTACCTGAATAACGGATTCTGCAGCCGGTTCGATGGGCATGATGGTATTGCCGGCATGATGGTCCTTCAGGCGGCGCTTGTAGCGGCGCACACGCTTTTCCATCTTGTCGAGGCTGTCTTCCAGGGCGGCGTAGGGGTCGCCGGCCTTTCCGGTCGATTGCAGGATAATGCCGGACGGCAGGTGGACGTTGCAGTCGACTTCCACGAACGGCCCCTGCTGGGACACGAATACGCGCGCATCGCCGGTTCGATTGAAATACTTACTGACCGCCGCTTCCAGTCCCGTTTCGATCCGGCCCCGAAGAGCGTCACCGAGGTCCATATGCTTGCCAGTAATTTGAATCTGCACGAGCGGTCTCCTTCTTTTTAGTTGGCCATTATGGCCCAGAATATCGCACGACGCGACTCCTACTGAAGAGATGGGCGAGACTTGGGCCGGCAAAAGAGGGTGCGGCGTTACATTCCCTCCATTCGCCTCTGAGGTTTGTGGAAAACACCGGTTTTCCCTATTTGACAGGTGCGCCGGGACATTTCACCATCCCGTCAAATATCTGCGGATCAATGGAATGCGGGTGATTTGGCCGGGGCGATCTGGGGGCGCCAATCCCGCACCGGGCCAAAGGGCATTTGAAGGGGCGTAATGGCGATGACCAGGTCTGCCACTGACAGGATTGAGAATGCCCCGACCTCTCCGCCGGAGCGGCAGGGAGGGGACAGCCCGCCGGCCCATGGCGCGGTCGGGATCGTCCATCTTGATGGCGATGGAATCGTTCTGCGGTGCAATCCGGAATATGCGGACATGCTCGGACGCAGGCCGGATGAGCTGACCGGTTTGCCATTCGACAGCCTGCCCCATGAAGATGACGCAGAGCTGCATGAAGGGCTCTATCAGGAGCTTCGCTCAGGCCGGCGGCGGTCCCTGCAGATCAACAAGGAGTTCGTTCGTCGGGATGGGAGCATCGTCTGGGCTATCATGACGATCGGATGCGCCAGAAATCCTCACGGCGAGTTCGATTATTTTGTCGCCATTGTCAGCGACACCACAGAAAAACACATTGCGTCGCAGGCGCTCACGGAAAGCGAGCAGCGTTTCCGGGCCACGTTTCAGAATGCGGCGGTCGGTATGGCGATTGTCGGCACGGACGGGTCCTGGCAGCAGGTGAACCAGAAGGCCTGCGACATCACCGGATACACGGCCGACGAGCTGATGCAGCTGACCTTCCAGGACATTACCCATCCGGACGATCTGCATATCGACCTGTCCCTTCTGGAAGAGACGATCGCCGGCAAGCGCGACTCTTATTCCATGGAAAAGCGCTATTTCCGGAAGGACGGGGCGCTTGTCTGGGTCAAGCTGACGGTCGGGTGCGCCCGCTCGAAGAGTGGAGACGTCGACTATTTTATCTCGGTGATCGAAGACATCACGCAGGAAAAACAAAAGGATGATGCCCTGCACCGGAGCGAGGAACGCTTCCGTGCGATATTTGAGAACGCAGCTGTCGGCATGGCACAGGTTGCTCCGGACGGAAGATGGCTGCGGGCAAACCGGAAGGTTTGCGAGATTCTCGGCTATTCCGAAGAGGAATTGAAGGAATGTGATTTCCAGTCCCTGACGCATCCGGATGATCTTCAGAAGGGCGTCGACCTGATGAAAGAGATGTTCGCAGGTCAGCGCCAATCGATGCACATCGAGAAGCGCTACATCCACAAGGATGGTAGTGTCGTGTGGGCGAACCTGTCAGTGTCCTGTGCCCACAATCGAGACGGCGAAATTGAGTACATGATTTCGGTGATCGACGACATCACCGAGAAGAAGCAGATGCGGCAGGATCTGGACGCCAGCAATACGCGGTTCCAGGCGATTCAGAAAACCATCCCGGATGGCTTTATGGTGTTCCGCAGTGTACGGAATTCTTCGGGCGAGATCGAGGATTTTGTCTGCGAATACGGAAACCCCGCCTCTGCCAGAATGCTGATGATCGATCCGGCAGACATGCCCGGTTACCGAATGTTGCGGAGGAATCCCGGTAACCGGGACATCGGACTCTTCGATGCCTATTGCAATGTGGTGGAAACGGGGGGGACGATCCAGGGGGAGCTGGAGTTTCCGCTCACCAATGGGACATTTATGTGGTTCCGCTATTCGGCGGTGCGGGTGGATGATGGATTTGCCGTCTCCTTCACCGACATCAGCGATTCAAAACGCGCAGAGCTTGAACTGAGGCGCAGCGAGGAGCGCTTCCGGGCTGCCCAGCAGACCACGCCAGATGGGTTCCTGATGTTCCGGACAGTGTTCGATGAGCAGGGCGATGTTGCGGATTTCGTCTGTGAGTATGCTAACCCGGCGGCTGAAAGAATTGTCGGCAGGCCCGTTGAGGTGATGGTGGGGCAGACGCTGCTGAAAAATACCAGTATCAAACCCGGACACCCCCTGTTTGAGGCCAGCATACGCATGGCCGAAACGGATGAACCATTCGAAATGGAAGTGCCGTTACCGGTCCCGGAAAAAAGGGGGTGGCTTCGTATCGCTGCGGTGAGGATCGAAACCGGTTTTGCAGTAACATTCTCCGACATCACCGAGCGCAAGAAATCCGAGTTACGGCTGAGGGAAAGCGAGGCCCGTCTCCGGGCCTTCCACCAGACCACACCTGACGGTTTCATCATTTTCAAGAGCGTGCGCGGGGCCGATGAGGAAATCACCGATTTCAGGATCGTCTACGCCAACCCGGCGGCGCAGCGTATGTCCCGCCTGGACGCGGATCGTCTGCGTGAAACGACCCTGCTGAGGGAGGCGCCGCTCCTGCCGGATTTGGGGGTGTTTGACCGGTTCGTCGATGTTGCGCAAAACGGTGAGCCCTGGCAGGGGGAGATCTTCTATCCAACAGGGTCTGGCCGCGGGATCTGGAACAGCGTTACGGCTGCGCAGGTCGATGATGGGTTCGCAATGTATTATTCGGACATTTCCAAGGAGAAGCGGGCCGAGAAGAAACTGCGGGAGCAGGAAGAGCGTGCCCGGGCCATTCTGAACAACCTGATCTCCTTCGTGACCCTGATGACGCCGGATGGCGTCGTTGTGGATGTGAATGAATCCGCGCTGGCGTTGGCAAAGCTCAAGGCGTCAGACGTTGTGGGGAAACATTTCTGGGAGACCTATTGGTGGTCCCATGATTCCGATGCCCGCGAAGAGCTGCGTCGTTGTGTTCTGCGGGCCGCACAGGGAGAGCGGGTCCGTCATGATACAACGGTCCGGACGTCCGGGGACGAACGGATTGCTGTTGCAAACCTGCTGGCGCCCGTTGTGGACGAGAGTGGGGCGGTGATCAATGTTGTGGCATCCGGCTTTGATATATCCGACCGCAAGAAGGCAGAGCAGCATCGTGAAATGCTGGTCAACGAACTCAGCCACCGGGTGAAGAATTCGCTGGCAACGGTTCAGACCATCGCATCGCACACATTGCGCGAGGCCTCGGATCTTGAATCCTTCCGGGAAACCTTTGTCGGCCGTCTCATGGCGATTTCAAAATGTCATGACCTGCTGATCGATACGACCCGCAGCAATGCCGACATTTCCCAATTGGTGCGCGACCAGGTGCTGCCTTACGCGCCCGGGGGGCTGGACCGGCAGGTGTCGATGTCCGGCCCGCCGCTCGTGCTTGGCCCGGAAGCGGCTCATACGTTCGGGCTCATCCTGCATGAGCTGGCGACCAATGCTTCCAAGTACGGGGCTCTGTCGACAGAGCGGGGGCATCTTGAGGTGACCTGGAAGCGGGGGGGCGACCCGGAGCAGAACCAGGCGATCTTCACCTGGGTCGAAACAGGTGGTCCGCCGGTGACGCTGCCAACGCGCCGTGGATTCGGGAGTGTGCTGATTGAGCAAAGCCTGGCTCATACGCTGGACGGAAAGGTCCAGATAGAATACCGCCCGGAAGGCTTCTGGGCCCAATTCAGGTTCCGCAAGAAAGGTCCAAAATGAGTTCCGAGAAGCGTCCTATTCTATTGGTTGAGGACGAGTTCCTCATCGCGATAGACGTGCAGATGAGGTTGCAGGAGGCTGGTTATGCGGTCCTCAACCCGGTCGGCAGCGTCGAGGAGGCTCTGGCCATTTTGGATGCGCAGCCGGTCGGGGCGGCCATTCTGGACATGAATCTGCGGGGCGATACATCCACGCCGATTGCAGTACGTCTTCAGGCGGAGGGAACGCCCTTCATCTTCCTGTCGGGCAATGACACATACCATCAGGATGAGCGGTTTGCGAACCACACCGTCCTGACCAAGCCGATCGATTACGCGAACCTGATCGGCCAGATGAAAACCCTCTGCGGATACTGAGTCACATGGCAGGGCGCGGGCCGCCGTTCAGGGGCGCGCCGGTATCATCGTCTTTCGGTTTTCCCGGGTTCTTGCCGTAATCATGCTTTTTCAGCAGCCCGCGGAATTGATGATAGGTCAGGCCCAGCGCGTCTGCAGCTTGTCCCTGATGGCCTTTGGCCCAGCTGAGCGCCTCGTCGATCAGGCGCATTTCGAATGCCGCCACCTGGGCCTGGAAATCGGCCGTGACAGATGGATCGATGCGTCCGGGGTCGGCTTGCAGCGGGGCGGGCGGGGCCGGACGGGCAGGGGAGGGTTTGCCGGGCGATGATGTCGGGCGCCAGGGAGAGTCGAACGGGTCCAGCGCAGCCGGGTCGAACACAACCGGCTCTCCTGGCGTCATGACCATGGAACGGTGGGCAAGCCGTTGAGCGAAATTGCGAAGCTCCCGCACATTGCCCGGCCAGTCATGCGCTTCGATGGCGGCGATGGCAGAGGGCGCGAAGCCCGGAAAGTCTTCTCCCATCTCGATGGCCATGCGCCGGGCAAAGTGATCGGCGAGCAGGGTTGCGTCCCCCTTTCGGGCGCGCAGCGGCGGCAGGGTGATCACATCGAAGGCCAGCCGGTCGAGCAGGTCTGACCGGAACTCGCCCGCCTCCGCCATGGCCGGCAGGTCCGCATTGGTCGCGGCGACAATGCGGACATTCGTGTTCAGCACGCGCGAGCCGCCGAGGCGCTGGAACTCTCCATATTCCACCACCCGCAGCAGTTTCTCCTGCACCTGCTGGGAGGCGGTAGCGATTTCGTCGAGAAAGATCGTGCCGCCGTCTGCCAGTTCGAACCGGCCCTTGCGTTGCTCGGTCGCTCCGGTGAAGGCGCCGCGCTCATGGCCGAACAGTTCGCTGTCGAGCAGCGTTTCCGACAAGGCGGCGCAATTCACCTTCACGAACGGGCCTTCCCAGCGCTTCGACAGGAAGTGCAGGCGCTCGCCGATCAGCTCTTTGCCGGTGCCGCGTTCGCCGATCACCAGGATCGGCCGCTCCAGCGTGGCAACACGGGAAACATGCTCCTGCGCGCTGAGCCAGCTTGGGGCCTCGCCGATAAGCTGCGTATTTTGACCAATCATGAGGTCAATATAGCTAAAAGCAATTTTGAAATCGACCAAATATTTCATCAAATATGCTAAAATAGATTAGGGAAAAGCGGCTGGAAAAGTTTTTTATCCATTTAAAACAACGACTTACAAAATTAATTTTGGTCTGGCACGGTCTTTGAAATGAGGAAAGGGCTCAGAGCGACGGGCGTTGCTCAAACCCAGAAGGACGAAACAGAAAATGGAAGACCGTTACACCCGCTCAGAAGCCCGATCGGACACAGGCCGTTTTGGCCGGTGGCTGTCGACCCGTTCCGCAGAGACCTGGATGTTCTTTGCCGCGGGCGTCTTCCTCGGCGGTTTCTTCTTCTAATCCTCCCCTGACACGAAAGGACACCACAATGGGTCTGTTCTCCCGCCTCGGTGACATCATCAACTCGAACATCAACTCGATGCTCGACAATGCCGAGAACCCCGAAAAAATCGCGCGCCTGATCATTCAGGAAATGGAAGACACGCTGGTCGAGGTCCGCACCGCGGCTGCCCGTGCCATGGCCGACAAGAA
>PACZ01000044.1 GCA_002700305.1 Hyphomonas sp. | reverse complement strand
TTTGTTGCGAATTATTCTCAACTATGTTTGATGGCCTGAAAAGCAGAAAACAGGCTCTGATATGACCGGAATTCGCCTATGGCTCACCGCCGCCACCGTCCTCCTCGCCTCATGCGGGAACCCGGGCACGCCTGCCCCGGATTCGGGCAAATCTGTAGCTGAATCAGGGGACAAGCCGCAGAATGCCGGAGTCCTGAATGTTTACTCCGCGCGCCACTATGATTCCGACAAGGCCATGTACAAGGCCTTCGAAGAGGAGACGGGCATCAAGGTCCGCTTCCGCGAATCGGGCGCGCCGGAACTTCTGGAAACCATGAAAGCCGAGGGCGATGCGAGCCCGGCGGACGTCGTGATTTCGTCCGATGCTGGCACGCTGTACCGTTTCGAAGCAGCCGGTCTGCTGCAGCCAGTGCAGGATCCGGTACTGGACGAAAAGATCCCGGAACATTTCCGCCAGAAGGATGGCTACTGGTTCGGGCTCGCCCGACGGGTGCGTGTGATCGCTTATGATCCGGAACGTGTCGCACCTGAGGAGGTGGCCCATTACAGCGACCTGGCCGACCCGCGCTTCAAAGGCGAAGTCTGCATGCGCTCCTCGACCAATATCTACAATCTCTCCCTGATGGGGGAGCTGATCGGCCGGATGGGGCATGACGCCGCCCAGGCCTGGGCCGATGGCGTTGTCGCGAATTTCGCCCGTCCGCCGCAGGGCGGGGACATTACCCAGATCGAGTCGATCGCTGCCGGCGAGTGTTCGGTCGCCCTCACCAACCATTACTACTATGTCCGCATGGCCACCGGCGCGCCGAGCCAGCAGGCTGCCGCTGCCAAGGTGAAGCTAAGCTTCCCCGAACAGGACACGACCGGCACGCATGAGAATGTCACCGGGGCGGGTATCGCGGCCCATGCGCCGCATCGCGAGAACGCGATCCGGTTCATCGAATGGCTTGCCAGCGTCGATGGCCAGGGCTGGCTGACGCTTGAAACCAAGGAATACCCGATGATCGAAGGCGCATCGCTGCCGGAAGGGCTGGATGCCCTGCCGGACTTCAAGCGCAGCGACTTCCCGCTGGACGAACTGGGCACGCACCAGTCCGAAGCGCAGGAGATCTATGACAAGGCCGGCTGGAACTGAGGCAGACACGCTTGGCCGGTCTTTCCCTTCCCGCGCGGGTGTTCCTGCCCAAGCGCCTGAACCTCCGGCCTGCTGACGGGCCGGCTGTGCTGGCCGGTGCCATCATTGCCGTGCCCGTTGTGTCGGTTCTGCTGGCCGCCGTGTTCATGGGCGGCGGGGAGGCGTGGCAGCATATCCGCGACACGCTGATGGTGCCCTATCTTGGCGGCACGCTGGGCACGCTGGCCATGGCCGCCTTCTTCATGCTCGCCTTTGCCGTCCCGGCAGCCTGGCTCGTGACCATGCATGACTTTCCGGGACGGCCGGTTTTCGAATGGCTGCTGATCCTGCCGCTGGCGGCGCCCGGCTATGTGCTGGCCTATGCCTGGGGTGACCTGATGGGCGTCGGCGGGCCGCTTCAGTCTGCCCTTCGCGATCTGACCGGCTGGTCGGCGCGGGACTACTGGTTCCCGTCCATGCGGTCGGTGCCGGGGCTCGCCTTCGTGCTGGCCAGCGGTCTCTATCCTTATGTCTATCTCACCGCGCGCACGGCGTTCGTCTCCCAGTCCATCTGTGCGCTGGAAGCGGCGCGCAGCCTCGGGGCGTCTCCGCTGCGCAGTTTCTGGAGCGTCGTCCTGCCGGCGGCCCGGCCCGCGATTGCTGCAGGCCTGGCGCTCGCCCTGATGGAGACGGCGGCAGATTATGGCGCGGCGGAGTATCTGGGTGTGCCGACCCTGACCTTCGGCATCGTCCGCGCCTGGAAGAGTTTCGGGGAACCGGCGGCCGCGGCGCGTCTTGCGGTCATCCTTCTGGTTCTGGTTGTCGGCCTGTTGCTTTCCGAGCGGTGGAGCCGGGGGCGGGCGGGCAGCCAGCAAAGCTCCACCCGCTGGCGGGCGGTATCCCGCACGAAGCTCGGCGGTCTCTGGGGCTGGGGCGCGGCCCTGTTCTGTCTGGTCGGTTTCTCCATCGGTTTCCTTTTGCCTGTTTCGCGTCTTGTCTGGCGTGCGCTGGAAGCCCGGGAATATGTCGCCCCCGTCGGCGAGGCGCTGAAGAACACGCTGATCCTGGCCGGGGCAGGCGCAGCCTTCGGGTTCGTGCTGGCGCTGGTGATTGCGCTGGCAGGACGCGGCAAGGGGCCGGGCGCTGCCTTTGCGCGGCTGACGGCCTCGTCTGCCTATGCCATTCCGGGAGCTGTGCTGGCGCTGGGCGCGCTGGTCGTTCTGGGAGGGCTGGGTTTGACGCTGACAGGGATTGTGCCGGTGCTGGCATTGGCCTGGGTCTATGCCAGCCGGTTCACGACAACCGGGGCCGAGCCGATGGTGGCGGCGCTGGCGCGCGCGCCTGCCTCTCTTGGACATGCGGCCGAAAGCCTTGGCGCGTCTCCGCTGCGCCGCGCGCGGGAGGTAGACCTTCCGATTGCCCTGTCCGGGGCGAGTGCCGGGGCGCTCATCCTGTTTGTCGAATGCCTGAAGGAATTGCCGGCGACCCTGATGCTGCGTCCGTTCAGCTGGGATACGCTGGCGGTGCGCGCCAATGCCTATGCATCTGACGAACGGCTGGCCGCCGCCGCCTTGCCGGCCTTGTTGATCACCGCTGCGGGCCTGATCCCGGTGATCCTGCTGTCCTGGCGCCTGTCCCATTCGCGGCCCGGTGAGCACACGCATGAGTGATAGCCTGTCTGCCATCGGGGTGAGCCGTGCCTATCACGGCGTGCGCGTGGTCGATTCCGTATCGCTCGACCTCAAGCCCGGCGCGATTACCGCGCTGCTTGGCGGATCGGGTGCGGGCAAGTCCACGCTGCTGCGCCTGTTTGCAGGACTGGAGCCGGTGGATGATGGTGAGATCCGGCTGGGCGGCCGGGTGTTGTCGTCAACGAAAACCACAGTCGCGCCAGACAAACGCCGGATCGGGCTGATCTTTCAGGATTTTGCGCTGTTTCCGCATCTGACCGCGCTGCAGAACGTGCAGTTCGGTCTGAAGCCGCTCGGCAAGGAAGCGGCGCAGGCCGAAGCCCTCGCCTGGCTGGGGCGCCTTGGCCTCACACAACGGGCGGATGCCTATCCGCATGAATTGTCGGGCGGGGAGCAACAGCGCGTCGCTATCGCAAGAGCGCTGGCGCCGAAGCCCGCGGCGATCCTGATGGACGAACCGTTCTCGGGCCTCGACCCGGCCTTGCGCGCCAGTGTGCGCGACGAGGCGCTGGAAGCGGTACGGGCGGCAGATATTCCCGCACTGCTGGTGACGCACGATCCAATGGAAGCGCTGGAAGCGGCGGATCATGTCGCGATCATGCGCGGTGGCAGGATCCGGCAGGAAGGCCCGGCGGCCGAAGTGTACATGAACCCGGTCAGCGCCGATGTGGCGGCCTCGCTTGGCCCGGTAAACCGGATGGCTGCGGCGGATGTTCCGCCCGGTCTGGCCGAGGCGGCAGAGGGAACGGAACTGGTCGTACGCCCGGAAGGAATCTCACTCGATCCGGCCTCCGGTGTGCGCGCAAAGGTGTTGGCCAGCCAGGTAACAGGCGCGATGACGCGTCTGGTCCTGGACGTGAGCGGGCACCGTCTCGTGGCACTGGTGCCGCGTCATCAGGCGCCGAAAGCCGGCGAAGAGACCGGAATCCGGCTCGATCCGGCGCTTTCGTTCATCTTCCCCTCAGCTTGAGCCTGACATTTCTGTTATTCTGTAGCTTCCCCCTCGCATTTACAGGCTGAGACCCGTAGATTCAGGGGAATAGGCGGAAAACGGAGACAGGACCCGCATGGCCCGTAATTTCCTGCGATATATCGCAATGGCAGCCGCCTCGGTGGTTGTTGCGGCTTCTGCCTCTGCGCAGGGCCTGATCCGGGATGCGGAGATCGAGGAAACCCTCCGCGAATGGACCGATCCGATCCTCGAAGTGGCGGGGTTGGAACCGAGCGATGTCGGTCTCTACATCATCAACGACCCGTCGCTGAACGCCTTTGTGGCCAATGGCCAGAATATCCACATCCATACCGGCCTGATTATCGCGGCGGACTCTCCGCTACAGATCAAGGGCGTTCTGGCGCACGAGACGTGCCACATCGCCTGCGGCCATACAGTCACCCGTGCCCGTGCGGCGGGGGTGGCCTCCCGCCCGGCGCTGATCTCCATCGGCCTTGGCATCCTGGCGATCGCGGCCGGGGAGGGCGGGGCCGGTGCCGCGCTGATCGGCTCTTCCCAACAGTTCGCCGCGCTCAATTTCTATGTTCACACCCGCTCCGAGGAGTCGATGGCCGATACGGCGGCGGTGTCCTATCTCACCCAGCTTGGCGAGTCGCCGGAAGGCATCGTGGAGTTCTTCGAGAAGTTCCGCGCGCAGGAAGTGATCTCGCAGGCGCGGCGTTACCCGTATTTCCGTTCCCACCCGCTGGCCTCTGACCGGATCCGCAATGTGCGGATGCTGGCAGACGAGTCTCCCACGCGGGACGTTCCGCCCACGGAGCGGGAGCAATACCAGTATGAAATGATGCGCGCCAAGCTGATCGGCTTCCTCGACACGCCCGGCAAGGTGCGCCGGGAGTATCCCGACACCGACCAGAGCGAGCCCGCGCGCTATGCCCGGTCGATCGCGGCCATGCAGGCGTCCGACATGCAGGTGGCGCTGGACGACATCGATTCGCTTCTGGTGGACGAGCCGGACAATCCGTATTTCTGGGAGCTCAAGGGCCAGATCCTGTTCGAAGGCGGCCGGGCCGCGGAGTCGGTGGAGCCGCACCGCAAGTCGCTTGAGCTGAAGCCAGGCCAGCCGCTTCTGCTGATCAATTATGCGCGCTCGCTGAACGCGCGGGCCGAGCCGGGCGACATCGAGGAGGCAGAGACGGCCTTGCGCGATGCACTGATTGCCGAACCCAACAATGCCTTCGCCTGGCAGCAGCTGGCCATCACGCTGGAGAAACAGGGCCGCCGGGCCGAAGCCCAGCTGGCAACGGCAGAGTCGGCCTATGCTGTGGGAGACCTGCAGCGCGCCAACATCTTCGCCCACCGCGCCCGCGAACAGCTGGAACGTAATACGGTGAACTACCGCAGGGCTGACGACATCCTGCTGATCACGGACCCCAGCAATCCGGACAATCGCGACTTTTATGAGCGTGTGTCCCGGCGGGGCGTGAATCAGTTCTCAATTACAGTCGGTGAGCACTGAATCCCTTCAACTTTCTGTTAGGTCCAATGGACGGGCATGCCCGCACCAGTATAGTCACGCCGAAACGAAACAGCCCTAAACGGGCCTGGAAAGGTATAGATATGATCCGCCCCCTGCTTGCGACCGCCGCTGTCGCCATGGTTGCCATGACCCCAGCCTGTGCCGAAGGCAACAAGGCACCGGTCACGATGGAACGCGCCGAGCTTGAGACGATTATTCACGAATATATTGTGACGCATCCCGAAGTGATCGAGGAAGCGATCATCGCCCTCAATGCCCGCGACCGTGCCAATGCCGCAAAAGAGGCCCAGGAAGCGATCAGCGAGAACAAGGACCAGCTTTACAGTCTTGATACGGATCACTTTATCGGTCCGGCAGATGCCCCGGTGACTGTGGTCGAATTCTTCGATTATCGCTGCGGCTACTGCAAGCGTTCCATGCCTTTTGTGCAGGAACTGCCGGAGAAGTATGACAACAAGGTCCGCGTCGTCTTCAAGGAATATCCGATCTTTGGCGGCATCAGCGAAACAGCGGCCCTGGCGGCGCTCGCAGCCGGCAAGCAGGACAAGTATTACGACATGCACGTCGCGCTGATGAACCTGAAGTCGAACGACGAGCTGACCGAGAAGAAGATCGACGAGCTGGCCAAGGAGGTCGGCGTCGACGTCCGCAAGATGCGCGCCGACATGCAGTCGGTCGCCCTCAAGAAACAGCTGGACGACATGCAGCGTCTTGGCCACGCCCTGAACCTCAGCGGCACGCCGGGCTTCTATGTCGGTGACACGGCCATCGAGGGCGCAGACGAGCAGGGCGTCCGGAACGCCATCAAGAAAGAGCTGGAAGGCTAAGGCCTCAGATCGGCCTCGACGTATCGTAGGGGCTGTCGAGCGAGAAGGCGGGGATCAGGGCGACCAGTTCGCCGCCTTCATCATCGACAAGGTCATAGGTGCCGCGCATCATGCCCGACGGGGCGGACAGTGGCGCACCGGATGTGTAGCTGAACCTTTCGCCGGGGCCGAGGGTCGGCGTCTGGCCGATCACGCCTTCGCCGTCGACTTCCTGCAGGCGGCCCATCGCATCGATGATTTCCCAGTGCCGCCGGATGATTGTCCAGGTGCGCTCGCTCTCATTTTCCACGTCGACCGTGTAGGACCACATGAAGCGGCCGGCTGCCGGTTCTGACTCGTCATACATGAATTTCGGGCGCACGCGGATGCGCACACCGTCGGTGACGTGTTCATACTGGGGTGGGGGCGACCTTCGAGCCATTCGATGAAATTGCCCGTTGTTTGTTTACGCCTTGTTAAGAGCCTGAATCAGGTCCGCTTCAAGGTCGTCGGCATCTTCCAGACCGACCGAGAAACGGATCCATGAGCGGTCCAGCCCCATCGTCGCCTGCTCTTCATCGCTGAGGGCACGGTGCGTCGTGGTCGACGGGTGGCAGGCCAGCGATTTGGTGTCGCCGAGATTGTTGCAGATATCGACCAGTTCCAGCGCATTGAGGAAACGGAACGCCGCTTTCTGTCCGCCCTTCACGGAAAGCGCCATCATCGTGCCGCCCATGCGCATCTGCTTCTTGTGGACCTCATAATGCGGGTGGTCCTTGCGGTGCGGATAGCGCACGGCGGCGATGGCGGGATGGTCGGCGATGGCGTCGGCGAGGCGCGCGGCACTGCGGCTTTGCTCTTCGACGCGCAGCTTCAGGGTTTCGAGGCCCTTGAGCACAACCCAGGCATTAAACGGCGAGGCCGCCGGGCCCATATGGCGTAGCCACGGATCGTAGATCTCGGTCATCCGGGCTTCGTCGCAGAGGATCGCCCCGGCCATGACACGGCCCTGGCCATCCATATGCTTGGTTGCGGAATAGACGACGACGTCGGCGCCAAGCTCCAGCGGCTTTTGCAGGATCGGCGTGGCGAAGACATTGTCGACCACCAGCAAGGCGCCGGCCTTGCGGCAAAGGGCTGAGACGGCAGCAATGTCGACACCGTCCAGCAGCGGGTTCGCCGGGCTTTCGATCAGCACCAGCTGGCAGCCCTTGGCGATCTCGCGTTCCCAGGCCTCCATGTCGGCGCCGTCCACGAAGACGGTTTCAATGCCATATTTCGGCATCTGATTGGCGATGATCCAGCGGCAGGAGCCGAACAGGGCTTTGGCGGCCACAACCCGGTCGCCCGTTTTCAGCGGAGCCATGATGGCTGACGAAATCGCGCCCATGCCGGACCCGGTGACACGGCAGGTCTCGGCGCCTTCGATCAGGGCGAGGCGCTGCTGCAGCATCTCGCAGGTCGGGCTGCCATAGCGGGAATAGACGAAGCCCGGTTCTTCCCCTGCCATGCGGCGCATCGCCTGTTCGGCGCTGTCATAGGCATAACCGGACGTCAGGTAGAGCGCTTCGGCGATCTCTCCATGTTCGGAGCGCATGAGGCCGCCGCGCACCGCTTTGGTGGCAGGTTTCCAGCCTTTTTTGGCGTCTCCGCCCGATGCGTCTGCCATGGCAGCTTATTCCTTGTGTTTCCGTGTTTCGCCCTTATGCCTGAGAGGGCGAGGGGTGCAAGAGATGGCACAGGATACATGTGTTCTTCCCGACCGGGAAATCGAGGCGCTGGTGGCTTCCGGCGCCATCCGCACAGACACGCCGCTGGACGAGGGGCAGGTGCAGCCAGCCAGCCTGGATCTGCGTCTCGCCGAGGACGCCTACCGCCTGCGGGCGAGCTTCCTGCCCGGCAAGGATCGCACCGTCGCCGAGATGCTGCAGGAGCCGGGCATTCACCTGCACCGGATCGACCTGACCCAGGAGGGCGCGGTGCTGGAAACGGGGTGTGTCTACCTCGTGCCCCTTCAGGAACACCTCCGCCTGCCGGCCGGTATTGCCGCGCGGGCGAACCCCAAGAGCTCGACCGGCCGGATCGATGTGTTCACACGTCTGGTGACGAATCGCTCCCGCGCCTTCGACGAAGTGCCGACCGGTTATTCCGGCCCGCTCTACCTCGAAGTGTCGCCGCGGACCTTCCCGATCATGGTGCGCCCCGGCGACCGCCTTGCGCAAATCCGCTTCAAGAAGAAGCGGCCGGACGCGTTGAAAGAAAAAGTCGTCTCGATCGACCTGGAACCGCCAGCAGGCCAGCCGGCCGGGTACCGGGCGAAACACCATTCCGGCGTCGTGGATTTGCGCGGGATCGGCGCGCATGACGCGGCCCAGTTCTGGGAGCCGGTCTATCCGCGCGATGGGCGGATCGTGCTGAACCCGGAAGAGTTCTATATCCTCGTCTCCCGCGAGACGGTGAAAGTGGCGCCGAACGAGGCCGCAGAAATGGCCCCCATCGCACCGGAGCTGGGGGAGTTCCGCGCGCACTATGCCGGTTTCTTCGATCCGGGGTTTGGCACCAATACCGGCGGAAGCCGCGCCGTGCTGGAGGTGCGTTCGCGCGATGTGCCCTTCATTCTGGAACACGGCCAGCCGGTGGCGAAGCTGATCTATGAACCGATGCTCGCCAAGCCCGCCGCGCTTTATGGCGGGAAGGGCTCCAACTATCAGGGCCAGGGCCTGAAACTGTCGAAGCACTTCCGGCTGTAGGAAAACGGCGGGCAGTCTTGGCCCGCCCGCCGCTTCAAGGGATCAGGCCGGGACGGGTTCCGGCATCGGCCATTCCGGCCACGTCACATGATCGAAGTAGCGCGCTTTCATCCTGTCGATATAGGCGGGCAGGTTGGCGTGCTTGCGGATAAGTCCCGTCAGCGGTGTGTCGAAGAACTCCGTGGCGCATGAGATCAGCACAGCTGACACGGCGGCATCGGCGCAGGTGGGTGCGTCGCCCAGCAGATAGTCCTGCTCGCCGAGCTGCATGGAGATCGTGCTGATGTCCCAGCCTGCCAGTTGCATACGCTCGGCTTCGGTGAAGCGGCCCGTGCCTTCGCCCATCGTCGTTGCAGCGACGCCTTCGCGAACTTCCTTCAGCACGGCCGGACGGGCAGGCTCCGGAACATCCGAAAAGAACTGCGCTGGCCCCTTGTTGAAATTGTCGTCCTTCATCCAGCGCTCATAGGCCATGATCTTCGCCAACTGGCCTTCGGCCATACGCTCCAGCGCCCAGCTGAGGGCGATGTCCTTGCCCCTCATGCCGTCATAGAGGCCTTTGCCGAGCTTGGCTTCATAGTGATGGCGGATGAAGTTGCTGTCCTCGATCAGCTGGCCGTCATCGATGACATAAGGCGCCTTGTGCTTTGGCACTGCGTCGAGATCCGCGATGGCGCGAGTGAAATCGACGCCCAGCATCTGCAGCTGGATGTCGGATTTCATGACAAAGGGGCTGGGCGAGGGGCAGCCGAACATGGGCCCCCATCCGTAGAACGTGATCATCGTCTTTCTCCTGGTTCGGGTTGCGATGAGGGCTTGATAGCGAAGGGCTGCTGACAGCATGGTGTCAGCAGCGTGGCAGTAGGCTCCATTTCATGAGACGGACCGAAAGACTTTTTCAGATCATCCAGATCCTGCGGCGGAAGAACCGTCCGGTGACCGGGCGGGAATTGGCGGAGGAGCTGGAGACCAGCCTGCGCACGCTTTACCGCGACATGGCCGAACTGATCGCACAGCGCGTGCCGATCCGCGGCGAGGCGGGCACGGGCTATGTGCTGGACGCCCGGTATGACATGCCGCCGCTCATGCTGACGACGGATGAACTGGAGGCCGCCGTGCTGGGCGCACGCTGGGTGGCGGCGCGCGGCGATGCGCGCCTGGTGCGCGGGGCGGAAGACCTGATCGCGAAGCTGTCGACCGCCGTGCCGCTCGAGCTTCAGCCCGTCATCATGGATTCAGGGCTCGTTCCGGTCAGCTTCCGGAAGCGGCCGGAGGATTCCTTCGATGTGGCGCTGGTGCGTGAGGCCATCCGGACACAGAAGAAGCTGGATCTCGGCTATGCCGATGAAGCGGGAAACATTACTCGCCGCACCGTCTGGCCTTTCCTGATCGTCTATGCGGATCATATCCGCATGATGTGCGCCTGGTGCGAGTTGCGCGATGGCTTTCGTCATTTCCGCACAGACCGGGTGAAACAGGTCGAGATGCTGGATGCGCGGTTTCCCGAACGTGTCGCGCATCTGCGCAAGCGCTGGGAAGCGGTGCGCGAGGAAGAAATTTGCCGCAAAGCTACTCGTCCAGATTCAGGCGCATCTCAGTGATGTAGGGTGCAAAACCCGCTTTCTCATAGGCGCGGATCGCAGGTTCGTTCGTTGAATAGACGGTGAGGCGGATTTCGCTGAGGCCATTCGCCTTCGCCCAGCCAGTGAGATGGTCGATCAGCACCTTGTTGAGGCCCCGCCCGCGATACTCCGGGCGAACGAACATAAAGCCCAGGAAGGCGTGCCACTCATGCTGGATGTAATGCTTCGAGCGTTGCTTGTGGGCATAGCCAGACGCAACGATTTCACCATCCAGTTCCACGACCGCTACTTCTGCATCGTCGGAATCGATCAGTTCACCGATGTCGTAATAGCTGATCGGGTCGGGCTTCAGCGTGTGATCATAGGGCCGCTCAGCCGTGATGATGCCCTGTTCGAAGTCCTTCAGGAGCAGCAGGTCTTCGCGGGTTGCGGACCGGACGGTAGGAGCCCCCGCCATTAACGGCCAGCAGCGATATCGCGATAGTTGATCAGTTGTCCGGTGCGTGTCTCGTCCTTGTTGACGAGTTTCACCAGTTCTGCCGCGACATCATCCGAAGACGGAAGGGTCATCGGGTCTTCGCCGGGCATGGCCTGAGCGCGCATGTCGGTGCGCGTGCCGCCGGGATTAAACAGGTTGGCGCGCAGCGGGAAGTTTTCCTGCTCGTCGGCCCAGCCGAGCACCATGGCTTCCAGCCCGGCCTTTGCAGCCTGGTAGGGGCCCCAGAAGGCGCGGGGGTGGCGCGCAACGCCGGAGGTGACGAACACGGTGCGCGGGGCATCTGATTTGTGCAGCCACGGGCCGAGGGCGCGGATCAGGTGAAAATTGGCGGTCAGGTTCACCGCGATCACTTCGTCGAAACTGCGAGGCCCGCAGGTTTCCAGCGGCCCCAGAGAGCCGAGGATGCCCGCATTTGCGATAAAGCCGTCAAGGCGGCCGAACTGTTCGCCGATCACCTTGCCGAGCGTTTCGATCCCCTTGGTGTCCTTCAGGTCCATCGGCACCAGCACGGCTTCGCTGCCGGCGGCGCGGATCTCGTCGTCCAGCTTTTCGAGGGCAAGTTTCGAACGGGCAACGGCGATGACCACGTCACCCTGTTTTGCGAGGTGAAGGGCTGCAGACCGGCCGATGCCGCGGGAGGCGCCGGTGACGAGGATGAGACGAGGCTGGGTCATGCCGCGCGTCTAGCGCAGGCCTTACGCGTCGTCCAGCAGGGAGAGCTGACGCTCCTTGTCGCTCTCGTCGCTCTCATAGTCGACCAGCGGGGTCGGGTATTCACCGGTAAAGCAATGGTCTGCGAATTGCGGCATCATATTGTTGCGCACAGGCTCGCCGATGGCCTTGTAGAGCCCCGGAACCGAGAGGAAGCCGAGCGAGTCCACCTTCAGCTCACGCACCATTTCCTCATGCGTGTGGATGGCGGCGAACAGTTCGGATTTTGCGGCCATGTCGATACCGTAGAAATCCGGGTTCACGATGGGCGGGCTGGCGGAGCGGAAGTGCACTTCCTTCGCGCCGGCATCCTTCACCATCTGGACGATCTTCTTCGACGTGTTGCCGCGCACGATGGAGTCGTCCACCAGCACGACGCGCTTGCCTTCCAGCACCGCCTTGTTCGGGCTGTGCTTCTTGGAAATTGCGCTCTGCCGGCCGACCTGCGTCGGCTGGATGAAGGTCCGGCCCACATAGTGGTTCCGGATGATGCCCATCTGGAAGGGGATGCCCGACTGCTCGGAGAAGCCGAGCGCGGCAGGCACGCCGGAATCCGGCACCGGCACGACGACATCCGCGTCCGCCATGGTTTCTGCGGCCAGTTCATGGCCCATGCGGCGGCGGACCTCATAAACAGAGCGGCCCTGAACAATACTGTCAGGGCGCGCAAAGTAGACATATTCGAAGATGCAGGGGCTCGCCGGGCGGGCCTGTGTAAAGCGATGGGATTCGATGCCCTTGTCGGAAATGACGACGATCTCGCCATTCTCGACTTCGCGCACGAATTCGGCGCCGATGATGTCGAGGGCGCAGGTTTCAGACGCCAGCACATAGGCATCGCCAAGGCGGCCGAGAACCAGCGGGCGCAAGCCCACCGGGTCACGCGCGCCGATCAGCTTCTTGCCGGTCAGGCCGACGAGGGCATACCCGCCTTCGATTTTCTGAAGGGCGTCGATGAGGCGCTCCAGGAAACGCGGACGGCTGGACCGGGCAACGAGGTGAAGGATCACCTCGGTGTCCATGGTCGACTGGAAGATGGCCCCATCGCGCACCAGATCGTGGCGCAGCTTGCGGGCATTGGTCAGGTTGCCATTGTGGGCCACGGCGAAGCCGCCGCCGGCGAGATCCGCAAAGATCGGCTGGATGTTGCGAAGCATCGGCCGGCCCTGCGTGGAATAGCGGTTGTGGCCGATCGCGGCGTGGCCAGGCAGGCGCGCGCGAAGGTCGCCGCCGAAATGTTCGCCCACCATGCCCATATGGCGTTCGGATGGGAAACGCTTGCCGTCAAATGAGGTGATACCGCAGGCTTCCTGTCCCCGGTGCTGAAGGGCGTGAAGGCCGAGAGCGGTGAGCAGGCTTGCCTCGTGGTTTCCGAAGATACCAAAGACGCCACACTCTTCGCGGGGCTTGTCGTCATCGTGATCAAAATGGACCATACGACAGGCGCTCCTGAATGACAGACTTGCGACAGGGGCCTATTGCCCGTTTTCCTCCTCCGAGGAAAGGGGGGCTTGCACCTCTTTTCCCACCTTGGCCGCCTCGACGTTCACGAAATCGGCCAGATCGCGCAGCGGAGGATAGGTCATTCCGTTCTGAATGAAGTTCGGAATCCGGTTCTGTTCGAGCACCAGACCAAGAAGGACTACAAAGAAAACAAGGGCTACGAAGCCGCGCAGCACGCCGAACACCGCGCCGGCCACATGATCGAACATGCCAATGCCTTCGGCGCCATGGATATTTTTCGAAAGTCGCTGCCCAAGCCATGCGATCAGCACATAAACGATGATGAAGGCAACGATCAGCAGAATCACATCCGCCGTCCAGGGCGCCAGATTCGGCGGCAGAAGGGCAGACAGGTCATCATGGAAAAAGACGCGGGCGTAATAGGCAGCGGCCAGCGCGCCGATAAAGGCGCCGAGCGTCGCCAGTTCCCTGAGAAATCCACGGGCAAATCCCATGATCCCTGAGATCACAACAACCGCCAGCGCGATTCCGTCGAAAGCTGTAATGGACTCAAGCATTCAGTGCGTCCGGGGCAAGCAACTCCACAAGGTCGATAAGCCGTTTAATCGGCGTCACGGTCAAGCCATCCACTGCGGTCGGTGCGCCTTCCGGGACAAAAGCCCGTTCAAAACCGAGACGCTCGGCTTCCTTCAGCCGCTGTTCCATCCGGCTGACCGGGCGCACGGCGCCAGACAGGGCGACTTCGCCGAAGAAGACGCTGCGTTCCGGCGCGGGATTGGCCGAGAGCGATGTGAGCAGGGCCGCGGCGGCGGAGAGGTCGCCGGCAGGCTCCATGATTTTGTAACCTCCGGCGACGGAGAGATAGACGTCCATCCCCGCCAGCGTGATGCCGCAACGCGCTTCCAGCACGGCCAGCAACATGGCGAGGCGCCCGGAATCCCAGCCGACGACGCTGCGCCGCGGCGTGCCATAGGCGCTCTTGGCGACTAGGGCCTGGACCTCGGCCAGCACAGGGCGGGAGCCTTCCATAGCCGCAAACACCGCCGCGCCGCCTTCGCTTTCGCCATCGGCGCTGAGGAACAGGGCTGACGGTTCCTTCGCCGGGGCGAGGCCGTACTGGTGCATCTCGAAAATGCCGATCTCGTCGGTCGGGCCGAACCGGTTCTTCACGGCGCGCAGGATGCGGAACTGGTGGCCGCGCTCGCCTTCGAAATAGAAGACGGCGTCCACCATATGCTCCACCACGCGCGGGCCGGCGATGGTGCCTTCCTTGGTGACATGGCCGACGAGGACGAGTGCCGCGCCGGACTTCTTGGCCCAGCGGGTCAGCTCCTGCGCGCAGGCCCGGACCTGGGCGACAGAACCCGGGGCGGCTTCCAGGCTGTCTGACCAGAGCGTCTGGATCGAGTCGATCACGACAAAGTCCGGTTCAGCAGCCTTTAGGGCGCTTATGATCTTGCGTAAGTCCGTTTCCGTCGCGAGCTGCACAGGGCTTTCCGCCACTTTGAGGCGCTTGGCGCGGTCCTGGATTTGGGGCGCGGCTTCCTCGCCGGAGACATAGACCGTCTTCAGCCCGTTGCGGGCCAGCCGCGCGGCAACCTGCAGCAATAGCGTCGATTTGCCGATGCCGGGATCCCCGCCGATCAGCGTCGCGGAGGAGGGCACAATGCCGCCGCCGAACACCCGGTCCAGTTCGTCCACTCCCATGACAATGCGGGCAGGCGCCTCGGCTGTGTCATTCAGCGCAACGAACTCCACCTTGCTGGAGCGTTTTGTGCCCCTCTTCGGCGCAGCAAGACCGCCGGGAACGCCGCCGGTGACTTCTTCCACCAGCGTGTTCCATTCCCCGCAGCCATTACACTTGCCGCTCCATTTGGAGTGCACTTCGCCACAGGACTGGCAGACAAAGGCGGTGGTAGCGGTTTTGGCCATCACATTGACCTAACGGGCTTCGCGGACATGCGGAAGAGGCAGTTTCGGCAGGGAATGCGCCGGATTTTGGGCCTCAGCCAGTTCAGGGATCTGATGGCTGCGACAGGTAGGCAGCCGGAACGTGCGCCGTCAGCCAGACGCCATTGTCCGCCTGGAAGAAAGTCTGGCCATCCGCATGCATCCGGCCTGCCGCCACGGTGAGAACGACCGGCCGGCCATGCCGCTGCCCGACCTTCGTGGCGGTCTCCCGATCGGCAGAGAGGTGGACGTGCTGGCGGGACATGGCCTTCAGCCCATCCTCAAGGATTGCATCAAGGAAACGCGTCGCCGTGCCGTGGAACAGGAATTCCGGCGGCGTGACCGGCTCAAGATCGTTCACAATCTCCACCGAATGGCCCTGCGCGGCCCGGATCATCTGTTGATCTTCCGAGAGGGAGAACCGTTTCTTGTCATTGGTTTCGACAATGCGGTGCAGATCTTCCACAGACATGCCCCAGCCAATCGATTCAAGGCCAGCCAGAAGGGCGTCAACGCCGACCCAACCACCATCACCGAGCACAAGACCGGCCTTTTCCGGCTGGTGCCGGAGGATCAGGCTCAGGCGTTTCGAGAGCTTCTTATCGTCCATGCTGGCCTTTTGACGACTATATGCCAGCCGGGCAAGCCGCATAGTTTACGCTTCCTTGGCGCTTGCGGCTTATGGGTGGATGGGCGACCGGGGGGCCTTTGAATGGCAATGTTAGAGACATCGCTGGACCGTTGGGCGCTGCGCTGGGCGCTGGCGTGGGTTTTCGGCTGGGCGCTGTTCTGCGTGGTCACGCCGATCGAGGTTGGCTTCGATGTGTTGCACTATCATATTCAGGACGGCTGGTCGGCGCTGAACGGACGGCTGGAGCGCGATCTCGCCCCGTCGGGCATGCACACCTACTTCAATCCGGTCAGCCACATGATTGCTCAGGCGCTGATCGAGACGTTTCCGGCTGCGGTCGTGAGTTTTCTTCTGGGCTCCTTGCAGGCCGCGATCCTGATCCCGCTCTATCTGCTTTGCCGCCGGGTTCTGGCGTCTGTCGGTCATGACAACCGGGTCAGCGCGCTGCTGCTCGCCCTGGCAGGCTTCTTCAACTACGCCATGCTGACGGTGACCGCGAGCATCCGTGTGGACCATTGGAGCGCCGGGCTTTTCATTCTCGCCTTGCTTGTTCTGGTGCCGAAAGATGGCGCGCCGCCGGGCTGGAAGCGGGCAGGTGTGGCAGCCTTTCTGGTGGGGCTGTCCGTCGGGCTGAAGCTGACTTCTGTGATCCATGCCGCTGGCATCGCCGCTGCGATCCTTGTTGCCGTGCCCGGTGTGCGCACACGGCTGGAGGCCGTCGCCGCTGCGGGTGTCGCGGGTCTGGCAGGTATCCTGCTGACAGGCGGCTGGTGGATGTGGAAACTCTGGACCGTGGTCGGCAATCCGGTGTTCCCGATGGCCAATGGTGTGTTCAAATCCCCCTTCGGCCCTCTGGAAAATTTCCGCGACGAACGCACTCCGGCACAAAGCATCTGGGATGTCCTTTTCTATCCGGTCAACGCAGCCTCACGTCCGTACAATGAGTTCGGAACGACCTGGATGCAGGACTTGCCGATCGCCTTTTTCTACATTGCGCTCCTGATCCTCGGCTGGGTGGCACACCGCGCTTACCAGGCGAAGGGGCACGGAGCGCAGATGCCGCCGCGCGCCGTGATGACGGTATGCGCCGGAGGCCTGGCCACACTGGTCGTCTGGTTCCCCCTGTTCATGGTTGGCCGCTATGCCATGTCGGTCTGGATGATCAGCCCGCTTGTGTTTGCGGCATCGCTCCTGCTCGTCTGGCCAGCCCTCGGAGAGACGCGGCGCGCGCTCGGCTGGTTTGGCGGCATGCTTGCCGTCTGCCTGATCGCGGCGAACGTGGTGTCGTTGCGCCGAGTTCCCCTCCCTGATTTGTGGGGGCCATACATACAGGTCGAGGCGCCGGCATCTGTTGACTTCGAAAATGCCGACGTGATCTTCACCGGCCCTTATCCGTCTTCCTTCCTGGCTGCTTACCTTCCGGAGTCGGCCACTTTCATGTTCACCCAGACGCAAGGCTGGGCCGATGGGGCGGAACGGGTGCTGAAACAGATGGTCCGACAGCGGATCGATGCCTCCGACGGCCCATTTGTAGCTGTCATGGTGGATGTCGGCTCGGACGAGGGCATCGATGCCTTGCCGGTCATCTTCTCGCGTCTGCGGGATGAGCTGGGTCTGGTGGCAGACCGTGAAACCTGCGGCGACTTTGTCACCAGCGTCGACAACGAGCAGGCGCACTGGATCGCCTGTCCCCTGGTGAAGGTGGACTAGCCGGACCTACAGTGCGGGCTGGATTGGCCCGTCAGCCCGTCCGTGGACGAACTGGTCGACATAGGGATTGCCGCTATTGTCCACTTCCGATGCCTTGCCGCGCCAGATGATCTTGCCTTCGAACAGCATGGCCACTTCGTCGGCAATCTTGCGGGCCGAGGACATGTCGTGCGTGATGGTCACGGTCGCGGCGCCAAGCCCGCGCACCTGTTCGATGATGAGATCGTTGATCGCATCCGCCGTAATCGGGTCGAGACCCGTTGTCGGCTCATCGAAAAAGATCAGGTCGGGCTTCGAGATGATGGAGCGGGCGAGCGAGACGCGCTTCTGCATCCCGCCGGAAATCTCTGCCGGGTAAAGGTCGGCAACATCTGAGCCAAGGCGCACCTTGCTCAGGGTCTCAATGGCGCGATCCTTCGCCTTGGACCGTTTGACGATGCCGGAGTTCACAAGCCGGAAAGCGACATTCTCCCAGACAGTCAGGGAGTCGAACAGGGCGCCGGACTGGAACAGCATGCCAACGCGTTCACGCATCCGGTCGCGGGTCTTGCTGCGTGACTGCGTGACGTCTTCGCCGTTGAACAGGATCTGGCCGGAGTCCGGTGTCATCAGGCCGAGGGCATTTTTCAGCATCACCGATTTGCCGGAACCGGACCCGCCAATCACGACGAGGCTTTCGCCGGGCGCAACATCCAGCGTCACGCCGCGGAGAACATGGTTCTTGCCGAAACGCTTTTCGACATTCTGCAGGCTGAGAATGGGTGTCGTCACAGACCAAACTCCACGAAGAGGGTCGACATGATGTAGTTGCTGGCCAGCACCAGGACTGCGGCGCCAACCATGGACAGCGTGGCGGCCCGGCCGACGCCCGTGGCGCCAGCCTTGGATTTGTCGCCCTGGTAGCAGCCCATCAGGGCGATCACCGCGCCGAATACGACGGCTTTGATCAGGCCTGTCAGCACGTCGTTTCGCGTGACGAAATCCAGCGTGTTGCGCAGGTATACCGTCGAGTCGAAGCCGAGCCCGAACACCGAGACGGCCCAGCCGCCCATGACGCCGATAATGTCTGCCACAAGCACCAGCATCGGCAGGGCGACAATCGCCGCGATGAAGCGCGGGGCATAGAGATAGCGGTAGGGAGAGGCGGACAGGGATTCCAGCGCGTCGATCTGCTCTGTCACGCGCATGGCGCCGATCTCGGCGGAAATCCCGGCAGAGACCCGTCCGGCCAGCATGAGGGCGGTGATGGTCGCACCAAGTTCGCGCGTAATGCCGAGGACCACGATGTTCGGCACGAATTGCTCAGCGCCGAACCGGCTGCCGCCCTGATAGATATTGAGGGCGAGGGCCGCGCCGATGAAGATGGCGGACAGGCCCACAACCGGCAGGGAGTAAAACCCGATCTGGACGATCTGCTTCCAGATCTGGCCGAAATACCAGCGCGGCGTGAACGCGGCCGCTTTCACGCGGGCGGAGAACACGGTGAGCCGGCCGATCTCCCCGAAGAGACCGAGTGCTGCTGCGCCGATCCAGGCCAGCGGATTGGGTATCCCGCGTTTACGGGTAGAGGCGTTCGACACGGGTCCCGAGTCCTGTAAGCAATTCGTAGCCGAGCGTATTTGCCCGCGCGGCCTGGTCTTCGAGTTTGGCATTCGCGCCGAGGAATTCAACGCGTTCGCCTGCTTTTGCTGACTGCTGTGCCTTTGACACATCAATCGTGATGAGATCCATCGATACCCTTCCCGTTACCGGGCAGGGCACGCCATCCAGCCACCCGATAAAGCAATTGGACGCTGAACGCAGCACGCCGTCCGCATAACCAAGTCCGATGGTCGCCAGAATCATATCCTGCGGCGCGGTGTATGTGGCGCCATAGCCTACGGTTTCGCCCGCCTTTACAGGGAAGACGCTCAGAATTTCCGCATCCAGCGTCACGGCATGCTGAAGCTGTATGCGTGCAGGCGGGATGGAGCCGCCATAAAGCGCGATGCCCGGGCGCGTGACCTGAAAGCCGTAATCACGGCCGAGATAACAGCCCGCCGAATTGGCCAGGCTGGCCGGGACGCCGGGAAACGCTTCGGCAATCTTGCGGAATGCCGCCAGCTGGACAGCGTTCAGCGCATGGTCCGGCTCATCGGCGCAGGCCAGATGGCTCATGATCAGGACCGGGTTCAGGCCACGCAGCGCCTCGCCTTCGGTTTCCAGCATGCTGGCGGGCAGGCCGAGACGATTTATGCCGGTATCGAAGTGCAGCGCGCAGGGCAGACTGCCCGCATCGCTCCACAGGCGGGTCTGGGCCGGGCTGTTCAGGACTGCGATCAGACTGTGCGTATGGAAAAGGTGCATCGAGGCCGGGGCCGGGCCGTTCAGGACGAAGATCGAGGGAGCCGGTCCGACCGCCTTGCGCACGACGGCGCCTTCCTCCGGATAGGCGACGAAGAAAGTATCGCATCCGGCAGATGCAAGCGCTGCCGAGACGCGGTCAGCGCCGAGGCCGTAGGCATTTGCTTTCACGACAGCCGACGTGTTCGCTTTCGGGTGAAGCGCTGCCAGCGTGCGCCAGTTGGCGACGATATGCGTCAGATGGACAGTGGCGCGTGGCTGGGATGACATGACTGCACGGGTTAATTGGCTTCAGGCCAATTGTCAGCCCGGCAATGACGGCGCTTTTCAGGCCTCTCCGCGGTGCGCGAGCCAGGCGGAGCCTTTCATGTTCCAGACCGGCGTGAAGAAAACCATCCAGATGATCAGGATGATCATGCCGCCTGCGGGCACGATGGCGATCTTCTGCGGGCCAAACAGGTCCACCAGCGCGCCCATCAGGAAGGCACCGAACGGGGCCCCCGCCATGAAGCCCAACTGGTAGATCGACAGGACCCGGGCGAGCTTTTCCTTCGGGGCGGCGTCCTGGACGATGGACCGGCTCATCGCGATGGAAATACCGGCGGCGAGGCCCCAGACGAACACAATGGTGAGGAAGCCCCAGTGCGGGATCGGACACATCATCAGGAGGATGCTGACGGACGCCAGGAACTGCGCGATCAGCAGCAGGCGGCCTTGGCGCTTGATGCGTTTGAAAATGGACAGCACGACGGAAGAGACAAACGCGCCCATCCAGAAGGTGACAAACATGTCGCGGATGCCGTCCGGCCCGAAGCCGTAGACATCCCGGTTGACGATCGGCAGCACGACGAGGAAGGCGCCGATCACGAAAATGCCGACACCGAACATCAGGGCTGTCATCGCCCAGAGTTTTCCGTCGGAGCGGACGGCGTGGAAGCCGTCAGCAATATCGGCCAGCGCGCTTTTCACGCCGCGGCCGCTTGAGAGCAGCTGGCGGCCCTTGCCGAGCCAGAGGGCGAAGATCGCGCCGAGGGAGAGGACACAGCCCTGAATCAGGAGCAGCTTTTCGGCCGGGATCGGGCCGATGCCGAAACCGCCCATCCAGTCCGGCATTTTCGTCATCTTGTCTGCATATCCGCCGATAATCAGGCCGCCGATCTGGGCAACGAACTGGGCCATTGTGGCGAGGGTGACGCCAAGCTGGAGCGTGACGCCGGACCCCACCCGGGCGCGGCGCTCGACCACTTCATTCACGATGGAGTCGCGGGCCGGCATCATGAAGGCTCCGACCGTGCCGATGGTCAGGCCATAGGCGATCATGGCGGGGTAGGTGAGCGTGCCCTTCCAGACGAAGGCAGCCAGCGCGAGCGCAGGGGCCGCCGCCAGCAGATGCAGCAGGATCAGCAGCCGCTTGCCGTCTGCCCGTTCAGCGACAACGCCGCCCAGAAGAAGGAAAATCACCGACGGGCCGGACAGCGCCATGTTGGCGAGGCCAAGCGCCAGGCCATCCCGATGGAGGTGGTTGGAGTCTGTGATCAGGTAGGGGAACAGCACCATCTGCAGGCCGAACGCCATGAACCAGCTGCACTGGACCAGAAGGTAGGCCGGCAATTCGATCTTGACCACGCGGCGGACCCGGCGGGCCCGCCAGTGTGTGGCCGTGGACAATAGCGAGGCACCCGCTGTCAGCGCTTCGCTGACACCGCTGACCGGAGAGGTGACATCGCCTGCCGCCTCTTCGGTGATCTCATCGGCAATGGATTCGACCGGTTCTTCCATTCCGCCTCCCGCGTGAAGCGGGACATTAGGTAGGCCGGGCGGACAAGGAAAGCCCGCTTCGCCACAGAAAGGTCGGGTTTCAACCAGTTGCGCTAGGGCGCGCCGACCGGTAGCGTTAATGGACCTGCAGGTTTTCAGGGTGGACCATGCGTATATTCAGACATCTCATCAGCTGGGCGCTCGCGCTGTTCCTGGTCGCCATGTTCATCCAGTCCACCATCGCGCCATTGCCGGATCCGCCGGAAGGATCTGTGAAACTGTTCGATGCGCCGGGTCAGAATATTGTGTTCCAGACCATTGCCGAGCGGTCGGGCGTGTCGCTGTTCGAGCCGGCTGGCCGGTTTGTGATTGCGATCATTGAACTTGTGGCGGCCTTCTTCCTGCTTCTGCCATTTTCGCGGCGGTTCGGGGCAGCGCTGTCGGCGCTGGTCTGCGGGGCAGCGATCGGGTTTCACCTGTCTCCCTGGCTCGGCCGGAACATCCCGGTTTCACTGGATCCTGCAAGTACAGCCACAGATGGCGGGCAGCTGTTCATGCTGTCGATCCTGATGCTTGTCGCCAGCCTGCTGGTCATGGTGGTGCATCCGGGCCGTATCCGCGGTTAGCGGAGCCGCAGACATTCCACCCCTCGTTAACTGTTTCCTGCGACCCTTTGACGGTTCAACGGATACGACTTCGACATGGAATCGATGGAACAGGCCGAAAAGCCACGCATCGGGCGCGCCCGGAACACGCTGTTCCGGCGGCTGGTGGATATTGTTTCGATGCCTTCCGGAGGCCGTCTGACCCAGCAGGATCGCCATATGGCGGCCGACATCCTGCTCGACATGCTGTTTCACGCTGACCAGGAAGACCGTGAGCTGTGTGCCCGGCGCCTGGCCCAGAGCAAGGAAGCGCCGCGCCGCCTGTTGCGGTATTTGGCGCAATGTCCCTACGCGATCGCGGCGCCGTTGCTGGAACACAACGAAGCGTTTGATGCGTGCGACCTGCTCGATATAGCGATGACCGGGACAGCGGAACACCGGCTGGCGATCGCCAAGCGCAAATTCGTGCCGGGGCCGGTGAGCCATCATCTCGCTGAAGCCGGCGAAGATCATGTGCTGAAGGAACTCGTGCTGAATAATGGCGCCGAACTGCCGGAACAGGCGGTCGACAGGCTGGTGCGCCGGTCGCGTGACCTTCCGGCCTTGTGTCCTCTGATTGCGGACCGGCTTGAAACGATCCCGTCCCACGCGCTGACCCTGTTCTGGTGGGCCGATGGCCCGACCCGGAAACGTATTCTGCAGCGCTACGCATCTGACCGGCTCGAAATCATCGACTCCTGCAAGGATGTCTTTGAAATGATGGCGGATGAGCAATGGGCAGACCCGGTTGCACGCAAGGCCATCCAGCTGATCGAACGCCGCCAGCGAAACCGCGCGGCGCTGGAGCGCAGCCCCTTTGACAGCCTGGAAAGTGCCATCAATGCAGCGGCGCTTAATGGTATGGATGCCCAGACCGAACAGGAGATCGGCTACCTGTCCGGTGTCAAACCTGTCACGGCTGCCAAGATTTTGGGCGATGAGGGCGGAGAGGCGCTGGCCGTGCTGTGCAAGGCGACCGGCGTGAAGCGCGATTTCCTGCCTGTTCTCTGGGTGGCGCTGAAAAAACCGCTCGAACTGGAAGAAGGGGTTATCCACCCGCAGTTCCAGCATGTCTCTGATGTTTATGAGATTCTGAGTGTTGCCAAGGCGCAGACGATCCTCCGTTACTGGAACTGGGCCCTGTCGTCTGCCTATTCGCCCGGAGCGGTTCAAAGCGGGGCGGCGCTGCCGATGCCTGCGAATGAAGAAGCAGAGTTCTCAACTGCACAACGTACAGCGCGTCTGGTTTTTGGAAGATAACCGTTCAAAACTGCAAAAGCGTCGGTAACGGGCTTTTCAAATCCCCTTAAGCGCTTTAGTCCCAATCCCTGTTAAGGGCGATCGGGAGAGGGTTGCGCGTGGCGTATTTCCTAGGGCTGGTAGTGGCTTTGGCGGCGTTCTGGCTCGGAATGTCCGGCCATAACACGCCATTGATACTCTCATTGGGCGGCATCTCGCTCATCATCACATGTATCCTCGCCTACCGGCTGGATATTATTGACCGTGAAGGCTCGCCCTATGTGCGGCTGGTCGGTTTCCTTCTGTATTTTCCCTGGCTCGCCAAGGAGATCGTCAAAGCGAACATCAGCGTCATCCGCGCCTGTGTGAAAGCCGATCTCGACATCGCACCGGCGCTTGTGAAGGTCAAAACGGTCTGCAAGTCGGACCTCGCCAAGGTGACATTCGCCAATTCGATCACGCTGACGCCCGGCACTGTCACGGTGGAGATCGAAGGCGACAAACTGCTGGTGCATGGTCTCTACGAGCAGGACTCCCAGCCGGAAGCCTTCGTTGAAATGGACCAGCGCTCCGCCCGCGCCATTGATGGAAAGGGGGCTGCCGCATGATCGCCGCTGCGTTGATTGCGATTCTGTTCGGTATGGCGCTGCTGCTGCTGCGCGCCTTTATCGGGCCGACGCTTTATGACCGCATCCTTGCGGTAAACTCGTTCGGGACGAAGACCGTGCTGGCGCTTGGCCTGCTGGGCTTTGTGATGGACCGCCCGGAATTTCTCGACATTGCCATCACATATGCGCTGATCAATTTCGTTTCGACGATCGCGATCCTGAAATTCTTCCGTTACCGGTCTTTCCAGGTGCCGTTGGTGCGCCGCGGGCAGGGAGGCAATGCCGATGGCTGAGATCTTCTCTGACATTCTGGGATACTGGGAGATTGTCCGCTTCCCGCTGGGCGCGCTGATGTGCTTCGGCGGCGCCATCCTGTGCCTTATCGGCACTGTCGGCGTGCTGCGCTTCCCTGATATCTACACGCGCCTCCATGCCGCTTCGATCACTGACACGTCGGGTGCGGGGCTTGTGCTGATCGGCATGATGCTGATTTCGCCGGGCTGGCTGGTCATTTCCAAACTGTTCGCAGTCTGCGTCTTCATCTTTCTGACGAGTCCGACCGCGTCTCACGCGCTGGCCAATGCGGCCCATACCGCGGGTGTCCAGCCGATTATCGGCCGGGTCGGTACGTCTGAAGCGGAAGGGGGGGACGCCTGATGCATTCGATGTTCAACGGCGATTTCGGCATCGTCCTCGTCAATATTTTCCTGCTCGCCATCCTGTTTGCGACGGGCGTCGCCATCGCCCGGATGCGCAGCCTGTTCGCCATCGTGATGCTGTCGGGAATTTACTCGCTCGTTTCGGCGGCCTGGTATGTAGCGGTTGATGCGGTCGATGTCGCCTTTACCGAAGCAGCCGTCGGTGCAGGCATGTCGACCGTCGTGCTGCTGGGCGCCATGTTGCTGACCTCCCGCACGGCCAAGCCAGAGAAGTTCTTCTTCCGCCTTGGGCCAATGCTGGTCTGCCTCGCCACTGGCGCTGCACTGATCTACGCAACGGTCGACCTTCCGGCGCTGGGTGATGCCTCCTCGCCGGCCAATGCAGGCGTCGGGCTTACCTATCTTCAGGTGGCATGGTTCGACACGGGTATTCCGAACGTCGTGACCCCCGTGCTCGGCAGCTATCGTGGTTTCGATACGCTGGGCGAGACGACGGTTGTGTTCACGGCAGGCCTGGCTGTCGCGCTGCTGCTTGGGTTCGGCGAGCGCTCGTTGGCCGAACGTATCCGCAACGAAGGCCGGTCAGGCGACCGCAGCTCGAAAAAGGGCGCTGCCGCCCGTGACGAGGATCCTTCATGAACACCGATCATCACGTCATCCTGCGCGTCATCGCGAAGATGCTGATCCCCGTGATCACCATGTTCGCGTTCTATGTGCAGTTCCACGGCGACTTTGGTCCGGGCGGCGGCTTTCAGGCCGGCGTCATCATCGCCGTCGCGATCATTCTCTATGCCCTGGTGTTTGGCGTTCCGGCCGCCATGCGTGCCGTTCCGCCCGGCTTTACCCGGTCGCTGGCAGCCATCGGGGTGATGATCTATGCCGGCGTTGGTTTCTGGGCGATGCTGCAGGGCGGGAATTACCTTGAATACCAAGCCCTCTTCCACGAACCGGCAGGGGAACATCACGGCCAGCATATCGGCATCCTGTTTATTGAACTGGGCGTGCTGTGCGGTGTGTCCGGCGCGATGCTGACGATCTTCTACGCCTTTGCCGGCCGTGTGGCCGAAATCCGCGACGAGGACTGGTAAGCCATGCTGGAATTCCTGCTCGAACGCGCAAACTACTGGGTTGTCATCGTCCTGATGATGATCGGCCTCTACATCACTTTTGCGTCCCAGAACCTGATCAAGCGGATGGTCGGCCTCGGCCTGTTCCAGACGACGATCTGCCTGTTCTATGTGACACTCGGCAAAGTCTCCGGCGGCACTGCGCCGATCCTCTTCGGCGAGGATGCCATTGAACATCATGGCGGCGGACATGGGCCGGAAGCCGAAGGCAGCCACGCGGCGCTCGATGCCGTTCTGGCCGCAGGCGGGGAGCATGCCGACCGGGTTGCGCATCTCGCCAATACCTATTCCAACCCGCTTCCGCACGTCCTGATGCTGACAGCCATCGTCGTCGGTGTGGCGACCCTGTCGGTTGGCCTCGCCCTCGTCGTGAGGATCCGCGAAGCCTATGGCTCGATCGAGAATGACGAAGTGAACGAAATCGACCTCGAAACCGCGCTGGCACAGCATGCCGAGGCGGAGAAAGCCGTGAGCGAGGCGACCGCATGATCGACGCAATCCTGAATGCTGCGCCGGCCTGGGCGCTGACGCATGCCGCGCCGCTGCTGGTCATGGTGCCCCTGTTCCTGGCGCCTGTGCTGGCGCTGGTGCCGACCGGGCGGATCGCCTGGCTGATTTCCATAGTGGCCACCGGCATCAGCTTCCTGTTCTCCCTGATCCTGCTGGGCCTTGTGCAGACCTCGCCGATCGGTGTCGTTTCATACGAGATCGGCAGCTGGTCCGTACCGCTCGGCATCGAGCTGCGGGTCGATGCGCTGAACGCGATGATCCTGCTGATCGTCACGACGATCGGCTTGCTGGCGTCGGTGTTCTCCTGGCCGACGGTTGTTGCGGAAATTCCCAGGCAGAAACGGGCGCTGTTCTATTCGGCCTTCCTCGTCTGCTTCGCCGGCCTCAACGGTGTGGCGATCACGGGCGACGCGTTCAACCTGTTCGTCTTCCTCGAGATTTCCTCGATCTCCACCTATGTGCTCGTCGCGCTCGGCTCAGGCCGGGACCGCCGGGCGCTGCCGGCCGCGTTCAACTACCTGATCATGGGTACGATCGGCGCCAGCTTCTACATCATTGGGATCGGCTTCCTGTATGCCGCGACCGGTACGCTGAACATGTACGACATCTCCACGCAGCTGCCGGAACTGGCAGGCCATCGCAGCGTGCAGGCGGGCTTTGCGTTCATCCTCGTCGGTCTCGGCCTCAAGGCGGCGATGTGGCCGCTGCATCAGTGGCTGCCGAACGCTTATTCCTACAGCCCCAGCTTCGTGACGATGTTCCTGTCGGCGACAGCGACCAAAGTGGCGCTGTACGCGCTGATCCGGTTCCTGTTCACCGTCTTCCGTCCTGACTATGGCTTCGAGATCTCCGCCTTCAGCGCGATCCTCATGCCGCTGGGCATTGCGGCCATGGTGGTCTGCAGTTTCCAGGCGGTGTTCCAGTCGGATGTCCGGCGGATCCTTGCTTATTCCTCGGTTGCGCAGGTGGGGTACATGATCCTCGGCGTGTCCATCGGGACGACGGCGGGCCTGTCGGCCGGTCTGTTCCACCTGATCAATCACGCCATGATGAAAGGCGCGCTGTTCATGGCGGTCGCCGGTGTGGTTCTGACCTACCAGGGCACGACCATACGCGACTTTGCCGGACTAGGACGGTCCGCCCCATGGACCATGACCGCATTTGCCATTGCTGCGCTGTCGCTGATCGGCGTGCCGCTGACCGCGGGTTTCCAGTCCAAGCTCCAGCTCGGCTTCGCCCTGTTCGACCAGGGCCTGTGGTGGGCGGTCGGCCTCGTCGTCTTCTCGTCTTTCCTGGCGGTGATCTATATGGGCCGCGTTCTGGAAGCGGTGTTCTTCCAGCCGCCGGTCAATCCGCGCAAGGCCCGCAAGGAGGCGCCGGTTCTGCTGCTCATTCCGCTCTGGGTCCTGGCGCTGGCCAATCTGTATTTCGGCATTGCGGCGGATTTCCCGCTCGGCCTCGCGCGTGACGCGGCCGCCGCGGCCTTCGGTGTGGAGGCGTTCCGATGAGCCCTGAGACCCTGATCCTCGCTGCGCTCGTCCTGCCGCTGCTGATTGCGGCTGGTATTGCCGTGATGGGCTGGTCGCCGAACCTGCGGGAAGGGGTGACCTTCACCGGCGCCGGCGTGCTGTTCGTGGTGATCATCCTGCTGGCCATGCATGTGGCGGGCGGTGAGCGACCGGAACTGAACCTTGGCCAGGCCGCGCCTGGCCTCAGTCTCGCCTTCAAGCTGGAACCGCTGGGCATGTTGTTCGCGCTCGTTGCCAGCGGCCTTTGGATCGTGAACTCGTTCTATTCCGTCGGCTACATGCGTGGGAACCGCGAGCGGAACCAGACGCGTTTCTACATCTGTTTCGCCATCGCCATTTTCGGCGCCCTGGGCGTCGCCATGTCGGCCAACCTGTTCACGCTGTTCGTCTTCTACGAAGTGCTGACGCTGTCGACCTTCCCGCTGGTTACCCACAAGGGCGATGCGGCGGCCCGGCGCGGCGGACGCATCTACCTGCTGACCCTGATGGGCACCTCGATCGGCCTGCTGTTGCCTGCCGTGATGTGGACCTGGGTGCTCGCCGGGCAGAACCTCGATTTCGTTCCCGGCGGCCTGCTGGCGGGCGTGGACATCAGCCCGGCTGTCGCCAGCGCGCTGCTGATCCTGTTCGCCTTCGGGGTGGGCAAGGCGGCCCTGATGCCGGTTCACTTCTGGCTGCCGAACGCCATGGTTGCGCCGACGCCGGTGTCCGCACTGTTGCACGCTGTGGCGGTTGTGAAGGCTGGTGTGTTCACGATCATGAAGATCGCCATCTTCATCTTCGGGACAGACTTGCTGGAGGCGACGCCGGCGCGCGAATTCGTCCTGTGGGTGGCCTGTTTCACCATGGTGGTCGGATCACTGATCGCCATGACGAAGGACAATCTCAAAGCGCGGCTCGCTTATTCGACCATCGCGCAGCTGTCTTATGTGGTGGCCGGCGCGATGCTGGCTGACCCGGCCGGCTGGCTGGGCGGCAGCCTGCAGATCGCCGCGCACGCCGCAGGCAAGATGACCCTCTTCATGTGTGCGGGCGCCATCTATGTGGCGACGGGCCTGACCAATATCTCCGACATGCGCGGTCTCGGCCGCAAGATGCCGCTGGTCTTCATCGCCTTCATGATTGGCTCCCTGTCGATCATTGGTCTGCCGCCTTTCGCAGGGGCCTGGCCGAAGTACGAACTGATGCAGGGCGCCATCGACCACGGCAATGTCTACCTGTCGCTGGTGCTGATCGTATCCTCGCTGCTGAACATCGCCTACCTGTTGCCGATCCCGCTGCTGGCCCTGTTGCCACCGCCCGGCACCAAGGAGCCGAAGCCGTTCAAACGACCGGGCGGGGCGCCGATGCCCACCGTGGTGGCACCATTGATCACCGCCACCCTGTGTATCATCCTGTTCTTCGCCGTCGGCCCACTTTCCGATTTCCTTGCCCCGACAGTGGGTGACCGCGTCGAGTACATCGCGGATGGAGGCCAGCCATGAGCGACCCGACCGATAATGGCCGTGATGATTCCGGCCGCTTCGTGAAACGTGCCGCAGAGTCGGTGCACAACCTGAACACGCCGTCGGAAGACGGTATCCATCCGCTGTCGCAGATCCTGTTCGGCTGGACGCACCGCAAGGGCATCGGCAATATCATCTTCTACGTGTTGATGGCGCTGTCGCTGATCGTCATTTCCGTCGACTTCTTTCACGAGCGGCACGAGTATCTGAACTTCGCCAACTATGCCGGCTTCTACGGCGTCTGGGGCTTTGTCTGCTTCGCTTTCGCGGTGATCATGGGCTGGCCGCTCGGCCACCTGCTGCGCCGGGACGAAAACTATTATGGCGATGCGGGCGGCCCGCCCGAAGGCATCGATCCGGACGCGCCGATGGCAGATGATCTGCCGGCGCCGCACCATTCTTCCGAGGGAGACGCGTGATGCCGTCCATGCTGGCAGGTCTCAATCCCGGATGGGTGCTGATCATCGCAGGTGTCGCAAGCCTGTTCATAACCATGCGCAGCGTGCGCCAGGTGGTGACCATCGCCGCGCCGCTTCTGGCGCTGCTGCTGCTGGTGCTCGCACCGCAGAACACGGATCTGGTGACGACGCAGGTGCTGGGCCTGAAAATGGTACTTTACCGCGTCGATGCCCTCAATTTCATCTTCAGCCTGGCCTTCCTGATCGCCGCGGTGCTGAACGGCATCTACGCCCTGCATTCCGACGACCGGATTCAGGACGGGGCGGCGCTGTTCTATGCCGGGGCCGCTGTGGCGGCGACGCTGGCAGGCGACCTGATGACCCTGTTCGTGTTCTGGGAACTGACGGCGATCAGCTCCGTCTTCCTGATCCTGCGGGCACAGACCCGGGCGGCCTACTTCGCTGCGATGCGGTACCTTGGCGTGCAGGTCCTGTCGGGCGTGCTGCTGCTGAACGGTCTCGCCTATGTGCTGAAGTCGCGTGGAGACCTGTCGCTGGAGGCCTTTACGGACCTTTCCGATCCGGGCGTGCTGTTCATCTTCATTGCCTTCGGCATCAAGGCGGCGTTCCCGCTGCTGCACAACTGGCTGCAGGATGCGTATCCGAAGGCGACGGTTGTCGGCTCCGTGGTCCTGTCGGTCTACACGACCAAGCTGGCCGTCTATGCGCTGGCCCGCATGTTCCCGGGGCAGGAGCACCTTGTCTGGATCGGCGCCACGATGACCGTCTTCCCGGTTTTCTTCGCAGTGATCGAGAACGATCTGCGCCGCGTGCTGTCCTATTCGATCAACAACCAGGTCGGCTTTATGGTGTGCGGCGTCGGTATCGGGACACCGCTGGCCATCAATGGCGTCGCGGCCCACGCCTTTGCGGACATCTTCTTTAAAGGCCTCCTGATGATGTCGATGGGCGCCGTGCTCTACCGGACCGGTACAGTGAAGGCGAGCCAGCTCGGCGGCCTGCACCGGTCGATGCCGTGGACGACGGTGTTCTGTATCATTGGTGCGATGTCGATCTCGGCCTTCCCGCTGTTCTCGGCCTTTGTCACCAAGTCGATGATCATTTCCGAAGTGGCGACGGCGGGCTATGCCGTGATCTTCCTGATGCTCATGTTTGCTTCGGCCGGTGTGCTGGAACCCTCGGGCATCAAGATCCCGTATTACGCCTTCTTCGGCCATGACAGCGGCCTGCGCGTGAAGGAAGCCCCGTTCAACATGCTGCTGGCCATGGGCATTGCGGCGTTCCTCTGCATCTTCCTTGGCCTGCCGGCGCTGTTCCCGGGCTTCGGCCATGAATGGCTCTACGGCCTGCTGCCTTACAGAGAGGAGGCGATGGGTTATTCCCATCACCACCTGTTCTCGTTCGATCACATCATCACGCAGTTCCAACTGCTGATCTTCGCGATCTTTGCCTTCGTGCTGCTGAAGCGCTTCCACGTGTACCCGCCGGAGAAGCGTGGCGTCATCCTCGACAGCGACTGGACGTATCGCAAGGTTGGCTATGGTCTCGTGAAGTGGGCCGGTACGGTCTGGGGCAAGGCAGGCCCGGCGATGACGGCCGCCTTCTTCCGCGTGACCGGCCGGGCCTACAACTGGATCGAGGCGGCGTTCAGTCCGCGGGGCGAACTGGCCCGGGGCGGCGCGCTCAATGGGGCGATGACCATCTGGACAGCGGCCCTGCTGGGGGTCGTGTTGCTCTTGTCCTTCATGGCGGTTGGCTGACAGTCTGCCTGAATGACAGACACGGGATGCGTCTCCCGCCAAAGCGGCGGGGGCGCGTCTGCATTTTCGGGATTTCACGTTTACCGGCCCCGCAGTAGATGCGGGGCGGTCCATTCATGTATCGGGAACCGCTCAGGTGTCAGAAGCAAAGTCAGATGCGCAGGGCCGGCCGGAGCTGGTCGAACACGCCAGCAAGATCGTTGCGGCCTATGTCGGCAACAATACGGTTGCGCCGGATGAGCTGCCGGACCTGATCCGCCTGGTCCACCAGTCGCTGACATCTGTCGCCGAGGGGGAGCCGGCGGTTCCACAGCCCAAACCTGCCGTCCCTGTTGGGAAATCGGTTTCCGACAATTTCCTGATCTGCCTGGAAGACGGCAAGAAGTTCAAATCGCTGAAGCGCCATCTGCGCACGTCCTACGACATGTCCCCGGAGGATTACCGCGCGAAATGGGACCTGCCGGCGGATTATCCGATGGTCGCACCCGGCTATTCCCGCCAGCGTTCAAAACTCGCCAAGAAGATGGGCCTCGGCAAGGCAGACAAGTAAAAGAACTCAGGCACGAATACTTGTTGTTCCGGAAGCGAAACGAAATATTCCGGTAATCTTGGTTAACAAAACATCACAAAGACTCTTGATTCGGACCGGCAACTCGCGCGATAGGTGATTCTATCGAATCACCACGGGGGTGGCTGAAGATGACCAAACAGAATGTTTTCAGAGGCGTAACGGCTGTCCAGCGCAGCCTCATCGACTATTGGTGCCGGCTCGGCGAATCGGATGGCGTGCCACGCCGCGAATCGATCGACCCGGGACACCTGCGGTCCATGCTGGCCAGTATTTCCATCGTCGAGTTCGACGAATCGGGGGCAGGGCGCTTCCGAATCGCCGGGTCCCGCCTGCGCGACCTGCTGGGATTCGAGGCCCGTGGCCGCCGGGTGGAGGACGTGGCAGGCACCGCGGCGGAGACGTTTGCGCTTGGCCTGTCCGCTGCAATTGACCGTGGGACACCGGTCGGCGGCGTGATCGAGACCGGCAACCGGTTGCACGCCTGGCTACGCCTGCCGCTGGCCGGGGCAGATGGCCGGATCAACCAGGTCCTGTGCCATGACGAGGAACTGGCCAGCCGCCGCCTGCTGACGCCGCCGGGTGGGGCCGCTATCCACCAGAAATCGAACCTTCACGCCGCCTGAATCCCCTGTGGCGCCGGGCGCTGCATTGCACGGATAGGAAAGTTATCCTACACTGCCTGATCTCGGGTAGTCTTCTGCCTGTTCCAGACAGCAGGAGGATAACTTGCCGGATTTCGACCCCAGGAAAGATGAAGACCGCGCCTATCTTGCCGGCGCCCTGACGGCCTATGCGCTTGGGCTGAAGGCGGAAGATGTGCTCAGCGGCGGGCGGGGGTCTCCGGCAGAGTCCCGTGCCCGGCAGGTGGCGATGTACCTGCTGCGCGCGAGTCTGGGCATGAGCCTCAGCCGGGTCGCACGGGCCTTCACGCGGGACAGGTCGACTGTGTCCTATGCCTGTCAGGTGATCGAGGACCTGCGCGACGACCCGGATTTCGACATCTGGCTGGAGCAGTTGTCTGTCGGGCTTTCCAGCGTTGCTGTGCTGGGGGAGGCCCCGTCGGAAGACTTGCGGATTGCCCATGCCGGCTAAGCCGGAGCGCCCCCTGTCCGGCTGGCGGACCCGGCGACTCCTGCGCGCGGGCGGCCTGATCGTGCGGGATGGAGCAGCCTTCCGGCTTCATCAGAGAGCGGATGAGCGTAGCCGCCGCTACGGCCGGGTGCCGCCGCATATCGTGGCGCGTCTGAAAGGGCAGCAGCTGCTGGTCTCCTATCGCGGCGATCCAGATAGGCTGGTGCAGACAGGCGATGCACCGCCTGTGCGTTTGCAGCCACTCGCGGTATCAGACCCGCTGGACGGCAATGCCCCGGAAAGCTTGCTGGACCTGGCCGCAAGACGTTGTGCGGAAGAGACCCGGCTACGCGCAGCGGCCAGCCGGTTCGGCGCGGATTATCATCTGGCGGCCGCTCCGGGCTTCCGGCGCGCGGATGATCCGCGCCTGCAGCTCGCGGCGCTGGGCCGGCTTGAGGCGGTAGAAAAAGAGCTTGGTGCAAACGCGGCTGAAGCTGCGGAAATGCTGGTCCTGGACCGGCTCACCCTGTCGGCCTTCCGGCATGTGACCGGTCAGGGCGTGGCGGACGCGCAGAGTGTGCTGGTGCGGCTGGCAGAGGTGTATGGACTGCTCGCGCCGGGTCAGGCGGTGGGCAGGGCTTTGGCATCATCCTGAATGCGCGCCAGCATGGAAGCGAGGCCATTGGAGCGCTGCGCCGTCAGGGCGCCGCTGACGCCAATCTCGTCCAGGAAGGCCCTGGCATCGAAGGACAGGATCTCTTCCTTTGTCGCGCCGGTATAGAGCTGGATCAGCAGGGCGATCAGGCCGGACACGATCATCGCGTCTGACTCTGCGCGCAGGACCAGCTTGCCGTCTTCCCAGCCCGTGACCAGCCAGACCTGGCTGGCACAGCCGCGCACCCGGGTCTCTTCGGTCCGCTCGTGGGCTTCCAGCGGCGGGTTTGCCTTGCCCAGATCGATGATGTGGGCGAAGCGCGCCTCCCAGTCTTCGAGCCAGGAGAAGTCTTCACGGATTTCGGCGGCGGTTTCGGCAATGCTCATGCGCGCTGACATGGGGCATCCGGCCACAAAAGAAAACCCCCGGCGGCCATGGGCCCCGGGGGTGAAGGTTGAGAGATGGAGGGGCTTACTGGTAGACCCCGCCGATGCACTTGCCGACATCGGCGAGCGCATGCTCTCCGATACAGAAAGGTACTTCGTACTGCTGGTTTGCAGCGGCAACGCACTGTTGCAGGTTCAGGTTGGCCATGTTCATGCAGCCGCGGGTTTCGCGTTCGGACATGGCGCTGGACATCTGGGCCGGGGTCGCGGCCTCAGCGCCCATGACGCGGAAAGCGGCGAGCGTGGCGATCTGGTCGGCGATCGGCTCCTTGCCATATTTCACGCGCTTGCGGTTGAGCTTGAGGCCGGAGGTCATCGCGGCCGGGAAACGGACCGCGCTGGCGGCGCCGGAGACATTGTCCCAAAGCGACGGGGCGCCGGGGGAGCCAGCCTGGACCAGCACGCCATCGATGTCTGCCGCGCTGAAGGCGTTGACCAGCGGCTGGCTGGCCGGAATGCCGGCCTTCTGGATCCGGTCGAGCGCTGTGGCCTTGGCACCTGAATTGCCGATCTTGGCCTTTGCCCAGCCGGATGCCTGCAGCGAATAGGCCTGTTCCTTGACGAAGGCGGCCGCACTGGTCAGGCGGCGGCTGTCGGCTTCAGTCGCGGCAAGTGCCGCGCTGACGGCCGTGTCACCACCATTCAGCGTACGGGCGTAACGCACGTCGTTGGCCAGGCCGTTCATCATGGCCTCGCGGCCGTAGAAATCTGCGATATCACGCACGGCGGCGCGATACTCAGGGTCCTGCGAGGCGATGAGCGCGGAATAGGAAATCCAGCCCTGGGAAAGCTGGTCCGGATTGTGTCCGCCGAGCGAGTTCAGGGCGTGGTCGATATCGCTGGCAGAGCCGAGCGGTTTCGTTTTTACATCCGTCACTTCAGACTGGTAGGTGGCGTACACGGCAGCGGATTTTGAAATCGCATCGCCGGATTTCTGCTCTTCAGCCTTTGTTTCCTGGGCGGAGGCTCCGAGAGCCATTCCCATAGCGACAACAATGGCCCCGATCGTTCTGATGGAATACATGTTCGCTCACTCCCTCACGCGACACACGATACTTTGTGCCTGAAGTTCCCCAAGGGGGGAACAGCAGCTTGCCCGCTTCTTGCATTACAAATACAGCAAGAAACCGCCGACACCGTCACAATGCCTAATGAATCTCACCGGGGTATTAATATGTTGCCCCAAAAGCAGCGTCAGAGATTACAGATTATACACCTTGGCTGGCTGGCCATGGTGGCGGCGGTTGCCGGTTCTGTTCTCGTGTCACGCGAAAGAGAAGCATTGTCGTTCGCCTGGCTGGGGTTGGCGGCCCTGCCGGGACTGGCGGGCTTTTTCCTTCTCGGCCGTGACCGGCTTCTGAACCAGTTTGCCCCGTCATTCCTGGTGATTACGTGGACCGTCTTTGCGGCGTTTACCCTCGCTTTGAGCGGGGCGGCCATGTCTCCGCTGGCCGTTCTGTTCGTGATTGCCCCGCTTGTGGCGCTGAACCTCGGAAATACCGCCATGGCGGCCGAAGCGTCGATTTTCGGAGCAGGCGCTTATTTCGCCGCGATCCTGTTGTCCGAAATCGGGATTCTGCCTTCCGGCGAGGCCGTGACAGGCTTCTCCGGCGTTGCCCGGCTGCTGGCTTTTGCAGCGCTTGTGACATTTGCCCTGCTGGTCTGGTACCTCGCGCGCGGGCAGGAAGAACTGGCTGCCGCGAGTGCGGAGGTTGCGCCTGTCGAAGTCTCGCATCCGGCAAAGGCGACCATTCCGGTTCCGGCAGATTCCGGTGTGCTTCTGCTGGATGTCACCCCGGACGGCATGATCCGCGGCGCCGATGGCGACCGGCTCGGCTTGCCGGGGATTGGCGCCGGGACGCTGTTGCGGGATGTGCTGGACACGTCGGCCACCCCGGCCAGCCTGATGGCGACCACGGCGCAGGCGGGCGAAACCCATCTTGTGAATGGCCGCACCGTTGCCTTCTGCGCAACGCCTTATGACGGCGGCACCCATATCGCGCTGATCGATCGTCCGAAACAGGTGGCCAAGACTGACCCCGGCGATGCCGAGGCCAGGGCCCGCGAAGCCGTCCGCCAGCGTACAGCCTTTTTTGCTTCGCTCGGCCACGACCTGAAGACGCCCCTCAATGCGATCATCGGGTATGCTGACATGATGCGGCATGGCGTACGCGGCCCTCTGCCCGAAGCCTATCAGGACTATCCGGCCATCATTCATGACAGCGGGCAGGAATTGTTGCTCATGGTCGAGGACATGCTGGACCTCGCGCGGGCAGATGCAGACCGCCAGCGGCTTGAGCCTGAGCCGGTCGATCTTGCGGCCTCCGCCCAGTCGGTGATCCGCCAGCTCGACAACCAGGCCGAACGGGCCGGTGTGAAACTGCGCCTGAAAGCGGAAGACGATGTCTGGGCGCAGGCTGACGCGCGCGCCGTCCGCCAGATCTGGCAGAACCTTGTCTCGAACGCGATCAAGTATTCAGAGAACGGCAGCGCCGTGGTGCTGGAAGCGGTGATCGAGGGGAATGCCGCTGTCCTGTCTGTCACCGACAAGGGGGCGGGCATGAGTGAAGACGACGTGCGTCTTGCGCTGGAGCCGTTTTCGCAGGGCGGGAATGCCCGCGGCGTGAAGGGGACGGGGCTCGGCCTCGCCGTGGTCAAACGGTTCGCAGAACTTCATGGCGGGCAGATTGACATCCGCTCGGCGCCGGGCAAGGGCACGCGCGTGTCCGTTACCCTGCCACGGGCGAACGACGAAGACCTGGAATAGGAAACCGCTTCTTTCGGGAAGCAGGGCCGGCTGAGATCAGCTGTCCTCGTTTTCGTGCAGGCTTTCATGCAGGCTGGCGCGCACGAGCAGGAGCAGGGCGCCAAAGGCGGCCACACCAACGATAAACAGGAAAATGGACGTGGCGAGATACAGCACGTCGTCCGGATAGCTGGTATGCTTGATGAGGCCCGTCAGGCCACCGGCAAAGGCAATTGCCGGCGCAAGCAGAATGAGGTCGCTGCTTTTCATGCCATGGCCCCTTTCTCGATCAGTTGCCAGTGCGTTAACACCCATGTGCAAACTGCAATCGCCATGCCGAACGGAAGGAATTGCGTGATGATGGAGCGTCTGCCGACACGTCTCTGGGTCGAGGCCCTGATCCGCCGGGCTGAAGTGGCCGGCGCGTCGGGCTTCATCGTGCAGCATGGCGATGACTCGCGCGGCGACGTGCTGGTCAAGGTCGCACGGCTGGATGGGACAGCCGCCGCCTATACCCCGTCTATGGGCATGGATGGCGACCGGATCTTCCTGAACCTTGCCGCTCAGGGTATCGGACCGGAGGAGCGGGAGGTGGATGAATATGTCGCCCGGGCCCGCAAGCGCGACAGCGATCTCTGGGTGGTCGAGATCGAGGACAAGGAAGGCCGGCATTTCCTCACCGAACACGTCGAGGAAGGCTCCTGAATTCTGTCGTGGATTCAAGCCAATTGGTTTGCAGCCGGTAAGCCTGCGTTAACCCCCCGCTAACCCGGTGCGGGCAGCTTGAAAACGAATTCAGGAAAACGGGGCAAAGTGGGGTCATGCTGTTTCTCCTCAACGAACAGATCGTCGATGTGGCGATCCCGGAAATTCACCTGTCCAAGCGCTGGAAAGTGCTTGGCTGCGGGGACCCCGCCAGCATGCGGGCCCGTGAGGCGCTGGAGTTTGTCGCCCGGGTCGTCTCGGCGCATGTCCACGAAGGCGTGGCGATGGAAGTCAGCCTGGTCGAAGACCTCGCCGCGCTGATCATCGCGAAGACAGGTGCGAATGCGGCCCTGTTCCCGGTCACGGACAAGCGTGTCGGCGAAGCCCGCCTGACGATCCTGCCGGAAACCATCCTGTCCAGCCTGCGCGAACGCCACGAGCATGAAGGCCAGGCGCCCGACCTCGAACAGATCTGGCCGAAAGCGGCCTGAAGCGCGCCGGAAACGCGCGGCCTGACACCGGCCCTTCTATCTGCGGCGCAAATCGGCTAGGGCCTCGGCCTGGAAAAGACGAGCCGTTTCAACATGTCCCATGCTGCAGAAGCCGCCCGCCGGCGGACCTTCGCCATCATCTCACACCCTGACGCGGGCAAGACCACGCTGACGGAGAACCTGCTGCTGGCCGGCGGGGCCATCCGCGCGGCCGGGGAAGTGGCGGCGCGCGGCGAAGCGCGGCGCACGACGTCAGACTGGATGAAGATCGAACGCGACCGCGGCATCTCCGTGTCGGCCTCGGTCATGACATTCGAGTTCGAGGATCTGATCTTCAACCTGCTCGACACACCCGGCCACGAAGACTTCTCCGAAGACACGTACCGCACGCTGACCGCGGCCGACTGCGCCGTCATGGTTCTGGACGCTGCAAAAGGCATCGAGCCGCAGACGCTGAAACTGTTTGAAGTTTGTCGCCTGCGTGACATCCCGATCGTCACCTTCATCAACAAGATGGACCGCGAAGCGCAGGATCCGATCGCCCTTCTGGATGAAGTGCAGGAAAAGCTGCAGCTGGACACGGCGCCGCTTTATTGGCCAGCTGCCAGCGGTCAGCGTTTCTCCGGCATGGTCGATCTCGCCACCAATGAACTGATCCAGTTCGAACGCCGCCCCGGCGAAGCGCCGAAAATCGGCGCCGCGCCGCGCATTGCGGCAGACGAGGCGACGCTTCAGGCGAACCTTGATGAGAGCGTCTATGGCGAACTGGCGGAAGGCCGGGAAATGGCCACCGGCCTTCTGCCGGAGTTCGACAAGGAAGCCTTCCTTGGCGGACATATGACGCCGGTTGTGTTCGGTTCGGCGCTCCGCCATTTCGGCGTTCTGGAGCTGCTCCGTACGCTGCATGCCTATGCGCCGCCGCCGCGGGACCAGAAAGCCGAGAAGAAGGGTGAGCCTGTCACCATTCACGCAGGCGACAACACGGTCTCCGGCTTCGTCTTCAAGATTCAGGCGAACATGGACCCGAACCACCGCGACCGCGTGGCGTTCCTCCGTCTGTGCTCGGGCGAATTCAAGCGCGGCATGCGCCTGAAGACCGCGGGCGGCAAGCAGCTGAACATCCACAATCCGATGATGTTCCTCGCGCAGGACCGGGAGATCGCCGAGACGGCCTATGCGGGTGATGTGATCGGTGTGCCGAACCATGGCCAGCTGCGCGTCGGCGACAGCCTGTCGGAGACTGGCGACATCAAGTTCGCGGGCATTCCGAACTTCGCGCCGGAATTGCTGCGCCGCGCTCGCGTGAAAGACCCAATGAAAGCAAAGCACTTGCGCAAGGCCCTCGAAAGCCTCGCGGAAGAGGGCGTCACCCAGCTGTTCAAGCCGGCCATCGGCTCGGACATGATCGTGGGCGCCGTCGGCCAGCTGCAGTTCGAAGTGATGATCGAGCGCGTGGCGGCGGAATACAATCTGGAAGTCGTGTTCGAACCTGCGCCTTACAACGTCGCGCGCTGGCTGTCGTGCGATGACCCGAAAGTGCTGGAAGCCTTCCTGGACAAGAACAAATCCTCGTCCGGCACAGACCTCGACGATGCGCCGGTCTATCTCGCCAAGAATGCCTGGGACGTCGGCTACGCCCAGGAAAAGAACCCGGACATCCGCTTCACCGCCACGAAAGAACGCGCGCTCTGATTGTGATTGACGACAGCAAAGGAACGCTCTCTGTTTGAGAGCTGGATTCCGTGCAGGGGACGGAAAGTTGTCGGTGAAGACCCAAACGAAGCTGCTTGTCGCTAGCGCAACATGCGCCATCGCGGCACTGATGGAGTTCCTGGCCTTCCAGTTTGATCGGGGGCTTGGTGACTATGTCTACTTGGGAGTTTCTGCGCTTTTCGCGGCCCTGTCGATTTGGCTAGCCCGGACGGTGGCGTCATGCTTGTGGGTGATCGTTTTAACGCCCGTCTTGTGTTTGACGCTGCTTGCAGCAAACGCCTGTTTTGCTGGCTTTATCCGCAACACAGTTCTGAATTTGGGTGAAGATTTCGGCCAATCGGCGCTAAGAGGAATTGTTCTGTTCTTTGTCATCCTGCCGCTGACCGCCCTGGCGACGGTCGCTGCGGCAACGGTGCCGCTGGTTGTCCGCGACCGGCCCTAAAGGCGCTTATTCAGCCTCGGGGCCGCCTTCGAGTTCGGGCTTCGGGTCCGGGATGAATTTTGCGGCAAGCGTCGGCGAGACGCCGGACGTGGCCAGCGGGTTCGGACGGGCCTTGCCGCCGCCGCGCTTCAGTTCACACCGCGCATCGGCGCCCTCGAACGTGGCGACATAGCTCCACGCAACGCATTTTTCGTCATCCGCGCAGCTGGTCTGGCAGGCGGAGGCTGTCTCGATAGGCTGCACGGAATAGGTCGCACCGAAGCGATAGACGCCGGTCTCCTGACCTTTCGCCGGTTCAGGCTTGTCGGGTTTCATGCTGGGCGTGTCGGCAAAGGCCGGGGCAGCCAGCAGGACAAAGGCGCTCGAGGCGGCAAGAAGGGGTACCAGGCGCATGGGCGTCGTCTCCATCTGTCAGGCCCAGTCTAGTAAGGCCTGCTTAACGAAGTGTTCGCTGCGGACGGATCGGTTCGCGCAGTTTACTTCGCCAGCGCCTCTCGCTTTTCCTCGATCTCCAGCCATTCCATCTCGGCCATGTCGAGTTCTTCGCGGGCCGCGCCGACACGATTGGACTTCTTGTTGAAGCTGTCTGCGTCGCGAGCATAGAGATCCGGATCGGACAGGTCCTGTTCCAGCTTTGCGATTTCGGCCTGCAGCTTCGGGATCAGCGTGTCGAGTTCCTTCTGGCGATGCTCGTCCTTGAAGGAGAGTTTCGTCTGAGGTTTCGGGCGCTGTGCATTGTCTGTCTTCGGTTTTTCTGCCTTCGGAGCATTTCCAGCCCCCTTGTTCCGGAAGCCCTTCAGCTGTTCCTGCGCGTCGCTCCAGCCGCCGGCGGTGACGATCCACTCGCCGTCGCCCACGGGACAGAGGCAGCTGGTAACAGTGGCATCCAGGAAGGCCCGGTCGTGGCTGACGAGGATCAGCGTGCCTTCATAGCCGAGCAACATGTCTTCCAGCAGGTCCAGCGTCTGCATGTCTAGATCATTGGTCGGTTCGTCCATCACGAGAAGGTTCGACGGCCGGGCCAGCCCGATGGCGAGGGCAAGCCGGTTACGCTCCCCGCCGGAGAGGGCGCCGACCGGCTGGCGCAGCTGGTCCGGCGCAAACAGGAAGTCCTTGGCATAGGCCGCGACATGGCGCTGGCGGCCCTGTACCATGATGGAGTCGCCGCCATTCGGGGCGAGGGCTTCCCAGATCGTGTCTTTCGGGTTCAGCGTCTCGCGTGTCTGGTCCTGATAGGTGACCTGCAGCGTCTTCGAATGCTTCACGCTGCCGCTGTCCGGTTCGATCCGGCCGAGGAGGAGTTTCACCAGCGTCGTCTTGCCGACGCCGTTCGGACCGATAATGCCGATCCGGTCGCCGCGCAGGATCTTGAGGGAGAGGTCGTTGACCAGCGTGAAGGGGCCATCCGGACCTTCATAGGCCTTGGTCAGGTGCCGCGCCTCGATCACTTTCTTGCTCATCGAGTCCCCGGCATCGACGCTGAGGTCAGCCGTGGCTTTGCGGTCCTGCAGGGCAGAACGCATCTGCGCATGTTCGGCACGCAGGTCTTTCAGCTTGGCGAGGCGGCCCTGGTTGCGCTTGCGGCGTCCGGTGACACCGCGGGCCAGCCAATGCTGTTCGTCCTTCAGGTGCGTCGTCATCCGGCGCAGCTGGCGTTCTTCTTCCACCTCGATCTGCTCGGCCCATTCGTCGAACTTCACATAGCCGTCGGGGCTTTTCAGCACCTTGCCCTGGCGCAGCCACAACGTGTTTGTGGAAATGTTCTCCAGGAAGCGCCGGTCGTGGCTGACGACCAGTACGACACCGTTGAAGCTTTTCAGGCGCGCTTCCAGCTGCTCGATCATCGGCACGTCGAGATGGTTGGTCGGTTCGTCCAGCAGCAGCACGTCCGGATCGGCGGCGAAGGCCTTGGCGAGCGCTGCCCGGCGCAGCTGGCCGCCGGAAAGCGTGGCCGGGTCTGCATCCGCCTCCACCCCGAATTCCGACAATTCCGCCTCGGCCATATAGGCGCCATCGAGGCCTTCGCTGGCATAGGCGAGCACGGTGTCGAAACCGGCAAGGTCCGGCTCCTGCGCGACGGCGGCGAAAGTGATGCCCGGCTGGCGCCAGACCTCGCCGCTGTCGGCTTCGACCCGCTCTGAGATGATTTTCATCAGCGTGGACTTGCCCGCACCATTCCGGCCGACCAGCGCCACGCGCTCGCCCTTGGACAGCGAGAAGCTGACCCCGGTGAACAGGGGCTTGCCCCCGAAGGAGAGGCGGACATCGGTAAGGGTAATCAGAGGAGGCGCAGCCATGCGCGCGATGTAGCGTGCGCTGGGGCGGGGCGCTAGAGGGCGTCACCAGCCTTCCCAATGGCGGGGGGGCTGCTACACTCCCTGAAAACAAGAATGGGAGGATAAGGCATGGCGTATTCGGAGAATGAGACCGCTTTCACACAATTCGAGGCCCGGCGCCTGTCGCCCAATATCGGGGCGGAGCTGATCGGAGCGGATTTGCGCAACCCGACCGATGTGCTGGTGTCGGAAGTGCGCGCGGCGCTGCTTCGCTATCAGGTCGTGTTCTTCCGCGATCAGGATATTACCCGCCAGCAGCATATCGCCTTCGCCCGCAAATTCGGAGAGCTGGAGATCCATCCGGCCACGCCGCTGGAACAGCCGGACCGGGAAGTCCTCCGCATTGCGCATGGGCCTAATTCGCGTGGCATCGAAAATTCCTGGCACTCCGACGTCACCTGGCGCGAGGCGCCGTCGCTCGGCTCCATCCTGCGTGCGATCGAGCTGCCGGAGGTGGGTGGCGACACGCTCTTCTCCAATATGGTGATGGCGTATGAGGATCTGGATGACGGCCTGAAGGAACGCCTCTGCCAGATGACGGCGGTGCATGACATCGCCCGCGTGTTCGCCAAGCGCCTGAAGAAAGACCCGACCGAACTCCACGACAAATACCCGCCGATGGAGCATCCTGTCATCCGGACCCATCCTGAGACGGGCCAACGGCTGCTTTATGTCAACACGGCGTTCACGGACCATATCAAGGGCATGGACCGCAAGGAGAGCGACGAGCTGCTGAAGTATCTCTATTCCCGCGCCGCGATTCCGGAATACCAGTGCCGCTTCCGCTGGGCGCCCGGCTCGCTCGCTTTCTGGGACAACCGCGCCTGCCAGCACTATGCCGCCAGCGACTATTTCCCGAACGTCCGCATCATGGAGCGCGTCACCATCGCGGGCGACCGGCCTTACTTCAAGGCCGCGGCCTAGGCGAGGGAAGCAGTCTCCTCCGCGCTCAGCAGCCGCCAATCACCTTCCGGCAGGTCGCCGAGGGTGAGGGGGCCGAAGGCGGCGCGGTGAAGGGTTTCGACATGGTTGCCCGCGGCGGCGAACATGCGGCGGACCTGATGGTACCGGCCTTCGGTGATTGTCAGGCGCGCCGTGCGTTCACCGGTCACTTCCAGCTGGGCGGGGAGAAGCGGCTTCTCCTCGCCGCGTAGCATCAGGGTGCCGCTGGCGAAGAGCTCTGCCTCATGGCCTTCCAAGGGGCGGGCGAGCGTGGCTTCGTATGTCTTCGGCATCTCGGATTTCGGCGAGATCAGCCGGTGCAGCAGCTTGCCATCATCCGTGAAGAGAAGGAGTCCTGTCGTTTCCGCATCGAGGCGGCCCACGCTCGAGAGCGGCGGGGTGCGCAACAGGAAACGCGGCGGCATCAATTCATAGACGAGCCGGCCCTGATCGGCACGGGAACAGGTGAAGCCTGCCGGCTTGTTCATCAGGATGACCATGCCGGGTGGCGGATCCAGTTGCTCGCCATCGAAACGCAGATCGTCGCCTTCGCCGGTCACGCGGCCGCGGCGGATCGCGGCTTCCATCTCCTTGCGGCTGCCATAGCCGAGATGGGCAAGGTATTTCGCGAGCTGGCGCGTTTCCTTCATGGCCTGGGCTTTATCGCTTCCGCTTCGGTTTCTCGGCCTTGATGATCTTGTAGCCGCCTTCGTCTTCCAGCATCTCGTGGCTCTTGAAGCACTCGCTGAGCACGGTTTCATAGGGCAGGTGGCGATTGCCGACGAGCCAGAGCGTCCCGCCGGTTTTCAGCGCGTTCGCCGCGGCGCGGATGAAGTCCTGTCCCAGCGATGTGCTGTCGGCCCGGCCTGTGTGGAAGGGCGGGTTCATGACGGCGAAGTCGAACTCTGCTTTGGGCGCGTCCTTCGTTACGTCGGCCCAGTGGTTCGTCCAGTTGCTGAAGCCTTCGAGGTTCTTTTGCTGGCAGGCGAGGGCGCGATGCTCTGCTTCGAACAGGGTCATGCTTTCGACATGCGGGCAGTTGGCCAGCACCTCACGGGACAGATAACCCTGACCAGCACCGAGGTCTGCGCCGCGCCCGCGGATCCATTCCGGGATGCTGTCGGCCAGCAATTCGCTGCCCGCGTCCACTCGGTCCCAGCTGAACAGGCCCGGACGGCTCCACAGGGCGCCATTATCGACTTCCTGCGGCGCATCGAAGGCGATCCACTCTTCCGCCAGCTGAGCGTTCCAGTCTTCGGTCTTCACCGCCCAGAAGGCCCGGCATTTGTGCTTCGACAGGCTTTGCGTTTCGCCCGCCAGTTCGCCGAGGATCTTCTCGCCGGTCTTGGCGCCGAGCGTGTTGGGAAGGCTGGCCACGATCACGCCGCCGACCGGTGCATCGCGCATGGCGCGGGCGAACAGGGCGCGGGTCTCGTCCCGCTGGCGGGGCGGCAGGATGATGGTCAGCGCGGCGGGCGGGAAAGTCTCTGCCTCCGGCGGCAGGACGGTGAAGCCGGCGGCTTTCAGCGCGTCATGGTCCGGCTTGAAACTGTTCTGGCAGGTCAGCCGCTCTTTCGGCAGGCGCATCAGGAAAGGCACGGCTTCTGCGCGCAGGCAGAGGAGATTGCCCGTTTCCGGCAACAGGTCGGCCTCTTCAAAGGCCAGGGAAAGCGTATCGAAAACAACGGTGTCAAACATGGGGCGCTCTCTACGCGCATGATGCGGCTGGTGCAATCGGCCGATGCGGTGGCCTAGCGTTCGACCCGGTAACCGCTGCGCCCCGCCAGCGGCTGGCCCGCGGCGATGGAAAAGGCCTGGCTGAGGCCACGATAGAAGGCGATCCGAGCTTCGGCTTCTTCGCTGATCATCACGCCGCTTTCCGCACCGATCAGGCGTTCCGGTGTTTTGCCGTCATGCGCCAGCACCATCATGTCGGACCAGAGGTCGGCCGGCAGTCCGCCGCCGGTGACCTTCTTCATTGGCTTATCATCGTCATTGCCGACCCAGATGCCGCCGACATAGGCGGCTGAGTAGCCGATGAACCAGGCATCGCGCCAGTCCTGGCTGGTGCCTGTCTTGCCTGCAACCGTCCAGCCGGGGACGCGCGCACGTCCGCCCGTGCCGATGTCGGAATTCACGACCCGGTAGAGCATGGCATTCATGTCGCGGGACAGTTCTTCAGAATACACACGGTCGCGGTCATAGTCGGGGCGCTCATAAAGAACGGTGCCGCGGGAGTCCTCGATCTTTTCGATCAGCCACGGGTCTAGGCGCAGGCCGCCGGACTGGAACACGCCATAAGCGCGCACCAGTTCCCATAGGGTCACTTCCTGGCTGCCGAGTGCAATGGAGGGATAGGCCTCCATCCGGGTGGTGATGCCGAAGCGGCGGGCCGTCTCCGCCACGCGGGCCGGGCCGGACAGCTGGGTCAGTTCCACCGCGACGGTATTGATGGAGCGGGCAATCGCCTCGCTCATCGTCATCGGACCGAGATATTTGCCGGTATAGTTAGAGGGGCTCCACTTATCGATCGTGATCGGCGCATCGTCGAACACGTCATAGGGGGAGTAGCCGTCTTCCAGCGCCGTGGCGTAGACGAACGGCTTGAAGCTGGACCCCGGCTGGCGCAGGGCCTGGGTTACGCGGTTGAACTCTGTCTCCGTATAGTCCGTGCCGCCGACCAGCGCGGCTACGCGGCCAGTCTTCTCGATCAGGATGGCGGCAACCTGGCTCGCGCCTTGTTTCGCGCCGTCACCGGCCATTCGCTCTGCCAGCTGCGCGCGGACCTTCTCCTGCAGGTCGATGTCCAGCGAAACAGTGACGACCAGATCGCCCGGTATGCGCGGCAGCATGGCCTTCACACGTTCCGAAACAGCATCCAGCGCATAGCCCAGCTGCGGGTCGTAAGTCGGCGGGTCGATGATTGTGATGTCCTGGGCCTCGGCCTTTTCCGCTTCGGCTGGGCGGATGAAGCCGAGATCCACCATCTGGGCCAGCACATAGGCCTGGCGTTCCTTTGCGCCTTCGAGGTTCTCGCGCAGGTTCAGCTTGGAGGGCGCTTTGGGCAGGGCGGCGAGGATCGCCGCTTCCGCCACGGTCAGCTCCTGCGGCGGCTTGCCGAAATAATAGCGCGCCGCTGCGTCGATGCCGTAGAGGCCAGCGCCGAAATAGACCCGGTTCAGATAGAGCGACAGGATCTCGTCCTTGCTCATCTTCGTTTCCAGCTCGCGGGCGAGTTTCACTTCCTGCGCCTTGCGCTTCACCGTCTGGCGGTTGGTGAGAACGAGGTTCTTGATCAGCTGCTGGGTAATGGTCGAGGCGCCGGAAACCGTTTCACCCGCGCGCAGGTTCGACCAGGCAGCCCGGGCGATTGCGGCGTCATCCGCGCCGTCATGCTCGTAGAAGCGCTTGTCCTCTGCCGCGATGAAAGCTTGCGGGACATATTCCGGCAGCTGGTCCACCGATGTGGCGCGGCCATAGCGGGGGCCGCGAACGTCCAGCGTATTGCCGTCGCGGTCGACAAATTCGATGGCGGCTTCGCGTTTGACCGACCAGAGGTCTGCGATTTCCGGCAATTTCGGCATTCCGGCATAGAGCGAGCGCCATTTCCAGAATCCCCAGCCGCCAACGACCAGCATGACCACGAGAAAGACAATCAATGTGTAGCGCACCAGCCGGGGATGCCGGGAAGCAAAGCCGCCGCCGGGCACCTTGATCGTCCGCTGGGCCGGGGTCTTGTTACCCTTCTGCGCCATCTCTGCCTGCCAATAGAATCGATAATTTCCGAGGGTAAATGCGAGAGGATTACGGCAGTGTGAAGGCATACGCGCTGCCGTGCGCAGGCCAGGAGAGGGGATTTCGCCGGGAACTTCTCGATCCCGGCCGGAATCCGGGGCCAAACCCGGCGGACTGACCCGACGTCATAGGGGGTGTCCCGTAGTGCAGCCTGGATTTTTCTGGTTTCAATGGAAAGTGAGGAATTGCGCTTTCGGGTGGTCCGATTGCGCGCCATCAGATGGACGGAGAGCCATGACAGGGACGGAAACGAAAGCGGCGCCCGCCGAGGGCAAGGTAGAACATTTCGATGTGCTTATCGCGGGGGCCGGGATTTCCGGCGTCGGCGCGGCGTATCACATGAAAACGCAGTGCCCGGGCAAGAGCTATGCGGTGCTGGAAAAGCTGGAAAGCTTTGGCGGTACCTGGCTGTGGCACAAATATCCGGGCATCCGGTCGGATTCCGACCTCTACACTTTCGGCTACCGGTTCAAGCCCTGGACGGGCACGCCAATCGCGACGGCCGAAGAGATTCGCACCTATATGGGCGAAGTGATCGAGGAGAATGACCTCGGCAAGCACATCCGCTACGGCCACCAGATCCTTTCGGCGGAATGGTCTTCGAAGGACAGTTTGTGGACGCTGAAAGTGCGCCGCATCGAAACGGATGAGGTGCTGACCTTCACCTGCAACTTCCTCTGGATGTGCCAAGGCTACTACAACTACACCAAGCCCTATACGCCGGACTGGCCGGATATGGACAAGTTCAAGGGCCAGATCATCCACCCGCAATTGTGGCCGGACGATATTGACCTCAAAGGCAAGAAAGTCGTCTGCATCGGGTCTGGTGCGACAACAGCCACGGTGGTGCCGGCCATTGCGGGCGAGGTGGAGCATGTCACGGTGCTTCAGCGCTCGCCGACCTATTTCATCCCGGGGCGGAATGAAAACGAGATGGTCACGGAACTCGAAAAGATCGGCATCGACTGGGATACGATCCACCGGGTTGCCCGCCAGAAAGTCCTGTTCGACCAGCATGACTTCACCCGCCGCTGCCTGGAGGAGACCGACGTTGTCACACAGGAGCTGCTCGAAGGCGTGAAGGCCTTCCTCGGCGAGGACTATCCGATCGACAAGCACTTCACGCCACGCTACCGCCCATGGCGCCAGCGTATTGCCTTCGTGCCGGATGGAGATCTGTTCCAGGGTATCGCGTCCGGCAAGGCCAGTGTGGTGACCGACGAGATCGAACGCTTTACCGAGAAGGGCATCCTCACCAAGGGCGGCCAGGAACTGGAAGCGGACATCGTCATCACGGCGACGGGCTTCAATCTCTCCGTGCTCGGTGATATTCCGTTCACGGTGGATGACAAGCCGGTCGACTTCTCCGAGACGGTCACCTATCGCGGCATGATGTTTACCGGCGTACCGAACATGGCCTGGGTGTTCGGCTACTTCCGCGCCTCGTGGACGCTGCGGGTCGACCTTATGGGCGACTTCATTACCCGGCTGCTCAAGCATATGGATGAGAAGGGCGTGACGCAGGTTCGTGTGAAGCTGCGTGAGGAAGACAAGGACATGGAGATCCTGCCCTGGATCGATCCGGAAGACTTCAATCCCGGCTACCTCATGCGCTCCATGCATCTCCTGCCCAAGCGCGGCTCCAAATATATCTGGCAGCACACGCAGGACTACTGGAACGAGAAAGAGGAAATCCCGAATATCGACCTCGATTCAGAGGAGTTCGACTATTCCGGACAGAAGGCGAAGACACCGGAACCGGCCGACGCCTGATCACTTCCCCAGACTACAAAAGCCCTCCTGCTACCTGCAGGAGGGCTTTTTTATTCGCCTGAATGTTCCTGACGTTCCGTCTACTGGCCATGTTGTTACGGTGTAACTGAGGTCGGGGCTTGTGCTCGATCTATAAATGACTAACGGTTACTTATGTCCTTTTCAATTAGCCGGATTCAATCTAAGGGGGGTATATGAATATCAGAGAAGATTTTCTGCGCCCCCGGACCGACCAGGAGAATGCTGCCCGCCGGACGGCAATCCTCGACGCGGCAGAAGCCCTGCTGCTGGAATCGCACAATCAAAGGTTTTCCATTTCCAGTGTGGCCAAACGGGTTGGCGTGTCGCAGAGCACGATCTTTCTCCATTTCCGCAATCGGGAAGATTTGTTGACCTCGCTTTATACGCGGGTCGGGCAAAATTTCTTCGCAACCTTCCTTAGCCGCCTCCATGAGGGCATGTCAGACGAGGCCTTTTCCGAGACCTTTATCGACACCGCGCTGGAATTCCCTGCCTTCCGTATCATGCGCCCGATGATCATGCGCTTCGTGGAGGAAAGCCTTAATCAGGCCTATATCCACGAGGGCATCAAGGACATCTATCGTTTCCGGGTATCCGCCGCCGACCAGGTTGAAGACCTGCTCCAGCTGAAGCCCGGGCAGGGGCGCCGGCTGATGAAGGCGCTCGTCAACCTGATGTGCGGCTCGGTGCAGGCGGACATAAAGAAGCTGCTCGCCACCGACGATGGTGAGTCCGAAGAGGTAACCGGGGCCATCAAGTCCTTCGATTACCGCGCGTCATTCCTGAGCGGGGCTGAGCTGATCATGACAGGTGTTCGCAATATTTAAGCGACGACCGGAAATGTGACGTTGCTGTCTCGAGCCCTGCGTATAAACTCTCTCATTATTGCAAGAAACATTTAAATCCGGACGGGTGGCCGGGGCGCTGCGTTATACCGGCGAGCCGCGTCTATCCCGCCCGGACATTTGAAAAGAGGCCCATATGGCTATCCGCGAAGACTTCCGGCGTGCGCGGTCGGAACCTGAGAAAGAAGCGCGCCGTAACGAAATTCTCGATGCAGCAGAAACGCTCCTGCTGGAATCGGGCAATGAACGATTCGCCATTTCGGCGCTTGCCGACACTGTTGGCGTTTCGAAGAGCACGGTCTTCCTGTATTTCGCCAATAAGGAAGAACTGCTGCTGGCCCTCTATGAGCGGACTTTCATCAGTACCTGCGCGCAGATTACAGGACGGCTCGAACCGGGCATGTCTGGCAGGGCGTTCTGCGAAGCATTCATCGACATCATGGTCGATCACCCGGCCTTGCTGATCTTGCGGGCCCATCTGGCGCCGACGATCGAGCGCAATGTTGCGCTGGACTCCCTGGTCTCCACCAAGACACGTCTGTTCGAACACGGAGCGGCCACTTCGGAAAAGCTCGACGAGGTGATGGAGCTGGAGCAGGGCTGCGGCAGGCGCATGCTGATGGCGCTGATCAATCTGACCTCCGGCGCTGCCCAGGCGGATTCACTGCCCCATATCGATGCCGATACGCTGCCCGATGAGCTTGCCGATTTCATGCACACCGCATCTTTCCGCAACATCGTGCTCAGTGGGGCAGAACTGATCTTTCGCGGTGCGACGGGACGGCCGTTCGACTGAGTCCATAACTGCCTGCGCGAGATTTGTGGCCGTTGTCAGCTCACGGACAGCCAATGGCCCTGGCCAGAATGTTCCGGTGCACTTCGCTGGTGCCGGAATAAATCGTCGCGGCCCGGGTTGCGAGGTATTTGGCCTGGGCGAAATCGCTGAACGGGGCAGATTCCAGCGCGGCCTCCGTGATCGCCTGATGCAGTTCGGTTGCCAGCAGTTTCGTCTGTGACGAGGCGGGCCCGCCGTCCAGCGTGACGAGGCCATTCTTGGTGCGCATGTCCAGGGCTTCAAGCGTTTCGATCCGCATGTCGAGTTCGGCAAAACGCATCTGCAGCGAGGGCGTCAGCGGCCCGGTCTCTGCCGCGCAACGGCGTGCGGCGCGCATGGCCCGGCGCAGAAGGCCTGTTGTGGTGTTGTTGCCGCGGGCAATTGCCATCAGCTGCTTGGCAGCTTTCCAGCCTTCGCCGATCTCGCCGATCCGGTCCGCTGCCGGGGTGCGCACGCCATTGAAGAAGACTTCATTGGTTTCGTACTCACCATCGATAAAGCGGATCGGGCGCACGTCGATGCCGGGCCGGTCCATCTCGACCAGCAGGAAGACAAGGCCTTTGCCGCCATGCGTCCCCGGATCGCACCGGGCGAGCAGGAACATATGCGTCGCATACTGAGCGAAACTGGTCCACACCTTGCTGCCGGTGAGGATGAAGTCGTCTCCGTCGCGTTCGGCCTTCAGGGAGAGGGCGGACAGGTCGGACCCCGCCTGCGGTTCGGAGAAGCCCTGGCACCATTCATGTTCGCCGTGCAGGATGGCGGGCAGATAATGGGCCTTCTGTTCAGGCGTCCCGGCCTCAATGATCAGGGGGCCGATGGTACGGACCCCTGAATTCATCAGGATTGGCGCGTCGCGCGCCGCTGAGGCGTTTTCGAAATAGATGCGCTGTTCGGTGTTCCAGCCGGCCCCGCCATATTTCACCGGCCAGGTCGGGGCATACCAGCCGCGCGCATTCAGCTTTTCCCGCCAGATCCTGCAGGCTTCGGCATCCGATTTCAGCCCGGTCGTCCTGCGGCCTGCCGCACGCAAGTCTTCAGTCAGTTCAGCGTCAAGAAATTCGTCCACCCCGGCGCAGAATTCATCCCACTCACGCCCATCCTCACGAGTATGAGCGGATAATTCTTCGAGGTAAAAACTGCCATCCATGATGCACTCCCTCCACCGGAGCGGACACATCATTACCGCTCATGACCACCTTGCGGACAATCAGGGAAACTACGTGGGTGACGGAGGGGGATGACGCCGCCACCCCGGATTCCAAACGATAATTCATTATTTTTCTGAAAGCACACCTGTTAGCCCGACTCTCGCTGAGCGCGCGGGAGGCGCATGATGGAACAACAAAAAACCACCGCAGAAGAGATTATCAGCAAGGTGCCGGCCGCAACGGCGGGCTTCTGGATCGTCAAGATTCTGGCGACCACGCTTGGGGAAGTCGGCGGTAATCTCTTCAGCATGAACATGGGGCTCGGCTATCTCACGGCAACCGCCATTCTTGCCACGCTGTTCGTATCGCTCGCCGTCATCCAGATTTTTGCGCGCCGTTTCCATGCCAGTCTCTACTGGCTCACCATCGTCGCATCGACGACAGCGGGCACGACTCTGGCGGACTATTCCACCCGTTCCATCGGTCTTGGGTATACGGGCGGATCGATCCTTCTTCTGTCATTGGTAATCGCATCGTTGATCGCGTGGCGGCTCGCCCTTGGGCGCGTCTCAGCGGACCAGATCGCAGACCGCAAGACCGAGCTGTTCTACTGGCTTACCATCACTTTTTCCCAAACGCTGGGCACCGCCCTCGGTGACTGGTTCGCCGATACGGCAGGGCTTGGCTATTGGGGATCAGCGCTGGTGATCAGTGCCATGCTGCTGGTTGTGCTCGGGATGCAGATGAAGCGCATGGTCAGCGGCGTTTGGTTGTTCTGGGCCGCATTCGTCCTGACGCGACCGCTCGGCGCTGTGCTTGGGAATTTCCTCGACAAGCCGGATCATGGCGGACTGGCGCTCGACAGGCCGCTCATCGTCGGAACGCTCAGCCTCATGATGATCGTCGCAATGATCATTATGCCCCAACGTGCAGGGCACCATAAGTCTGTAACCGCCTGATAAATGACCTCAGAAGCCCTTGGCTTTTACCCTGTCCCGGCCTGAATTCTTGGCCTCGTAGAGATAGTGGTCGGCTTGCTCGATCATGTCTCGCGGCGTCATGCCCGGTTCGAATCGAACGAGGCCGAACGAGGCTGTCACATCCTTGATGGACTTCAGCGTGCCTTCCACCGGCGTTTCTGTGTTCTTGAACGTGTATTTGATCTTCACCAGCAGGTTATAGGCCGAGAACAGGTCGGTCTCCGGAAGGATGATCGCGAACTCTTCCCCGCCATAGCGGGCGACCATGTCCTGGCCCTTGATGTTCTGCGTCACGACGGATGCGAACTGCTGCAGCACCGCATCGCCGACCTGGTGGCCATAGGTATCGTTGACGCTCTTGAAATGGTCGATGTCGGCCATGGCAAGGCAGAGGTTCTCGCCCGTCTCGGCGGCGGCGCGCAACTCGCGTTCCAGACGCTCGTCAAAGGCCCGGCGGTTGGCGACGGACGTCAGCGGGTCGCGCCGGCACTGGGTCTGTACTTCTTCCAGTTCCTGATTGAGCTTGGCAATCTGGTTCTGGGAGTCCGTGAGGCCCTGGTTCAGCTCGCGCGCGGTCCGGGCCATGCGCTCATTGTCTTCCATCAGGGTGGACACAAGCGAAGCCAGATGCTCGGCAGATGCGGCGCCGGGCAGGGCACTGTTGGCCTTGTCCAGCGAGGCGCCGAATTCGTCGCTGTTCTGAACACCCTGCCGGATGATCTTCATGACATCATCGATTTCCTTTTCGATGGCAATGCCGATTGAGTGACGCGCGGAAACAGCGGAAGCTTCCTCGGTCAGAAGCTCGCGGAAAATCGAATTGATGTCGAACGGCGTCAGGGTACCATTTTCAGCAACTGCGCTGTCGACCCGTTCGATCACGCGCGGGTCAGCGGCTTCCACATAGGCATACCAGACGGCATAGGTCTTGGGATCCGGCGGGGTGCGGTGCTTCTTGATCAGGTCGAACGCGCGCTGCGCGTTCTGAAATACCTGCTTCAGATTAGGGCCCGCCGCGGGCTTTGGCGCAGCCTCTTTTTGCAACGCGACAGCAGCATCCATGACCAATGGCCTCCCAGAAAACTCAACTCTCCAACCAGCCTTGTCATTAGAGGAATTGGTTTGATCGACGGTTAACAGGAGGTGGCCGCAAGGCCTTAATTTCTGGAAGGATTCTATTGTCAGTGGTCTGAAACAACCCGGGGTGATCTCGTCCGTCCACCTATGATTTTCTTTGAGTCGTTACCCCGGCGGCAGCTCCGATTAATCTCCATCTCTTGTCAGGCCAGGCCCGGCCGCCATGCATCCTGTATATGTTGCGGCAGTTTCCGGGGCGCGAGCGCGATCAGGTCATAGCGCCAACCACAATCTGAAAGGGCCGGGTGGCGGGCCATCCAGAACTCTGCCGCCCGCGCGATCCGCTGCCAGCTAGCGGACGTGACCGCGCCTGCGGCAATTTGAACCTCGGCCCGGAACTTTACCTCCACGAACGCAACGAGCCTGCCGCGCTTCGCAATCAGGTCCACCTCGCCCATGGGTGTCCGCACCCGGCGGCCCAGGATACGATAGCCCTTGGCCTGCAGGTAGACCGCCGCGAGCCACTCGCCCTTGCGGCCACGCTTCTCTGCCGCCTGCCGTTTCGCTTCAGCCATTTTTCGTCTCGATTTATCCGGGCTGTCATCTCTGGTAGAACTGAGCGAGAGGCTTTTCCAGCCTTTCTTATGGATGACCGGGAGGGCGATCGCCATGGACATTGCCTATATCGACAAGAGCCAGATTGCCGTGTGGCGGGCAGCCTGCGAACAGGTGGCGGCCGAGAAAACCTATCTCGGCCTTGTCTCCCTGCCGCCATTTGATCCCGAGCGGGCCCTGCCGAACAGGATGATTGCCAATAACTGGCCGATGTATTGCGCGCTGGATAATGGCCGTGTGGTCGGGTGGATCGACATCATTCCGAACGAGGTTCCCGAATGTGCGCATCGCGGAACGCTCGGGCTGGGCCTGCTGGCATCTCACAGGGGACAAGGCGCCGGCAGCCGCCTGATGGAGGCCGCGCTCGCGCACGCGCCGCAATGCGGTCTCACCAAGGTGGAGCTTGCGGTCTATACGAGCAATCTCTCCGCCATCTCGCTGTTCCTGAAGTTCGGTTTCAGCGAAGCCGGGATGTGGCGCGATTATCGCCGCCTCGATGGCGTGACCTATGATGCACTCCTGATGGAGCGTTTCCTCGGCTGAGCCTGTTCAGCCATCGGCCTTGATCTGTAGCGCACGCTGGTAGACTTCCCGCTTTGGCAAGCCGAGCGCGTCGGCGACGGCATTGGCGGCGGCCTTGGTCGGCTGGTCGGCGAGGGCTTCGCGCAGGGCCGCGTCGAGGCGGGCAGGCGTGACAGCCTCCTCCAGCGGCGGACCGGCCAGGACGACGATCTCGCCCTTCGGGCCGCCCGCTTCGGCATAGTGCGCGGCAAGGTCCGCCAGCGTACCGCGCCGGGTTTCCTCGAACAGTTTGGTCAGTTCCCGCGCCACGGCGCCCTGCCGCCCGGCGCCCAGCACACTGGCCATGTCCGCCAGCGTATCGGCGAGGCGCGGGCCGCTCTCATAGAAGATCAGCGTGGCGGGTACAGCCTTCAGGCTTTCGAGGCTTTGCGTCCGGGCGCCTTGTTTTGGCGGCAGAAATCCGGCGAAGCAGAACCGGTCGCTGGGCAGGCCGCTGGCCACAAGGCCCGCCAGCATGGCCGAGGCGCCGGGGATCGGGAACACGCGGTGGCCCGCCTCCAGCGCTTCATGCGCCAGTTTCCAGCCCGGATCAGAGACAAGCGGCGTGCCCGCATCGGAGACCAGTGCGATCCGCGCGCCTTCGCTCAGCTTGCGCAGGAGTTCGGGTCTCCGTTCCGCCCCATTGTGGTCATGGTATGGGCTGAGCCGGGCCTTAACCCCATAGGCGGACAGGAGTTTCCCCGCCACGCGCGTGTCCTCGGCCAGCACTTCATCGGCTGCAGCCAGCACGTCCAGCGCGCGGAGCGTAATGTCCCGCAGGTTGCCGATCGGCGTAGAGACGACATAGAGGCCAGGCTGAAGCACTTGGGGCGGTTGCCCGTCCGGCCCGGCGCCCCTAGAGTCGCGCCAGCCGGGAATCGTCTGCGCGCCGGATGCTTCAGGAGATGTTTCAGGAGATGACATTGCTGCAACCATTGCTCAGGACGATTAAAGCGCCAAGCTTTCTTCTCATAGGTTTCCTGTTCGCCACCGCCTGTGCCAGCGCACCGGCGCGTCCGCCAGTCCAGATCGGCACCGGTACCCCACGGGTTGAGCCCATTACCGGCCCGGTCGACCAGCCGGAAGAGGGCGTCGACGTCACCGACCTTGGAGAGCCGGAAGACCTGACCCAGGTGCGCGGCGATGGCGGCCTGACACCGGCCTTCATGGAAGGGCGCGAGATCAAGCGCGCCGCCGTGCTGCTGCCCTTCTCGCACCCGAACGCGCAGGTCCGCGCCGAGGCCGAGAGCATGCTGGCCGGGATCGAACTGGCCCTGTTCCAGTATGCCGGGGATGACTTCCTGATCATCCCGAAGGACACCGCCGGCAAGACATCCGTCACCGAAGCCCGCATGGATGAGGCGGTGCAGGAGAAGGCCAATGTCGTGCTTGGCCCGCTGTTCGGCGCCAATGTGAAAGCCATCACCGAGCGCGCGCAGGACAAGAATATCCCCGTCATCGCTTTCTCGAACGACCGCAGCGCGGCGGGCGGCGGGGCCTATCTCGCATCCATCTCGCCAGAGGAAGAAGTCCGCCGGATGGTGCAGTATGCCGCCGGGCAGGGCATTTACAGTTTCGTCTTCCTTGGCCCGCAGACCGCCTATGGCCGCCAGATCGAGACGGCCCTGCGCACGGAAGCCTTCAATGTTGGCGGCACGGTGCTGACCTCGGCCTTCTACATGCCGGAGACCGGCCCGACGGAAGCGGCCCGGTCCGTCTCCGGCATCCTGAAATCCGAAATCGCGACGCGTCCGCGCAACAAGGTGGCCGTGATGATCCCGGAGCGCGGCGTGAAGCTGCTCTCCATCGCGCCGCTGCTGCCTTATAATGGCGTGGACATGACCCATGTCACCCTGATGGGCACCAGCCTGTGGAGCGATGAATCCGTCTGGCGCGAACCGACACTGGACGGCGCCGTCTATCCCGCGCCCGATCCGGAAAACCTCACCACCTTCCGCGAAGCCTATCGCCGCATCTATGGCAAGTCGCCGACAGACCTTGCCGCTGTTGCCTATGACGCAGCCGCCGTTGCCGTGAGCCTCGCAGGTGAGGACAACCTCAAATACAATGGTGTGACCAATCCCGACGGCTTCTTCGGCGTCAACGGCCTGTTCCGTTTCCGCCTCGACGGCACCAGCGAGCGCGGCCTTGCCGTGATGCAGATCCGCCCGACCGGCGCAGAACTGATCGAGAAGGGTGCCAGCCAGTTCGGCCCGGGGCCCAGCTGATCCAGACAATCGGTCGGGCAATTTGGCGGGGAACCCCACGTCAACTGCCTGCATCCCTCCCTTGCACGTGTGTAATTCGCGCCCCACATGACGCGTCAGGGCACAGGACTAGAGAGAAACGGCGAGCCATTCATCCATGAGCAAGCGCGATTATTACGAGGTTCTTGGCGTCTCACGCGATGTCGATGAGAAGGCGCTGAAATCCGCCTACCGCAAGCTGGCCATGAAATACCACCCGGACCAGAATCCGGGCGACAAGGAAGCCGAAGACAAGTTCAAGGAAGTCGGCGAGGCCTATGCCGTGCTTTCCGATGCGCAGAAGCGCGCCGCCTATGACCAGTTCGGCCATGGCGCCTTCGAGAACGGCATGGGCGGTGGCGGCAATCCGTTCGGCGCCGGCGTTCACCCCGAAGACATTTTCCAGGACCTGTTCAGCCAGGTGTTCGGCGCAGGCGGGTTCGGCGGCGGCCGTCGCCGCGGCGGCCCCCAGCGCGGCGCAGACCTGCGCTACGATCTCGAAATCACTCTTGCCGAGGCGTTCGCCGGCAAGGACGAAACCATTCACGTGCCCCAGGCCGTCGACTGCACGACCTGCGAAGGGTCTGGCGCGGCACCTGGCACCACGCCTGAAACCTGCGACACGTGCGGCGGCGCAGGCCGCGTGCGCGCCCAGCAGGGCTTCTTCACGATGGAACGCACCTGCCCGCGCTGTGGCGGCAAGGGCAAGACCATCAAGAAGCCGTGCAAGGATTGCGGCGGGGCCGGCCAGGTGCGCGAAGAGCGCAAGCTGAACGTAAAGATCCCGGCCGGCGTCGAAAGCGGCATGCGCATCCGCCTCGCGGGCGAAGGCGAAGCAGGGGCCAATGGCGGCGGCAAGGGCGACCTCTACATCTTCGTCGATGTCGTCGAGCATGACATTTTCGAACGCGACGGGCCGAACCTCTACTGCCGCGCGCCGGTGCCGATGGTGACGGCTGCGCTGGGCGGCGAGATCGAGATCCCGACCATCGATGGCGGCCGCGCCCGCGTCGTGGTGCCGGAAGGCGCCCAGACCGGCCGCAAGCTGCGCCTGCGCGGCAAGGGCATGCCGTCGGTCCGCCAGTCCGGCCATACCGGTGACCTGTTTGTCGAGATGTTCGTGGAAACCCCGCGCAACCTGACGGCCCGCCAGAAAGACATCCTGCGCGAATTCTGCGACTGTTCCGGCGCCGACTGCCACCCGGAAAGCGAAGGCTTTCTCGGCCGCATCAAACGCTTCTGGAACGGCGACCACGAAGAAGACCGCCCGAACTAGGCTTTCCCAAACCAGTCTTACATGGCCGCGAGTTCATTTGCCTGACGGGCAGGGCATGCCCATCTGAAGACCATGTTCAAGCGCATCCCTTCCGCCCCGCCCGGGATCGTCGCCTTCGAAGCCGAGGGTGAGATCACCGATTCCGATTACAAGACAATCCTCGTTCCCGCCGTCGATGCGGCCATCAAGGAACATGGCAAGGCACGCATCCTGATCCGGTTTGGCCCCGAATTCGAAACCTACACCGCCCACGCCATGCTGGACGATGCGGTCTTCGGCACGGCGCACTACACCGCGTTCGAGCGTATCGCCATGGTCACCGATATTGGCTGGTTGGCCAATTCGATGCGTTTCTTCGCGCCGCTCATTCCGGGCAAGATGCGGGTGTTCCCGCTGGCCTCACAGGATGAAGCGATGGCGTGGACGGCCGCTTAGCGGCAGGCCTCTGCCCAGTCGATCACGGTGCTGATCAGCTCTTCGCGCGACCATGAGAAAGAGTGGTCGCCGGAGAGAACGACCCCCGTCGTGTCGATGGCCGGGTCTGCCTCATAGGCGGCGATCAGCGGCAGGATAATGGCATCGGCCGGAACGGAGGTGTCCTTGTCGCCGCCGACGATGAGGATGCGCTTGCCTTCCAGGTCCGGCGCGAGGCCCTGCAGAGCGAACGAATCCTTGTTGGCCTCGATCTCGGCCATGATCTTCTCGCCGGTCAGGCCATGCAGCATCTGCAGGCTGTCGCTATAGGCCATGAAGCCGGCTTTCGCCTGCGGGTCCGCTTCGAAGAACTCGGCCATCGCGCCGACATTTGCCGGGGCGATGCCGGCGGCGCAGCGGATCGCGTCATCGCGCGCGGCGGCCTGAAGCGAGGCGAAACCGCCCATGGAGTGCCCCACAAGCACGATATGATCCGGATTGGTCCGGTACTGGTCCGCATGGGTGCGCAGGAAGTCCGCCGCGCTGGCCACATCCTCGATCACATGGGTCAGGGTATAGTCGCCCTCGCTGCCCCAGGCGCCGCGATAGTGAAAGAACAGCACGTTCCATCCGGCTGCGCGCATGTCCTGCGCGAGGTCGAGATTTTTCTCATTTCCCGGAAAACCGTGCAGCAGCACCACGGCCGGGTGCGGGCCTTCGCCTTCGGCCACATAGACGAGGCCATTCAGCCGGTCGCCATGGCTGTCGAAGGAAATTTCCTCAATCGCGGGCGGGAAGGCTTCGTCATAGGCCGGCGCGGCAGTTTCCGCCTCCGCTTCCACTTCTGGCGCCATCGGCGCGGCGAGCGGCGTTTCATCCGGCGCTGTGGTACAGGCGGCGAGCAGGGCGGCGCCCGTCAGCGCGGCGAAAAATGATGCGTGTTTCATGATGATCCTCCCGAGGCGCAAACCTTACGCGGGAAGACGGAAAGGGGGAAGACGGCCGGGGAAAGATCGCCCGCTGTCCCCCACCCTCGACATGTCATCCTGGAAAGCCCGCAGGACTTGTCCGGGATCCAGTTGCGGCGTGGCGGTTGCAGGACTGAGTCCCGGAGAAACGCCTCGCGGTTTCCGGGATGACACCGTGGAGATGATCTGAATTCGTCTGATAGCGCGCGGCCCCATTTTAAAGGCCATGCATCCTGACCTTCAACGCTACTTCAACCATGTCTGGCCGCTCTTCTGGCCATGGCTGGTGTGGAACCTGGTGCGCGTCGCCCGCTGGCATGCGCACACCGGGCGCGAAGCGCTGATGGCGGTCGATTGCTTTGGCAATATCCGGCTCGTCTGCCTGGCCGATGCCCCGCCACCCGATGATCTCTATACATATGAAGCCCCGCGCGTCGCGGCATGGGAGCGTCCTGACCTTGGCAGCGATGTGCCTGTCTCGGTTTGCGGCCGCGTGCGCGCTATGTCCGGCGAAGTCCGTCATGATCCGGCAAAGTCCGGTATGGTCACCTATAATCATGGCATAGTCCGGACTGCTCCGGCTGTGCACGTCCGCGGTCCGCCCTAGCCTGACCAAACTCCGAATTCAGCCTTATGCACCGGATGGCGACTGCCATTCCGGCCGCACGTGCTGGGCGGTGCCTAGGCGCCTTCGGCCCAGCGGCGGATGAGGTTGTGATATATGCCCGTCAGGCGGATGACTTCCGGGTCCTTGTGGCCTCGCTCCGCCACCAGCGCCTGGATCGACTGGTCGAGATCGAACAACAGGGTGCGTTCGCCATCGTCACGCACCATGCTCTGCAGCCAGAAAAAGGATGAGATCCGCGCGCCCCGCGTAATTTCGCTGACGGAATGCAGGCTGGAGGCGGGATAAAGGACGAGGTCGCCTGCTTCCAGTTTCACTTCCTGCGCGCCGAACAGGGTTTCGATCACCAGTTCGCCGCCGTCATAATCTTCCGGTTCGGTCAGGAACAGCGTGCAGGACAGATCGGTCCGGATGCGTTCCGGCGAGTTCTTGACCGAGCGGATCGCATTGTCGACATGGGCACCGAAACTGTCGCCGACGACATAGCGGTTGAACAGGGGCGGAAACACTTTCTGCGGCAGCGCCGCCGCCAGGAAGACGGGATTGTTGCCGATGGCGATGCTCACCAGCTGCTGCGCCTTGCGAGCCGCCTCGCTGTCTTCCGGTAGCTGCGTGTTGCGCTTTGCCTCGGCCGACTGGACGCCCGCCGTGACGCGGCCGTCCACCCACTCCGCCGCATCGATCAGCTGGCGGATGTCTTTCACCTGCGCTTTGGTCAGGACTTGCGGGATACAGATCAGCATGGGCGGGCTCTACAAACAGGATGAAGGCGGCCCCGCGAAGGGCCGCCCCTCTTTCGGATGATCAGAAGTCGATGTCCAGTGTCACAAGGGCCGAGCGGCCCGGCGCAACATAGGAGAACGGCGTGCCGGACCGGTAGAGCGCGTCATAATAGAGCTCGTCGGTCGCGTTCAGCACGTTGAAGGTCACTTCCATATTGTCGGTCAGCTGGTAGCCGCCGAAGACATCGAAGCGCCAATAGTCCGGCACAAAGGTGGAGCTGGCCGCGACCGTGCCGCCGAACTTCTCGCTGTTGTACCCGGCCGTGCCGCCAAGGTGCAGGCGGTCGGTGATCTGATAGCGGGAGGTCAGCGTGAAGCTCTCTTCCGAGACGTTCGGGAACATCTCGCCGATCTGGTCCTGGATCGTGCTGTCAGTGACTTCGGTCTCGAACAGGGTGAGGCCGCCGAACAGGCTCCAGTTCTCGGTGATGTTGCCGGCAATGCCGAACTCCACACCGGTGACTTCCTGTTCCTGAACGCCGAGTGTTGTCGTGCCCCGGCCAAGCGAGATCGGCACGCCGTCGCGGGTGATCTGGAACACCGCCGCGGTCAGGTCGAGATGGCCGCCGAGATTGTACTTGGCGCCGAGCTCGAAGGAATTGTTGTCGATCGGGTCCATCGTCGTGATCCGGTCGTCACAGCCGCCATAGTCCAGCGCGAAGGCGTCGAGCTGTTCGCAGGGCGGGTTCGAGGCGGAGGAATAGCTCGCATAGATGGAGGCATTCTCCACCGGCTTGTAGACGAGGCCGGCATGCCAGTTGAAGAAGTCGCTGTCGGAGCTGCGGTCTGCAGCCGGCGTTCCGTCTCGATTGATCAGGCCAGTGACATCGGCGGAGTAGGAATCGGCGCGGACACCGATGAAGGCTTCCCATTGCGGGCTGAAATTCAGCGTGTCGAGGGCATAGAGCGCCGCCGTTTCCGTCTTGATGACCGGCCGGCCGGTCACTTCGGTATCGTTACCCCACGGAATGGAATTGTCCGGGCGGTCGAGGTTCAGCAGCGGGTTGGAGGTCGCGCCGGTGCAGGGCAGTTCGGCGCACTCGGTGAAGACACGCTGGCGATTCAGCGTTTCCTCCCGCGACAGTTCGATGCCGGTGACCAGCGTGTGGCCGATCGTACCTGTGTCGAAGCGGAAGGTGAAGCGGCTCTGGTTCGTCCAGTAGTCGGTGACCGCATCGCGGCGCTTGCCATTTGCGCTGACCGTCCGGGCGACTGGGTCCGGGCGTTCCGGGGCCGAGGCCGTGTAGGCATTCTTGCTCTGGCCGTAGCGCAGGATGGAATCGAATTCGACGGTGTCGGAGATCACCCAGTTTGCGTTGGCGGTGTAGACGTCGGCAAAGGTCTCACCGAAGTCACGGGACAGGACGCCGTAGAAATTGTCCCGGTTCACCGCGAACGGGCGATTGTTGTCGATGTCGTAGGGATGGCCCCAGTCGGGCATATAGTCGGTGGAAAGATGGTAGTAGTCGAAGCCCAGCGTCAGCGCATCGGTTGGCGTCCACTCGGCCGCTGCGGCGAGGCCCCAGCGGTCACTGAACACATTGTCCCGGCCGGCGACTTCGGAATCATGCGTCATGGCGTTCAGGCGCACGGTGAATGTGTCGGTGACCTCATGGTTCACGTCGAGGGTGGCCCGGCGGGTCGCATCGGAACCGAGGGTGAATTCCACGTCGCCCCAATTGCCCTCACCCGGCTTCTTGGAGACGAGGCTGACGGCGCCGCCGGTCGTGCCGCGGCCGCCAAAGGCCGAGGACGGGCCTTTCAGCACTTCGATCTGCTGGACGGCAAAGGTCTCGCGCGAGCCGACGCCCGGATCGCGGATGCCGTCGACATAGACGTCGTTCCGGGCATCGAAGCCGCGGATGAAGATCCGGTCGCCAAAGGCATTGCCGCCCTCGCCGGTGCCCAGCGTGATGCCGGGCTGGGCGCGGAACAGGTCGCGGAAGGATTTGGCGCCGAGGTCGTGCAGCGTTTCGTCGGTGATGACGGTGATAGTTTTCGGCGTATCCAGCAGGTCTTCGGTGAAGAGACCGCTGGCAGAGCGGATGGCGCGATAGGGCGCATCCGGGTCGCCATATGGGTTGGTGTCAGCCGTGACGTCGGTCACGGTGATTGTCTCGTTACGAAGTTCCGGCTCGTCGGACTCGTCTGCGAACGCGGGGGTGGTGGCGGCGACGGCAACCGCCGCATACATGCCGACCTGGGCGCGGAGGCTCCGCGGCTTGCGAATGGCTTTTCTCATATATCTCTCCCTGAGAACCGCTTTTGCGGTCTGAGGAGACGGCCTAATGAAAATGAGAATGAATCGCAAGTAGAAATGCAAATAATTCTCACACGCATTTGCATTTGTGGTTTTTGCGCAACCAGAACGGAAAACGCCCGGTCCGTTATCGGGACCGGGCGCTTGTCTTTGCCTGCCTCAGGCAGGGTGTCTGGCTGGCGATCAGGCGTCGATACGCTCGATGATGATGGCCGGGGCCATGCCGCCAGCGGCGCACATGGTGACCAGGCCATAGCGGCCGCCGGAACGCTCAAGTTCGTCCAGCGCCGTGCCGATCAGGATGGAGCCGGTGGCGCCGATCGGGTGGCCGAGGGCCATGGCGCCGCCATTGATGTTGACCTTTTCACGGTCGAGATCGAGGTCGCGGATGAATTTCTCGGCGACGACCGAGAAGGCTTCGTTGATTTCATAGACGTCGATGTCGCCGGCGGTCAGACCCGCCTTGGCGAGCACTTTGCGAGCGGCCGGGACCGGTGCGTTCAGCATCAGCGTCGGGCAGTCGCCCATGTTTGCCGTGGCGACGACACGGGCGCGCGGCTTCAGGCCGTGCTTTTTCATATAGTCTTCGGAGGTCACCAGGATGGCGCCCGAGCCGTCGACAACGCCGGACGAGTTGCCGGCATGGTGGACGTGTTGGATCTTGCCTTTCAGCTGCGGGTACTTCTTCTCGATCATGTTGCCATAGGTCAGGCCGTTGTCGTCGACCGGGATGTCCCAGAACATGTTGAAGACCGTCTTCAGGCCAGCGAGGCTTTCCATGGACGTGCCCGGGCGCGGGAACTCGTCCTTCGCGAGAGCAAGCGAACCGTCGCGGTTGTAGACGGGCACGACCGACTTGTCGAAGCGGCCTTCCTTCAGGGCGCGGTCGGCGCGCTCCTGGCTGACCACGGCCAGCTGGTCGACGGCTTCACGGGTGATGCCTTCCAGCGTGGCGATGGCGTCGGCGCAGCAGCCCTGCTGCGACTGCGGGTGCATTTCGCGCAGGTGCAGGTTGCCGGCGTCCATCATCGGCGGGTTTTTCGGATCGGCGGTGGCTGCCGTGTAGCTCATCATCTCACAGCCGCCGGCCACGATACAGTCTTCCATGCCCGACATGATCTGAGCTGTGGCCAGGGCTACGGTGGTGATGCCGGAGCCGCAGAAACGGTCGAGCGTGACACCGGAGGCTTTCACGTCATAGCCGGCATCGAGGGCCGCCATACGGCCCATGTCTGCGCCCTGGGCGCCGCGCTGGCTGGATGTGCCCCAGATCACATCGTCGACTGTTGCCGTGTCGAGCTTGTTGCGCTCGGCGATCTGGCCCAGCACGGTGGCGGCCAGGTGCTGCGGGTGCAAATGGGCAAGCGACCCCTTGCCGACTTTGCCGATACCGCGCGGTGTGCGGCAGGCGTCAATGATGAAGGCCTCAGCCATGATCAGTCTCCGGTTTCCTCAGTTTGGATGGCGCAGATTTACGCGAACGTAAGGGGGTGTGGAAGTCGTGACGCCGGGGCAGAGGTCCTAACGTCAATTCAGTGTGATTTTGATTATCGTATCGAATGTGGGATATTCTTCAAATGACGTGGGAGTCGAAACGCCGGACGACCAAAATGGCGTCCGGGTGGCACATCAGAGGTGCCTTGCTGAGTTTCCTTGCCCTGATGGGTAGCTTGCCGGCGCTCGCCAGCGAGCGGCTGGTCATTCCATTCGAGGTCAATGAGTACGACCATATGGTCGTCCGGCTCGAAGTGAACGGCAACGACCAGGCGACAGGCGTCATCGATACGGCGGCGACCTTCCCCATGATCAACCGCCGCACAGCGCGTCTGGCCCAGCTGCCGGACCTTGAAGAAAATCCGCTCATGATCAATGTGCTCGGGCTGACCGGGGAAGATATTTACCCGATTGTCGAGCTGGAGACGCTGCAGGTCGGCAATGTCATGAAGCGTGATGTGCAGGCCGCGCTGAATGTCGACCTGAATGTCACCGGCGCGCAGAACGTCCTTCCCGCGAATGCCTTTGTGGGCGATGTCATCGACTTCGACTTCGAGAATTTGCGCGTCATGGTTTATGATGGCCGGCCGGACAGGTCTTCCCGGCTGGTGCCGACCTCGCTGAAATATGACGATCAGAACGGCCTGATCTTCGTGGATGTCCGGATCAATGGCCGCAAAGGCCGGGCGCTGGTCGATACCGGCTCCAGCGTCACCTTCATCAACAGCCGGTTTGCGGAATCGTCTCACACCAAGGCCAATGAAGAGAAGACCAAGATGCTGCAGGGCGCCACGGGCGGCGACCAGTCCCTGCGGATCGCGTCGGTCCGGAGGCTGGCGATCGGGCAATTTCAGGTTTCCGGCGTCGATGTGCTGGTCAGCGACCCGCCGCTGTTCGAATATCTGGGTCTTGAGGAAGAGCCGGCGATGGTTCTGGGGCTGGATCTGCTGACATCTTTCCGGCTGCAGATCGACCGGCGCCGGAACAGGGTTGTTCTCAGCATGCCGGACAGCGGCCGTTATTCCCGCAGCATCAATCTGAATGCGCGGGACACACGGATCCCGGATTATCGATAGCTAACTCAGGCTGTTAGCGCCGCCGGACGAACTTGATCGCGCCGAACAGGCCGGCCAGCACCGATCCCACACCGCCAAGGAACACCGCCAGCGGGTTGGCCTGGTCGGCAAAGGCGATGGCGCGGTTCAGGCCGGTCACCTTCACGGTCACCGTATTGTGGAACGTCCGCAGCGGTACGGCCGGGCCGTCATCGATCGCGTAGATGTCGAAGGTCAGTTCCTGATTGCCGGCTGTCAGCGGGGTGACGGACCAGCGCCAGGTGTTCTCGGTCAGCGGCGAGATGGTCTGCTGTTCCGGCGTCATCGCCTTGATCGCAAAGCCGGAGCCGGACAGGCGCGCTTCCACCGTTCTGGAAACCTGCGCCGTGCCTTCAGAGATATTGCCGTGGCCTGGCAGGGCATCGACGGCTGTGTCGTCCCCGGTCGCATCGATGGCAAGGACAGCCTCGAAGGGGCGTTTGTATTCTGCGGCTGAGGGTGTCTCGTGCGCCACCGGGACGGACTTCAGGCTGTTGATGAATGCATCGGAGGCATCCGGCGCCATGACATTGGGGGCGACTTCGATGCCCGCCATGGTTTCGGTGTCCAGCGTCGGGGCAGGAATGGAGCGGGACAGTTTCGGCACCGAGGCCGTTTCGGCGATGATCTCGTCGTCCGGGCCCGGCGGCAGGGGTTCTGCTTCCGGCAGCGCTTCGACCAGCACGTCATCCTCCATCGCCGCAGGCGCCTCCATCGGAGCGGCTGCGACGGCCATTTCGGATTTCGGGGAATACACCTCCAACAGGCGTGCGCCGCCATATCCCGCCACAAGCAGGCCGGCCAGAAGGATGAGGATCGAGAGGAATCTCAGCATGGCGAACAATGGCTCCGTTCGGTGAATCCCGGTCTGACCCTAGCAGAGGTTCAGTCGCCGGGAAAACTGTTCCGGGCTGCTTCGTAGAACGCAATTGCGGCAGCATTGGACACGTTGAGGCTTTCCATGGCTGCGCTGATCGGAATGCGGGCAAGTTCGGCGCAGGCCTTTGCCACGCCGGGGCGCAGGCCCGGTCCTTCAGCGCCCAGTACGATGGCCAGTTTCCCGGCGCCTTTGACCGCTTGGGCGATGTCCGCCTCGCCTTCGCCGGCGAGGCCGACCGTGTGGTAGCCCGCCTCACCCAGCTGTTCGAGCGCGCGGGAGATGTTCACGACGCGCGCTTCGGCCACGGTTTCGATGGCGCCGACAGCGCTTTTCGCCACGATGCCTGTAATGGGCGGGGCATTCCGCGTCTGCAGGACAAGCCCCCCGAAGCCAAAGGCGGCCGCCGACCGGTAGATGGCCCCCAGATTATGGGGGTCAGACACCTGGTCCAGCACGACCAGCCTGTCCACGCCGTCATGGATCAGGTCTTCCAGCGCGACAGGGTCGAGCGGCTCGGCCAGCAGGGCAAGCCCCTGATGGACGGAACCGGGCGGCAGGCGCGTGTCGACGTCCTTTGCCGTCACGATGTGCGGCGTCGGCGCACCGGCGGGCAGGCGTGCTGCGGCATTTTCGGTTGCGAGCAGTTCGATCAGTTTGCGTTCCGGGTTTGCGAGGGCCGCTTCGACCGCGTGGATTCCCCAAATCCAGAGGGCAGAGCCCTCGGTTGTGTGGCCCTTATTGGGGTGGCGCGGACCGGGGCGGTGACCCTGGGGCGGGGCGCCGTCCTGCGGGTGGTTCTGGCGGCCTTGTGCATTTCGCCGTCTTCCATGGTTGCGCGCCATTTGGTGTTTCCTTATAAGGCCGCTTCCGGAGTGGATCGGCGGTGCTGCGGCGCCTATGTGAAGCCCCGGCCGGACGGCGTCAACGCCGTGCAGCCCGTGAGGTCCCGTGGAGGGATGGGTGAGTGGTTAAAACCGCCAGACTGTAAATCTGGTCCGCAAGGTACGCTGGTTCGAATCCAGCTCCCTCCACCACCTCATGCCGCTGCATGCTTGTGACGCGGGTATAGCACAATGGTAGTGCAGCAGCCTTCCAAGCTGAGTATGTCGGTTCGATTCCGTCTACCCGCTCCAGCATTTCTCCCAGATCGCGGAATGTTTGCAACCAGACCGGGGGTCTGAAGGCGGACTGTGCCAAATTGATAAAATTTGGCAGATTGTCGAGGAAATGAGCTTAACGTCTCTGTTGTATGGCTCAGCCCATGCGCCTCAGAACAATTACGAATATCGCTTATGCTGCCACCGTGCTGCTGACCCTTGCTGGCGGCACCACCATGCTTCTCGCGTCCAGCGCGCTTGAAGCAGAGCGGGCGGCAGTCAGCCGTGCCGAAGGGCTGAAAGAGCAGACTGCGGCAGTCGGACAGGACGTCCTGCGCCTTTCGGACAGAGCGCGGGAATATGTCATCACCGGCAAAGAGGAATTTCTCGAAGACTATCTCTATCTCCGTCAGGCCTTGCAGCAGGATGAAGCTCCTTTGGCTGCGATCGAGGACATCGGCGCCGGCGATGCGGAGATAAGGGCTCTGTCCGACGCGGTCCAGATGGCGAGCCAGTTGTCAGACGAGCAGGACGCTGCCATCGAAGCATACCAGGCGGGGGATGACGCGGCTGCACGCGAATACCTGTTCGGGTCGCACTATGAGAATGAACTGGACCTGATCAACGCCCGGATCGACACATTCCACTCGCTGCTCGATCAGCGCACCGACAATGAAGTGCACGCTGCCGAAGCGACCGCGCGATTCTGGCGCGCCGTGTCGGAAACGATGGTTCTGGCGACGGCGCTCATTTTCTTCATCGTCCTGTATTTTGTGCTGAAGCGGCGCATTCTGAAACCTGTGATCAAGCTCAGCGATGTCGTCACCCGCCTGGCCGCTCAGGAATACGATACGGAGATGATGGATTACGACACGGTCGACGAGATCGGTGACATGGCACAGGCCATCCGTGTCTTCCGCGAGAACGGGCTGGAGCGCCAGCGCCTGGAATCCGAACTCGAGCATGACCTGCAGTTGCGTAATCTATTGTCCCGCATGACACAGCGCATGCAGGCCTGTGACACAATGAAAGAAATCGCAAGCGTGGTGCGCCGCTTCGTGCCAGTTATTATGCCGGGCTGCGCCGGGCGGCTCTATGTCCTCAATCATGACGCGTCCGGAATGGTGGCTTCCTGTGAATGGCTGACCCCGCGCGCGGCTACGTCCGAGTTCATGATGAACGATTGCTGGGGCCTTCGCCGCGGGACCATGCACTATCATCGCGAAGAAGATGCGGATGTGCCTTGCGCACACCTGGAGGGTGCGGACGAGGATGAGAAGAAATCCGTCTGTATTCCGCTCATGACCCAGCGCGAAGTTGTCGGCCTTCTCTATATGGAACTGCCTGAGGAGTCCGAAGCGGGCAAGCGCGCGGAAACCTACATCCATATGCTGGCAGAGAACATTGCCTTGTCGCTGTCGAACATCCGTCTTCGTGAGACGCTTCACGAAATGGCGATGGCAGACCCGCTCACCGGTCTCTCCAACCGCCGGCGGATGGAAGAGAAATTTGAAGATGCGCTTGGCGAGATGAAACATTCAGGCGGCAGGGTCAGCATCATCATGATGGATGTGGATCAGTTCAAGAAGTTCAATGACACTTATGGCCATGCCGCCGGGGATGACGTGTTGCGCGAAGTGGCGCAGGTGCTCGGCAGGCTGACACGGGAAGACGGTCTCGCGTTCCGCTATGGCGGCGAAGAGTTTGCGGTCCTGCTGCAAGGGGCTTCGCCGGACGCCGCCGCTGAGCGCGCAGAGGGAATCCGCAGGGAGATTGAGCAGATCTCGATTGTGCGGGATGACCTCGTTATCTCTGACATCTCCGCATCCTTTGGTGTCGCAACGACACCTGATCATGGCAGTGGGGAGAGTCTCTTCGCCCTGGCCGATGCGGCGCTCTACAGCTCCAAAGCCTCCGGCCGCAATCGCGTAACGGTCGCGGCGCCGCAGGAAGTTGCACACACGCGCATCGCCTGACCCCGCACACTGCCCTTCCGGGAACCAAACCAGACATGACACGTTGTCTCAGCATGCTGACAACGGGCTGAATCATGACCTGGAGAATTGAATTGGGTGCCGCCGCGGTCACCATGGGTGCTGCGCTTATGTGGGGTGCGAGTGCGGACTCCGCGCTCGATGCGCCGCGACTGGAACAGCCCGATCACTTTACACATGCCGACTATCAGGCGTTTGACCGGGACTTTCGTTTCGGCGGGACTGTTTGCGAGGTCGGGCTGAAGCGCAAGGGGATCTGCTTTGGCGTATCACCCTTCGAAGACGGCCTTTCGGAAGGCCAGACAATTCCGGCCAGCCTGCCTGATATGCCTGCCGAATTTCCTGTGATCCTGAAAACCGAGTTGAAGGCGGATGGCCTGGAAACCTGGCGTTTCGGCCGGGCGCTGGTTCTGGTCAGATCCGGAACGCGGGAAATCGAAGATGTCATGTATCTGACGGCGCCTTATGATGAGCGCGGCGAAACCGTTCTGGCCTCCCGCTAGAGGCAATTCCGTAAAAGAAGGTGATTTTCGATCCGGCAGAGGTGTCTGGATCAGATCATCAAGACAAGAAAATGGGCGCTCCGGGCGCCCATTCCTTATCGCGTTTTGTCAGCGTCGTGTCAGGTGACGCTCTTCCCATTCACCGCGCGGACCACAAAGGTCAGCACAAGGAGGGCGAGAAAGACGAAGAACAGGATCTGTGCGATACCGGCGGAAGCGCCGGCGATACCGCCAAAACCGAGTGCGGCGGCAACAATGGCGAGAATGAAAAATGCAATGGCCCAGCCAAGCATGATGGTCTCCTTTTTGGTTCGTGACGGCGTTGGTGCCGATAGTCAGGTAACGGATGCAAAGCAAAACTGTTCCGTGAAAAGATTTGGGAACATTCCTGGCGGCAGGGCGTTGCTGCTACATAATAGGAAGGAAAGGAAATATTCATGAAAACCGCCAAGAATACGCTGAAAATCGCTGGTCTCGGTCTGTTCACCCTGATGGCCGCAGCCTGCAACACGGTTGCCGGTGCGGGTGAAGACATTCAGGCAGGTGGCGATGTGGTTGAAGACACCGCTGATGAAGTCAAGGAAGAGATGTCGAACTAAGATTTCGGCATCGGGGAGGAAAGGGCGCGCCAATTACGGCGCGCCCTTTCTGTATGCGGATAAGAAACATTTTTCAGGACCGGGTATGAGACAGCAACAGGACCGTGCCGGTGGTATCGCGCGGCGTTGTGTTTGCTCCACCAGCACGCAGGCAGGTCCAGAAGGAAAGGAAACCTGCCAGAACCAGTGCGGTGGCAGCGCTGAATGCGCGAGGCCCCCTGATCCGGGCGAAAGTCCCGAAAGTCGCCTGCCAGGCCGACCGGATTGGCAGGTGGCAGATCGGGCTCAGTCGGATGGGGGATGCGTTCTTCATGGCGGAGGAACGCGCGTCCCCTGCAGGAGTTCCCCGCCGTCGTCATGGAACATGTTCCTGCGTCGTGCGTTGAAGTCCTGTTGCCGGAGACTCCAACATGAAATTTTCAGTGGTCATCAATCCATTGTCCCGTTCCGTACCTAAAGGTGCCGCGGATGAAATCGAGGCCGCGATTCAGGCGTCAGGGCACGATATTGCCCGTTTGCACTGCAGTTCCGACCAGTTATCGCGTGGTGTTCGAGAAGCCGCGGGCAGCGATGCCGATGCTGTCATCGCCTGGGGCGGTGACGGAACCCTCGCATGCGCGTTGAACGCCTGCGGTGCGAAAGGCCTGCCGGTTCTGGCATTACCTGGGGGGACAATGAACATGTTGCCAAAGCGGCTGCATGGAGACGGCGCCTGGCATGAAATTCTGGAACGCGTCCTGTCTGCGCCAATGACGCAAACCCTCGCGGCGGGGGAAGTGGACGGCCAGCGCTTCTATATCGCGGCGCTGTTCGGCCGGCTGACCGGACTTGCGGAAACCCGCGAAGCAGTCCGCAAGGGCGAGCTGATCAATGCCGCACAGGCACTTGCGGACGGCGAAGTGCTGGATGTCGAAACGCGGCTCAGGCTTTCCTGGACGAAAATGTCCGACAAGACGGAGCAAACGATCAGCGCCGTGGCAGCCGCGGTTGCTCTGAAGAGCAGCGGTGCGCCGGCTCTGGAAGTCGCCGCAATAGATCCGGATAGTACGATGGACCTTGTTTCCACGGCGCTCGACGCGATGGTGCATGGCTGGAAAGAGGCGGGGCCGGTTGAGCACGATGTGACCGAGACCGTCACCGTTCACGAGCTTGAACGCGGAGACATTCCGGCGACGCTTGATGGCGAGCAGGTGACCTTTACCTCACCCGTCCGGATTCAGCTGGTGAAACAGGCTGCGCGGGTTTTGTGCGCGGAGACGGGCCATTGAGGCTTGTTCACCTGGCAGACATTCATTTCGGCGCGGCAGATCCGCATGTGCTCGAGGCCGCCGTCCAGACCATTCAGCAGGCTGCCCCGCAGATGGTTATCGTTTCGGGCGACCTGACACAGAGCGGGAAACACCGGGAATTCGAAGCGGCTGAAAAATGGCTCGGAGACCTCGGGCTGCCTTGCGCCTGCACGCCTGGCAATCACGACACGCCGATGTTCAAATTGCACCACCGTGTCCTCAATCCATTCGGGCGGTACCAGAAATACCTATCCGACTTTGCCTTTCCGGTGCGTACCGGGCACATCCGTATCGACGGGTTGAACACAGCAAGGGGGTGGCAGGTCAGGCGAAACTGGGCGGAAGGGTCTGTCGACCTGGAGGATCTGGACGCCGTGCTTTCGGAAGACGCGCCGGAGAAAATCCGGCTGCTGACGTGCCATCATCCCTTCGTGCCACCGACAGATGCGCCGCTTCATACAGAGACCCGGCGAGGGCAGCGGGCCAGCCGCAAGCTTGGGGAAAGCCCGGTGCAGGTCTTGCTGACCGGACACGTGCATGCGCCGCAGGCAGAGTTGATCCGTACACAGGAAGGTGGATACGTCTCCGTTACAGCCGGGACACTTTCCATGCGGCTGCGCGATGTCCCGCCATCGTTCAACATTCTTGATTTCGACGGAGACATTATGAGCGTCGGCGCCTTCATTCATGACGGACGACGTTTCGCAAAAAAAATAAACAGCGCGTGGAATCTCTCAAGGATGGAACAGTTGCGTCCGCCGGGCGTTGTTAAGGCGTGACTCTGAAGGGGGCACATCATCAAAGGAGATTTGAGATGCGTATGAAAGTTATTGCTGCTGCACTTGTTGCAACCGGTGTGCTCGCTGCCTGCGACACGAATGAAGGCCCGATGGAAAAAGCGGGCGAGTCGATCGACGAGGCTGTCGATAACATCGATGAGCCGGATACAATCGGCGAGTCGCTCGACGAAGCGGCTGATGAAACCGCCGATGCCATCAACGACGCCGCCGACGATGTGGACGGCGCGATCGACGAGGCCGGCGAGGCGATGGAGGAAGCTGCCGATCCTCCGAAGTAAGGTTCGGAAACTATTAAATCAGTATACGAAAGGAGATTATCATGGCCACTGAGGCCCTTAATATTAGCAAACCCGATTTCACAACCCGGAACGGCATTTCCGAGGAAGACCGCAAGAAGATTGCCGACGCGCTTGGTGTCGTTCTTGCCGACACCTACATGCTGTTCATCAAGACGCAGGGCGTGCACTGGAATGTGACGGGTCCGACCTTCATGGGCGTACACAAGCTCACCGAGGAACAGTACGAAAACATGTACGAAGCCATCGACGAGCTTGCGGAACGTATTCGCGCGCTCGGCCACAAGGCGCCGGCCAGCTACACGAAGTATGGCGAACTGTCGTCGATCAATGACAAGGACGAAGAACGTTCTGTCGGGCAGATGCTGACCATGCTGATTGCAGACCATGAAACGGCTGTCCTCAACATGCGCGCCGCAACGGAATGGTGCGAAGACAAGAACGACTATGTGACGGCAGACATGCTGACAGAGCGGATGTCCTGGCACGAGCAGGCCGTTTGGATGCTCAAGTCACTGGCCGCTGAGAAATAACAGAGAATCCGGACAACGGATCATCAAACAGGCCCCGCGCCCCTTAAAGGCCGGGGCCTATTTGCTGCCGGGCATGAAAAGCGTGATGCAGGTGCCTTCGCCAGGTGCGGAGTCGATTTTCAGTTCCGCGCGCAACTGCCGGGAAAAGGCTTTCATCAGTTTGGAGCCCAGGCCGACCCGCGCACCGCCGCCCGGTTCGAAGCCGACGCCGTCGTCCATGACCTTGAGGGTGATCCCGCCGGCATTGCCTTCTTCCAGCGTGATGGAAATCATGCCGCCTTCGTTTTCGTTGAAAGCGTATTTAGTCGCATTGGTGACGGCTTCGACGAGGAAGAGGGCAAACGGAATGGCATCATCTGCCACCCGTTCGAGGTCATCATAAGTCTGAGAGATCCTGATATTGCGCGCGTCTGTGCCAAGGGCTTCTGCAAGATGATTGATCAGGCCCTCGAGGAAGGGCTGCATGCTGACCAGTTCAAGGCGCTCGTGCTGGTAAAGGGTCTGGTGCACGATGGCCAGGGCATCGATCCGGTGCCGCGCCGCGGCAATCGCCTGACGGGCCTCTGGGTCCTGCAGCTGGCGTCCCTGCAAATTGAGGAAGCTGGTGACGATCTGGAGGTTGTTCTTCACCCGGTGGTGAATCTCCTTGACCGCAGCGTCACGAACGCGGATCGCGGATTTCAGGTCACTGTCACGCTGGTCGATGTCAGCGGCCATGTCTTCCATCGCGTCCGCAAGTTCCGAGATTTCCGCAGGGGCTGATGACATTGCATCACCGGCGCGGAACGCGTAGCGGCCGGCGCCATAAACACGCGCGATACGGATGAGGCGGGAAAGCCAGCGCAGGACAAGACTGTCAATCGCCAGCCAGACAGCCAGAAGTGCAATCGAAAAAGCGAGCAGGGGGAGACCGAAGGAAGACACCGGCTGCAGGGTGAATTCGCTCCAGAAGCCGGGGGATTCCCGTGAAATCACGGCAAACACATTCGCAGGCCCCACGGGCCGGATCACAACATCCATCGGTGCGGCGTCCTTCCGGCGAAGGACGAACATCTTGGCTGTCCGGGTTTCGGCCGCTTCGGCCACCCATTTCTGGTCGATCTGGGAGAAGCGCGTGGAGCCGAAGACGCGGCCATCGCCGTCGGCGATGGCGACTTCCACATCATCCGACAGAACGCTCGCGCTGGCGAAACTTGCGAGCGAGCGCGATCTCAGCCCGAGGGCCACCGAACCGTCAAAAGAGCCATCGGCCTTATTCACCCGAGAGAAAATGGCGAAGACCCAGTCTTCCGTGGCTTGTCCGAAAAAGGCCTCGGTTCTCAGCGTGGGGACTTCGTGCTGCAGCTTCCTGTTCCAGTCCATATCGGACATCGGGAAGCCCGCATCACGATTGGATGCGCAGAGGGCCACACCATCAGCATCGTACCGGATGATGCTTGAGAGGGCGGGCATGCTGGGGAGGAGTTTGTTGTATACTTCCGAACAATTGCTGCTGCCGACCTCCTCCTTGAACAGGCCAAGCAGCAGTTCGGCTTCATCGATGGCCTGGTCGACGCCATCAACAGAAGCGCCCGCAATCAGGAGCAATTCATTGCTTCTTATTTTGAGCGCTTCGCGTGCATCCATATAGGCACTGGCTGCGCCGAGCAGCAGAACCGGCGTCAGCGCAATGGCCAGCGTCGCGACCAGACGCCGCCGCAGGCTGGATGAGGCGGCCCTGTCAGGCACGCAGGGTCAGCCGCCATTCGCGGCAGAAATTGCCGCTGCCTGGTTCATGATGTCTTCGAATGCTTCCCCCGCACTGATGTCGTCGTCGCTGCTGAAGCCGGTTTCGTTATTATCAAGCAGTTCGGCCACGGCTTTGCGGGCGCGGGACACGCGGCTCTTGATTGTGCCGACAGCGCAGCCGCAGACTTCCGCTGCTTCTTCGTAGGCAAGTCCGCCGGCTCCCACCAGTATCAGCGCTTCGCGCTGGTCATCCGGCAACAGGTTCAGAGCATTCCGGAGGGCAAGAAGGTCCAGTTCGTCACCGGCATTGGCGGGAGAGACGAGCGTTGCTTCGGCCACTTCAGGATCGAGCGATGAGCGTCTCCAGGAGCGGCGCTTCTCGGAATAGAAAATGTTCCGCAGGATCGTGAAGGCCCAGGCCTTCATGTTTGTGCCTGCCTGAAAGCTCTGGCGGGCGTGCCACGCCTTCAGCATGGCATCCTGGGCCAGGTCGTCTGCCAGGGTCGAGTCACCGCAAAGACTTCGGGCGAAGGCACGAAGGTGTGGAATCAGGGCCGCCAGCTCCTGTTTGAAGGTGGCGTCGTCAAGCCGTTCGGTCGGTTCGCTCATACGGGTCACCTACGAAGGTTTCGACGAAGTGTCGGGGGAACGGTTGCGGTCTGCCTCTTCCAGCAGGCGCATGAAGTCGTCGGGTACGCTCTCGTGAGTGACGTCGTCATAAAGACGGCGGAGCTGTTCTCCCAGGCGGTCACCGCGACGCTTTCGTTCCGTATCGGCCTCCTTCCGGCCGTCGGTTCTCTTTTCGTCCATAATATCTTGCCCTAAGAAATCCGGTATCTGAGCGCGCGGAAAACGCGCTTTCCTGCCTTTATAAATCCCGAATTCACCAAAGGTTCCGCAAAAAATGCAAAAAATTCGATTTTGCATGCAACCAATTCGCGGCAAGCGGGTTGTTAACGCAGAGTTGATGGAGTTTTTCCCATGAGTCTTGTTAAGAAACTGGCGCCGCACCTGCCTTATCTGCGACGCTACGCCCGCGCCCTTACGGGCAGACAGGAGAGCGGCGATGCCTATATCCGCGCTTCCCTTGAGGCGCTCGTAGCCTCCCCCGACAAAATGGACGCCGAGGGTGATCCACGGGTGGAATTATACCGCTTTTTCCATGTTGTGTGGGGCTCTACCGGCGCCCAGCTTGAGGCTGAGCAGGAGGACGGTGATCCCGCCACGGCGCGCCTGCGGAAGCTGGCCCCGATCCAGCGTCAGGCCTTTCTTCTGACGTCGCTCGAGGGATTTTCCCGGCCTGAAGCCTCCTACATCCTGGGGGTCACCGAGGGCGAGCAGGCAGAGCTTGAACGCGCAGCGATTGCTGAAATCGAGGCGGAGCTGTCCACCAAAGTGCTGGTGATCGAGGATGAACCGATCATCGCGGCAGATCTGGAAAGCCTGGTTGAGGAACTTGGCCACGAGGTGACCGGCAACGCAACGACCTACACGGAAGCCATGGCGATGGTGAAATCCAATCCGCCCGGGCTGATCCTGTGCGACATCCAACTGGCGGATGGGTCTTCCGGTATCGACGCCGCGAACGACATCCTGAAGGAAATGGATGTGCCGATCATTTTCATTACGGCTTTCCCGGAACGGCTGCTGACAGGAGACCGTCCGGAACCGACCTTCCTCATCCCGAAACCCTTCCAGGAAAACACAGTGAAGGCGGCGATCGGTCAGGCCCTGTTCTTCCATCCGGCCCGCGAAACAGCCTGAGGCGGAACGTCCTCCCATAGCAAACGCCCTCCCTGTGACAGGGAGGGCGTTTTGATTTTGCGGATCATTGTCCTGCCTAGATGGCCTGTAGCAGCATAACCGCGCCAATGCCCAGAATGGCGATGAGCGTACCGGCGGTCAGAACCCAGACCAGGCCCACACGTTCGCCTTGGCGAGCTTCATTGGGCGTCAGATCAGTATCTTGTTGCGTTTGCATGGTGATCTCCTTTCACCGCATCAACGCGTCCGAAGCGCGCCAGTTCCATTCATTCCAACCGGTCTGTATGGGGAGGAATGGGGAGGAATTAAATTTTGGACATCATGGAACCGTGTGGCGGTGTGTTCGTTGGTCACGCAGCAAAACAGAAAGGAACAAGACATGAGCACGGTCACGAAAGAAAAACAGGCTGCCGCAAATGATGCAGGCCTGCAGGATGATCTCAATGCGCTCAAGGAAGACATGGCTACCTTGCGCAAGGACCTTCAGTCGACCTTTGGGAGCTTGAAGGGCTTTGCCGAATCCAAGGCCGGTGACGGGGTCAGCAAAGGCAAGGAATTTGCTGCCGACGCCGGTGAACACATCAAGTCGGCCCGTGTCGACCTCCAGTCCCAGATCCGCGAAAAGCCCATGGCAGCCGTTGGCCTGGCATTTGGTGCCGGCCTCCTGATTGCTCTGCTCGGACGGAAATAATACCGTGGACCAAACCAAACTCCGCTTCTTTGCAGCCACCGTCGGCGTCCTTCTGGGGCTCGGCGGTGTGCTGGCCTTGTTCGCCGCCTCGACAATCGCGCTCGCCGAGGTCATGGGGCTGGCGGCAGCAGCGTTCACAGTCGCCGGCGTCGGCCTGTTGCTGGCGGCGGCCTGCCTGCTGTTTTTCCTGCAGCCTTTCCGGTCCATGGAAGATGAAGTCGACGAAGTGGAGGATGCCACTGCCGACGCCTTGGCAGATCTTCCCATTGATGCGCTCCGCAGCTTTGTTGAACGGCGCCCGCTGACGACCACGGCGCTGGCCATGGTGCTCGGTTATTCCGTCGTCAAAGACCCGCAAACGGCGCAGCGTCATGCCGAGCGCTTCTTCATGTCCATGCTGTAGTAAACACAACAGGCCTGCTGCCTGGATGATGGTGGCTGGTGAAGGGCGGGGGCGACATTTTTGGCGACGCACCCTACATAACAGGCATGCGTGTACCTCTCATGATCCTGTCAGCACTCGGTGCCGGTCTTGTGGCCGGACGCAAGCTGCTGGGCAAGGAGATCAGCGGCCGGAAAAACAAGGCCATCGAGGCGGCTGTCGAGGAGGCGCGCCATCGGATTCGTGCGGACACGATGCTGTTTGTCTCACGCAGTTTTCGGCAGTTTGCCATCGCCACCGGCATCAAGCTGCTGATCCTGCTGTGGCTCTGGGGGCTGCACCATTTCGCGGGCATGCCGCGGCCTGTGTTTGCCACGATCACCGTGATCACGCTCGCAGTCTTCATGATCCGCGACCTCTGGATCAATTATCCCGCCATCAAGCTGACGCTCACTGAGCTGCACCGTCACGGGTGGCACCCGAAGCGTGCGCTGAGCGAGACCATCGCGGCCCGTGTCTTCGAAGAAGTGCTGCTGGAGGCGGGAAACCAGAAACAGACACGTACAGGCGCCATCATGCTGATGCTGGCCGGTGAAGACCGCAGCCAGATGCATCATGACGTTGCCACAGCGGTTGCAGACATCGCCCGCGAGACAAGCTGGGACGATATCCGGCCCTATGTCATTTCTGCTATTTTACGGATCGGGACGCTGGCCCTGATCTACAGTGCCAGCGTCTGGATCCTGGTGCACTACTGATCAGTCGAGATCGAGCGCTTCGGAGATTGTGGTCCAGTCGACCATCTTGAAGTTCTGATTGAACTCGGAGACCGGGTTGGCATCGTCCTGCACAACCAATAGTCCGCCGGGAAGGCCCGGCAGTGGTGCGGAGGTAATGTCGAGACCGTCCGTGTGGGTCACACCGCCGATGCCGGTCGCGTCATTGTCGACAATGGAGAACACGCCGCGCGGGGCATAAGGTGGAGCGCGGTCGTAAACGACATAGCGGTCAGCCTCCTGTGCCGAGACCACCAGGTAGCCCGACTGGGCATCATCACCGAGCCACAGGCTCATGCCTTCGACATCCTCAACCAGCCCGTTGGCCGCTGCAATCGTGTCGACGACAAGCGGGTCAGCCATCTCGTCCTTGAGGTCCACGGCCCACACGCCGAACGCTTCCTCGCCGACGAACAGGCGTTCATTGGCGTCATCGAACACGCAGCCTTCCAGCTTTGACGGCAGTTTCACCACACGGTCCAGTGACGGCGTGAGCTTGTTCACCGTCTCCCAGGTGGCCGACCAGAGCTGGACCGTACCGTCCTTGTAGGTCACCGCGGCGCGATAGGTCTCGCCGGTCAGGCCTGCGCAGATGCCATAGGGCTCGTCCATGCCGGTCGGGGAATCGCCGATGTGGGACACTGTCAGGGTTTGCGGATTGATATCGAACCAGGAGATCACATTGTGCGAGTCGTTCGAGGCGATGGCGATATTGCCGCGCAGGTCGACATTGTTGACCTGGCCGACGGGCAGTTCCTGAAGTTCGCCGCCGTCGAGGGCGTAGACATAAACGCCTTCATCCTTGTTGGTGCCCAGGATCAGCGAACTGGCCGGATCGGCCGTGTTGACCCAGATGGCCGGGTCATCAGCAAGGTCGCCTTCGCCGTTCATCGGTGCGGTTTCGTTCATGGGGACGACAGTGGCGATCTCGCCGGAATAAGGCGGCGGGGTCGTGGCGCAGGCCGCAATCGGCAGCAGGGCGGCGATCAAGTAGGTGGATTTCATTGAACAATATCCTGATCTTGTGTGACCGGGCCGGAATCCGCATGGCGAATCCCGGCCCCCTTGAGTCTGATTACTAGCGGAGGCTGATCAGTATGTCAGCCGCACGCCGAACACGCCGGTCCAGCCGAACTCGTCATACTGCGACAGGCGGCGCTCGCTGCCATGGTAGTAGTATTCCGGTTCGTCGGTGAGGTTCTTGCCTTCGACATAGACCTGAACATGGTCGTTCAGCTCATACTTGGCAGAAGCTTCAACCGACAGGTGGCCGTCCGTGTAGCGGTCGATGTTCTCGCCGAACAGTTCGTCCAGATAGTCGCCGCGATAGTTCGCCGACACGCGCAGGTCCCATGGGCCTTTGTCGTAGGCGAGGGCGACGTTCCAGACGACGTCGTTCTGCTTGAGCAGCGGCACTTCGCGGGTGCCGCGCGGGTCTTCCTCATTCGGGATCCGTGCCTGGGATTCGACCAGGGTCAGGTTGCCGGAGAGGAGGAAGCCGTCGAGGCTTTCATTGATGAAGCCAAGGCCCTGAACATAGTTGAATTCCACGCCGCGGACATAGGACCGGTCAACGTTGATGTAGGTCGAGACTTCTTCGAGGTTCGCCACGTAGGACGCAGGCAGGAAGGAAAGGTCGACCTCGGCCGGAAGCTGGTCGATCTCATACGTTGCCGGGAAGATCGCATTGTCGATCGACTTGTAGAAGACGCCCGCCGACAGAACAGCCAGCTTCGTCGGGTAGTATTCGATCGACAGATCATAGTTGTCGGCTTCGTACGGCTTCAGGTTCGGGTTGCCCATCTCCAACTCGTCGCGGTCATCGTTGAACAGGGCGATCGGTGCCATGTCGCCGAAGGCAGGGCGCACCACAGCGCCATAATAAGCGGCGCGGGCAAACAGATTGTCCGAAAGCGCATACTTCAGGTTCACGCTCGGCAGGATGTTCTGGTAGTCGTCCGAATAGTTGCGCGTCAGCACATTGTTCGGGTCATCTTCTTCCGCGAAGATATAGCCTTTGGAGTCGACATTGGTGCCTTCGAAACGCAGACCGGCCACAACCGTGACATTGTCGATCTCGAACGTCCCCATGCCGTAAAGCGCCAGGATCTGTTCGTCGATTGTGTAGTCGCCGGCGATGGTTTCGACATTGGTGTCGTCTTCGTTCAGATCGTCGGCCGTGACGACCGAGCGCAGGCCATAGGTCAGCCCGGCATCCGGCCAATTGAACATAGGATTGTTCATCCGCCAGCCGGAAATTGCGGCGTTCGGACGGATATAGTCGGTCATCAGAACATCGTCGATTTCATACACGTCGAGGTTCTGGTCCCGGACTTTTTCACGGTCGCGAAGCTTCACGCCGCCCTTCCAGGTGACCGGAATGTCGCCGATCACGCTGTCGCGGGAGATGTCCAGCTTGCCGGACCATTCGGTGTCTTCGTTCGTGGTGAATTCGCGCTCGAAGGCGTCCATTTCATAGGAGGACGGGTCGAGCAGGAAGTCGAAGCCAGGGCCCGACAGGCGCGGCTTTTTCGGGTCAGACAGATCGAACTGCAGGATGCCGTCGCCTTCCAGATCGTCGGAGCGGAACGTGACGTCGTGATTGTTGGAATCGTCTTCTTCGGCATAGGCGTAGGAGACTTCATAGTCGAATTGCCATGCGCCGGCATAGGTCTGGCCGCCGAGGGCATACGTCTGGATGGTCCGGACTTCTTCGCGCTGGCGGACTTCCGCATCGGATTCCGCATAGTCGAAGGCGAAGCCATTATCGGTTACCGTCGGATCTTCCTCGTCGAGGCTGCGGAATTCCCATTTGTTGCGGACTTCGTCGTCGGTGTACTGGTTGTACAGCGTCCGCAGGTAAAGCTCGGTGTTTTCAGAGGCCTTGAAGTCGATGTTTGCGACCAGGCCGACGCGTTCGCGGGTCAGGTCGTACCAGCGCATTTCGTAATCGTCGTCCGGGACGATTGCGCCGACGTCGTCGTTAAAGCCCCAGCCGCCGGTTTCGTTGTTGTGCGCCTGGATGCGGCGGTCCTGGTAGTTGGCCGACACAGCGACGCCGAGACGGTCGCCGAACGTGTTGGAATAGGTCAGCGTGGCTTTCGGCGAGACTTCTTCCGTGATCTCGTTATAGGCGCCTTCCAGCTTGGCGCGGACGAATTGGCCGTCCCGGTCGAAGGCAGAGATCGTTTTCATGTTGATGATGCCGCCGAGCGTGTCGGCGTCGACATCCGGCGTCAGCGATTTCTGAACCTCGATCCCGTCCAGCAGGTCGGACGGCACGCCGTCCAGAAGCACGCCGCGGCGGTCTTCCGGGGACGGGGTACGCACACCGTTGATCGAGGAGGCGATCAGGTCGGTGTTGAGGCCGCGGATGGAGACGTAGCGGCCTTCGCCCTGGTCGTTCTCGATGGAGAGGCCTGGGACGCGGGAGAGCGAGTCGGCGACCGTTGTGTCCGGGAAGTTGCCGAGGCCGTCGGAGTCGATCACGGAGATGATCGCGTTGGAGGCGCGCTGCTGGTTGATGGCACCGGCCTGGGCGGCGGTGGAGCCGACCACGAGGACGTTGTCCATGTAGCGCGTGTCGCTGCCGACGGTGAAGTTTACGGTGGCCGAGCCGGAGAGCGAGACGTCGGACGTGACCTTGTCTGCGCCGATATAGGATACCGACAGCGTGTAGTCGCCAGCCGGGATGTTGGTGAAGCGGTAGTCGCCATAGCGGTCGGGAGCGGCGGTGCGGCCGAGTTCCTCAATGGTGACGATGGCGCCCTGCAGCGGCGCTTCGCCGGACGCGTCGGTCACCTGACCGGTGATGATGTCGGCGGAAGCCACCTGGATAAGCCCGGCGGAGGCAACCCCGAGCGCGAGTAGTGAACGATAAGATTTTGGCATGACAGACCCCTCTGTTCGGTGAACCGAAGCGGCCTTCCCACAGTTTCTTGACGGGCCTGTATCGGATTTGTCACCGTTGTGTGACACGCTCTGGTTGCCGGGGGTGGGGCGTCCAAAAAGGTCCTTTTAGCGTGGCTGTGCGTCTTTCCGGTAACAGCCCGATCTCCAGCCTCCTGAAATATGGATGACGTTTTTGACGCAGGCGGTTGGGCTCTTGGAATCTGATAATTTACACTTACGTAAAGTGTAAATTGAGACCGGAGAGATCGACGAGATGATCAGGGACAGTGAGAATATGGAGCCGCTGGTGGCTGAAGCCACAGGCCTGCTCAAATCCCTCAGCCACCCGGACCGGCTGATGATCTGCTGCCAGCTGCGCGGCGGGGAAATGGCGGTTTCGGAGCTGGAAGCCGATCTCGGCATCCCGCAACCGCGCCTGTCGCGGGAACTCGCCAAGCTGCGTGAGGAGGGCGTCCTGACCGCCCGCCGGGATGCGCGGCAGGTTTTCTACACACTTTCAGACACGCGCGCGCATGCGATGGTGGATGCCATTTGCTCAGTCATGCTGGGCAAGCAGGCCGATCCGGAAGTGCGCATGACCCACACAGCCAAAGCCAGACATTAAGGAGCCCCCGCGATGACCCACCCCGTTGTGACCGCTTTCTTCGACGAACCCACTTTCACGGTCAGCTATGTCGTTGCCGACCCGGAGACCAAGGCCTGCGCCGTGGTCGATTCGGTGCTGGACTTCGATCCGGCATCCGGCCGCACGAATACCGAGTCCGCAGATGAGATCATTGACTTCATTCAGAAAAATGACCTGAAGGTTGAGTGGATCCTGGAGACCCACGTCCATGCCGACCACCTTTCGGCCGCGCCGTACCTGCAGGAAAAGCTGGGCGGCAAGATCGCCATCGGCGCCGAGATCCGCACCGTGCAGGACACGTTCGGCAAGATCTTCAATGAAGGAACCCGGTTCCAGCGCGACGGCAGCCAGTTCGACAAGCTGATGGTGGACGGCGATACTTTCCGCATCGGGAACATCGAAGCCCATGCCCTGCACACGCCCGGCCACACGCCGGCCTGCATGACCTATGTCGTCGACGACGCGGCGTTCGTGGGCGATACCATGTTCATGCCGGACTATGGCACCGCCCGGGCGGACTTTCCCGGCGGAGACGCTCGCACGCTGTTCCGTTCGATCAAGAAAGTGCTGAGTCTGCCGCCCGTAACGCGCCTGTTCATGTGCCATGACTACAAGGCGCCGGGCCGGGACGAGTACAAGTGGGAAACCACGGTCGCCGAGGAGCGGGCGCACAATGTTCACGTCCATGACGGGGTGACCGAGGACGAGTTCGTGGCCATGCGCGAGGCGCGGGACGCGACGCTGGACATGCCGCGGCTGATCCTGCCCTCGATCCAGATCAATATGCGCGCAGGCCAGATGCCGGAGCCGGACGATAATGGCACCAGCTATCTGAAAATTCCGCTGAACGCTCTATAGTGCCGGAAAAAGCCGGGGGCTGTACGCGTGAAACTGTCCGAACACCTGCCCATTCTTGAATGGGGCCGCACTTATAATGGCGGCACGTTCGCCAATGACATGGTGGCGGCGGTGATCGTGACGGTGATGCTGATCCCGCAATCGCTGGCCTATGCGATGCTGGCGGGCCTGCCGCCGCAGGTGGGGCTGTATGCCTCCATCCTGCCGCTGGTGGTCTACGCGATTTTCGGCACCAGCCGGACGATGGCCGTGGGGCCGGTGGCGATCCTGTCGCTGATGACGGCCGTCGCCGCCGGCAAGGTGGCCGAACAGGGCACGCCGGAATACCTGACCGCCGCGATCATCCTCGCCATCCTGTCCGGCCTGATCCTGGTGGTGATGGGCATCTTCCGGCTGGGCTTCCTGGCCAATTTCCTGAGCCACCCGGTCGTCTCCGGCTTTGTCACCGCGACCGGTATCCTGATCGCCGTCAGCCAGCTGAAATACCTGCTGGGCGTGCAGGCGAGCGGGCACAACATCATCGAGACGCTGGCCAGCATCATCAGCCATCTGGGCGATGTGAACTGGTATACGGTCGCCATCGGCGCTCCGGCGGTGGCCTTCCTGTTCTGGGCGCGCAAGGGCATGAAGCCGCTGCTGCTGGCGCTGGGCCTGAAGGAACATATCGCGGGCACGCTGGCCCGGTCCGGACCGGTTCTGGCCGTGGTGGTGGGCGGCCTGGCCGTCGTCGCCTTCGGGCTGGAAGCCAAAGGCGTAAGCATTGTCGGCGACATTCCGAAGGGCCTGCCGGGCCTGACCGTGCCCGAGTTTGACCCCGGCCTGTGGCAATCGCTGCTCGGCTCCTCCGCGCTCATCGCGATGATCAGCTTCATTGAATCGGTTTCCATGGCGCAGACGCTGGCTGCCCGGCGCCGCCAGCGGATCGACCCGGACCAGGAGCTGGTTGCGCTTGGCGCCTCAAGCCTCGCGGCGGGCTTTTCCGGCGGCTATCCGGTGACCGGCGGCTTTGCCCGCTCTGCCGTGAATTTCGATGCTGGCGCAGAGACGCCGGCGGCTGGCGCCTTCACCGCCGTGGGCATCGCGCTGGCGGCCCTGTTCCTGACGCCGCTGCTTTACAACCTTCCGCAAGCCGTGCTGGCCGCGACCGTCATTGTCGCCGTGCTCGGCCTCGTGGACCTCAAGAAACTGGCTCACACGCTCAGCTATTCGAAGCGGGACTTTGCCGCCATGCTGGGCACGATTCTCGTCACATTGCTGGCGGGCGTGGAGCTCGGCGTGACGACCGGCATCATCGTCTCGATCGGCCTGCACCTTTATGTCACCTCCAAGCCGCACTTCGCCATTGTGGGGCAGGTGCCCGGCACCCACCATTTCCGCAATGTGAACCGCCACGCTGTCGTGATCCCTGACCACATCGTCACGATACGGATCGACGAGAGCCTCTATTTCGCCAATGCCCGCTTCCTGGAAGATACGGTCTATTGCGTCCTCGGGAACCGGCCGGATGTGCAGCATATCGTGCTGATGTGCCCGGCGGTGAACCATATCGATGTCAGCGGCCTTGAAAGCCTGGAAGCGATCAACCGGCGCCTGAAGGATGCAGGCGTGACCCTGCACCTCAGCGAGGTGAAAGGCCCGGTGATGGACCGGCTGAAGCGTACGCATTTCCTGGATGAACTGACGGGCAATGTGTACCTGAACCAGTTCGATGCCATCATCGATCTCGACTATGACTGCGCGAAATCCGCCATCGAGAAGACGGGCGACGTGACCGACCCGTCCTCCGACCCTTGCCCCTCGCAATGTATCGCGGGCGTGCGGGAGATGAGCTGAGGGCCGGGCCGGAGGATAAGGCTAGCTTCTTCCCCCTGTCATCCCGGAATTTGCGCAGCAAATATCCGGGACCCAGCCTGCGAGAGCCCCAGCAAATACTGGGTCCCGGACAAAGGCTGCGCGTTTTCCGGGATGAGACGGGGATAGCGTGAATCCTCCCCATACGCACTTGCGTCACACTCCGCGCATGGCTGGACGAACGCAAAGACGAGACATCACCGAACGGGACGGACGGGCGATGCGGCTGCTGTATCTCAGCGGGCGCAGCGTGGCGGAGATTGCGCGCCGTCTGGGCCGCGATGCTGCGGTTATTTCCCGGTACATGAAACGGCATGACCTGAAGCGGCCCGAAGCGACGCTGGAGCGCCAGACGCTGGCGCTGGATTACGCGTCCGATCTTCAGATCGATGCGCTGGTCTCTGCTCAGGGAACGGAGGAGATCAATGCCGCGGCGGCAATGATCGTGCGCATGGCAGGAGAAGTGCGCCGGATGCATGAAGCAAGGGGGGAGCATGCCAATGCAGCAGCAGAGGCCGCAAGAGAGCGGCGGGACAACCTCGATAGACTACTCGGAGATCTGGGAGCCGCTATCGAGACGAAGAGTGCTGGACTGGAAGGAGGCCGGGGCGAAAGGGCAGCCGCGCCTGCGGAAGTTCGTGGAATACTTCCCCTTCCTGCTGACCTGCCGGGAGGCGCAGGTGAACCCGCCGGGCGGCTGGCGGACCTGGCTGTTCCAGGGCGGGCGCGGGGCGGGCAAGACGCGGGCCGGGGCCGAATGGGTGCGCTGGAAGGCCATTCGCGGCGCCGGGCGGATCGCGCTGGTCGGGCCGACGCTGCACGATGTGCGCGAAGTGATGATCCATGGCGAGAGCGGCCTGTTGGCGATCGAGCCGGAAACGGGCTGGCGCCCGGTCTATCATGCCTCGCGCCGGATGCTGGAATATACGAACGGGGCGCGGGCCTATGTCTTCTCCGCCGAAGACCCGGACAGTCTGCGCGGGCCGCAATTCGACGCCGCCTGGTGCGACGAGTTAGCAGCCTGGCGCTATGCGGAGGCGGCATGGGACATGCTGCAGATGGCCCTGCGCCTTGGGGCCGATCCGCGGGCGCTGGTGACGACGACGCCACGGCCCACGGCGCTGATGCGGCGGCTGCATGCGGCGCCGGACACGGTGGTGACGCTGGGCACGACGCGGGAGAATGCAAGCCATCTTGCCCCCGGTTTCCTGTCTGCGATGGAGGCGGCCTATGGCGGCACACGCCTCGGGCGGCAGGAACTGGAAGGCCGGATCGTGGAGGACCCGGAGGGGGCGCTGTTCCTCCGTTCCCGGATCGATGAGGCGCGCATCGCCATCGTGCCGGCACTCTGGGATGTGGTCGTGGCGGTTGACCCGCCCGCCACCAGTGGCGAGACGGCGGATGCCTGCGGGATTATCGCGGCAGGCCGGGCGGGGAATGATGCCTATGTGCTGGGCGATGCTTCCGCGCAGGGGCTGCGCCCGCTGGACTGGGCCGGACGGGCAGTCGCGCTGGTGCGCCGGGTGGGCGCGCGGGAGGTGATCGCGGAGGCCAATCAGGGCGGCGAAATGGTGCGGCAGGTGCTGGAGACGGCAGGCTGCCCCGTGCCGGTGCGTCTGGTGAATGCGCGCCTGTCGAAGCGGGCAAGGGCGCTGCCGGTGGCGACGCTGTATGAACAGGGCCGCGTGCATCATGCCGGGCAGCTGGGCGCGCTGGAGGACGAAATGTGCGCCTTTGGGGCAGACGGGTTCACCGGCTCGCCCGACCGTGTGGACGCGCTCGTCTGGGCCGTCTGGGCGCTGATGCTGGACGACGCCGTACTGGGCGTGCGGCAGTTGTGAGGGGCTCAGTTCCCGGTGCGGAAGCTCTTGCGGCCGAAATAGGCGCCGGAGGAGGCGGGCTTTTTCGGGGCTTCGGGCTCGGCAGGCGTTTCGGCTTCAGTTTCTTCGGGCGTTTCAGCGGCAGGTTCTTCTGTGGGCGCTTCAACGACCGGTGCAGCCTCCGGCGTCTTGCCGTCCATCAGGTCACGGATCCAGGCGCAGGCGGCGCCGGCGGTGGAGACTTCGATGTCCGGCACGCTCTTGTCGAGGCGGCGGGCGAGCAGGCGGGCCTGATGCGCCGTCAGCGATTTCAGCTGGGCCTCGAAAATGTCCTTGCCGACGGCATCGCGCAGGGCGCGCATGACCTCAACCGTCTGCCCGGCGGAGATCATCGGCTTCTTGGTCAGCAGGCCGGCCGCGGCGGCGTATTCCTTCTCGCCCAGCGCGCTGAACGCCATGGAGAGGAGGGATTTCAGCGCCTCGGCGCCGGCCTTGTGTGCGTCGCCGCTCATGCCAGGGCCGCTTTCACTTCGGCCAGCAGATCCTTGATCACGGGCAGGGCGCCATCGGCCCATTTTGCCTCGATCGTCGGCTCGGGGCCCAGCTCGATCGGGTTGGTGGCAAAGCCCGATTTCATCGGGATGATGGTCTTGAACATGTCGAACTCGGCTTCCTGTGCCGCGGCCGCTTCGCGCATGGCGTTGAGGACGACCTGTTGGTGGGACGAGTTATCATAACGGGTCGCCAGCACCATGGGGAGTCTCTTCACGTCGCGGTCTCGCAGGCCTTCCATCACATCGCCGGTGAACAGGTCGAGGCCAAGCGTGGACATGAAGTCCGGAATGGTGGGCACGATCACGAGATGGCTGGCCGCCAGCACGGATTCGGTCATGGTGGAGATGCCGGGCGGGCAGTCGCACAGGATGACGCCATACTTCGCCTTCAGCAGGTTGAAGTCGTCGCGCAGGCGCCGGCCGACCTGGTTTTCCAGGGCCTGCATGGAATAACCCTGCTCGGTGAGGTGGTAGATCAGCTCTTTCTCGGTCTTGCGCAGGCGCGGGCTGGACGGGATCAGGTCCAACGGCAGCGGCTTGCCGCCCGAGGTTACGTCCGAGGCGTCGGTCACGATGAATTCCGACAGGCGTTTCTGCTCGTTCGCCTCGAAATTCTCCAGCAGCCAGTCGGAGATGGTGGCGTAGTCATTGATCGCCTGGAAGAGGTGTTCGTCGCCCTCATGTCCGAAGACAAGCAGGGAGGCGTTGGCCTGCGTGTCGAGGTCCACGACCAGCACGCGGCGGCCCTCTGCGGCAAAGGCTTCGGCCAGGCTGACCGTCGTGGTCGTCTTGCCGACGCCGCCCTTGGAATTGGCAATAGAAATGACGCGCGCTGACATGGCTGCAGCTCCTCAACCCCTTGAACCGGAAGCTTGGAATCAAAGCAGATTTGCGCGGCGGTGGCTACGCCCGAACGCTGCTGTTCTGTGGGACAATTCAGCGCCTCTCCGACAGGGTTTATCAGAAAATCCGTTGTAAATATTGGGATATTTGAAATCCAATCCTCCGGAGGCGCCTGCATCTTAACTTACCGTCATCAGATGACGGAGGCGATTGCGGCGGCATGGCGTGGAACTGGAGATCCGGAAAAAACAGGCATGAGTCGAAATCGGCTCCACCGCTGGTAGCCCTGACGGGGCCGGGTGGTCCGAACTGGGGCGCGCGGGACGGCGCGGCCCTGACGCAGGCCGCGCGCAGCGGCGAGCTGGATTTCCAGCGCATGGCCGATGCCATTCTGCGCGATATTGCGCGGGTGGCCGCCGAAGCCGTGTTCAATGGCGGGCCGTCTTCCTCCGCGCTTAACGTCAATATGAACTTTGCGCAGGGAACGGAACAATCCGCTGTCACCGGGCGCAATGCCATCGGCGCTGTGCTGGCGCGGCTGGTCAGCCAGGGAGGGCGGTTTCTGTGAGCCTGAACAATTTTCATGAGGTGAGCTTTCCCGTGCCGCTGGCGCTGGCCGCAAGCGGCGGGCCGGAGCGGAAGACGGAAGTCGTCACACTGGCGAGCGGGGCGGAGGCGCGCAATGCGCTGTGGGCGGGGTCCCGGAGGCGCTGGGATGTGGGCAGCGCGGTCACGCGGCTGGACACGCTGCAGGCGGTGGTCGCCTTCTTCGAGGCGCGGGGCGGGCGGCTGAACGGGTTCCGCTTCCGCGATGCGCTGGACGACCGGAGCTGCGCGCCCGGCGCTGCGGTGAGTGCCACCGATCAGGAGATCGGCACGGGCGACGGGGTGACGGACACGTTCCAGCTGGTGAAGGCCTATGGCGGCTACGCCCGGCGCATCCTGAAGCCTGTGGCGGGCAGTGTGGTGGTCGCGGTGGGTGGCGCCCCCGTCAGGGCCGGACGCAGGCACGATGACCGAACGGGCGAGGCTGATGCGTCCGGCCGTGACGGGGACGCTCACCGACGCTGTCGACGCGGGGCCGGTCGGCCGGTGGGACCGGAGCAACATGCTCCTTGTGGAAACATCCGGCAGCTTTGCCAGCCTGCCACGGGCGCAGGTGCTGTCAGGCGGCAACATGCTGCTTCTGGAAACGGGCGAAGGCTGGGAACTGATTCAGTTCGAGACGGCAGACCTGGTGGGGCCGGACCAATGGGCCTTGTCGGGTCTCCTGCGCGGGCAGCGGGGCAGTGTCAGTGCGGCCGCTGAGGCCGGGGCCCGGGTTCTGCTGCTGGATAGCGCGGATGCGCTGGCGGCGGTGTCACCGGATGAGATCGGCGTGGCGCTGGACTGGCGCGGGCCGCAGGATGAGCCGGTGCCGGTCTCGTTCGCAGACGAAGGCGGGCGCCCTTGGCCGGTTTGCCATCTTCGCGCGGTGGAGGGTCAGCTCAGCTGGGTGCGCCGCGGGGTGGACCTGCCAGAGAGCTGGGCCCTGCCGGAGGGCGACAATGCCGGCCAGTTCGCCGTTCAGTTCGATACCGGGGCTGGTTTCACAGGCGAGACCCGGCTGGAAACGCCGTCGGCTGCTATCCCGGCGGGAGCGGTTGCGGCGCGAGTCGCTGAAATCGGCGCAGATGGCCGCACCGGCCCATGGGTTTCAATCCCCCTCGGGACACCTTAACTGTATGGCAGAAAATGATTTACCAGAAGGATCCGACTCACTTGGCCATCGACCCCTATATCGTGCTCGGCGTTCCGCGCTCGGCGACGGAGGCCGAGATCAAGAAGGCTTACCGGGCAAAGGCGAAAGCCCTGCATCCGGACCAGCACAAGGATGATCCGAAGAAGGCAGAAGAGTTCAAGCGCGTTTCGGCGGCCTACGAAATCCTTGGCGACAAGGAAAAGAAGGCCAAATTCGACCGTGGCGAGATCGACGGCGACGGAAACCCGACCGGATTTGCCGGCGGGGGGCATCCCGGCGCCCATCCCGGTGGCGGCGGGTTCCGCTGGCAAAGCACGTCCGGCAAAAGCCCGTTCGAAGGCGCACAGGGCGACCCGTTTGAAGACATTCTCTCCGGCATGTTCGGCGGTGGCCGGTCCCGCCGGGGCGGACCAGGGCCGCAAAAGGGCCGCGATGTTCGCTACCGCGTGCAGGTCGAATTCGAGGATGCCGTGCTTGGCGCGCGCCGCCGCATGACCATGGCCGACGGCCGGGCGCTGGACGTCAATATTCCCGCAGGCATTGATTCCGGACAAACGCTGCGCCTGAAAAGCCAGGGCCAGCAATCGCCTTATGGCGGCCCGCCCGGCGACGCGCTGCTCGAAATCGAGGTGCGCCCATCGAAGATCTGGGAGCGGGACGGCAAGGATCTGCGCATGAAACTGCCCATCGGCCTGAAAGAGGCGGTGCTGGGCGGCAGCGTGGAAGTGAAGACGCCGTCCGGCCATGTGACGCTGAAAGTGCCCGCAGGGTCCAATACCGGCGCGCAATTGCGCCTGAAGGGCAAGGGCGTGAAGACCTCGCCGCCGGGCGACCTTTATGTCCGGCTGGAAATCGTCCTGGAAAACCCCAAGGATGAAGGCCTGCGCAAATGGGCGGAGAAGTCCTGACGCCTGCTCATGTCCGCCACAGGGTTGATCGCCATAAGCCGCCTGGCAGGCCGATGCGGCACTGAACGAAAGTAAACGGTATCGTTCACTTCACATTCAGAGCTGCGCCCTTATACGGCAGGGTATGAAACGGATTGCTGCCCTTTTTCTGGCACTTGGCCTCGTTGTCGCGCCCGCCGCGTCGGCGCAGGGCTGGATGAACCAGTTCTCGCCCGGTCAGGCGCGCGATTCGCGCAATCAGGGGCGGACAGTGCCGCTCAGCCAGATTTTCAACAAGCTGAAGCAGCAATATGGCGGCTACCAGCTGAGCGCGGATCTGTACGACAAGGGCAATGGCAAATCGGTCTATGAGATCGACTGGATGACCAAGGACGGCCGCAAAATGCATTTCGTGGTCGATGCGCAAACCGGCGCGATCCTTGACCGCCGCGGCGCCTGAGCCGACATTAGCCTTTTCAGGGAGTAGCTGAACCATGCGTATCCTGGTTGTTGAAGATGATGCTGACCTGCGCCGCCAGCTGGCCGACGTGCTGGGCCAGTCAGGCTATGCCGTGGACCTGGCTGCCGATGGCGAGGACGGGCATTTCCTTGGCGATACCGAGCCTTATGATGCGGTGATCCTGGACCTTGGCCTGCCCAAGATGGACGGGGTGAGCGTGCTGAAGAAGTGGCGCGCGGATGGCAAATCCTTTCCGGTCCTGATCCTGACGGCCCGCGATTCGTGGAGCGAGAAGGTGGCTGGTTTCGATGCCGGGGCCGACGACTATCTGACCAAGCCTTTCATCACCGAAGAATTGCTGGCGCGTCTGCGGGCGCTGCTGCGCCGCGCGGCCGGTCATTCCGCCGCGACGCTGGAAGCCGGCAAGCTGATGGTCGATACACGTGCCGCGCGCGCCATGATCAATGGCGAGCCGGTGAAGCTGACCGCCCATGAATACCGCGTGCTTTCCTATCTGATGCACCATCAGGGGCGCGTTGTTCCGCGTACGGAACTGGTCGAACATATCTACGATCAGGACTTTGATCGCGACTCGAACACGATCGAAGTGTTTATCGGCCGCCTGCGCCGGAAGATCGGGCAGGACCGGATCCAGACCGAACGCGGCCTGGGCTATCGCCTGGTCGTGCCGGAGAACGAAGCGCGCGTGGCCGGCTGATGCCGGCCCGTGCTGAATGCCTTGTATGAGCGAGGCCGATCCCAAACCTGTCACATTCCTTGACCGCTGGACACGCCTGTCGCTGGCCCGGCGGATCATGCTGGCGGCAGCCATCTGGGGACTGATCGTCCTGATTGGCGGCGCCCTGGCCCTGTCGGCACTTTACCGGGCGCAGACGCTCTCCCTCCTGTCGGATGAGCTGGACCAGACGCTGATCACGCTGACCCGTGACATGACGAGGGAAGGCGCGTTTCTGGCCGATGGCCGGGTGACGGATGACAATCACGTCTTCCTGTCGACCGATTCCCGCTACCAGACCCAGTATTCCGGCCGCTACTGGGCCATCGTTGCCGTGGACAAAGATGGCGACCCGGTCGGCGACCTCAGGTCACGCAGCCTGTGGGATGAGCCGGTGCCGATGTCGCCGCGCCTGCTGAAGCGCGCGCTTGCCACGCCGGGCACGACGCAGTTCGGCATCGGTCCGGGCCCTGCGGGCCAGAGAACATTCGCGGCGGCCAAGGCCATTCTGGTCGAGAACCGGGAGACGCCGCTGGTGCTGGTGGCGGCGGCGGACAGGGCGCAGAACGATGCAGCGGCGACCCGGTTCCGCAACCTGCTGATCGGCACGATGGTTGTTCTCTTCGGCAGCGTCTTCGCGGCCATGGTGGCCGGCATCCGCTATTCCCTGCGTCCGCTGGTGAAGCTGGGGCATGACATTGCCGAGATCCGGGAAGGCACGCGCCTGAAACTGGCCGACGATTATCCGTCTGAAGTGCAGCCACTGACGGAAGAGCTGAACAAGCTGGTCGATCACAACCGGCAGGTGGTGGAGCGGGCGCGGACGCATGTCGGCAATCTCGCCCACGCGCTGAAGACGCCGATTGCGGTGCTGCGCAATGAGGCGACCGGCGAAACACAGCTGGATGACGTCGTGCGCCGGCAGGTCGATTCCATGCAGACCAATGTGGAGCACTATCTGAAGCGCGCCCGCATGGCCGCCCGGGCCGAAGCGCTGGGCGCACGCACGGAGGTTCGCCCGGTGCTGGACGGCATCGCCCGCCTGATGAACCGGCTCTACGACTCCAAAGGCATCGATGTGACCGTGACAGGCGCCGAGACGGCTGTCTTCCGCGGGGAGCAGCAGGACCTTGAGGAAATGGTCGGCAATCTCATGGAAAATGCCTGCAAATGGGCGCGGGCCGATGTGAAGGTGACTGTGGCAGACGATGCGACGGAACTGCGCCTGGAGGTCGACGATGACGGGCCCGGCCTCACGGCGGAAGAACGCGAAGGCGCGCTGAAGCGCGGGGTGCGACTTGATGAAACAACCCCGGGCACCGGGCTGGGTCTGTCGATTGTCACAGAGCTGGCAGAGCTGCATAAGGGCGTGCTTGAACTGGATGAGGCCCCGGCCGGGGGCCTGCGCGCACGCCTGAGGTTTCCGAAACGATGAACCGCATGAATATTGCTGTCGCCGGAGTCTGCCTGGCCGTCGCCGTGGCGGGCTATCTGGCGGTAGGCAAGCCCGGCATGCCGGACAATCCCATGGCAGAGCGCCAGGCAGGGCTGGCGGACAAGATCAAGAACGCCCCGGAGACGCTGACCCCGGCCGAAACCCTGTCGCGTCTTGAACTGGCAACCCAGAAGCGCCCGAATGACCCGCAGCCGCATTTCTTCATCGGCGAAATGCTGCGCGCCGAAGGCCGACCGGAAGATGCCGCGCGGGCCTATCAGTCTGCCTTGCGCCGTGATGAGAATTTCGTTCCCGCGCTGGTGGCGCTTGCCGATACGCTGGTGGCCCTGTCAGGCGGCGGGGTCAGCCCGCAGGCGACCCGGCTCTATGGCCGGGCCTACGAGCTGGACCAGACCCAGGTGCGCGCCGGCATGTGGGCCGCCATGGGCGCTGCGCAGGCAGGCGATCAGGACAAGGCCGAGCAGGCCATGCGCTACATCTACAACAACCTCCCCGAAGGCGATCCGCGCCGCGAACGCTTCAAGGGGATGATCGCCGCCATCGGGCAGGGCGACGAGGCCCCGCCCACGCCGGAAGCTGCACCGTCGGAATAGGCCAGCCTTTCCTTCAGGCTACGCTTCCACCCGCATGTCTTCCGCGTGCCAGCGCTGGGCGAGGTCGTTGAGGCCTTCCAGAACATCTTTCAGCTCAGCTCCGCGCGGGGTGAGGGAATAGGTGACGGCAGGCGGCACGGTGGGCTTGTAGTCCCGGTGGATGAGGCCAGCGCCTTCCAGCATGCGCAGACGCTCGGTCAGCACCTTTGACGAAATGCCGGGCATGCCGGCTTTCAGCTCACCAAAGCGTTGCGGTCCCTGAGAGCGCAGCAGCCACAGGATATAGGTCGTCCACGGCCCCATCAGCAGTTTCAGCAGGGAATCCATCGGGCAGGCCGTGTGATTTCCGTTCTGCGGTTTCGTTGTTCCGGTCATGGGGCACCTCTGAGCTGAGAAAAAGTCTGCCTGATCCTTTAGTTACTAATCGGAACCTACTTTTTCAAGGGAACTGGTGTCCTATATGGGCCAGGTCGGGCGCAATGAGAGGCCCCACGAAACACTTAGCGGAGTAGGACACATGACAAAGATCGCAATCGTGTATTTCAGCGGCTACGGCCACACACAGAAACAGGCGGAAGCCGTGCATGCCGGGGCCAGCTCGGTGGACGGCGCAGACGCGAAACTGTTCCGGATCAATGAAGACGGCGACCTCGGTGAAGGCGAATTCGAGGCGCTGGCCGGATATGACGCCATCATCTATGGCAGCCCGACCTATATGGGCGGCCCGGCCTGGCAGTTCAAAAAGTTCACCGACGCGACCTCCAAGCCGTGGTTTACGCAGGAGTGGAAAGACAAGATCGCCGGCGGCTTCACCAATTCCGCTTCTGTGAACGGCGACAAGAAGGCGACGCTCGACTATTTCTTCACCCTGTCGCAACAGCACGGGCAGATCTGGGTCGGGACCGGCCTTCTGCCGGCGAACACCAAGGCCCACGGGCCGGACGATGTGAACTGGACCGCCGGTTTCTCGGGCGCGATGGCCATTTCCCCGTCGGACGCCTCGCCGGAAGAAGCGCCGGGCAAGGGCGATCTCGAAACGGCTCGCCAATACGGTGTCCGGGTGGCCGAAGCCGCGAAGCGCTGGGCACAATAAGCCATCGGGACGGGCGGCAGGTGCGATGCATCTGCCGCACTCCCATTTCGGTGCGAGGCGGACTATAAGACGCGCATGCGCGCACGCACTCGACGACTCTATACGTTTGGCATCGCTGCCGTCCTGCTGCTGGCTGCGGCGGGGCTGGCCTTTATGGCCCTGCGCCAGAATGCCAATCTGTTCTACACACCGCAGACGCTGGCCGAGAAAGGCATGCCGAAACCGGGCCGCGAGGTGAAGGTTGGCGGCTGGGTCGAGCCCGGCTCGCTGACCTATTCAGATGATGGCGCGACCATGTTGTTCAGCGTGATGGACAATGGCGACGCCGAGATCCGGGTCTCGTTCACAGGAATCGCGCCGGACCTGTTCCGCGAAGGGCAGGGCGTTGTTGCCATCGGTCAATTCGGTGAAGACGGCACGTTCACGGCCCGGCAGATCCTGGCCAAGCATGACGAAAACTACCAGCCGCGCGAATTGCGCCCCGAGGCGATCGGCGGATGATCGAAGCCGGGCACTTCGCGGCCTTTCTGGCGCTGGGCGCCACGCTGGCGCAAACGATCTTCGGCCTGAAGGGCGACCGCCGCTGGGCGGGCATGGCAGCTGTCACCGGATTCGGCCTGATGGCATTTTCCTTCCTGACGCTGGTGTATGCCTTTGCCGTGTCGGATTTCTCCCTCCAGCTGGTGGCGAACAATTCCCACACGCTGAAGCCGATGCTCTACAAGGTCGCTGGCACCTGGGGGAATCATGAAGGCTCCATGGCGCTCTGGGCGCTGGTGACGCTGGCGTTCGGTGCGGCCGCAGCGGCCCTGATGAAGACCGGCCGGGAACGTTTCGAATCGCGTGCGCTGGGCGTGCAGGGATTCCTTTCCGCCGGTGCGATGGGCTATTTGCTGTTTGCCTCCTCGCCTTACCTGCGGCTGGATCCGGCGCCCTTCCAGGGCGCGGGGCTGAACCCGCTGCTTCAGGACCCGGCGCTCTCCTTCCATCCGCCGATGCTTTATCTCGGCTATGTCGGCTATTCCTTCGTTTTCGCGCTGGCGGCAGCCGGCATGATGGAGGGCCGGATTGACCGGGTCTGGGCAAAGGAAGCGCGGCGCTGGTCGCTGGCGGCCTTCGTGCCGTTGACCTTCGGCATCGCGCTCGGCTCCTACTGGGCCTATTACGAGCTCGGCTGGGGTGGTTGGTGGTTCTGGGATCCGGTCGAGAATGCCTCGCTGATGCCCTGGCTGATCGGCGCGGCGCTGCTGCACTCCGTCATCGTTACGGAGAAGCGGGAGAATTTCGCCGCCTGGACGGCGCTCCTCGCCGTGCTCGCCTTCCTGTTCTCGATCATGGGCGCCTTCCTCGTACGCTCCGGTGTGCTGACCTCGGTGCATGCCTTCGCCGTCGATCCGACGCGGGGGACCATCCTCCTGTTCGGACTGCTGGTGTATGGCGTTCTGGCGCTGGGCCTGTTCGTCTGGCGCGGGCCGTCCCTCAAGGGCGCAAAACCCTGGCTGATCGGCAGCCGGGAAGGCGCGATGATGGCCAACAATGTCGTGCTGATCGTGGCGGCGCTGACCGTCCTGCTGGGCACGCTGTTCCCGCTCATGGCCGAGGCGGCCGGGCGCACCATGTCCGTAGGCGAACCATATTTCCGGCTGACCTTTGTCCCGATCCTGGCGGTCCTGCTGGTGCTGTTGCCGGTCGCCCAGAGCTGGGCCTGGGGCAAGGCGGACCTGAAACAATGGACGCGCTGGGCTATCGCCGGCGCTGCGCTGGTCGCGGTGTTTGCCGTTCTGGGGATCGCTGTCTGGGATATTTCGCTCGGGGCCGCGTTCGGGCTGGCGCTGGGCGTCTGGCTGATCGGCGGAGCGCTGTGGGAGCTGAAGCGCCGGGCGGTCTCGCTGAACCGGGTGTTCCGTGTCTCGCCGCGTGTCTGGGGCATGACGCTGGCGCATATGGGCATCGGCCTGTTCATCATTGGCGCTGTTGTGGAAACCACCCAGCGTTATGAAACCACCGTGGCCCTGGAAGAGGGCGGCTCAGCACGGGCAGCGGGCTGGACCTTCACGCTGGACGATGTCGGCTCCATCGAAGGGCCGAACTGGTATGCCGACAAGGCCGTGCTGACAGCCGTTAAAGGCGGCACCAAAACAGTGCTGGAGCCAATGAAGCGCTATTATCCGGCGGCTCGCATGCCGACGACGGAGACGGCCATCTTCAAGACGGGTACGGGCGATTTGTACGCCGCGCTCGGAGAGCAGCGCGTGGTCGACGGCAAGGCGCGCTGGGTGTTCCGTGTCTACTTCAACCCGCTCATCGATTTCGTGTATCTTGGCGTGCTATTGATCGGCCTTGGAGGCTTTCTGAGCATGGTGAAGGTCAAAAGATGAAGGCGCTCTTCCTGTCTCTCGTGATCGCGCTCGCCGCAGAGGCGCCGCTCGACAATGCCGAGGAAGAGGCCCGCGCGCAGGCCCTGATGCGGGAGCTGCGCTGTGTGGCGTGCGAGAATGAGCCGGTCTCGCAGTCTGCCGCGCCGATCGCCGAAGACATGCGCGCCCGGATTCGCGAAATGGTGGGCGAGGGGTCAACAGACCAGGAAGTCCGCGACTGGTTTGAAAGCCGCTATGGCGAGTTCGTCCTGTTCCGCCCGAAGGGGAACAGCCTGAGCGGCGCACTGCTCTGGATCGGCCCCTTTGCCTTGCTGGGGATTGGCGGGCTGATCGGCATCCTCACGGCCCGCCGCAAGCGGACCGTCGCCCAGCAGATCGAAGCCGAGGATGTCTGAGCTGTCAGTACCGGAAAATGGCCTCTTTAATTCAATTGTGTATACTATTTGAGATAGTTATTTTCCACTTGAATTGACAACTTGAAGGAGACGGTCTGATCGGGCATACGCTGCCTGCATGGTACTGAATTATTCTACCTTCGGTGTTCAGGGATCCGGGAAAACCCAAGAAGAACATCTGCTGCACCAGGCGAAACAATTTCTCCAACAAAAGAAATACCAGGAAGCGCTGGATTGCTGCCGGCAAGTGCTGGAAAAAAATGCTGAAAGCGCAGACGGCTATTTTTTGATGGGCGTTATTGCCTGTGAAAATCATGACTACCGAAACGCGCTCGGATTGCTCGAAGGCGCTGTCCGGAAAGGCTACCCGGGACCGGGGCCTTTTGTGCAGGCCGCCCGGTCGCTGGTTGGTCTCAATCAGCCTGCACAGGCATTGAGATGTCTGGACCAGGCGAAGACGAGAAACCCACGCGATGGCTACACACTTGCTCTGATTGGCACGACACTGAGCAAACTGGATCGCCACGAGGAGGCAGTCGAGTTTCACAGGAAAGCGACTCAAGCTTCGCCCGGGGATGCGCTGAGTTTCTTCAATCTTGGATCTGCCCTTCAGTTCCTCGGGAAATTTGAAGAGGCGAGGGAAGCCTACAGGACTGCCTTGCGTCTGGCGCCCGGTTTCACCGCGGCGCAGATGCACCTGACGCAGATTACCAGGCAAACGCCGGAAAAAAATGACCTGGCCGTACTCCAGCAAGCCTGGAGCCAACGTAACCCGCAGGATGCAGAAGGCGGGCTGGTCCTGGCGCACGCAATCGCCAAGGTTCATGAGGATCTCGGCGATCCTCAATCCGTTATGGTCTGGCTGGAGCGGGGCAAAGCACTCGTCCGCCCGCATGTGCCTGACCGCGAGGCCGACGACCATGCCGCATACGAAGCAGCGAAAGCGCTGGCGAATCGCCTGCCCATCAATGCGGCAACGCCAGCTGATGGGCCTGTATTCATTGTAGGGCTTCCCAGAAGCGGGACGACATTGGTCGACCGGATTCTTTCCAGCCACTCCCAGATCGTGTCTGCCGGGGAACGCCACGAATTTGGCGCCTGTCTTCACCAGGCCACAGGGGGAACCCGAAAAGAAGTTGTTGATGCCGAAGTGATTGCCCGCGCAGCTCATGCAGACCTTGCTGCGGTTGGCGGGGCGTATCTCGATAGAGTGCGGGCCATTCTTGGAAACGACCAGCGCTTTGTCGACAAGATGCCGGTGAATGCGTTCTTTGTCCCGGCCATTCTGGCTGCGTTGCCTTCCTCGCGTGTGATTTGCCTCCGGCGGCAAGCGCCTGACAGCGTCCTCAGCGTTTACAAGCAGCATTTCGCGGCATCCACATCGCTCTATAGCTATGCCTATGATCTGCGGAAGCTCGCCAATTACGTTGCGGATTTCCATGATCTTGCGGACACGTATTCGCAGGCGCTGCCGCAATCGAGATTCCGATTGGTCGACTACGAAAGTCTTGTCGATAACGCAGAGGGGGAGATTCGGGGCATGCTGGAATTTGCCGGACTTGGGTTTGAACCGGCCTGCCTGAACTTCCACGAGAATGCTGCGCCCGTTGCGACCGCCAGTGTCAGCCAGGTGCGGCAGCCGATCTACAACTCTGCGAAAGGGCGCTGGAAAAAGTATGAAGCTTCGCTCGAGCCAGCCTTGGCTGTTCTGCGTGACCGGGGCCGCTTGTAGTAGACACGGTCTTGCGAAAGATCCGCCTTTTCCGCTGAACGACCTTATTCAACCAGAGCAAATCAGGGAATGTAAGTGGAGGTTTGCCGGCGCCGCACCCCCGTGGGAATAGCCGTCAGGCTGGGTGGGGACATTGCTTGACGTCTGATTGGGACTTCATGAGCCACCTTGGCAGTAGGCGGGCATCACGAAGTGGTGATTGACACCGGTGAGCCCGGGGAATGGGCCTTTCCAGCGCCGGCAACTGTTCTGAGGCATAGGCGCGAGCCCGCAATAGCCTGTCTGGCATGCGATGCATCAAGAGCACTAATCAGCCCCTCCTGATCCGTCTTGAAAATCAGTATGTCTCGCAAACTGTAGTATTTCAAGGGTTTTTTCGTGATTATCATCCTATCGGTATGAATAACCGCAATTACACTCCAAGTGTCAGTATATTCGAGAAAGTTACGCGGAGCCTGTCAGTGATAACACAGGTGAAGAACTCACCTTTCAGCGGGCGCGCGACTTCTGGGCAGGCCGGACGGGGGCACGTGCAGCGGGATCCGGAGGCGGTCTGAACACCTGATTCCATTCGACTTACTGTCTTTTAATGACCACATTCGGTCTCGTATGATTATGTAACGGTCGTCCAGACAAACGACGTTTTTTCAGAGAGTTGGAGAGAGAAATCATGAAACTTGGCATTTCTCGGCAGGCACTGGTTGCAGCGCTTTTCGGAGCCGCAGCAGTTGGGACCTTGTCGATCGCACCTCAGATTCTCAGCCCTGAGGCAGGCGCTCAGCCGATCGCGATCCAGGCGCCCGCGGGCGCGCCGATGAGTTTTGCCGATCTGATCGAGCGCGTTGAGCCGGCGGTCGTCAGCGTCAATGTATTGTCCGAGCGCGAAGTGAACGATGCCGGCGACATGCAGGAATTCTTCGAGCAGTTCCGCGGACTTCCCGGCCTCGACGATTTCCTGGAAGAGCGCCGCCAGCAGCAGGAAGAGGGCGATGAACCGCAGACGCGCGAAGCGCGGTCACTGGGTTCCGGTTTCTTCATCTCTCAGGACGGGTACATCGTGACCAACAATCACGTGGTCCAGAACGCGGTCCAGATCGAAGTCGTCACCAAGGACGGCGACGAGCTGGAAGCGGAACTCGTGGGCACCGACCCCGACACAGACCTCGCCGTGATCAAGGTGAAGGACAAGGGAACCTATCCCTATGTCCGCTTCGGAAATTCCCACAATCTGCGCAAAGGTGACTGGGTTGTCGCCCTCGGCAACCCGTTCGGTTTCAGCGGCACGGCAACGGCCGGCATTCTTTCCGCCGATGGCCGTGAGCTGGGCAATGAAAGCCCGTACACTGACTTTCTCCAGATCGACGCAGCCATCAACCGCGGCAACTCCGGCGGGCCGACCTTCGACCTGCACGGCAATGTCGTGGGCGTGAACACGCAGATCCTTTCGCCGACGGGCGGGTCTGTCGGCATCGGCTTTGCCATCCCGGCTGAGCTGGCTCAGGAAGTGACCCAGGCCATCATCAAGGATGGCCACGTGTCCCGCGGCTGGCTGGGCGTTCAGATCCAGGACCTGACCGAGGATATGGCCGAAGCCCAGGGCATGCCGAACAATGACGGCTCCATCATTGCCGACGTCACCGAAGACAGCCCGGCAGACAAGGGCGGCCTTCAGCGCGGCGACATCATCCTGTCCGTGAACGGGCAGAAGGTGAGCGATGCGACCTCGACCACCCGCCTCGTCGGGCGGCTGATCGCCAACACGTCGAACAAGTTCGACATCATGCGCGGCGGCAAGCGGCAGACTATCGATGTCGTGGTCGGCGAACGCGGTGACAGCCTGAATGCCCGCCGCCTTCCGGCCTCGGCCCTGTCAAACGACTCCGGCGACACTGGCGACGAAGCCACCATGTCGTCCCTCGGCGTGACGTTCGTGCCGCTGGATGACGAGATGCGCCAGCGCCTTGGCCTCGATGCAGACGAAGCCGGCCTCGTGATTTCCGAGGTCGAACGCGGCGGCGCCATCGAAGAGGCTGGTCTCCAGCGCGGCATGGTCATCCTGGAAGCCAATAATGAACCGGTCTCCAGCGTCGACGTTCTGAAGAAAGCGATCGATGCCGCGAAGAAGGCGAACCGGACGAAAGTTCTGATCGCCGTGCGTGTCGGCCAGATCACGACCTACCGCACCATCGACATCAGCGAAGACTAAGTGAGGCGCATATGCTAGACACAGTTCAGGAGGATCCCATGCGTGTGCTGGTGATCGAAGACGACGCAGAAATGGCTGGCTTCATCGAGAAGGTCCTCGTTGAGGCCGGGCACTCGGTGGACAAGGCAGACGATGGCGAACGCGGCCTTGCCAAGGCCCGCTCCGAAGAGTTCGACGCGATGGTCGTCGACCGCATGCTGCCTGAGAAGGACGGCCTGACCCTGCTGAAGGAATTCCGCGATGCGGGCGGCACAACGCCTGCGCTGTTCCTGTCCGCCCTGGGCGATGTCCAGAACAAGGTGCAGGGCCTGAAGGCTGGTGCCGAAGACTATCTCGCCAAGCCTTTCGCCCCGGCGGAACTGGCTGCGCGTGTCGAGGCCCTCGGCCGCCGTACACCTGGACAGGAACCGCCTGTCACGGTGCTCAAGGCTGGCGACCTCGAAATGAACCTGCTGACCCGCAAGGTCACCCGGGCCGGGCAGAAGATTGACCTGCAGCCGCGCGAATTCCGCCTGCTGGAATATCTGATGCGCCATGCCGGACAGGTCGTGACGCGCACCATGCTGCTGGAAAAAGTGTGGGACTATAATTTCGATCCGCAGACCAATGTGATCGACGTTCACGTCTCGCGCCTGCGCGCCAAGATCGACAAGGAATTCGACGAGCCTCTGCTGCACACGGTCCGCGGGGCCGGATACAGGCTGCAGGGCTAGACGGACGGGCAGGGCGCTGGCACTAGCGAGCCATGAAATTCGCCCTCCCGACTTTCCTGCGAACGACGACCTTCAAACTGGCGCTGCTCTACAGCGCCATGTTTGCGGCGTTTTCGGCGGCGCTGCTGGTCTATCTCTATTACTCGACGGTCTATTACATCCGCGCCGAATCCGACCGGCGGATGGACCTCGAATTCGAGCAGCTCGGCAATGCCTACTTCACCGGAGGCATGGAGCGCCTAAGTGAGTCGGTGTTCGAGCGGATGACCCGCAACGGGTCGACATTTTTCTACTATCTTGAAGATTCATCGGGCCGCCGCATCGCCGGCCACTTCCAGCGCATGCCGGCGCACAATCCGGACCTGGACGTCCAGACCGTCTATTTCGAAGTCACGTTGACGGAGCCCGACGGGTCTGAAGTCGTCCGCCCGGTGGCAGGCCGCATCGTGCGCCTGCGCGACAATGGCGGGGCGCTGCTTGTCGCCTTCGATACGGCGCAGCAGACGGCGATTGTCGGGCGGATCCAGAATGCCATCTTTATTGCGGCCCCCATTGGACTGGTGCTGTCCCTTCTGGGAGGCCTGCTGATTTCCCGCGGGGCGGCGCGGCGAGCGGATGAGCTGGCGCGGACCGCTGAAATGGTCATGGGCGGCGAGCTTGGCAGGCGCGTGCCCGTGCGCGGATCCGGGGATGAGTTCGACCGGCTGGGCCAGCGCATGAATGCCATGCTCGACCAGATCGAGAAACTGGTGGAATCCACCCGCAACACCGGCAATGCCATTGCGCACGACCTGCGCTCGCCGCTGTCCCGCCTGCGTAACCGGCTGGAGATTGCCCTCTCCGAGCCGATGTCACGCGAGAGTGCTGAGGCAACGCTGGGCGAGACGGTCGAGGAAGTGGACCGGGTGCTCGGCACGTTCAACGCCATCCTGCGCCTCGCACGGCTGGAGGCCGGCGCCGAAGGCGAGCGCGTGCGGATGGATGTCAGCGAACTGGCGGAGGAACTCGCCGAATTGTTCGAACCGGCCTGCGACGAAGCCGAGCAGAGTTTCCGGAGCCAGATTGCCAAACATCTCATGGTGCTTGGAGACCGGGACCTGATTGGCCAGGCGCTGTCGAACCTGCTCGACAATGCGATCAAATACACGCCCGCCGGCGGAACGATCCAGTTCACCGTGGCGCGCGGACCGGAAGGCACGGTCGACCTGACGGTTATCGACACGGGGCCGGGCGTGCCTCCGGATGCCCGCAAACGCGTTGTGCAGCGCTTCCAGCGGATGGACTCTGCGCGCACCCAGCCCGGCAGCGGGCTGGGCCTCGCGCTTGTTGTGTCAGTTGCGGAAATGCACGGCGGGGAGCTTATTCTTTCGGATGGCAATGGCCCGGCGGAGTCGCCCGGCCTGAAGGCGACGCTGAGACTGCCGAGGGCCTAGGGCATGCTGAATGTAAGACCGATTGCGGAAACGCCGGAAGCGGCTCTGGCGCTCGCCTTTGACCGGGCGCCTTATCTCCGGCGGCTTGCGGGGCGGGACCTGGAAGACGCAGACTGGCGTGAAGCCCTCGAAACGGTGCGTATGCTGCCGAAACTTGGCGAGCGACCGATCGAAGAGGCGATGCGCATCCTGCGCCGCGCCAAGCAGGCAACACATCTCTCGCTCGCCGGGGATGACCTGTCCGGCAAGCTGGATGTGATGGACGTCACGCTGGTGTTGACGGAACTTGCCTGCGAATGCGTCGACACGGCACTTAAAGTAGCCCTCGCGCATTACGGCCTGACAGGCGACGGCATCTTCGCCATCGCGCTCGGCAAGATGGGCGCGTTTGAACTCAACTATTCCAGCGATATCGATTTCTGCCTCTTCTACGATCCGGACGTGTTCGATGGCGGGGAGCGCTCTCCCGGTGAGGCAGCCCAGCGCATCGCGCGTGACATCGTGCGGATGTTCGATGACATCACCGAAGACGGCTATGTCTTCCGGACCGATCTGCGCTTGCGGCCGGATCCGTCCTCGACGCCTCTGGCCGTGTCCACGGCCATGGCGGAAGTCTATTATGAGAGCGTCGGCCAGAACTGGGAACGGATGGTCTGGATCAAGGCGCGGCCGGCTGCCGGAGACCTCGCCGCCGCCAAACGTTTCTTGAAGGGGATGGAGCCCTATGTCTGGCGCCGGAACCTCGATTACTGGGCCATTGGGGACATTCAGGCGATCAAGCGGATGATCAATACCAAGGCCAAGGCCCGGGAGTTCAGTATTCCGAACCCGGACATAAAACTTGGACCCGGCGGCATTCGCGAGATCGAATTTTTCGTGCAGACGCAACAGCTGATCCTGGGTGGCAGGCGCCCGGAACTGCGGGACAACACCACGCTCGGCGCAATGGAGGCTCTGCGTGCAGGCGGCGTGGTCGAGGACGAAACGGCACGAGACCTGACCGAAGCCTATCGCCAGTTGCGCAATGTGGAACACCGCATCCAGATGCGGAATGACGAGCAGACGCACACGCTGCCAAAAGACCCCGAGGCGCGGGAGGCGGTCGCCTTCCTCAGCGGTTATGGCAATCTGGAGGAATTCGACCGGGACGTCCTTGAAACACGCCGGATCGTCCAGTCGGCCTATGATGCCCTGTTTGCTGCGGAAGACCGCGCGGCGGGTGAGACCCGTTCGGGCAATTTCGTCTTCACCGGCGTCGACGATGATCCGGGAACGGTCGAAACCCTGCGCAATCTGGGGTTCAGCGATCCGAGTGCTGCGATTGAGACCATCCGCAGTTGGCACCGGGGCCGTGTGCCCGCCACACGTACGGCGCGCGGGCGCGAATTGCTGACGGCAATCCTGCCGCGTCTCCTGGAAGACATGGGAAAGACGGGCGAGGCGGATGAGGCCTTCCGCTGGTTCTCCCGCTTCTTCGGGGGCCTGTCGTCCGGTGTGCAGACGCTGGCCATGTTGCTGGCGGAGCCTGACCTGCTGGACGACCTTGTTGCAACGCTCGCACTGGCGCCGCGGCTTGCGGAGATCCTGTCGCGCAGGCCGGACCTGCTTGAGTCGCTGGTCAGCGGGCAGGCGCCGGTGCGGCCAGAGATCGGTCCGGACACAAGTTTCGATACGGCGCTCGACGCCTGGCGCCGCTATCACCGTGACCAGCACTTCCTGACCGGCCACCGCCTGCTGCATGGCCTGATCCCGGCACGGGATGCAGCGGAATACTGGACCGCGCTGGCCGATGACACGATCACCGAAATGGCGGCCGCGGCGAAGTCGGAAACCGAGCGGCGTAACGGGCCCCAGCCGGGCGAGTGGGCCGTGTTTGCCATGGGCAAGCTTGGCGGCAAGGAACTGACAGCCGGTTCCGATCTCGACATCCTCGTCATCTATGATGCCGATCCGATGGAGGCGCAGACATGGTACACGCGTTTCACGCAGCGCCTGATTACTGCCCTCTCGGCCCCGACGGCGGAAGGCGCGCTCTATGAGGTCGACATGCGCCTGCGGCCCTCTGGCCGGGCCGGGCCCGTGGCCGTCAGCCTGCCGGCATTCACCTCCTACCAGAACAAGGATGCCTGGACCTGGGAGCATATGGCGCTCACCCGCCTGCGTCCGGTGACCGGCGATCCGGTGCTCGGCAGCAAGGTGATGGAGATCGCAATCGACGCCATCACGAGCCGCGCGCAGACGAATGCCGCCTCCATCCCTGCCGATATCACCGACATGCGCCAGCGGCTTTATCGGGAAAAGCCGGGCAAGGGGCTGTGGGATCTCAAAACCGCTGCGGGCGGTCTGATCGATGTGGAATTCATTGTGCAGCAGGACATGCTGATGAGCGGCAGACCGGATGCGATCTGCGCCTCGACGCGGGATGCCATTGCCTATGCGAGCTTCAATGTCGAGGAGCGCCTGGTCCTTACCGAGGGGCTCAGCCTGCTGCAGGCGCTGCAACAGGTCCAGCGCGTCGCCATCGGGACTGAAACGCGGTCGGATGCGATGCCGGCCGGCTTGCGGGACCGGCTTTGCCGCGCGGTTGAAGCGGGCACGTTCCGGGATCTGGAAACCGAATTATCTTCCACAAAATCAAGCCTCCATCAGATCGCTGTGGAAAAACTGCACCTCGATGCGACGGAAAGCTGATCCTCCCCCGTTTGATAAACACTGGCTGCCCTGAACGAGCGGCAGTCCAATGAGAGGAGTTCCCCCTATGAAACGTATCTTTCTCGCGACAGCGTCCCTTGCTGCGGTGGCGATGGTCACCCTGCCTGCAATGGCGGGTCCGCGCGGTGGCCCCGGCAGTGGTCCGGGCATGATGAAAGACCGCATGGTCGAAATGATGGACACGGATGGTGACGGACAGGTCTCTGACGCGGAAATCAAGGCACACAAAGCGGCGATGTTCGTGGCGATCGACACCAATGGTGACGGCCAGCTTTCGCAGGACGAATTGTCCGCGCACCACGACGTCATGCGCGCCCAGATGCAGGCGCGGTTCGAATCGCGCCGCGGCGATCGTGTCGACGACATGTTCGAGCGGTTCGACACCAACAAGGATGGGTCGATCACGCGTGACGAAGTGACGGCGGCCCAGGCGGCACGGGCGGCGGAATGGAAAGCAAAAAAAGCTGAACGCAAAGCCCAGTGGGCCGAGAAGGGCGCCCAGATGCAGGCCAAGCGGTTTGCGGACATGGACAAGGACGGCAATGGCACGATCAGCCAGGAAGAGTTCGAATCCGCGCCCATGGGTCACGGCCGGCGCGGTAAGTTCGGCCCGCCCGGCATGGATGACATGCCGCCCCCGCCGCCGGTAGACGAATAAGAGATCGGGCTCAGGCCCGGTAGGGCGGCTCTGCACGCATTCAGCCGGCAAGATGTGTTGAATGCGTGCACCCGCGCCTTAACGGAGTAAGCTCGGTTCCGTGGCTTTCGTATCGGATCTCGACCAGATCACACGGGCGGCGGCGGGTGATCCGTATGCCGTGGCGTGGCTGGTTGACCGGTACTCGCCCGGTGTTCTGGGCCTGGCGACGCGGATGCTCGGTGATCGGATGGAAGCAGAGGACGTGACACAGGAGACTTTTCTTCGCGCGTGGAAGGCGTTGCCGGGCTGGGAGCCGCGGGCAAAGTTTTCGACCTGGCTGCACCGGGTCGCGCTGAACCTCTGTTACGACATCCTGCGCAAACGGCGGGAATCCCTTCCCGGAGAATTGCCGGAGATGACGGACCCGGAATTAACCCCGCCTGAACGCCTGATGCAGACGGAACGCGTGAAAGCCATTGAAACGGCGATCGCCGCTCTGCCGGAGCGCCAGGCAGCTGCCTTGACGCTTTGTGCCCTGCAAGGACACTCTCAGGTTGAGGCGGCGGAAATTATGGAAACAAGTGAAGAAGCGCTGGAAAGCCTTCTGGCCCGCGCAAGGCGCAGCCTGAGAGCGACACTGGCCGAACGGAGCGTGGCATGAAGGACCGTAGGCACACACCCATCGTGTCGGATGAGCGCATCATCGCGCTGATCGAGGCGTACGGGTCAGATATTTCTGCCTATCCTGAGGCAGAGAAGGGCGCTGCAGCGCGCCGGATGGCCGAAGCGCCGGGCGTGTTTGCCCAGGCGCTGGAGGAATCCCGCCGTCTGGACGATGTCCTGAACCTTGTGCCTGAGGTCGACGTTCCCGCCTCCCTGCGGGACAGCCTGATTGCCGGCGCACCGAAGGCGGCGCGCACCGGACGGGCGAAAACCGGCTTCAGCAGGTTCCTGCCCGGTTGGCTGCCGGCCGGCGCGTTAGCTTCGCTGGCCATGGGTCTGCTGATCGGTGTGAACGTATCGCTGCCCACTTCGGTCGCGAATGCTGACACCAATGATGAAGCCGAGGCCGTCATGTATGCCGCGCTCGGCTTCGGAGACTACGAACTTATGACTGAGACCGAACAATGAGCGATGCGCCTGAAACATCCCGCCCGTGGCCGCGCTGGCTGATCGTTTCGCTGATGGCGAACATGATCCTGCTTGGCTTGCTGGCCGGTTTCCTTCTGCAGTCTGGACCAACGGGGAAGCCTTATGGCGCGCCACCGGAACGGTCCTCCTGGGCCTCCCGTGATGACGGGAGCCGGGACATCATGAGACGTGTGTTCCGGCAGGCGTTCAAGGCATCCGGCGAGGAACGTACAGTGCGTGCAGAGGCCCGTGCGCGCCTCGGAGACGCGGTGGCGGCTGACCCATATGATGCCGATGCCGTCCGCGAGGCGTTCCGGGAATTGAGGGCGGCAGACGATACCGTCAATGAAGCGATGCATGAGGCCATGGTGGACCTCTTCGCCACGATGCCTGTGGACGAACGCGCAAAGATGGCGCGCTTCCTGAAACACGGCCCGGGGGACAGACGGCCGGAGCGCCGGATGCGGCCCGACCGGCCGGGCGGCCCGGGAGAGCGCGGCGCACCGCCGCCGCCTGACATGGAGCCCTGATCAGGGTTTCCTTTCGGCGCCCGCCGTTCCACAGTGGGGACAGAACGGGAGGGCCGAATGAGAGAATATGCCGATTATGATGGGCTGGGACTGGCGGAACTTGTCCGCAGCAAACAGGTCAGCGCTGCTGAATTGCTCGAAGCAGCTGTCACGCGCGCGGAAGCTGCGCAGGAGACGCTGAACTGCTTCAGCGCGCTCTATCCGGATCTTGCGAAAAGCCAGCTCGAAGGCGGGACCGGGGACGGGCCCTTTGCCGGCGTACCCTTCGTCACGAAAGACCTTGCCGTCGAAGTGAAAGGCGCGCCGCTGACCAATGGCTCGGTTGCATGGAAGGGCAATGTCGCCCAGCGGGATTCTGTTCTGACAGAACGTTACCGCAAGGCGGGCCTCATCTTCTTCGGCCAGACAACCACCCCCGAATACGGCCTGACCACCACGACCGAGTCCACGCTTTACGGCCAGACGCGGAACCCGTGGGACCTGACGCGTACCTCTGGCGGCTCGTCTGGCGGAGCCAGCGCAGCCGTGGCGGCCGGTGTGCTGCCCGTGGCGCAGGCCAGCGATGGCGGCGGCTCGATCCGTATTCCGGCGTCCTGCACGGGCCTGTTCGGCATCAAGCCCTCGCGGGGCCGTGTGCCGATGGGGCCGGGGCGGACGGAAGGCTGGAACGGCATGTCGACCGTGCACGCTGTGAGCCGCACCGTGCGCGACAGTGCTGCCCTGCTGGATGCCTGTCATGGCCGGGAGACCGGCAGCCGCTATGTCGCCCCGGCGCCGGACCGTCCGTATCTGGAGGAAGTTTCCCGCGGGCCCGGCAAGCTGCGCATTGCGCTGTGGAAGAAGGCGCCGAACGGCACGATGCCGGACGCCGATGCGGACGCAGGCCTCATGGCGACCGCGAAATTGCTGGAAAAGCTTGGCCATGAAGTCGTCGAGACCGGGCCGGAATTTGATGGCGAGCTGCTCGCCAAATACGCCCTGTTCACGATCTCCGCGAACGTCGCTGCCGCCTTCGACGACCGCTCCGAGATGCTGGGCCGGCCAGTGCGTGAAGATGAGATGGAGCCGATCACGGCATCCATGGTTGCGCTTGGCCGGACGGTCCCGATGGTGGAACTCGCCAAGGCCAACAACCTCTTCAATTCGGCCGCGATCGACTATGAGCAGTTCCTGATCGATGGCGGGTTTGATCTGACGCTCTCGCCAGTCACGCACCGCGCGCCCGACAAGCTGGGCACCATGTCCCTCGCGCAGGATGGTGAAGCGATGGGCAAGGCGATTGCCGGCTTCGGGGCGCATTGTCCGATCTTCAACCAGACCGGCTGTCCAGCCATGTCCGTGCCGTTGCACTGGACCGATGCGACCGATGAGGCGCCAGGCGGCCTGCCGATTGGCATGATGTTTGGCGGACGGCTCGGGTCAGAAAGTCTTTTGTTCCGTCTGGCTGGACAATTGGAACAGGCCCGGCCATGGGCAGGCAAACGCCCGCCGCACTGGGTGGGCTGAACCAGACGGACGAAAGACTATGAGCGAGCTGAAGACCCATTCGGGCGGTTGCCATTGCGGCGCGGTGCGGTGGGAGGTCGACCTGCCGGACGCGTTCGAGGTGGAAGACTGCAACTGCTCCATGTGCGCGATGTCGGGCAACATCCACATCATCGTTCCGTCGAGCCGTTTCCGCCTGCTGCAGGGGAATGACAATCTTGCCGAGTACACGTTCAATACGGGCGTGGCGAAACACCTGTTCTGCAAGACCTGCGGGGTGAAGAGTTTCTACATCCCGCGCTCCAACCCTGACGGTGTGGCCGTCACCTGGCGGTGCATCGATGACTGGCAGGACCTGAACGCGACCGTGAACAGGTTCGACGGGCAGAACTGGGAACAGCACGCCCACACGCTGGCGCACAAGTCGAAGGGCTGAGCCGTCAGTCCGCCATGTCGAGGATGCGGTGCATCTCCTCGTCGGACCAGCCGAAATGGTGGCCGTATTCGTGGATGGTGACGTGGGCGACCAGTTCGTCCAGCGTCACGTCCCCCCGCGCCGCCCATTCGAACAGGATCGGCAGGCGGTAGAGATAGACCAGCGGCGCCTGCATCGACGGATGCGTCACGCTCTCATGGATCAGCGGCACACCGGAATAGAGCCCGCTCAGCTCCAGCGCATCGTCAATCTTCATCTCGTCGAGGATCTCGTCCTCGGCATAGTCTTCCACGATGAGGCGGACCGCGCCGGCAGCCGCCTGCATATGCTGGGGCAGGCGGGCGATACAGGCTTCGGCGAGGGCGAGAATGTCCTCCGCCGTCGGAGCAGTCTGGTCCAGCAGGCTCACGAGAGTTGTACGGCCGTGCCGGAGACCGCCACCATCATCATCGAACCCGACTGGCCGATGACGGTATAGTCAAACTTGGCACCGACAATGGCATTCCCGCCAAGCTTCCGGGCTTCTTCCATCATCTCGGCCATCGCGTCGTCACGTGTCTCGCGCAGCGTGCTTTCATAAGCGTTGGACCGTCCGCCGACGATATTGGTGAAGCTGGCCAGGATATCCTTGCCAAGGTGCGCCCCGATCACGACCTCGCCGCAGACGACGCCGAGATATTTCGTGATCTCATGGCCCTGAACCGTGGGCGTGGTGGTGACGAGCATGGGTGGCAATCCTTTTGTGTTATCGAATAACGATATATTTGGGGAGGGGCGCCCAGCGTTTCAAGAGGCTTTTTCGAAGACCAGCGCGGTCCATTCAACACCCCGGGCCTTGTTTTCAGACATGATGGAGTTTCTGCGGACATGGCTGACGGGGCGGAGGCCATAAGGCGCGGCGAGGGCGATGGTTTCTTCGCCTGTCACGTCGAACATGCGGCGTCCTTCCGGTATGGGCCCGTGGCGCAGGCTCATGAACAGCCGGCCGACCGGCGCCAGAAGTGCAGCAACGCGCTCCATGCCGGTGGCGCGTTCATCCGTTGTCAGGTGCATCCAGACGGCATTGATCATCACCATGCCGAACACTTCCGCGCGGGCACGTGTGTTCACCAGTTCCGGCAGGCTGTCTTCCAGCCATGTGATCTGAGGCTCCGGATGAAGCTTCGCCGCCCGCAGGCGCATCGCCGCGACAGGTTCCACCGCCAGAACGGAATGCCCCAGCGAGGCGAGCCAGGCCGCATCGCGCCCGGTGCCGGCGCCGATGTCCAGCGTGCGCACCGGAGGTGCGGGAAACAGATGCCGCCAGTGCGCGTGCGTTTCCGGCGCCGATAGCGCCTCATAGCGCACGAACAGATCGTCCGCTTCTTCGGCGTATCCGGAAGTCGAGGTCAGCTCAGCCATGGCGGAAGCCTATCAGAAGGCTCCACTCCGGCAATCGGATCGTACTACTCCGCCGCCGTCTTCGCGCCGTCGTCGCCTCCGGTCAGGATCTCCAGCATCTTCAGGGCGCTGTCGGCGATGACGGTGCCTGGCGGGAAGATGGCGGAGGCCCCGGCGGCGTAGAGCGCGTCGAAGTCCTGCGGTGGGATCACGCCGCCCACGATGATGCGGGCGTTGGCTGCGCCTTCATTGCCGAGTGCGCGCTTCAGTTCCGGCACCAGCGTCAGGTGGCCTGCCGCGAGCGAGGAGGCGGCGACAATGTCGACCCCGGCTTCACGCGCATCGGCGGCGGCTTCTTCCGGTGTCTGGAACAATGGGCCGATGACGACATCCCAGCCAAGGTCCATCAGCGCGGAGGCGACGACCTTCTGTCCGCGGTCGTGACCGTCCTGGCCCATCTTGGCGATGTAAACTTTCGGCTTGCGGCCGTTCTGCTTCTCGAAGGCCTCGGCGAGGCTGAGGGCTTCATCAGCCTTTTCCGTGCCTTTCACGCCGCCGCCATAGACGCCCTTGATGGAGCGGATGACGGCCTGGTGGCGGCCCTGGCTGCGTTCGACGGCTTCGGAGATTTCGCCCACGGTCGCCTTGGCGCGCGCCGCGTCCACGGCGAGGGCGAGGAGGTTGCCCTCGGTGCCAGCGGCGGCCTCGGCAATCGCGTCCAGCTTCGCCTGCACTTCGGCTTCGTTGCGTTCGGACTTCAGGCGCGCCAGCTTGTCCAGCTGCATCTTGCGCACGGCGGCATTGTCGACCTTCAGCACCGGCACGTCTTCGTCTTCGTCCAGCAGGAACTTGTTCACGCCGACCACGGTCTGCGTGCCGCTGTCGATGCGCGCCTGCGTGTTCGCGGCGGCTTCCTCGATGCGCAGCTTTGGCAGGCCTTCCTCGATGGCCTTCGCCATGCCGCCCATCTTTTCGACTTCCTCGATATGGGCGAGGGCCTTGGCGGCGAGATCGTGCGTCAGGCGTTCGACATAATAGGAGCCGCCCCACATATCGACCGTCTGGCACGCGCCGGCTTCCTGCTGCAGGAAGAGCTGCGTGTTCCGGCTGATGCGGGCGGAGAAGTCCGTCGGCAGGGCGAGCGCCTCGTCGAAGCTGTTCGTGTGCAGCGACTGCGTCTGCCCGCCCGTGGCCGCGATGGCCTCAAGACAGGTGCGGATGACGTTGTTGTAAACGTCCTGCGCGGTCAGCGACCAGCCGGAGGTCTGCGAGTGCGTCCGCAGGCTGAGCGATTTCGGGTTCTTCGGACTGAAGTTCTCTTTGACGAGCTTCGCCCAGAGCAGGCGCGCGGCCCGCATCTTGGCGACTTCCATGAACGTGTTCATGCCGATCGCCCAGAAGAAGGAGAGGCGCGGCGCGAAGGCGTCAACGTCGAGGCCCGCCGCCACACCGGCACGGATATATTCAATGCCGTCGGCCAGCGTGTAGGCCAGCTCCAGGTCCGCCGAAGCGCCCGCTTCCTGCATGTGATAGCCGGAGATCGAGATCGAGTTGAACTTCGGCATGTTCTGCGACGTGTAGGCGAAGATAT
>PACZ01000043.1 GCA_002700305.1 Hyphomonas sp. | reverse complement strand
GATGATCTGTTCCTCGGTGAATTTGCTCTTGCGCATTGTCTGTCTCCATTACGACAGACTCTCAATTCAAATGCGGGACCAAATGGGTCTCAGGTCATCAGGTCAGCGGTAATAAAATCCGAATCTGTGTTGGGTGACGAAAAAGGGCAGCGCCATAGCGCTGCCCTATAGTTGCGTTGAAGGAACCGACTAGAAGTCCATTCCGGCAGGAATTGCTGGGGTCGTTTCTTTTTTCGGAAGTTCGGCGATGCCTGCTTCCGTTGTGATGAGCAGTGATGCGACGGATGCCGCATTCTGAACTGCAGAACGCACCACTTTGACAGGATCGATGACACCCATGCTAACGAGATCGCCATAGCTCTCGGTTTGGGCGTTAAACCCGTGTGCTGCACTGTCGCTACCTAGGACATTTGCAACAACGACGGAGCCTTCGATCCCGGCATTTTCAGCGATCTGGCGAATCGGTGCTTCGAGGGCGCGACGAACAATATCGATTCCGGCTTGTTCGTCCTCATTCGCGCCTGTGGTGGTGATCGCCTTGGCCGCCCGAAGCAATGCTGTGCCACCGCCAGGTAGAATACCTTCTTCTACCGCAGCGCGCGTGGCGTTGAGGGCGTCGTCAACTCGATCTTTGCGCTCTTTCACTTCAACTTCGGTCGCGCCGCCAACTTTGATCACGGCGACACCACCAGCGAGTTTTGCGAGGCGCTCCTGAAGCTTTTCGCGATCATAGTCTGACGACGTGTCTTCGATCTGCTTGCGGATCTGATTGACCCGTGCCTCGATCTCGGTTTTTGCACCTGCGCCGTCTACGATCGTCGTATCGTCTTTTGCGATCGCGACGCGTTTCGCGGAGCCCAGCATGTCGAGCGAGACATTCTCAAGTTTCATGCCAAGATCTTCCGAGATGACGGTACCGCCCGTCAGGATCGCGATGTCCTGAAGCATGGCTTTGCGGCGATCACCAAAGCCCGGGGCTTTCACGGCAGCAACTTTCAGGCCGCCGCGTAGTTTGTTGACAACCAGTGTTGCCAAGGCCTCTCCGTCCACGTCTTCTGCAATGATGACGAGAGGACGCTGAGCCTGAATGACAGTCTCAAGCAGAGGCACGAGCGGTTGGAGAGATGAGAGTTTTTTCTCGTGCAGCAGGATGTAAGGATCATCCAGTTCCACGGTCATCTTTTCGGCATCGGTGATGAAATAAGGAGACAAGTAACCACGATCGAATTGCATACCCTCGACGACTTCGAGTTCTGTCTCGAGTGATTTTGCTTCCTCAACCGTAATAACGCCTTCGTTGCCAACTTTCTCCATGGCTTTGGCGATCATGTCACCAATCTCGCTATCGCCATTCGCAGAGATGGTGCCAACTTGGGCGATCTCTGAATTGGCCGAAACGGCTTTGGACGAGGACTGCAGATGTGCAACGACATCGCTTGCAGCTTTTTCGATACCGCGCTTGAGATCCATCGGGTTCATGCCAGCAGCAACGCGCTTCATGCCTTCGCGCACAATGGCCTGGGCGAGCACCGTTGCTGTTGTGGTGCCGTCGCCAGCAACATCGTTGGCCTTGGAGGCGACTTCGCGCAGCATCTGTGCGCCCATATTCTCAAACTTGTCTTCAAGTTCGACTTCTTTGGCCACAGTAACGCCGTCCTTGGTCGTGCGTGGAGCGCCGAAGGACTTTTCAATCACGACATTGCGACCTTTTGGGCCAAGCGTGACCTTCACAGCGTTGGCCAATGTATCGACGCCCCGGAGCATTTTCTCACGGGCATCGGCGCTGAAAACAACTTGTTTTGCAGACATTGTATTACCCTTTTGTGTGAACTCGTTTGATTCTGACTACGCCGCCTTTGACAGCGATACGGTCGCATCGATTACGCCAAGAATATCGCTTTCTTTTATGATCAGCAGCTCTTCACCGTTAATGGTGACTTCAGTTCCGGACCATTTTCCGAACAGAATGCGGTCACCCTGTTTTACGTCCAGAGGGATAAGCTGATTATCGTCGCCGCGGGCGCCATTGCCAACGGCAATGACCTCGCCCTCTTGAGGCTTTTCTTTGGCGGTATCGGGAATAATAATTCCACCAGAAGTTTTTTCACTTTCTTTAATGCGACGAACCAAAACGCGGTCGTGGAGCGGTCGGAAAGACATGGATTTGAATCTCCTGTTGCTGTGATTTGCATTCGATATTTTCCCAAAGGTCGAGGTCAGCAATGTGAAAAGAGGCATTGGCACTCTCCCTGTTAAACTGCTAACGGGATTTTTTTTGGGAGCGCGGTGAATAGGGTTCAAGATTTTCGATCGTTTAATTTTTTGTAATACTTTTCCCTCAGCAGCTGATCTCTGCGAGTGCTGATAAGTCGCTGATAATGCTGGGTATATTGACAGGGCCAACGGCTCGTTCAAACTGAGGTTCAAGCCCAGAAAGGAGAAGCCATGAGCGATGGTGATCTTGAAAATCGATTGAAGGGAGCGGGTTTGCTAACCGCTGAAATTCTGTACAGAATGCCTGATCACCCAGCTGTGTTGCAAACGTTCTGTTTCCAGACGCTGGATCACGCACCGCGCTTTCCAAAGCTTCATGCATTTCTGGATCATTGGCGACGAGAGATTGACGCGCTGATCCAGTCTATCCGGGTCGCGCACGCCGATTGGGTTGGACCGGCCGAACTGAATTTGCGCGATGCCGAGTTTCGTCTCAATTGAGTCACTCGGACGCCTCCTAAGAAGGCGTCCGAGCAGCAATGACTATCGAAGCACAAGAAACAGTCCTCCAGGCCCACGTTGAACTGTTAGCGCGATTGCACCATCAATGTCTGAGAGACGTTGATTGAACGCATCGACGCTATCAACAGCGCGCCGGTTGACTTCGAGGATAACGTCGCCTTGTCGAAGTCCTGCGCGCCAAGCAGGGCTCCCGGCTTCGACCATCGCGATATAAACTCCGTCTTCTACGTCTTCCCGAATATGGGGGGGCAACTCTGTGATGGAGGCACCTTCCAATCGAGGCGTTGAGACTTCAGCAGGTTCGGGAAGATCCCCAACAGTCACGCCGATTCTGCGCTCCCGTCCGTCTCGTAGAACGGTTAGCTCGATCTTTGAATCTGGTTGAGTTAAACCGACGGCATTGCGCAAATCAGAGGACGTTCTGATTGCTTCGCCATTCAGCGCGATAATAACGTCGCCGGGCTTAATCCCAGCCTTGTCAGACGGAGAGTCTTCAACCACTTCAGATACCACGGCGCCTTCAGTGGCTTCCAAGTCGAGGGCTTCGGCAAGATCGGGGGTAAGCGTTTGAATGGAAACTCCGATGCGACCGCGACGGACCTCGCCATGCTCAATAAGCTGGTCCATCACCCCCTTCGCCATGTCCACCGGAACCGCAAAACCGATACCGACATTACCACCTGCGGGCGCGATAATTGCGGTATTGATCCCAATCAGTTCGCCTTTTGAGTTGACGAGTGCACCTCCTGAGTTGCCGGGATTAATCGGTGCATCGGTTTGGATAAAGTCTTCATATCGCTGATTATTCAGACCGGTACGGCCTGTAGCGCTGACAATCCCGGAGGTTACCGTTTGTCCCAATCCGAATGGATTACCAATTGCAATAACATAATCGCCCGTTCTGACTTCGGTTTCAGTAGCGAGCGGCAATGCAGTCAGATTCTCCGCATTGACCTTTAGCAAGGCAATATCAGTCAGATCGTCACTGCCCAGGAGTTCGGCTTCGAGCCGACGGCCATCTTTAAGCGTGACTGTAATGCTATCAGCGTCGCCGACCACGTGATGATTGGTCAGCACGTAGCCTTCGTGTGCATCCACGATCACACCTGAGCCCGCAGAGGAACGACGTTGTTCGCGCGGCTGGTCCGGGAACTGGAAAAACTCGCGGAAAAAAGGGTCGCGCATAAGCGGACTGACAGGAATCTGACGCGTTGATTCAACTGCGATGTTGACGACTGCTGGCGTCGTGCGCTCAAGGAGCGGCGAAATGGTCGCAACCCCACGTTCGCGATCTTCCACGATAAAACCATTCAGCCCTGCGCCCTGAAGCATCGCAGGCCCAACCTGTTGAGCGCTGGTTAGGATTGGCTGCACTGTGGGCGTGTCCGCATTTGCGCTAACCCGACCTAGAGCAAAACTCCCGGACGATAAAACCAATACACCCGCGAGTGCAGACGCTGCCAGCAGACTCTTTTTAGTCATCGTCATTCTCCCAAGATAAGTCCTTTCTCCAAAACTCCGAAATTGAAGCGTTGGACGAAATAGAAACGAGCGAGTGGTCTTTCAAGATGGGCATCCAGCGACAACCACAACGCCGCCTCGGAGCTGTGGGTTTTTACCAGCGCGGTGCAATATACGACCGAGTCTAAACCCCGTTGGGCATTTTTCTCTTACCATGACCGTCATCATTTGAGTGGGCGTGATCAATAAATAGAACGATCTCGTATTCCGATTTTTTGTAAGGTGTTCTCGGATAGTTTGGAGCTACAGAGCCGGATTACTGAATCATCGTCTGCCACGAACGTTTGCAGAATCGCAATCGTGCAAATGTAAATGATTAAAACATCGAATATGGCGCCGCGGAATGTGATCAAAGACCCCATTCCAAGGCGCTCCTGAAAACATGCTGATAAGACGTGGGTCGCTTGTAGCGACGCTGAGTTAGACTATCTCGCGAGCTCATCAAGTGGCGCTATCGCGGTGCAGAACAATTTTTTTCTTCGACCTCTTGACGTTGAAAAGAGTCAAAACCATCTGCGCTTCGCGGATCGCCGCTGGAGGGATCTGCGACATGTAAGTCATGGGTGTCTGCCGCAATTTGGGGGCGCTCAAGCGCATGCCGCTCACGAATGAGGGCTCGATGCGCAAGCTAGATTTCTAACGTCACTTCAAGTGACGATCACTGGCTTGCGACATATCAAAACCCTCCTTTCATGAACGATCTACCTCTTGTGACGACCGCACGCGCTCTTGCGCGAAAGCTTGGTCAAACAGGAGGTTGTAATGAATACCAGCTTAAGTCCTTTTGAAGGGTTTAGTCCCTTCGCAGAAATGCGCCGTCTGCAGGCAGACATGAACCGTCTGTTTGGGGCGACTTCCAGACGTGCTGCGAGCTTTCCGGCTGTCAACATTTATCAGAATGATGACGCGCTTCTGCTGACAGCAGAACTGCCCGGTCTCAGCGAAGAGGCGATCGACCTCTCCGTCTTCGACGATGAGATTACACTTTCCGCTTCAATCGAAGATGCAGAGGATGACAGTGTGCATTGGTATCGGCGTGAGCGCCCTCGTGGACGCTTCTCACGCACCATCAGCCTGCCATTTCGAGTCGATCCTGAGCAAGTTGAGGCCCGCTTCCAGAATGGTGTTTTGGAAATCGAGGTCAAACGCCCGGAAGACGAGAAACCACGGCGCATCGCGATCAATGGCTAGCTCGAAATACTAAGGAGATTCAAAATGAGTACTGATCTTGTGCCAAACAATTCAAATCCTGCTCCGAGCGACGTGGTAAACGTTGAGTCGGCTCGCCGGTTGTTTCGTCCACGCGCCGATATTCGCCAATCTGAGAAGTCGGTCTGGATTGATCTCGATATGCCAGGTGTCGATCCTGACCATGTCGATGTGACGCTTGAAAACCGCGTCCTGACCGTCCGTGGGACAGTACCAGAGGTAAACCGCGAGGGTTGGACACCCATGCTCACCGAGTATGGCGAGGGCGATTACCAGCGCGTTTTCACCGTCTCAGAATACGTCGACTCCGACAGCATCAAAGCCACATGCCGCAATGGCGTTCTGCAACTTGAACTTCCCAAAGCGGAGCAGAACATGCCGCGGCGCATCACTGTCAACAAAGGCAAATAAGCCAGACCCTTAGAAAGGAGAAATGAGATGAGAATTCGTGATCTTATCCCCTGGGGCCGCAAAAAGGAAAATGCTCCTGATGTAGAAACCAAGGGTGGGCCGTTGATGACAACTCAAAGTGAAACGCTGCCATCGCTCGCACCTTTACAATCAGAGCTCAATACACTGTTCGACCGTTTCTTCGAACGGTTTGAGGCTCCCATGCTGCAGTCCGGATTTGCCGGTTTGTCGGGCGCTCTCTCAGGACCACGCCTCGATATGAAAGAGACCGACAAGGAGATCGAGATCAGTCTCGACCTGCCTGGTCTCGACGAAAAGGATGTCGACGTGACCCTAACCGGTGATGTGCTGACTGTGCGCGGCGAACGACGCCACGACAATGAGCGCGAGGAAGGCGGTTACTATGTTCACGAAAGAAGCTTTGGCTCTTTTTACCGGACCATTCCGCTGCCTCCGGGGCTAGATACCGACAAGGCGAAGGCGACCTTCAAGAAGGGCGTTCTCAACCTGAAAGTTCCCAAGACTGCTGAAGCTAAACGGCTGACCAAACGGATCGAAGTGAAGTCGGCCTAGGTAACTGTACCTATTATCAAAATTTACCTCGGCGGTCATATTCCGCCAGCCTTAGAAAGGAGAAACCAAAATGTCTTTGATATCTTCTCTCAAAAAGAGTGTATCGCCGCTCGTTCTGGCAACTGTCTTCCTGGCTATGCCGGCCTGCTCTCAGGCTGAACAGGTAGACCCAGCTCAAGCACCCGTCGAACAGGCAGCTGCACCCGAGGTGGCTGAAGCGCCAGCACCAAACGCTCCTGTCGATCAGGCTGAGGTCGTCGCGTCTGTTGAGGAAGGAGTCACTGAACAAGCGGCAGAAGACGTCGAGTCTAGCCGCAGAGCCGTGCTTGAAGACGCGGTCGAAGCGCTCGAGCATACGGAAAAAGCGCTCGCAGCCTTGCAATCTGAAGACCGCGAGACAGCGATTGATGAACTCGCGCTTGCAGCTGGCAAACTCGATATCGTGCTCGCTCGTGATCCGGAGCTTGCTTTTGCGCCGTTTGATGTGACCACAAGCGTGCAAGATGTACTGGTGGATGTCGATACGGTGCGCGAACTTGGCCGCGAGATCCGCAAACTGGTTGACGATCGTAAATTCCAGGAAGCTCGTCTTCTGATGGATACGTTCGGCAGCGAGTTGACGATCCGCACCTATTCACTGCCGCTTGCAACCTATCCTGACGCGATTAAGCACGCGGCGGCATTGCTTGATGACGGCAATGACGCCGAGGCGATTGGCGTTCTTGAATCGGCCCTTAACACGATTGTCGTGGAAGATCGGATTGTGCCGCTCCCGCTTCTGCGTGCCCAGGCCATGATGAACATCGCTCAAGGCATACTGGACGGCGAGATTGAGATTGAAGGAGATCGCACTGAGCGTCTGACTTCTCTTCAAAATAACGCCGCTTACCAGATCGAACTGGCAAAAGCGTTTGGATATGGCGAGCGAAGCACTTTCCGTTCGCTCGAACGTAGCTTGGAGGAGTTGGAAAAGAAAATCGAGGACGGCGCAGATACTGGCTCTGTCTTCGATGCGATCCGTCGCCAGATTGAGCAACTCAGAACCGAAAACACCAAAGAATAAGGTGAATGCTGGCGGGAAAGTATCTCGCTTTTCCGCCAGTTCGCTAATTCATTGTCTGGGAGTGTGCGATATGAACTGGCAAATTCATTCGAGTGCTGATGAGGCAAACCGAAAGTTTAACGTGTCCAATGGAGCAGGTTGGGTTCGCGATCTGGTCGCAGCACCTTTTATCTATTCTATGGTTGTCCCAATTGCTTGCCTTGATCTTTGCCTCGGGATTTATCAGGCCGTATGTTTCAGGGTTTGGCGGATCCCTGCGGTAAAGCGAACTGACTATGTGCGCACGGACCGATTGAAGCTGAGCGGCTTACGTCTTCTTGATCGGCTAAACTGTGCTTATTGTGATTACGCCAATGGTGTTTTTGCCTACGCGCGAGAAATCGGAGCGAGAACCGAACAATATTGGTGCCCGATTAAGAACGCCGCACGAAACGCACCGCACGAGCGATACGCTGAGTTTGCCGAGCGAGCTTCGTCGGACCAGTTTGTAGCCGTTCGAGCCGAGGCAAGATCCGGTCTCTGCGAAACTTGCACGTCGTATGAACGCGCCTGTCAGCCGTTTCTTCAGCTGACAAGAGAGGGAGTAGATCGATGACCAACAACCAAAGATTTCCTTTTGGGCATAACTCTACCCGTCCAGCGAGGCTTCCTGGCAGCGACACGGTTGTTTCAGAAGCGCCACGCGTCAGAATCGCGCCAGTGCGCAAGGATTTCGGCCACCCAGGACTTCGGGATATGGGCAAATGGTGCATCACTTTTGAAGGAAACGGAAAACGATGGATCGAGCCGCTAATGGGATGGACGGCAAGCGATGACATGCTTGCCCCAACAGTGATGCGTTTTCCGGATCGTGAGACTGCGATTAACTTCGCAGAGTCCAAAGGATGGAATTACACGGTTGACGACGTGCCATACAGGCCGCGCAAAACTGCGTTTCCGCCGGCATGGACAAATCCAAAGCTCAACCGCCCAATCCGGACTTTGGCCAAGTCGACTGAAGCGAACTCGCAAAAACCGCAGAAACGAATTGTTCCTGATCCTGTTGAGGAGGCTTCGCTGGAGTCATTCCCGGCTAGCGATCCGCCGAGTTGGACTGGGACGACAATATAATTGTCTACCGACCAAAAAGGAGGGTTGAAGAATGAATACAAATGGGACAGCCATCTTGGATGGTCTCGGAAAAAATTGGTGGATCATAACTGCGCTTGGCGTGCTTTCTATAATAGCCGGCGCCGCAGCCTTTGCATTCCCGTTAATCTCATCACTCGGTTATAGCCTTTACTTTGGTGGGCTTGTGTCCGCGCTCGGCATATTTCAGTGCTTCGACGCCTTTTCCAGAAGAAAATCCGATTCAGTTTGGCTTGATTACACTATTGGCGGAGCTGCAATCGTTGCGGGAATTACTATTATTTTGTTCCCTTTGGTTGGGCTGCTTTCATTAACGCTGATTCTTGGATGGTTCTTTTTCCTGGATGGCGTGCTCAGGCTTTGGAGCGCTTGGCGTGGCGGGATCTCTGGCAACCGCGTCTGGGCCGCGATTGGGGGTCTGCTAAGTCTTTTTCTAGGCGCAATCATCCTGCTCGGGTTTCCTGACACATCTGGCTACACGCTCGGAACAATATGGGGCGTTCATGCAGTTTATCTTGGGCTGTTTTTTTTCCGGCTTGGCTGGGCGCTGCGAAAGAACCGGCTATAGACTTTTCATCGAGACAATTGCGTATGCCTGGAAATGGGCTCAACAATTATTGAATGTTCAAACAGGACCATCACAAAGAAAGGAATAAACTAATGGCCAACGGTATCTGTGACGTATGTAAAAGCCGTCCAGCTTCATTTCGGGCGCAGGTTTCCGTCAATGGCGAACGTCGGATGATGGAACTTTGCGATGAAGATTATCGGCGGCTTGCACGTAATCAAAGACGCTCTGGATCGCCCTTAGAGTCCCTATTCGGCGGTAACTCGCTGTTCGATGAGTTTTTCGGAGACAGCCCGCTCATGCGTGGACCGCGGCCGGGGAGTGGCCAGGGCACTGATGCGACGAACGTTCCGATCAGAAATGCAGGTCGTCGCGCCAGCTCAGGTGTCAACATTATCGACCGCCTAAGCGAACAAGCCAATAACCTTTTGCAAGATGCAGCGCGCCAGGCGGTTGAATACGGTCGCTCAGAAGTCGATACAGAACATTTGCTCAAAGCCTTGACCGGGTCAGACGTTGTTCGAACGTTACTTGATCAGTTCAAGATCGATGCCGACGATCTCGGTCGATACATTGACGCCAATTCACCGAAGGGCGAGGCCAAAGGCGACGGAGAAGATATCAGCGTCAGCCCGAGGATAAAGGATGCATTGAACCGCGCCTTTGTCGTGTCGAATGAATTTGGACACTCGTATGTGGGACCTGAGCACCTCTTGATAGGCTTGGCTGAAGAGGGGGAAGGCCTGGCTGCCGATATTTTGAAGAAGTATGGACTGACGTCCCAGTCGCTCCGCCAGCAAGTTATCAAATTGGTCGGCAAGGGCGCTGAAGAGGGACGGGTCGATACACCATCAAATACGCCAGACCTGGATGAGTTCAGCCGTGATCTCACGAAGTTAGCACGCGAAGGAAAGCTCGATCCGGTTATTGGGCGTGCACGCGAGATCGAAACGACGATAGAGGTGCTGGCTCGACGGAAAAAGAACAATCCAGTTCTAATCGGTGAGCCCGGCGTTGGTAAGACAGCGATTATTGAAGGACTCGCCCAGAGAATTGTTGCGGGCGAAGTGCCCGAGTCGCTACGCGGAAAACGGCTGGTTGAACTCAACATCAACTCCATGGTGGCCGGCTCCAAGTACCGAGGCGAGTTTGAAGAGCGCGTCCAAAAAATTCTCAAAGAGATCACCGAGCAGAAAGATGAATTGGTACTGTTCATCGATGAAATTCACACCATTGTCGGCGCAGGCCAAGGAGGCGGCGAAGGTGGTCTCGATATCGCCAACACGTTCAAGCCAGCGCTGGCACGCGGTGAACTGAATCTGATCGGTGCGACCACGTTGAATGAATATCAGAAGTATATTGAAAAGGATGCGGCGCTCGAACGTCGGTTCCAGCCAGTTTATGTGGATGAGCCAACCGTTGCTCAGGTCATCATGATTTTAAGAGGTTTGAGAGATACGCTGGAAGCACACCACAAGGTCCAGATAACTGATGAAGCAATCTTAGCGGCCGCTGAGCTATCGGATCGCTACATCACTGGTCGTTTCATGCCGGACAAGGCGATTGATCTCATCGATCAAGCCGCTGCCCGCGTGAAGATTTCAGCGACTGCAAGGCCTGTAGATATTCAAGAGCTTGAGGCTGAGGTCGAGCAGATAAAACGCGAACAAGACTACGCGGCCTCTCGAAAGCAGTTCGATCGCGCCGCACAACTCAAGTCCGAACTTGAATCGAAGCAAAAGGAACTGGACGAGCTCGTCGATGTGTGGAAACGCGATAGGGCTTCTGCCACAGCGGAGGTGCGTTCGGACCACGTGGCTCAGATTGTTTCCAAGCTTACAGGCGTGCCTGTGACGGATCTGACCCTCGAAGAAAAAGACAAGCTCCTGAAGCTGGAAGAACAGCTCCACAAGCGCGTTGTCGGACAAGACGAGGCGATCGGCGCCGTTTCAGACGCGGTCCGATTGGCTCGCGCTGGACTTCGCGAAGGCTCTGGTCCAACGGCGACATTCCTATTCTTGGGGCCAACCGGCGTCGGTAAGACCGAGCTTGCCAAGGCGTTGGCAGAGACGGTCTACGGTGATGAAGACGCCATGGTCCGCATAGATATGTCCGAATATGGTGAGCGCCATGCCGTCGCAAGACTGGTCGGTGCACCTCCAGGTTATGTTGGTTATGATGAAGGCGGGCAGTTGACCGAACGCGTTCGCCGCAGACCTTACTCTGTAATATTGTTGGATGAAATCGAGAAGGCCCATCCGGATGTTTATAACATCCTACTTCAGGTCTTCGACGACGGTCGCCTGACCGACGGTAAGGGCCGCGTGGTTGATTTTACTAACACGATCATTATCGCGACTTCGAATTTAGGGTCTCACATCATTCAGCGAAATCTGGAGAAGCGCGGCACCAACGACTTTGATGAGTCGAAACAGAAATCTGAGTTAATGGAAGTTTTGCGTGGGCACTTCCGTCCGGAATTTATCAACCGGATAGATGAAATCATTGTCTTCCATTCATTGAACAAGGAAGAGATTGGACAGATCGTTCAGCTTCAACTCAATCGTGTCGCCCGTACTGCATTGGCTCAGGGCGTTGAGCTGGAGTTTGATGCTTCACTGCTCGACCACTTCACAGACGAAGGGTATCGACCCGAATTTGGGGCGCGCGAACTTCGCCGGCTGATTAGATCAGAGCTTGAAACCGCTCTTGCACGAGAGATGCTCTCGGGCGCAATCGAGGGCGGTGATCGCATTCTCGTCACCTGGAATAGCGCTGATGACAAATGTGGTTTTGAAAAGCTTGAGCCAACGCAAGCGCCTGACGATGAGGGCTCATCTGGTTCGTCTGCAAAAAAAACCGACGAGCTCTCCAAAACACAATCTAGAAAAAAGCCAAAACCGAAATCGAAAAGCACCAAATCAGAAAAATATGGTGACGAATAAGCGGTCAACATCGGATATGCGCTAAAGAGCCCATATCTCCTTTGCTATATGCTAAACAAATCGAGAAAAGGGGCTGGGAACGATCTTCTCCGTCCCTTTAATTGGTGGAAGGAAGAAGTTTATGCATGGCATCGAAGGATTACTGGAAATTTCGGCGATCCTTGTTTGCGGTGCTTTTGTTTTTGCAACCCTCTTTGCCCGTTTTGGGTTGCCATCGATTCCAGCTTACATTCTCGCAGGTGCGTTGCTGGGGCCACATACATTTGGACTCATAGCAGATGGCGAAGCGCTCAGCACTATTGGGGAGATCGGTGTGGTGCTTTTGCTCTTCACATTGGGGCTAGAGTTCTCCTTCAACAAACTGATCGCTCTTCGGCGATTGATATTTGGTGTTGGTGCGTTGCAGGTCTTGCTCACGACCTCCCTCGTTGCGATCGGCGCTACAGTTCTATTCGACATGGAAATGACCGCGGCGTTCATTGTTGGCGGTGTTGCGGCAATGTCTTCGACCGCGCTTTGTTTAAAATCTCTTGCGTCCATTGACGCGCTTGGACGTCCTGAAGGGCGCATAGCGATCGCGGTCTTGCTGTTTCAGGATCTCGCCGCTGTGGCATTTCTACTATTGCATGACTCTGCAGCCTCCGGCGCGATGATTGATGGACTTCTGACTTTGACGCTGGGGGCAGCGGCATTGATTGCAGGCCTGTTCCTGGCACGTGGCCCCGTTCAAACGCTGGCGCAATGGATCTCAGGGCGAGGCGACACAGAACTGGCACAACTCCTCGCATTATCAATGGTATTCGGCTCTTCTTTGGCCGCGGTGGCAATCGGATTGTCGCCCGCTCTTGCTGCATTCGCCGCCGGAATGTTGATCAGCGAAGGCGACGCCAGAAACATTGTTGAGCGCGAGATACGTCCGTTTCGCGATCTGTTTTTGGGCGTATTTTTCCTAAGTGTTGGAACACAAATTCAGATATCGGCTGACCCGGTTTTTTGGAGGGTATTTTTGCTGGGAATCTTGTTGGTAACATTCTTCAAGTTTATTGTGATCGCGCCCGTTTTGATCCTCAGCGGGGCAGACAGGGCAACGGCCATCAAGGCCGGTGGCATCCTGAGTCAGGGAAGTGAGTTCGGTCTCGTGTTGCTGACACTCTCCGCTTCTTCAGGACTTTTGACGCTGCAGATCGTGAATCCGATTCTGACCGCAATCGCATGCACGATGATCATATCGGGGATGATAATTACAAGAGTTTTGAAGTACTGATCTTTTTGATTTTTCCAATGCAAAATCGAGCACACCCATCAATTGTAGTCTGGGCAAGCATCTGCAACTAACAGAGAATCGGCACCTGCTTTCCTAAACAGGAATAGCGCACCGGAGAAGGTGAAAGTGGGAACCAATACGTCATTGCGATAATGAGATGATCGCCAACGCAGCGTAACGATATGGCTGCTGGACAAAAATATTAACCGACATAGACCCCGCGAGCTATTGAAGCATCCGAAACGGAAATCGGCGAGTTTGCCGCATCACCTACAACGAAGGTTGCCCGCTCTGAGCGGCTGCAAGCGTTTCGCTAACCACGAAGAGTATGTTTCTTGTGGGGGGCTCTCTTTGGCTTTTGAATTATTGGTGATCTTCAACATTGCTGTCCAATATCCCAGTTCCTCCACTCCGACCTGATAATCTTCCTTCTGCGACCAAAGCCTGAATAGCTTCGGCATGAGGGTCGGAGTGTTGCTTCAAGTCTCCATGAAACACATGCGCTCTTAGGCACGCGGCCACAACGGCCTCAAGGTCTGTAATCGGATCAGCTTCGTAGTCTCGGTAATACTTGGGGTATTTGCCGGAATCGTAGATGTCCGGCGATCCACCGTGAATCACAGATGCCCTCATTCTCAGCAGGCACCTTAAACGCGCACGGTCTATATGATTGCCGAGGTGACCTGAGACCCATTTGGTCCCGCATTTGAATTGAGAGTCTGTCGTAATGGAGACAGACAATGCGCAAGAGCAAATTCACCGAGGAACAGATCATCGCGATTCTGGCGGAACAGGAGCGCGGCATGTCGACGGCGGATGTCTGCCGGCGTCATGGAGTCAGCTCGGCCACCTTCTACAAGTGGAAGGCGAAGTTCGGCGGCATGGACGTGTCAGATGCTCGCCGGCTGAAGACGCTGGAGACCGAGAATGCCCGGCTGAAGAAGCTTCTGGCCGACAGCATGCTCGATAACTCGATCCTGAAAGACCTCTTGGGAAAGTCCTGACGACGCCCCGGTTGAAGCGGGATGCGGCGCTGAAGGTGATCGAGACATACGACATCTCCCAGCGCCGCGCCTGCTGGCTGGTCAGCGTCGATCCGAAAACGGTCAGGCGAGACCCGGAGCCGGACAATCCGGAGATCCGGACCCGCATGCGGGAGATCGCGGCCACGCGCCGCCGGTTCGGCTATCGGCGCATCGGCATCATGCTTGAACGGGAGGGCATCGCCATGAACCAGAAGAAGCTGAGGCGTCTCTACAGGGAAGAAGGCCTGGCGGTGAAGCGACGGCACGGCCGCAAGCGCGCCACCGGCACCCGCGAGCCGATGCCTGTGCCGGACGGTCCATCGAAGCGCTGGAGCCTCGACTTCGTGTCTGACGTCTTCGGTCCGGCGCGGCGGTTCCGTATCCTGTGCGTTATCGATGACTACACGAGAGAGTGCCTGGCGCTGGTCGCCGACACCTCCTTGTCAGGTGCACGTGTTGCGCGGGAGCTCGATCGCTGTATCCGCCTCTATGGCCGGCCGGAGACCATCGTCTCTGACAACGGCACTGAGCTGACCTCGCGCGCCATACTCGAATGGCAAAACGAAACCGGCATCGCCTGGCACTACATCGCGCCCGGCAAGCCGCAGCAGAATGGCTTCGTCGAGAGCTTCAATGGCAAGCTCCGCGACGAATGCCTCAATGAGGAAGTGTTCGACAGTCTTGCCCATGCCCGCAAGGTGCTGGGACGCTGGCGGCAGGACTACAACCACCACCGGCCTCACTCATCCCTGGGCGGGCTGACGCCCGCAGCGCGCCGGTCGCTCGAGCTATGTGGGAGCACCGCTCCCGGCGCGCTCGCCACACCTCAAACCTTGGAATATGAATGACCTGCTCCCCGAAAAATCCCTCGTTTGAGGCTGGAATTTTCGCGTAATGTTCCAAGGCTGGGATGGAGCGAAAGCGATGAAGGCATCGAAGTTCACGGACGCACAGAAGGCGTTCATTCTGAAGCAGGGCGAGGAAGGGATTCCGGTTGCGGAAGTGTGCCGCAAGGCTGGGATCAGCCAGGCGACGTATTTCAACTGGAAGAAAAAGTATGGCGGTTTGCTGCCGTCGGAGATGAAGCGGCTACGTGAGCTTGAGGAGGAGAACTCCCGGCTCAAGCGGATCGTTGCCGACCTCACCCTCGACCGCGAGATCCTTCAGGATGTCATCAAGCGAAAGCTTTGAAGCCTGGCCGCAAGCGCAAGCTGGTCAACGAGGTGTGTTACGACTGGTCGGTCTCGATCCGGCGGGCCTGCGGGCTCCTGATCCTCGATCCGAAATCCTATCGCTACACCTCTCGCCGGCGCGACCAGGCTGCTCTGGAACTGCGCATCCGGGAGATATGTGAAACGCGTGTCCGATACGGTTATCGGCGCGTCTACGTCATGCTGCGACGTGAAGGTTGGATGATCAACATGAAAAAGGTTCGAAGGATCTACAACGAATTAGGCCTGCAATTACGGAACAAAACGCCGAAGCGGCGGGTTAAGGCCAAGCTCCGGGACGACCGCAGGGAGGCGACTGGCTCCCATGATGTCTGGGCGATGGATTTTGTGCATGACCAGCTGGCGAGTGGCCACAAGATACGCATACTGACGGTGATCGACACTTACTCACGCTACTCGCCTGTCATCGATCCGCGGTTCAGCTATCGCGGCGAGGACGTTGTTGCCACGCTTGACCGTGTATGCGGCAAGATCGGCTATCCGAAGACGATCCGGGTCGACCAGGGCTCTGAGTTCATCTCCCGTGACCTCGACCTCTGGGCCTATGCAAACAATGTAACGCTGGATTTCTCACGGCCTGGAAAGCCGACAGACAATGCCTTCATCGAGTCCTTCAATGGGCGGTTCAGGGCAGAATGCCTGAACCAGCACTGGTTCATGAGCCTCGCCGATGCGAGG
>PACZ01000042.1 GCA_002700305.1 Hyphomonas sp. | reverse complement strand
GTCAGCGTCGTCTTGCCGTGGTCAACGTGGCCAATCGTGCCGATGTTCACGTGCGGCTTGTTACGCTCAAACTTTGCCTTGCCCATCGGGCCTCTCCTTGAATTCGTGTTCTGTCCGGCCCGCCGGACGGGATACCAAATCAGGCCTCCGGCCTGTTAAACGGGCCTCATACCCATGTGTGGCGCGGGATTCAAGCGCACAATTGCGTTCGTCTGCACCTATACGGGCAACATCTTGCGCCGGGCAGCGAACCATGGGTAAGCCGTGACTTCCACCAACGGAAAGGACCCGCGACATGAGTGCCGATCTAGGTTCCCTCGCCGCCGCCCTCAAGGCCGCCTCCCTGAAGGACCTTGCCACAGCCCGGGCAGGTCAGGCGTCGCTCCATGCGGCTGGCTGGACGGCCGACCTTTCCCGCCAATACCTGGACGCCGATGCAGACGCAGCCCTGCTCGCCCATGGCGCGGACGCCGGACTGGAAACAGCCGCCTCAAGCCTCTTCAATGGAGACATTGTAAATCCGTCGGAGAACCGCCCGGCCCTGCACTGGGCGCTGCGGGCACAGGCCCCGCTTTCCGGCGAGGCGGAGAAGGTGCGCCAGAGCGTCCTGCCCGCGCTGGAGTTTGCCCGCCGCCTGCAGCAAGGCGACATTCGGACCGTCAGCGGTGAGCCCTACAAGGCCGTCCTTCACATCGGTATCGGCGGGTCGGATTTCGGCCCCCGCCTGATTGCCGATGCCTTTTCAGACCTCGCAACACCCGGCATCGATCTGCGTTTCTGCGCCAATGTCGATCCGTGGGACCTCGATCACGCCCTCACCGGGCTGGACCCGGCAACGACGCTTGTTATCGGCGTCTCGAAATCCTTCGGAACCGAAGAGACGCTCTACAATCTTGACCGTGCCCGCAAATGGATGGAAGCGTCCCTCGGGGAGGAGGCTGGCCGCCAGATCGCGCTGGTCACCGCCAATCCCGAGCGCGCGAAAGCCTGGCTCGGCAGCAATGACGGCTATCTTTTCGACATGCCGCTACCGGTCGGCGGGCGCTTCTCGCTCTGGTCGTCGGCGTCGCTGGCCTGCATGATCTATCTCAAAGCCGGGACATTCGAGGCAATCCTCAAGGGCGCCGCAGACATGGATGCGCATACCCGCTCTGCCCCGCTTGCCGAAAACCTGCCGATGCGCCTCGCCCTGCTCGACTTCTGGAACGCCTCTTTCCTTGAGCGCAGCATGCGGGTCATGCTCGCCTATTCCCACCGCCTGCGCATGCTGCCGACCTACCTGCAGCAGCTGGAAATGGAATCGAACGGCAAGTCCGTCGGCCCCGGCGGCGTGCCCTCACCCTATTCCACGGCGCCCGCCCTCTGGGGCGGCGAAGGCTCCGTCGGCCAGCATTCCTATCACCAATGGCTCCACCAGGGGTCCCGCAGCGTTCCGTCCGAATTTATCCTCGCGCCGGACTTTGACCGCGACCCGGAAGGCATCACGGCCCTCACGGCCCATGCCCTCGCCCAGGCCGAAGTTCTGGCCAACGGACGGTCGCTCGAGGAAGTCAAAGCCGAAGAACCGGATCTGTCGGACGCCGTCGCGAAACAGAAAGTCCATGCCGGAGGCCGCGCTTCCTCTTTCCTGCATCACAAGGCCTTCGGCCCGGAAGCGTTCGGCAGCCTCATCGCTCTCTATGAGCACCGGACCTATTTCGCAGGCAAGCTCTGGGGCTTGAACCCGTTCGACCAATGGGGCGTCGAGCGCGGCAAGACGATGGCCACCCGCCTGAAACCGGCCCTGTCCGGCAACAACACGGCCGACGATCCGGTTACCGCCGCCCTGATCAAGGATCTCGGCTAAGCTCATGCCCGCGGCTCGCATCCTTCAGGAAGTGTGCGCCGCGGAGACGCGCGAAGTCGCCCTCGATGAAACCGGCCGTCCCATAGCTGTCCGGCTGACCCGCCTGACAGAAGACAGGCCCGTCCGGATCGGCGAGGTGATGACCGGGCGCCTGCATACGATCTCGCTTCCTCAGGGCGGTGGCTTTGTCGAACTGGAGAACCATGCCGGTGACGCCTTCCTGCGTCTTCAGGAAGGGCACGGTCTGAGAGAGGGGCAATCCCTTGAAGTCGGGGTCGTGGCCGAGGCGCGGGAAGGCAGCAAGCTGCCCCGGGTGGCACTTGCCGAAAAGACGCCGGATTTCCGCTTCCTGGCGCCATGGGGCACGGCGAAGGTGGAACCTGTCGAACCGGGCGACCAGACCGTCGCCATGGCCTTCGACATGGTGGTCTCTGACACGGTGAACCTGCCCGGGGGCGGCAATATCACGCTGGAGCGGACCCGGGCGCTGGTTGCCGTGGATGTCGATACATCCGGCCGCACCGATACCGGACGCGCGGCCAGCCGCGCCCTGAAAGTGAACCTGGATGCTGCGGCCGAACTCGCCCGTCAGCTACGGCTCCGAAATCTCGGTGGGCTTATCGTGATGGATTGCGTCAGCCCGCTCAATCGCGAAGCCGGCAAGCAGATCCGGGACCGGTTCAATACTGTGTTCCGCAATGTTTCCGACCAGCGCGCAAGGGTGCTGTTGCCGTCAGACCTTGGCCTTCTGCAGGCGTCGGTCGAATGGGCCGAAACCCCTATCGCGGAACGCTTGCTGGGCCCCACGGGTGAGAAGACGCCGCGCTCGGTGTGTTTCGACGGTTTTCGGCGGCTGGAGCAGGAAGCCAGGGCGAAACGCATGGACAAGCTCTGCCTTGACCTTCCCCGGCCAGCGCTCGACTGGCTGAACCGCGACGGCGACTCTCTCAGACAGGCCCTTGCGGAAAAGTACGGCGACCGCTTCACTTACGACTCGACCAATCCGACATCCCCGATAGTTTTCACAGTCCCATGAGCCAGCCCGTGCCCCCCGAGAAACGCCAGCCCAAATGTGCCCAGTGCCGCAAGAACCCGGTATCTGCGCAATACCGGCCCTTCTGCTCCAAACGCTGCGCGGATGTGGACCTCGGCAAGTGGCTGAACGAAGGCTATGCCATTCCCGGCCCGCCCGTCGACGACGATGAGGACTCCCCGCGTCCCGGCCCTGCCGGGGATATGTCAGCAGAAGACTGAAATCAGCATGGACAAGCCCGCAGGGCTCCGTTAGATAGCGCCCTTCCCCACGGCCCGCCCGGGTAGCTCAGGGGTAGAGCAGCGGATTGAAAATCCGCGTGTCGGTGGTTCGATTCCGCCCCCGGGCACCATTTTCCCAGACAATACGAAAACTCACGCCGCCTCGTCCTGTCCCGGTGCCCGTTGCGCAGATGCATCCAGCACGCCGGGGAGGTCCCAGGCGCCTTCGGGGCGGATGATCTGATACGGGTCCGCTTCCATCGGCAGGGCATTCGGGTGCTCCGGCACGAAGATCTCGATTTCGCGGTATTCATAATCCGAGAACCAGAACGGCGCCCGGCCGGGCAGCAGGCGGCAATTGAAGGTGCGTGACCAGACCGGCCAGAGCCGCGCCTGGATCTGGCCGAGCATCCGCCGGTACCCCTTGCGCGCCACCAGTTCAAACATTTCCGCCAGCAGGACCCGCAGACCCATGCGCCCCCGCTCTCGCGGCAGGAGGGCAATCCGCTCCAGCTTTGCGAAGTCCGCAAACCAGCGCACGCGCAGTGTGCCCACCGGCTCTGCCCCACCGAATAGCAGGAAATGCGTGCCGCACAGATCGTTGCCGTCATATTCCTCTTCATACGGACAGGCCTGTTCCGACATGAAAACCGCCGCGCGGATCGCGGCCGCCATCTGCAATTCGTCCAGCGACCTGACCGGGCGCGCGCTGTAGCGCTCCCAGGCGGTTTCCGGCACCGGACGCTGCAATCCCCGTTTGCCCACCTCAGGCCGCGTCATCAGGCTGCCTCCGATCCGGTCGAAAGCGCTTCCTGCACCCAGAGGTCTGGCAGGCCGCCTTCTAACGGCGAAAACCCGAGTGAGGCCATGGAGCGTTTGCCGTCATCCGTGGCACCGCGGGCGAAGCTGGGCACCGCCGCGAATTGCTCCACCCGCATCACCGCGGCAGCCGTCATCACGGCCCGCCGGGCTTCCTTCGTGGCGCCGGCATAGACACCGATATAGACGCCCGCGACATCACGCCCGTGCCAGGCAAGATGCGCCGGCGCAGGGTCTGCGGGACTGTATGTTCCATCGCGCACGGCCTGCTCTCCGGCGGGCGAAAGAGGCAGGACAAGGAACACGCCCTCGATCGGGTCTCCCGTGACCCAGGCCGTCATGCCGGTGACGACATCCATACGCATCACGGCGTCCGGTGTGGCAATTTTTGAGTTCATCAGCGATTCGGCCAGGCGGATGCCTTCCCCCAGCTCCCGTATGGTCGCGTGCCGGAAGCCCAGCTCGTTTGCACGCTGCTCAATCCGCACAATGTCTACGTGTATTGTAGACTTCTTACTATTTCTCGTTGCTTTCATCCCGACTCTCCACTACACGCTTAGATTGAGTTTTTCAGGTTTTGCGGGAGGGGGCTTTAGCCGTGGGAGAAAGGGGGCGTTTCAGCTCTGCAAGGGGATGTGATGCAGGCTGAACTGTTTGACTGGGACAAAATCCGGGTGTTCCGGACGGTCGCCCATCTCGGCAGCATGAGCGCTGCAGCCATCCGGCTCGGCGGCTCCGTGCCAACCATCAGCCGCCGCGTCTCAGACCTTGAAGCGGACCTCAACACGCAGCTGTTTCATCGCTCCACACGCGGCATTGAACTGACGGAAGCCGGCAGCATTCTCCTTCGCCATGCCAATGTGATGGCTGACGTTATGGAAGCTGTGGAGATCGATGTCGCAGACCGGCTAGGCACACAGACCGGTATCGTCCGCCTGGATGTGGACGAGGCGTTACTCGCCTGGTGGCTGGCTCCTCAACTACCAACATTCCTGCGCAGTCATCCGGGAATCGACCTGCGGACCAGCGCATGGACCCCGCCCACGCCGGAAGCGCTCAATCCAGCAGATGTTCTGACGACGCTGGACCGCCCGGTTCAGTCAGACTTGGTCACCCGCCGCCTCGGCAAGGTGCATTACGCCATCTACGCCGCGCCATCGCATCCGGCCGTTGAGGGCGGTCTGGCCGACCTTTCCGACATCAGCGCAGCACGATGCATCTTTCCGCAGGGACTGGCCCTCCGGATCACCGGGAGCCTGACACCGGCGAATCCGCTCCGGCAATTCTGCGAACGCTCACCGGTGACCAACAGCCTTGCCTCTGCCCTGGCGGAGTGCCGGTCCGGCGCGGCCCTGTGCGCCCTGCCCACTTTTGTCGAAGCTTCGCACACGGACATATGCCGCATCTGCCCGTTGCCGGACGTGCGGGACGACATATGGCTGTCGTTCCCGGAACGGGCGCGTCGGCTGGAACGCTGCATGACAGTTCTCGACTGGCTGCGCGGCCTGCTCTGTTCAGAAGCGCATCCCTGTTTCCGGCAAAACCCGGCGCAGGCCCTGCGTATGGAACCTGCGCCTCCGCTGCGCCGTCAGGCTTGAACCAGATGGCTCAGGCGGCGACGAAGCCCTGCAGCTCAGCCGCTGTCTGGCGCACCTGTTCCGGGCTGCCGAACAGCTGGCGGTTCACGCCAATCCGTTTGAACCAGTAGTGCAGCCCTAGAAGATCGGTGAAGCCCATGCCGCCATGCACTTCAGTCGCCGTTTTCGCAACGAAGGTTCCGACTTCCGCAAGATGCGCCTTGGCGAGATTTGCCATGACCAAGGCTTCCGGGTCTTTCGTGTCCATCGCATAGGCTGCATGCCAGACAAGCGCTCTTGCCGGTTCGAGCTTCGCAGCCATTTCGGCGCAGAGATGCTTCACCGCCTGGAACGAGCCGATCACGCGGCCAAATTGTTTGCGCTCTTTCGCATACTCCACCGCCTTGTCGAGCATGGCCTGCGCGGCGCCCAACGTATCGGCAGCGACGAGCAGGCGGGCAACGGCCAGCGCGGATGGGTCGGGCTGTGTACTGGCTTCCGCCGGGGTCCCGTCGAAGGAGAGCTGCTGGAAAGCACGTGTCCGGTCAATCGTCCGCATGGGATCGGCGGACCAGTCGTCAACAACATGGAAGCTGCCGCTCGTGTCTGCGACCAGTACATGGGTCGCGCCTGTCGGCACATCGGCAAGCAGGCTGGTCCCGCTGAGGCGCCCATTGTCAGCCCTCACACCCGCACCATCTCGGCGCGAAGAAAGTTCCGTCAGGGCGAGACCGAACACCATTTCCCCGTCCGCAATACCGCTCGGATAGTCTTCCTGATAGTTCGGCAACAGGTCCGCCGCGACCGTCGCCGCGAGGAAGCCCGATGGCGCCACGGTATAGCCGAGCGCTTCCTGCACAAGGCAGGCTTCCAGCAGGCCAAGGCCTGAGCCGCCCATCGTTTCCGGCACGTGCAGGCCCAAGATGCCCATTTCGGCGAGCCCGGTATCCAGCCCGGCCTTTGCCTCTGCGTCGCCTTCGGCAATCTTGCGGATCGTGTCGAGCGACGCATTGTCTTTCAGGAATCCGCTGATTGAATCCTGCAGCATGCGCTGGTCTTCTGAGAGTGCGAATTCCATGACTTACACCTTTGCCGGCTTCGGTTCGCGCGGCATGCCGAGGCCGCGTTCGGAGATGATGTTCTTCTGGATCTGCGCCGTGCCGCCGCCAATGATCAGGCCGAGATCATACATGTAGCGCCACTGCCAGGACCCATCCGCCCTCAGATGGTCCCCCTCGCCGTAGAGAATGCCAAGTTCGCCCAGTGCGTCGATGGCGAGACCGGCAATCTGGTGGTTCAGCTCACAGCCCTGCAGCTTCACGATCAGTCCGGCAAGCCCTGCGCTTTCCCGCTTGAGGCTGGCCGTTGTGACGCGCAGGCCGTTCGCCTGCATCGCATAGACTTCGCCCTGCAGCTTGATCAGCCGGTCCCGCAGCAGCGGATTGTCGATCAGGCGCTCGCCGTTCAGCGTTTCCGTCTTCATCAGCTCGACGAGTTCCAGGAAGCGTGCCTTGGTCGCGTTCGGGTCGCCCAGCATGCCGCGCTCATGCGTCAGCGTGGCATTCGCCACCTGCCAGCCTTTATTCTTCTCGAACACGATGCCGCTCTGCGGCACACGCACGTCAGTAAAGAAGACTTCGTTGAAGTTCGCATTCTCGGTCATGTCGACCAGCGGGCGCACTTCAATGCCCGGCGTGTCCATGGAGAACAGGACATAGCTGATGCCGTGATGCTTCTTCGCATCCGGGTCCGTCCGCACAAGGCAGAAGATCATGTCCGCCTGCTTCGCGGTGGAGGTCCAGATCTTCTGGCCATTGATAATGAAATCGTCGCCGTCTTCCACGGCCGCCGTGCGCAGCGCCGCAAGGTCAGACCCCGCGCCCGGCTCCGAATAGCCCTGACACCAGATCATCTCGCCATGCAGCGTCGGGCGGATATAGGCCTCCTTCTGCTCCGGCGTGCCCAGCTCCAGCAGGGTCGGCACCAGCATCGAAATACCCTGCCCGCCCATGGGGCGAGCGATTCCCGTCCGCGCAAACTCTTCCGCAATAATCCGGGACTTCAACAGATCGGGCTCGGCGCCATAGCCGCCATATTCTTTCGGAATCGTCCGGGCGGTCAGCCCGTTCTCGATCAGGAATTTCTGCCAGGCGAGACGTTTGGGATGTTTCATCCCTCTGTCTTCCGGGCCGGGGGCCAGATGGGCATTCTCCGTCAGGATACGGTTCACGTCCTGGCGGAAGGCTTCGTATTCGGGGCTCAGATTCAGTTCCATGAATCCATTACAAGCCCTTGCCCCAAGGTTCGGCAAGAGGTGTGCGCGTGCGACGTCGGGGAAGCCTGCTTGTCATTTTTCCACGAAGGGACTGGCCACTTCCCACGAACGCTTTAGCGTCCATGCGTCCAAAGGAGATTCCCCGCATGCTCGCTATCCGATACCCGCTCGCAGGCCTCACCTGCCTTCTCGCCTTTGCTGCACCTGCTTTCGCAGAGGATGCGCTTTGCGACTCTGTCGATGCCCTGATCATGTCCGGCCAGCAGGATGTATCGTGGAAGGATCTGTTCGAGCCCAGCAATGGTGCGCTGCGGAATGACAATATCTATCCGGCGGAGCCGCTGCTGGGGCTCTTCTCCAAATGCTCAATCGAGGACAAGGTCGACGCAACCGGCCGCACCAGTTCTGTTCTCACCTGCGGAATGAACGAATCCGATGTCGGGCCCATCACCCAGGAAAGCCGCGCAGCCTTCGGCCAGAATGAATTCGCCCGCTTTCACGAGATCTCCAACTGCCTCGCAGCGAAGGATCATTGGAGCAGTTATGGCCATGTCGGGAACGGCAATTTCCGGGCATTCCTCAAGGCGGAAGGCAGGAAACGACCAGAGGATGCAATCGGCGCCGATATGAGCGTGATGCAGTATGGTGAGCCGCCCCTTTACAATGCCTACCTGCAATTCACACTGACGACCGAACCGCGGGAGGCCCAATAAGAGCCCGCCAAAACCGCGCTTGCGCGACGTTGGGGAAACACTTCTAGCTCTTGGAAAAGAACCCCTGAGGAGGAAATCAAATGCCAGTCGAATATGAGAAAAAGGGCCACGTCGCCATCATCACGATGAACCGTCCGGAAGCCCGTAACGCCATCAATGGCGAAATGGCCCAGACGATGGAAGCCGCGCTCGACCAGATGGAATCCGACCCGGAAGTCTGGGTGGGCATCCTCACGGCCGTCGGCAAGGCCTTCTGCGCCGGCGCTGACCTGAAAGAAATCTCGGCTGGCAACGGCGCCGCCCTTTCAACCAAGAAAGGCGGCTTTGCAGGGATTGCAAAACGTGAGCGCACGAAGCCGTTGATCGCGGCCATCACCGGCTCGGCCCTCGCAGGCGGCACGGAAGTCGCGCTGTCCTGCGACATGATCATCTGCGCCGAGGACACGAATTTCGGCCTGCCGGAAGTGAAGCGCTCACTGGTCGCCGGGGCCGGTGGCCTGTTCCGCCTGCCGCGCGTCATCGGCAAGGCGATGGCGCTGGAAGTCATCCTCACTGGTGATCCGCTGCCGGCTCAGCGCGCCTATGAGCTTGGCATGGTCAACAAGGTGGCCCCGGAAGCCGAAGTGATGGCCGAAGCTGAAAAGCTCGCCGCCCGCATCACCGCCAACGCCCCGCTCGCCGTCGCCGCCAGCCGGTCGGTCGCGATCGAGGCCACCTCCAAGACCGATGATGAACTCTGGAAAGACAGCGGCAAGGCCTTCGCCAGCATCGTCGGCACCGAAGACTTCAAGGAAGGCCCCAAAGCCTTCATCGAGAAGCGTGCCCCGGTCTGGAAGGGCAAGTAACCGGGATCAGTCTGCGACGCGGCGTGCTAGCCAATCCAGCACGCCGCGTCCGGCCGCCCGGCCTGTCGCCATGCAGGCCGTGATCAGATAGCCGCCTGTTGGCGCATCCCATGCGATCATCTCGCCCGCGCAGAAATACCCGGGCTTTTCTTTCAGCATCAGCCGATCGTCCAGCGCACCCCACGCGACGCCGCCTGCCGTCGAGATCGCCTCATCCAGCGGCACCGTGCCAGTCAGCTTCAGCGGCAGCGCCTTGATCGCCTCCGCCGCGCGCGCCGGATCGTTCAGCGCGTCACGGTCAGCACACTCATAAAGCAACGCCGCCTTCACGCCGGTGAGCTTCAGCGCCTTGCGAAGCCGGTTCGACAGGGATTGTTTGGCAGGCGCCGCCGCCAGCCGCCGGGCGATCTCGCCTGCGTCCATATCCGGCAACAGGTCCAGCCACAGCGTGGCCGTGCCCTTCGCTTCGATTTCATCGCGGAGCCCGGCGGACAGCATGTAGACGCCGCCGCTCTCTAAGCCCCGCGCCGTTATGGCAAATTCCTCTCGCGTCGCCTGCCCGGCTGCTGACAAGCCCACGCCTTTCACCGGCGCACCGGCAAACTGGTCCCGCATCCGCTCTGACCAGTCCACGGTGAACCCACAATTGGAAGGCCGGAATGGTGCAACCGCAATTCCGGCCTCACCGAACGGGCCAGCCCACGCGCCATCGGAGCCGAGCCGCCGCCAGCTGCCGCCGCCAAGCGCGAAGACGGTCGCGGCGGGCGTGACGGTCATGGCCCCCTCCGGCGTCTCGAACGCAAGCGCACCCTCAGGCGCCCAGCCGGTCCAGCGATGTTTCAGGTGAAGCCGCACGCCCCGGTCTGCCAGACGCCTCAGCCAGGCGCGGAGCAGCGGGGAGGCCTTCATCGATTGCGGGAAAATCCGCCCCGTCGGGCCGACATGTGCCGGCATGCCGAGGCCTTCCATCCAGGCGGTCACCTGATCCGGTCCGAATGCTCCGACCTGGTCAGGGAATAGTCCGTTATAGTCATGGTATCGCATGAGAACGTCATGCTCTGATCCGGTATGAGAGATGTTCAGTCCGCTTTTTCCGGCCATCAGGAACTTGCGCCCGGCGCTTGGCATCGCCTCGTAGATGTCCACGCCGACCCCCGCCTCCGACAGCACGTCCGCAGCCATCAGGCCTGCCGGACCGGAGCCTATGACAGCGACGCGATCAGTCTTCACGGAGGACCCGCGCCTTGCCCCGGCCAAGCGCCAGCGCCTTGATCGCGCCCCGGAATGTCTGCACTTCCTGGCGGGTCCAGTCCGCCCGGATCAAGGCGGCGCGGAGGTTGTCCTTCATCAGCGGCGTCTTTTCTGGCGGGAAGAAATATCCCGCTCTTTCAAGCTCTTCCTCGAAATGCTCGAACATGCGGTAAAGCTCGTCGCGCGGGGCGAGGTCGCCGAGACCGGCCTTGTTGTCCCCCTCGTCGGCGCGCGGTCCGATGGCCAGTTTGCCCCATTCCGCGCAGAACACACAGACGGCCTGGGCGAGGTTCAGGCTCTTGAAATCCACATCCACAGGGTAGGTCATCAGGAAATCGGCCACCGCAACAGCATCATTTGGCAGGCCGGACTTCTCCGCCCCGAACATGATGGCCGATTTGCCCGTACCGAGACGCTCATGCGCCGCCGCCGCGGCATCCTGCGCATCGCCGACCCGCTTCTCCATCCCCCGCAGCCGCGCCGTCGCCGCAGCGAGCCAGGTGATGCCGCCCAGTGCATCCTGTAGTGTTTCATGCACAGTCACGGTCACGCCCGCCTCGAAAGCGCCCGCTGACATCGTGTCCGCCGCCGGATTCGGCCAGCCGTCGCGCGGCGTGACGAGGCGCAGATCCGTCAGACCAAAGTTGCGCATGACACGCGCGGCCGCGCCGATATTTTCGCCCAATTGGGGCGAGTGGAGAATGATGGCCGGGCTGCGGTGATCTGCCATGTCGTAACCTGTTTTGACGCCTGCCCGGGCTCTGCTATAGGCCTGCCAGACAATTACAAGCGCAAGGACTTCCAAATATGGCGAAAATCAAGGTCAAGAACCCGATCGTCGAGATGGACGGGGACGAAATGACCCGCATCATCTGGCAGCTTATCAAGGACAAGCTGATCCACCCCTACCTGGACGTCGACCTGAAGTATTACGACCTGTCGATCCAGAAGCGCGACGAAACCGACGACCAGATCACCATCGACGCTGCCAACGCCACCAAGCAGTATGGTGTGGCCGTGAAGTGCGCGACGATCACGCCGGATGAAGCCCGCGTGGAAGAATTCGGCCTGAAGAAGATGTGGCGCTCGCCGAACGGCACGATCCGTAACATCCTCGGCGGCGTTGTGTTCCGCGAGCCGATCGTGATCTCGAATATCCCGCGCCTCGTGCCGGGCTGGACCAAACCGGTTGTTGTCGGCCGTCACGCCTTCGGCGACCAGTACAAGGCCACCGACTTCCTCGTGCCGGGCAAAGGCAAGCTGACCATGAAATGGGAAGCCGAGGATGGTTCCGACTCCAAGGAATTCGAAGTGTTCGACTTCCCGAGCTCCGGCATCGCGATGGGCATGTACAACCTCGACGAGTCGATCCGCGACTTCGCCCGCGCCAGCATGAACTATGGCCTGCAGCGCAAGTGGCCGGTCTACCTGTCGACCAAGAACACCATCCTCAAAGCCTATGACGGCCGCTTCAAGGATATCTTCCAGGAAGTGTTCGACAACGAGTTCGCCGACAAGTTCGCTGAATTCGGTGGCACCTATGAGCACCGCCTGATCGACGACATGGTGGCGGCTGCCATGAAATGGTCCGGCGGTTATGTCTGGGCCTGTAAGAACTATGACGGCGACGTCCAGTCCGACACGGTTGCCCAGGGCTACGGCTCGCTCGGCCTGATGACCTCCGTCCTGATGAGCCCGGATGGCAACACGGTCGAAGCCGAAGCCGCCCACGGCACCGTGACCCGCCACTACCGCAACCACCAGAAGGGCGAAGCGACCTCGACCAACTCGATCGCCTCGATCTACGCCTGGACCCAAGGCCTCGACCATCGCGGCCGGATGGACGGAACGCCGGAAGTGCGCAAATTCGCCCAGACGCTGGAGAAGACCATCGTGAAGACCGTTGAGAGCGGAATCATGACGAAAGACCTCGCTCTACTGGTCGGCCCGGATCAGGGCTACCAGACGACCGAAGGCTTCATCGAGAAAGTTGCCCAGAACTTCGAAGAGGCCATGTCGAAGGCCTGATCCTCCGGTACAGCCCACCAAAGAAAACCCCGCAGCACGCTGCGGGGTTTTTTATTGGGCATCCGGCATTTCCGATACAGCCGCCGGGTTGTCCGCCACGGCCTCTGGCGATCTGTCACCGCGCAGCACGTACCAGACTATCCCGACCAGCATGGCCATCGGGATCAGCCAGAACAACCACACAGGCCGCGCAGGGGCGCGTTCTGGCAGGTCTGGCTTCGGATCACCGGGGTCAGTCATTCGGGGTCCTGTCGGAATGTTGAATCGCCGCTCTACCTGCGAGCGTCGTCAATGACGCGCCCAAGTCAAGCACTGTTCTGGATCAGGCCTCACCCAGCAGGCGGCGCACATGGTTTTCGAGGTCCAGCTGGCGCAGGCGTTTGAGACGCTCGACCAGCAGGATCCGGCGGAGCCGCTGATAGGCGACTTCAAGGTCTTCATTGACGATGACATAGTCATAACGGCGCCAGTGCATGATCTCGCGCTTGGCGTCTTCCATGCGGCGGGCGACGATTTCCGGCGTTGAGCCAGGCCGTGCCGCCAGCCGCTGTTCCAGTGCGCTGATACTGGGCGGCAGGATGAACACGGAGACGACATCGTTCGGCATCTGGTCATGCAGCGCATCGGCGCCCTGCCAATCAACGTCGAAAAGGACGTCCTCCCCCCCTTCCAGCCGTGCGACCGTGTCAGCTTTCGGCGTTCCGTAATACTTGTCGAAGACGTGCGCCCATTCCAGAAACTCGCGACGCTCAATCATTTCCTGGAACATCTGTTCGCTGCGGAAGAAATAATCCTTCCCGTCTTCCTCACCGGGACGAGGCTCACGCGTTGTGGCGGAGACCGACAGTTTCACATCGTGGAACTCTTCGATCAGCTTGCGGGCCAGCGTCGTTTTGCCGGCGCCAGACGGGCTGGAGAGGACCAGCATCAGCCCCCGGCGCGTTCCGCTGTCTTTTGGGTGTCCGCTATTCGACATTGGCGGCCTGCTCCTTGAACTGGTCGATAAGCCCTTTGAGACCGAGTCCCGCATTCGTCAAATCGAGGCTGATGGATTTCGAGCAGAGCGTGTTGGCTTCGCGGTTGAGTTCCTGTGCCAGGAAGTCCAGTTTCCGGCCGACCGGGGAGCCGCCTGCGAGCAGTTCCCGTGCCGAGGCGAAATGCGCGCTCAGCCGGTCGAGTTCCTCACGCACATCCGCCTTGGCGGCGCTGAGCGCGATCTCTGCCGCCATCCGGTCCTTGTCGACCCGACCATCGGGATCGAGCTCGTCCAGCTGCTTTGTCAGGCGCTCCTTGAGCAGGGCTGGCTGGGTGCCGGCCAGGTCACCAGCCTGGCGCCAGTGGGCCTCCATGCTGGCGACAAGGCCTTCCAGCAACTCTGCCAGCGTACCGCCCTCGCGTTGCCGCTCGGCTTGCAGGGCCTTCAGCGCTTCGTCACCTGCCTGAGCCAGCAGACTGATTACGGTCTCATCCCCGGCCAGATCACGAAGACTGGACGCACCGGGCTCCACGACGCCCTTGACGTTCATCAGGCTCGCGAACACGTCGCCCGACAGAGCCGTGCCGGTCCGCTTTTCTACGGCGGCAGCCAGCGCATCCAGAAGCGCATTGTTGATCGTTGCCGTGTCGGCACCGCTTGCGAGGTCAATCCGCAGCGCAACCTGCAGGGAGCCGCGCTTGAAATATTTCGGCGCGGCTGACTTGATGGCCCGGTCAAGCGCTTCGAAGCCCGGCGGATAATTCACGCGAACGTCGAGGCCTCGGCCATTCACGCTCTTCGCTTCCCAGGCCCAGCTGCCCCACTCGGCCTCACCCGCGACACGGGCAAAACCGGTCATCCCCGAAAGTACGCTCATTCGCCCGCCCGCTCCCGTGCAATTTCTTTCCGCTCATAGGCGCGATAGGCGGCCACATTGCGATTGTGCTCCGCCAGCGTTTTGGCGAAGAGGTGCCCGCCCTTGCCGTCCGCGACGAAGAAAATGTATTCCGTGTGCGGCGGGTTCAGCACCGCTTCGATCGCTCCCCTCCCCGGATTGCAGATCGGTGTCTTCGGCAAGCCGTCGATCTGATAGGTGTTCCAGTCGGTCTTCGTATCTATCTCAGACCGGCGCAAAGTCCGGCGCTGGCCCCTGGCATTGTAGAGCGGTTCACCGCGCGAGACGCCGTAGATGATCGTCGGGTCACTTTCGAGCCGCATGCCGCGCTTCAGGCGCGTTGTGAAAAGGGCCGCGATTTCCGGCTGTTCGTCCACGCGGCCGGTTTCCTTTTCCACCACCGAGGCGAGGATTACCGCCTCATAGGGCGTTTTGACCGGGATTTCCGGATCGCGCTCCGGCCAGAGATCCTCCAGCAATTCGGTCTGCTTGTCCTGCATCAACTGGATCAGCTCGGCGCGTGTCATCCCCCGATCGAAAAGATATGTATCCGGCAGGAGGGAACCTTCCGCCACCTCCTCTTCCGGCACCTCCCCGACGAGGACCGGATCGGCCTCAATCACTTTCAGGAGCTGCGCCGTCGTGCGCCCTTCCGGCAAGGTGATCTTGTAGAGGATGCCTTTGCCTTCGATCAGCGTGTGCAGCACTTCGACCATGCTGGCCCCACGCTCGATCTTGAATTCGCCGGCCTTGATATCGGTTTCCGTGTTTTCCAGCTTTGCTTTCAGACGGATCAGCTCGGCGCTGCGAATGATGCCTTCCTGCTCCAGACGGACGGCGACGCCAGCGAGCCCCTCACCGGGTTCCACATGGAAAACAACATCTTCGGCCAGCGGGCCGTCACGGTTCAGCGCGTCCTGCATCCAGACCCAACCGGCACCGGCAGCGGCCCCGCCAATGACGAGGACAAGGACGATGAGCGACAGCAGGCCCTTCAGGAATTTCATGCGTAGCCTCAATCAGCGGGTTTCCTGCACCGCAGCCTAAGCGGGGTGCAGGACTCCGGAAAGGGACTTACTTCACCTCGCGCAGGACGAGGCTGGCGTTGGTTCCGCCGAAGCCGAAGCTGTTCGACATCGCGGCACGCACGCGGCCCTTCTTGGCCTTGTGCGGGATCAGGTCCAGCTTGGTCTCGAAGCTCGGATTGTCGAGGTTCAGCGTCGGCGGCATCACCTGGTCACGGATCGCCAGCGCGCAGAAGGCGCTTTCGATTGCACCAGCTGCGCCCAGCAGGTGCCCCACAGCCGATTTCGTTGACGACATGGACATGTTGCTGGCGTGGTCACCGAAGGCGCGCTCGACCGCGCCTGCTTCGCCTTCATCGCCTTTGGGGGTCGAAGTGCCGTGCGCGTTGACATAGTCGATCTCGGTCGGATCGATGCCCGAATTCTTGAGTGCCATTTTCATGGCGCGGTAGCCACCTTCAGCCCCTTCGGCGGGGGCCGTGATGTGGTAAGCGTCGCCGGTCAGGCCATAGCCTGCGACTTCCGCATAAATCTTCGCGCCGCGTGCCTTGGCGTGCTCATACTCTTCGAGCACGACGACAGCAGCTCCTTCACCCATGACGAAGCCGTCGCGGTCCTTGTCATAGGGACGCGAAGCCTTTTCGGGCGTGTCGTTGAAATTGGTCGACATGGCTTTGGCGGCACAGAAGCCGGCAATGCCAATACGGCCGATCACGGCTTCGGCGCCGCCGGCAATCATCACATCGGCATCGCCGTATTTGATGAGGCGGGACGAATCCCCGATGGCATGTGCGCCAGTGGCGCAGGCCGTGACGACCGAGTGATTAGGTCCCTTGAACCCGTATTTGATCGAGACCTGGCCAGAGGCGAGGTTGATCAGGGCCGAAGGGATGAAAAACGGGCTGACCTTGCGCGGACCATGCTCATGAAGCGTGATCGCGGTTTCATAGATCGACTCCAGCCCGCCAATGCCCGAACCGATCAGGACGCCTGTGCGTTCCTTCTCTTCTTCGTCTTCGGGCCGCCAATTGGCGTCTTCAACAGCCTCCTCTGCCGCCGCGAGGGCGTAGAGGATGAACTCATCGATCCGGCGCATCTCCTTTTTGGAAACGAACTTTTCTGAATCGAATGCTTCAGGGTCTCCCTCGCCACCACCGCGGCCAGTCACCCACGGCACCTGGAAAGCGATCTTGCACGGCATGTCTTCGGGATCGAACGTGTCGATACGCCCGGCCCCCGACTTGCCGGCAATAAGCCGCTCCCATGTGGCTTCGCGTGTCGCCGCAAGCGGCGAAACGATACCAATACCGGTGATGACGACGCGGCGGTCAGACATGGAGACCCCTCTTGTCCAGGATGTCTTAGATGTGAGCCTTGATATGGGTCACGGCGTCACCGACGGTGCGGATGGATTCCTGCACGTCGTCTGGGATCTCGATATTGAATTCTTCCTCGAAAGCCATGACCAGCTCGACGAGGTCCAGCGAGTCTGCGCCAAGGTCGTCAATGAAGCTCGCGCTTTCGACGACTTTGTCACCTTCCACGTCGAGATTGTCGACAACGATTTTCTTAACACGTTCAAGAACGTCAGACATGCTTACCTCTCTTAAATGCCTGAGGAATGGTCCGAAATCCGAACCATTGTGTTGCGCCTAGCACACAGTTATCCGAGCCGCCAAGCCCTTGTATAGCCACCAACTGTGCCTATCAGATCATCGCCATGCCACCATTTATGTGCAGTGTCTGCCCCGTAACGTAGGCGGCTTCGTCTGACGCCAGATACACCGCAGCTGCAGCAATATCACCACCCTGCCCCAAACGGCCGGCCGGAATTCTCCCGAGAAGCGAACTCTTCTGCGCTTCCGGCAGCACATCCGTCATCGGTGATTCGATGAAGCCAGGTGCGATCGCGTTGGCTGTAATACCGCGGCTGGCGACTTCCTGAGCCAGTGATTTGGTAAACCCGATCATCCCGGCTTTCGACGCGCAATAGTTCGTCTGGCCGGGGTTTCCGGTCACGCCAACGACCGACGTGATGCCGATGATGCGGCCGTGACGGCGCTTCATCATGCCCCGCACGACGCTCTTCGTCAGTCGGTAATAGGACCCCAGATTGATGTTGATGACGTCGTTCCAGTCGTCATCCTTCATCTGCATCAGCAGCTTGTCGCGGGTGATGCCGGCATTTGCGATCAGGATATCGAGCGGGCCGATCACTTCTTCTGCCTTCGCAGCGAGGCCGTCCACGGCGTCAGGGTCGGACAGGTTACAGGTGACCACGGCGCTTTCGCCGGGCAGTGTCGCCGCCACTTCGTTCAGTACGTTTTCGCGAGTGCCGGACAGGACGACTTTCGCGCCGGCTTCCGACAGGGCTTTCGCAATCGCGCTGCCGATACCGCCGGAAGCGCCGGTGACGAGGGCCGTACGGCCGTTGAGTGTGAACATGGGATTATCCCTTCAAGGCTTGTGCGAAGGCTTCAAGGTCCTCTGGCGAACCGAGGGTGAAGCCATTCAGTGATTTCTCGATACGGCGCTGCATGACCGTCAGAACCTTACCGTTGCCAACTTCGCCTGTCGTGTCGACGCCTTGTGCGACCATGAACTGCACGCTCTCGGTCCAGCGGACACGCCCGGTGACCTGTGCGACAAGGTTCTGTCGGATCGTTTCCGGATCGGTCACGGCGCTTGCGGAGACATTTGCGACCACCGGCACAACCGGTGCCTTGATCTCGGTGCCTGCCAGGGCTTCCGACATCGCGTCGGCAGCCGGCTGCATGAGGGAGCAATGGAAAGGCGCAGACACGTTCAGAGGCATCGCCTTCTTCACGCCATTCGCCTTCGCCCACTCGCAGGCCGCATCGATCGCCGCTTTGGAGCCGGACAGGACCAGCTGGCCCGGCGCGTTGTCGTTCGCCAGTTCGCAGACCCCACCCGTCTCACGTCCCGCGGCGCAGGCGGCTTCTGCCTGATCGACATCCGCGCCCAGCAGCGCCGCCATGGCACCTTCGCCGGGCTGTACGGCAGATTGCATGGCGTTGCCCCGGATACGCAGCAGGCGCGCCGTATCAGCAACCGTCAAAGCCCCCGCAGCGGCCAGAGCCGAATATTCGCCCAGCGAATGGCCTGCCACAAAGGCTGCATCCTTCGCTGAAATGCCGAATTCAGCCTCCAGCGCCTTCATCGCAGCCAGCGAGTGCGCCATCAGGGCTGGCTGAGTGTTTGCGGTGAGGGTCAGCTCTTCAATCGTGCCGTTCCACATGAGGTCCGACAGGTTCTGCCCCAGGGCCTGATCGACGGTGTGGAAGACGTCCCGGGCGGCCGGAAAGGCATCCGCAAGGGCCTTGCCCATGCCGATTTCCTGGCTGCCCTGGCCAGGAAAAATGAAAGCGAGTTTGGTCATCGGCGATTCTCCCGAAATTTTCGCCGTGCCTAAAGGTGAGACCGCGTGTGCGCAAGCTATTGAAATTCCTTGCCAGATAGGCTTTACAGCCGCCTTCATGGACAGGGATGCGGTCCTTGGTACTCCGGAATGAGCCGGGGGAAGAGGGGCCATCGTCCGGCAGTTTCCCGCTGTCAGGCGCCGCACCCCTTTGATTTTGGGAATGAAAACATGGCTTTTTACGAGCATGTCGTGATCACACGACCTGACATCTCGCCGGCCCAGGTCGACTCTTTTGTCGAAGAACTGTCCGGCTTTCTCAAGGAAAAAGGCGCCACCATCGGCAAAACCGAATACTGGGGCCTCCGCAACCTTGCCTACCCGATCAAGAAGCAGCGCAAGGGTCACTACTCGCTGATCAACATCGACGCCCCCGCTGAAGCGATCCACGAACTGGAACGCCGCCAGCGCCTGTCGGAAGACGTGATGCGCTACATGACCATCCGCGTGGAAGAACTGAGCGACGAGCCGTCGCCGGTCCTCTCCCGCAAAGACCGCCGCCGCGACTAGGAAAGGGACAGGACATGGCTCAGAAACTGAACATTACGAACATCCCGGCCCGCCGTCCGTTCGGCCGCCGCCGCAAGGTTGATCCGTTTTCGGGCGATAACGCCCAGACGATCGATTACAAAGACGTGAAACTGCTTCAGCGCTATATCTCTGAAAAAGGGAAAATCGTGCCGAGCCGCATCACGGCTGTGAACCTGAAGAACCAGCGCAAGCTTGCCCAGGCCATCAAACGTGCCCGCATGCTCGCCCTGCTTCCCTTCGAAGTGAAGTAAGGAGAGACTGACATGCAAGTGATCCTCCTTGAGCGCGTCGAGAACCTCGGTGGTATCGGCGAAGAAGTGAAAGTGAAGAACGGCTTCGCCCGTAACTTCCTGCTCCCGCAAGGCAAGGCCCTGATGGCCAATGATCGCAACCGCGCCCGTTTCGAGCGTGAACGCGACGCCATCGAAGCCCGCAACGCGGAAGCCCGCGCAGCTGCTGAGAACGAATCCCAGAAGCTCGACGGCGCCATCTTCGTGCTGATCCGCCAGGCTGGCGACACCGGCCACCTCTACGGCTCCGTCACCGCTCGTGACATCGCTGACGCTGCTGAAGCCGCTGGCTACAGCGTGCCGCGTTCGGGCGTCCGTCTCGACAAGCCGATCAAAGAGATCGGCATGTACGACGTGTCCATCCGCCTCCATGCGGAAGTCACCGTCACCGTGCAGGCAAACATTGCCCGTTCGCAGGACGAAGCTGACCGTCAGGCCAAAGGCGAAGACATCGTTGCCGCACTGCAGGCTGCCAACCAGGCACAGGCAGACGAGCAGGCCGGTGAGCTGGCCGAAGCGGCCGCTGATCGCGCTGCTGAAGGCCCGGCCGAAGAAGAATAAGCTTCACGGCACACCAGATTGAAAAGGCCGCACTTCCGGGTGCGGCCTTTTTCTTTGGCATTTCCATTACTTGACAGGCCATCCACCGATGACGGCGACTTATCCACAGGTCTGGCCGCTCTATCACCGTGCACTCTGACCTCAGGTAAGGTAGGGTTAATCCCATGCCGCTCGACGATACCGCCTCTCCAAAAGACGCCATCGCGCCACCGCACAATCTGTCGGCGGAAGCCGCTGTGCTGGGCGCCATTCTGTTCGACAACAATTCCTACCAACGCGTCGCCGACATCCTGCGCGCGTCAGACTTCTACGCCCCGGCCCATCAGGAATTGTATGAAGTCGCTTCCATCATGATTCAGCAGGGGCGCATCGCGGATGGCGTGACCCTGCGCGAGCATTTCGAGAAAGCCGAGAAGCTGTCAGAGATTGGCGGCGCACGTTACCTGGAACAGCTGCTCGACTCGGCGGCTTTCGGGGCCGAGGTGGGCGACTACGCCCATATGATCCGCGACCTCGCCATGCGCCGCTCTCTGGTCGGCATTGGCAGCGACCTTCAGGGCCGGGCACTGACCCCTGCCCCGGAAGAGAGCGGCGAGCGCCAGATCGAACTGGCCGAACGCCAGTTGTTCGATCTCGCTGAGCGCGGCGCCACCGGCCGCGGCTTCACCAGCTTTGCCGAAGCGCTGACCGAATCGCTGAAAACAGCTGAAGCGGCCTATAAGCGTGAAGGCAAGATTGCGGGCATCCCGACAGGCCTGCGTGATCTCGACGAAAAACTCGGCGGCATGCACCGGTCGGACCTCATCATCCTCGCCGGACGTCCGTCGATGGGCAAGACCTCGCTGGCGACCAACATCGCTTACAACGCGGCCTCTGCTTATCGCGCGGAAATGCAGGAAGACGGCTCCAAGAAAACCGTGGACGGAGCAATCGTCGGCTTCTTCTCACTGGAGATGTCGAACGAACAGCTGGCCACGCGTATCATCGCCGAACGTACCGGCATCACGACACACCGCATCCGTCAGGGTGACCTCGACAAGAGCGACTTCGAACGCCTGCGCGAGGCAACCGAGGAACTGCAGAACCTGCCGCTCTATATCGATGACACCGGCGGCATCTCGATCAGCCAGCTGGCGGCGCGCGCCCGCCGCCTGCAACGCTCCGTCGGCCTCGACATGATCGTGATCGACTACCTGCAGCTGATCACTGTCAGCACGTCCAACGCCAATTCCAGCCGGGTGCAGGAAATCACGCAGATCACCACCTCGCTGAAGGCGCTGGCCAAAGACCTGAACGTTCCGATCATCGCTCTCTCCCAGCTCTCCCGGGCCGTGGAGCAGCGCGACGACAAACGCCCGCAGCTCTCAGACCTTCGCGAATCCGGCTCGATCGAGCAGGACGCCGACGTCGTCATGTTCGTCTATCGCGAGGAGTATTATCTCGCCCGGACCGAACCCGGCGCGGACCCGACCGACCCGGCCTCGAACGAGAAATGGGCTCAGTGGCGCCAGCGGATGGACGAAGTTTACGGCAAGGCCGAATGTATCATCGGGAAGCAGCGTCACGGCCCGATCGGCCGCGTGGAACTCGCCTTCGACTCCAACGTCACCCGCTTCGGCGACCTGACCAAGGAGCAGAAAGGCTACGGCGCCGACCTCGAATAGCGCTCAGGCCAGCGCTGCGTGCAGCAGGTCCAGCGCTTCGATGGCAAAACGGCGCATATTGTCTTCCCTGTCGTTGAGGCCGGTCTCCAGCGTCCGTGACGCTTCGAACCGGTCCGGACCGCAGACGGCCACACAAGTGTGCCCCGCCGCATCGCCATAGGGATTGCCGTTCGGACCTGACGCGCCGGTTTCGCACAGGCCCCAGTCGGCGCGCAGCTTGCCCCGGATCGTATGTGACAAGAGCCTTGCATAAGGCTCCGTCGAAGACCGCATGTCGCCAAGATCTTCCTTCGTCAGGCCGAGCAACCCCCGGAAAGCCTGCGGCGTGTAGATGACCCCGCCGCCCCGGTAGAAGGCCGAGGCGCCCGGCACAGCCAGCAAGGCTGCCGAAATCAGGCCGCCGGAGGAGGATTCCGAAATCGCGACGGTCTCGCCGCGCTGTCTGAGGCGCTCGCCGATGTCGGCGGCTATGGGAAGAAGGCTTTGCATGCCGTCCATCAACCAACCGAACGGCGCGCTGGCAAGCCTCGACGTAAAGACAGGTGTTGGTTTCGCCGGGCTTTGCAGTCACACTCCTCCGGTAACCGCAGGAGGGAACCGAAATGGATCTGCATCTCAAAGGAAAGAACGCCGTCATTCTGGGTGGCACACGCGGCATCGGACGCGCCATCGCTGAGACGCTCGCGAATGAAGGCGCCAATGTCGCCATCTGTGCCCGCCACGAAAAGCAGGTCGCCGAGACGGTCGAAGTTCTGCAGGCCAAGGGCGTCAAGGCAACCGGCGCCTCTGTCGACATTACCGACGCGGAGGCCCTCAAATCCTGGATCCGCAAGGCCGGCGTCGAACTGGGCGGTATCGACATCCTCGTTTCCAATGCCGGCGCCATGGCACAGGGCAACACGCCGGAAGCCTGGACACAGAATTTCCAGCTGGACGTGCTGGGCGCGGTCAACGCGTTCAACGCGGCGGAGCCTTTCCTCGACAAGGCCGCAAAGGCACATGGCGATGCAGCCTTCATCATCATCGCGTCCATTTCGGCAGCTCAGGCCGACAGGGCGGACTCCTATGGCCCGGTCAAGGCGTCGCTCATCCACTTTGCCAAAGGCCTCGCCCGCGAAAACGCGGCCAAGCGCCTGCGCGTCAATGTCGTCTCGCCGGGCATGGTCTACTTCGAGGGCGGCATCTGGCACATGATCGAGACGAACCAGCCCGAATTCTTCAAGCAGGCCAATTCCCGCAACCCGACCGGGCGTTGCGCTACGCCGCAGGAAATCGCCAATGCGGCCGTGTTCCTCGCGAGCCCCGCTTCATCCTACACGACGGGCGTTAACCTCATTGTGGATGGTGCCGTCTCCAACCGCGTGAACTTCTGACGTAATTACAAATCGTGCCGGCAGGCGGGCCTTACAGCCCGCCCAGCCAGTCGATCAGATAGCGGTTCACGTCTTCGGGACGCTCCTGCTGGGTCCAGTGGCCACAGCCCTCCAGCAGATGGCAGCCGCGAAGACCCGCCAGGTTCGGCTTCATCGCCGCGACGATGTCTCCCTGGAACATTTTCAGCACCAGATCCTTCGTGCCACCGATGAACAGCGATGGCTGCTGGATCACCGGATTCGCGGGATGGTTCTTCAGGAACGCATAGTCGCGCGCATGATTTCGGTAGCGGTTCAGCGGACCGCGGAAACCGGACTTGCAGAACTGGCTGTCATAATAAGCGACATCATCCGCATCCAGCCAGGGCAGTGGCATGGGCGGCTCCGGCAGCCGGTGAAGCAGCGTGTCGCCATGCTTCTTGTCCGTTGGCCAGGTGCCGTCGGGCGCATCGCCGGAAATCGCATAGTAGAACTTCCGGATCGTCGCTGCAGGATCTGCTTCCAGCTCCGCTTCCGGCGGGCCGATATCCTGGAAATAGACCTGATAGAAGAACAGGCCGCGCTCGGTGAACACCTTGTGCACCATGTCCAGGAACATGACGTCGCCCATCGGCATGTAAGGCACGGAAAGCCCGGCCACTGCACGGAACTTGTCCGTATGCAGACGGGCTGTGTTCCAGGCAATCGGCGCGCCCCAGTCATGGCCGACGACGACCGCCTTCTCACCCGGTGACAAGGCTTCTGCCAGGCCGGCAATGTCGCCCGTCAGGCTTTCGAGGTCATAGGCCTCCACCGGCTCCGGCCGCTCGGATTCGCCATAGCCGCGTACGTCTGGTGCGGCGACCCGGTAGCCGGCCTCGCTCAGCGCCTTGATCTGGTGGCGCCAGGAATACCAGCTTTCCGGGAAACCGTGGACGAGCACGACAAGCGGCCCGTCCCCGGCGGTCGCCACACGCAGCGTGACGCCATTTGTCTTTACGAACTCGAAGTGCTGATCACTCACGAACCGTCCCCGCCAATCCATTTGAACTCCGGTTCCTCCCACCACGGGAAGAATTGCGGCATCCCGTCGGAGACTTTCACAGGATAGGTCGGCTGGCGCTTCTCAAGGAAGCTCATCACGCCTTCGCGGGCATCTTCGGTCTTGCCGCGCGAGTAGATCGCGGCGGAATCAACGATGTGGGCTTCCATCGGATGGCTCGCGCCCAGCATGCGCCACATCATGTGGCGGGTCAGCGTCGTGGAGACAGCGGCGGTATTGTCCGCAATCTCACGCGCCAGCTCTTTCGCTTTGTCCAGAAGCTCTGCGTGCGGATAGACGGCCTTCACGAAACCCGCATCGAGCGCTTCCTGTGCCGGGAAGATCCGGCCGGTGTAACACCAGTCCAGCGCCTGCTGGATGCCGACGAGCCGCGGCAGGAACCAGGAGGACGCCGCCTCCGGGTTGATGCCCCGGCGATTGAAGACGAACCCGAAACGGGCCTTGTCGGATGCGAGGCGAATATCCATCGGCAGCTGCATGGTCACACCGATCCCGACAGCCGCGCCATTGATGGCGCCGATCACAGGCTTCAGGCTGTTGAAAATACGCAGCGTCACACGTCCGCCGCCATCGCGCTGGATGTCTTCGCTGGCGGTGCGGCCGGCCTCACCGTCGCCCGAACGTTTGTCATAGTCGAACGTCTTGGCGCCGGATGAGAGGTCAGCCCCTGCGCAGAAGGCACGGTCGCCGTGCCCCGTCACGATGACAACGCGCACGTCGTCGTCTGCGTCGGTGATGTCGAAGGCCTCGATCATCTCCTGCATCATCTTGCCTGTGAAGGCGTTCATCTTCTCTGGCCGGTGAAGGGTCAGGATGGCGATACCATCTTCCTTCTCCAGTTTGATTTCCTCGAATGTCTTGAGCGCCGTAGCGGCCATGGCCGATCTCCCTTTTGCTTCAGAGGCCAGTGAGGCGGGGTTCCGCAGGGTTCGTCAAGCGGTCAGCACGCGCAATCGCCCGGCCGGGCTGGACAGGCGCCGCAGCGTCACCCGCTTGACGCGGCGCATGAACGGACAGGATAGTCCGGTTGAATTCCAGTTCGCCAGCACAGGACCGCCCCTCATGAGACTGACACCCGCCTTCGCCGCGCTCGCAATCGCCTCGGCCGTCGCCGCCCCGGCCCTGGCCGAAACCACATATGTCTCGGCAGATCGGTTTATCGACCCGGCAGATGGCAAAGTGATCCGCAACGCAGCCTTTATGATTACGGATGGCAAGATCACGGCCAGAGGCACGAAATCCACCCTGAAGGCCCCGAAAAGCGGGAACATCATCGAATTCGGCAGCGGATCGACGATGATGCCCGGCTTTATCGACATGCACGTCCACCTGACCGGCGACGCGGACGACCCGCCCTATGAATCCCTCTCCTTCTCGGACGAGCGGATGGCGATCACCGGGGTCAAGAATGCCAAGCTCACCCTGCTGGCCGGCTTCACCACGGTGCGCAATGTCGGCGCCGAATCCTATGGCGACGTCGCCCTTCGCGATGCGATCAATGAAGGCGACGTGCCCGGCCCGCGCATGTATGTCTCCGGCCCGCCCGTCGGCATTGTCGGCGGGCACTGCTCGGACAACAACCTGCTGCCATCCGAATACCACCTGACCGGCGAAGGCGTCGCGACCGGCCCCTGGGAATTCCGGGCGAAGGTGCGCGAGAACATCAAGTACGGGGTCGACCTCATCAAGACCTGCTCCACGGGCGGCGTCTTCTCCAAGGGCACTGCGCTCGGCGCGGCCCAGGGCACGCTGGAAGAACTGACGGCGGCAGCGGAAGAGGCCCACGCCCGCGGCCTGAAGATCGCAAGCCACGCGCACGGCACGGTCGGCATCAGGAATGCCATCCTCGCGGGCATCGACACGGTCGAGCACGCCTCGATCCTCGACGACGAGACAATCGAACTCGCCAAGGCGCACGGCACCTGGCTGTCCATGGACATCTACAATACCGAATACACCCTCTCCGAAGGCGAGAAGAACGGCGTGCTCCAGGAGTCGCTGGACAAGGAGCGCTCGATCTCGAAGATCCAGCGCGACAGCTTCACCCGCGCCGTGAAGGCCGGGGTGAAGATGGTGTTCGGCTCCGACGCCGGCGTCTATCCGCACGGCCTCAACGGCAACCAGTTCTCGCGCATGGTCACCTTCGGCATGACGCCGATGCAGGCACTGCAGGCCGCGACGGTGAATGCCGCCGACGCGCTCGGCAAAGCGGGGGTCGTTGGGTGTGTAGATGTCGGCTGCTCGGCTGATTTCGTGGCCGTCAAAGGCGATCCGCTGGAAGACATGTCCATCCTCAGCGATGTGGACTTCGTGATGAAGGAAGGCGTCGTCTACAAGATTGGCGGAAAAGCCCAGGGCGACGCGCTCTAGTCCGGCGGTACCCCATGGAATTTCACGACTTCCCCCCCGTCACGACCTATGCGGCGCCTTTCTTCGTGCTGTCCGTTGCCCTGGAATGGTGGGGCGTGAAGACCGGGCGGTTCCAAGGCCGGTATGAGACGAAGGACGCCTTCACCTCGCTGGCGATGGGCATCGGCAATGTCGTCGTGAATACGCTGACCGCGACGCTCTTCTTCTGGCTACTGATCGTTGCCTGGCCCTACCGGGTGTTTACCCTGCCTTATACCTGGTGGAGCTTCCTGGCCTGCTTCGTGCTGTATGACTTCATCTATTACTGGAAGCACCGTTTCGCCCACCGGGCGCGCTGGTGGTGGATGGAGCATGTCACGCACCATTCCTCGGAGCACTACAATCTGACGACCGCGCTGCGCCAACCCTGGTTCGGCCCGTTCACCGGGCTCTACATCCTCGGCCTCCCGATGGTGATCCTCGGCTTCCACCCCTACCTCATCGGCTTCGCGGCCGGCTGGAACCTGCTCTACCAGTTCTGGATCCACACAGAGGCGATCAACCGAATGCCGAAATGGTTCGAGGCGGTGATGAACACGCCGTCGCACCACCGCGTGCACCACGCGACCAATCCGCGTTACCTCGACACCAATTATGCCGGTGTCTTCATCATCTGGGACAAGATGTTCGGCACCTTTGTCCCCGAACTCGACGCGGATAAACCGGTCTACGGGATCGTCAAACCGGTCGGCTCCTACAATCCCTTCACGGTCGCCTTCCATGAATTCATTGCCCTGATGCGGGACTGCGCGAGCGATGGGGTCCGGCCGGACAAATGGTTCGGCCGCATGATCAACGCACCGGGCTGGAGCCCGGATGGCCACCACAACCGCTCGGTCGAGCTGAAGCGCGCCTATGTCGACGCCCACCCCGACCAGGCAGGACAGCCGGGACTGCCCAATGACTGACACCGAAGCCCTCATTCACCGCTACTACGAAGCCTTCAATGCGAGAGACTGGGAAGGCATGCTCGCCTGCCTCGCCGAGGATGTCCGGCATGATGTGAACGAGGGCAATGCCCGCGGCGGCAAGGACCGGTTCCGCGAATTCCTCGCCCATATGGACACCTGCTACAGCGAGCAGCTGACCGACATGGCAATCATGGTGTCCCGCAACGAACGGCGCGCGGCGGCCGAGTTCATCGTCAACGGCATCTACAAGACCACCGATGGCGACCTGCCGCCAGCACATGGGCAAACCTACCGCCTTCCCGCCGGGGCGTTCTTCGAGGTCGAGGATGGCTTCATCCGGCGCGTCACGACCTACTACAATCTCAGCGAGTGGATCCGGCAGGTCTCGTGAACATCCGTCCGCTTTCAGGCGCAGACCTCGACGCGGCGCTGCCCGCGCTCGCCCGCCTGCGCATCGAAGTCTTCCGCGCGTATCCCTACCTCTATGCAGGCTCACTCGCCTATGAGGAGACCTATCTGCGCAAGTTCGCTCAGGCGAAGGATGCCTTCATCGTCGCGGCAGAAACAGAGGACGGCGAGATCGTCGGCTGCGCCACCGGCTCCGGCATGGACGACCAGCACGCCGAGTTCGCGCTGCCGCTGAGCGCCGCGGGCTACGACCTTCCGACGACCTTTTATTTCGGAGAGTCAGTCCTGTTGCCAGACTGGCGCGGCAAGGGGATCGGACACGCCTTCTTCGACGCCCGCGAAGCGCATGCCATCGCCCACAGCTACAAGCGCGCCTGCTTCTGCGCCGTCGAACGCCCTGACGACCACCCTCAACGCCCCGAGACCTACTCGCCGCTCGACTCATTCTGGCAGTCGCGCGGTTACCGGAAACTGCCCGGCGTGACCGCGCACTTCACCTGGCCGGAAGCGCCCGGCGAGCCTGAGGTCAATCACACCATGGTTTACTGGCTGAGGCAGTTCTGACGCTTTCCGCAACGTCTCCGCTGGACGCCACCACCAGTGTGAGTATGGTCACGCCTGACTATTTCAAGGGGCCGGTCACAAGCGCCCCCGGAAGTTCGTGAGGAGACACCGGAATGCATCCCCATCACCACGCCAAGACCAATCCGGACAAGCCCGCCTACATCATGGCCGGCTCAGGTGAGACCGTCACCTATGGCCAGCTGGAAGCACGCTCCAACCAGGTAGCTCATGCCCTGCGCGGCGTAGGCTGCAAGCCAGGCGACACGATCGCGCTGTTTGCCGAGAACTCGCCGCGCTATTTCGAGATCTGCTGGGGCGCCCAGCGCGCAGGCCTATATTATGTCGCCATCTCCTCGCGCCTCACCGCGCCGGAAGTGGAATACATCCTCTCGGACTCCGGCGCGAAACTGTTCATCGCGGGCGCGTCCAAGCGCGCCGTCGCCGAGGAGGTGAAGGCCCTCACCAATCTCGAACATTACTGGTCCATCGACGGTCCGATGCCCGGCTTCGCACAGCTGGAACAGCTTCGGGGCGAGTTCCCGGAGACCCCGATCGCGGACCAGACCGCCGGTACGGATATGCTCTACTCTTCCGGCACCACCGGCCGGCCGAAAGGCATCCGCCCGCCGCTGGAGCCTGACACACCGATCGACGACACGAATGTGCTTATCCAGATCCTGCAAGCCTTCTCTGGCGCGGGTACGGACAGCGTCTACCTGTCGCCCGCCCCGCTCTACCATGCCGCCCCGCTGCGCTACTGCATGACCTTCATGAAGCTCGGCGCCACGCTGGTCATCATGGAAAAATTCGACGCGGAGTCGCTGCTCGCCAATATCGAAAAGCACAAGGTCACCCACATCCAGATGGTGCCGACCATGTTTGTGAAGCTGCTCAAGCTGCCTGAAGAGGTCCGCAAGAAATACGACGTGTCCAGCCTGAAATGGGTTGTGCACGCGGCGGCGCCTTGCCCGGTGCCGGTCAAGGAACAGATGATCGAATGGTGGGGCCCCATCATCGACGAATACTATGCCGGCTCCGAAGGCAACGGCATGACCTGGGCAAAGAGCCCGGAATGGCTGACCCACAAGGGCACCGTCGGCAAGGCCGTTTATGGCGAGGTGAAGATCTGCAACGAAGAAGGTGACGAAGTGCCGGTCGGCGAGGAAGGCCAGGTCTATTTTGCCGGCACCACGCCGCCGAACTATCACAACTCGCCGGACAAGAACGAAGCGGCCCTCAACCCCAAGCACAAGGACTGGTCGTCCCTCGGCGATGTCGGCAAGCTGGATGAAGACGGCTATCTCTACCTGACCGACCGCAAGGCGTTCATGATCATCTCGGGCGGCGTGAACATCTATCCGCAGGAATGCGAAAACATCATGATCACCCACCCGAAAGTGGCCGACGTGGCCGTGATCGGCGTGCCGGATGAAGAGTTCGGCGAGTCCGTGAAGGCCGTCATCCAGCCCATGCCGGGCATCGCCCCTTCCGAGGAGCTGGCGGCAGAGCTGATGGAATTCGCGCAGGCCAACCTGTCGAAGATCAAATGCCCCAAGAGCATCGACTTCGACCCCGAACTGCCGCGCCACCCGACCGGCAAACTCTACAAACGCCTCATCCGCGACCGCTACTGGGGCAAGAAGGACAGCCGGATCGTCTGATACACGCGTATCGCGCAGGCTTGCCGCCGCCCTCAAGGCAGCGCAACATCCCCTGAGAGACGCTAAGAGGCGCAAACTCAGGGGAGAAAGCCATGGTCGCACGTTCCGATTTTCCGGAAGACTTTGTGTGGGGCGCGTCCACCGCATCCTATCAGATTGAAGGCGCACATGATGAAGACGGCCGCGCACCAAGCATCTGGGACGCCTTCAGCCATACACCTGGAAAAGTCATTGGCGGAGCGACCGGAGATGTCGCGTGCGACCATTACCATCGGTACAAGGAAGACGTCGCCCTGATGCGGCAGGCGGGCTTTACCGCCTATCGCTTTTCCGTTTCATGGAGCCGCATCTTGCCCGAAGGGCACGGCGCGGTGAACGCGGCAGGGCTCGACTTCTACGACCGGCTGGTCGACGAATTGCTGGCCAACAACATCGCTCCCTGGCTTTGCCTCTATCACTGGGACCTTCCACTCGCACTCCACGAAAACGGGCTTGGCTGGACCAGCCGGGAAATTGTGCCGTTATTCGCAGACTATGCCGGTCTGCTCGCTGACCGCCTGGGCGACCGGGTCACGCATTGGGCCACCTTCAATGAGCCGAACATGTTCACCATGCTGGGCTATGGCGCCGGTGTGCATGCGCCGGGCATCCGGGACCGGGACCGCTGGCTGGATGCGGTCCATCATGTGAACCTGTCCCATGGTGCTGCCGTAAGGCGCTTGCGCGACCAGCTACCCCGCGGCGCTCAGATCGGATCCGTTCCGAACCTGCAACCCGTGCGGCCGGCCTCTGACAATGACCAGGACAAAGAAGCTGCCGCGAAGATGGACGCCGTGATGAACCGGGCAACGGCCGATCCCGTATTCCTCGGCAAATACGATCCGCTGACGCGCGAATGGATGGGCGACCGGATACGACCGGATGACGAAGCGGCGATCTTCGAACCGCTCGACTGGCTGGGGCTCAACCACTATTCGCCTCACTATGCTGCCGCCCGTGCAAACATGTTCGGCTTTCGCTCCATGGGTCCGCCAGAAGGCGCTGAGAAGACCCTCATGGGCTGGCACGTTGCCCCGGATGCGTTTCGGGAAATTCTGGTTGAGACTTCGAAGCGCTACGAGGTTCCAGTTTATGTCACCGAAAACGGCATGGCTGATGATGTCGAACCGGACAGCCAGGGCCAAGTGAAGGACGACGCCCGGATCTCCTACCTCGACCGTTATCTTGGCGCCCTTCTGGAAGCACGGGCCGAGGGCGCCGACATAAGGGGCTATCTCGTCTGGTCGATGCTCGACAATTTTGAGTGGGCGATGGGCTATGGCCCGCGCTTTGGCGTCGTCCATGTCGATTATGCAACGCAGGTACGCACGCCGAAGGCATCTTACCACTTCCTTGCAGCGCTCGCTCGCGCTAGCCCTGATGCATGACCCAGATCCCGAACCAGCGCCACCTGTTCGACATCCCTGAGGGTGTCGCCTATTTCAACACCGCCACGATGGGGCCGATGACGAAGGCCTCTGTCGAGGCCGGGCAGAAGGGCCTTGCGCGCAAGCTGCACCCGTGGACCATTCCGGATACGGAGTTCTTTGCGGATACCGAACGCCTGCGGCCTTTGCTGGCGGAACTGATCGGCGCCGACACGGACGGCATCGCCTTCTCGCCTTCGGTCAGCTATTCGCTGGCCGCGGCAGCGCGGAACCTGCCCCTGTCGAAGGATCAGGAGATCCTTGTGCTGGAGGATCAATTCCCGTCCAACGTCTACACCTGGCGGGAGCTGGCGAAGGAGACCGGCGCCACGATCCGCACCATCGGCGCGCACGGAAATGAGACCCTGTCGGATGCCCTGCTCGGTGCCATCGGGCCGCAAACGGGCCTTGTGGCCTGCGCACATGTCCGCTGGACCGACGGGGCAATCCTCGACCTCGCCACCATCGGCAAGCGCTGCCGCGAGGTGGGCGCGGCCCTCGTGCTGGACCTGACGCAGAGCTGCGGCGCGCTGGCCTTCGACGTGAAGGAGGTGCAGCCGGATTTCGTGGCCGTTGCCGCCTATAAATGGCTGCTCGCGCCTTACTCGACCGGCTTCCTCTATGCCGCCCCGCAGCACCGCAGCGGCACGCCGCTGGAGCAAAACTGGATCACGCGGGAAGGCTCGTCGAACTTCGCGCGGCTGATCGACTATACCGACAATTACGGCCCCGGCGCTCAGCGCTTCGACATGGGCGAGCGGTCCAACTTCGCCCTCCTGCCGGCCTTCGAGTCGGCAATCCGGACAGTCCTCGGCTGGGGCGTGGCCAACATCCAGGAGACGCTCGGCGCGCGGAACACGGCGCTGGCCGAACAGCTTGCCGGCATCGGTCTCGACTGCCCGCCGGCAGCCGAGCGCGGCGCGCACTATCTCTGCCCGCTCCTGCCGGAGAGTGTTCCGGCCGACCTGACCGCCCGGCTGAAGGAAGACGGCATCTTCGTCTCGCGCCGGGGCGACCGCCTCCGCATCACCCAGCACCTGTTCACCAGCGACGGCGATGTAGAGCATTTTATTGCCAGATTAGGTCATCATCTGGCCGGCTGAAGTCACGGCCTGATCGGGCATAGTCCGGCCTGGTCCGGTATGGTCATGGCGTAGTCGCCGGGTTCACGGGCGCAATTACCCTACCGTCAGGCTTGCCCCGCCGACGCCGACGCGCCAAAACAGGCCAGCACTTTTTAAGGAGGACTCCATGGCTAACCCACGCGTCGTCGCCTTCGATGACCTTGAATCCATTGTAGGTCAGGAGGTCGGCGTCTCCGACTGGCACCTGATCGACCAGGACCGCGTCAACCTGTTCGCCGACGCGACCGGCGACCATCAATGGATCCACGTCGACGTCGAGAAAGCCACCAAGGCCATGGGCGGCCCCATCGCCCACGGCTTCCTCACCCTGTCCCTGTTGCCGATGCTGGGCGCCGAAGTCATGCGCGTGACCGGCACGACCCGCGGCATCAATTACGGCTCCGACAAGGTACGTTTCACCAACATGGTGCCGGTCGGCTCCAAGGTCCGCCTGCGCCAGAAATGCCTGTCGGTTGAGCCGAAAGCTGGCGGCAAGCAGATGAAGATGGAAGCCACCGTCGAGATCGAAGGCCAGGAGCGCCCGGCTCTGGTCGCCGAATCCATCACCGTCCTCTACGCGTAAGGCTCTGAAGACGTGAGACTTTTTCGGCCGCTCCGGGTTCCGGGGCGGCCGTTCTGCTTTTGGTGCTGGTGAAAATCGCCGCCGCCGCGCCTATATTTCCCTACCCGGCAAAGGAGATCCCACATGACCCAACGCATTGACCGTTCGGACCGCGAGTGGCGGGAACTGCTGACCGAAGAAGAATACCGCGTCGGCGTGAAAGAAGGCACCGAACGCGCCTTCACGCCCGGCAACTACAATGACGAAAAACGGGCCGGCACCTATCACTGCAAGGGCTGCGATACGCCGCTCTGGTCGTCGGAGCACAAGTTCGACTCCGGCACCGGCTGGCCAAGCTACTGGCAGCCGATCACGCCGGACGCGGTCGCCACCAAGACCGACTTCAAGATGATCATCCCCCGCACCGAATGTCATTGCGCCACCTGCGGCCTTCACATGGGCCACGTCTTCAAGGACGGTCCGCCGCCCACGGGCGAGCGCTGGTGTATCAATGGCATCGTTCTGGATTTCCGACCGGAGGCATAAAACCGAACAGCCTCGCAGCCCGCTGATCCATTCCCCATTGAGTTAGGGCCATAAGGATCATCTGGCCCATGAACGCAAATCCCCTCCCGTTTGCTGGCATTACCGCAGCAGCTCCACTCTCAGGATGCCCAATGACCGAAAAAACCAACCTTGCCGTCACGCCGGCCGCTGAAGCAGTCGACGCATCCCCGGCCGTACCAGCGGCAAAGCGCGTGGATTTCGAGATCACCCAGGTTGGCCGCACGCGTGTCGATCCGTATCACTGGATGAAAGACGATGCCTGGCAGGAAGTGATGCGGGATCCATCCGTCCTGCGCGCTGACATCCGGGAATATCTTGAGGCCGAGAATGCCTACACCAAGGCCAATCTCGAGAAGCCGACGGCGGATCTGCGCGAGGCGCTGTTCCAGGAAATGAAAGGCCGGATCAAGGAAGACGACTCCACTGTCCCAGAGATCGATGGCCCTTTCGCTTACTATTCCCGCTACCGTGAAGGCGGCGAATACCCCATCGTCGCCCGCCGGGACGCGGCCGACGCCTTCTCGCCGGATGCCGAAGAAACCATTCTTCTGGACGGCGACAAGATGGCGGAAGGCACCGACTATTTCTCCTTCGGCAACATCGACACCTCGCCCGATCATTCGCTAATCGCCTACGCCCTCGATACGCAGGGCAGCGAGTTCTACACGGTCACGATCACCAATATCGAGACCGGAGAGCCCGCCGCCGCGCCGATCTCCGACAGCTATGGCTCCTTCGAGTGGAGCGAAGACGGCAAGTCTATCTTCTGGGTTCACCGGGACGAGAACGCCCGGCCGGATGCCGTCTACGAGCGGGATCTGGAAACCGGCGAAGACACGCTGATCTATGAGGAGAAGGATCCAGGCTTCTTCGTCGGCGTCTCCAAATCCGCCAATCGCGAGAAGATCTTCGTGACTTCGTCGAACCACACGACAGCAGAGTGGCACTGGTTCGACTCGCGCGAACACGCCCCGACGCTGCATATGATTGCGCCGCGTGAAGACGGCATTGAATACTCCGTCGTTGTCTGGGACGATCAGTTCTACATCACGACGAACTCTGGCGGAGCCGTCGACTTCAAAGTGATGCGAGCGCCCTTCGAAGCGACTTCGCGGGATGAGTGGGAAGAAGTCATCGCACATCGCCCGGGCACGCTGATCCTCGGCCTGCAGGCGCAGAAAGACTACCTTTCCCGAATGGAGCGTGAGAACGGACTGCCACGCATTGTCGTGCGCGCCCGCGCGGATGACGCCGAGCATGAAATCAGCTTCGACGAGGCCGCCTACGATCTGGGGCTCGATTCCGGCTACGATTATGACGTGCCGATGCTGCGGTTCGATTACGCCTCACCGACGACGCCGGACCAGGTCTATGACTATGACCTCAACACGCATGAGCGCATCCTGCGCAAGACGCGCGAAGTGCCCTCCGGCCACAATCCGGACGACTATGTCGCCGAACGGGTCATGGCGCCCAGCTGGGACGGTGTGGACGTGCCGGTCACCCTGCTGCACCGCAAGGACACGCCGATCGACGGCACCGCCCCGATGCTGCTCTACGGCTATGGCTCCTACGGCATCACCATCCCGGCGGACTTCCGCTCCAGCCGGCTCAGCCTGGTGGATCGCGGCTTCGTCTACGCCATCGTGCACCCGCGCGGCAGCATGGCGAAGGGGTACCAGTGGTATCTCGATGGCAAGCTCGACAAGAAGCAAAACACGTTCAAGGATTTCGTGGCGGCCGGACACTTCCTCGTCGACAAGGGCTACGCCGCGCCGGACAAGGTGGTCGCCATGGGCGGTTCTGCAGGCGGCCTGCTGATGGGCGCTGTCGCGAACATGGATCCGGACCTGTTCGCCGGCATTATTGCGGCGGTGCCCTTCGTGGACGTGATCAATACCATGTCGGATGAAAGCCTTCCGCTGACGCCGCCGGAATGGCCCGAATGGGGCAACCCGCTGACCAGCGCCGAAGACTATGACCGGATCGCCGCCTACAGCCCTTATGACAATGTCACGAACCAGGCCTACCCGGCCATGTTCATCACCGGCGGCCTGTCAGACCCGCGCGTGACCTATTGGGAGCCGAGCAAATGGGCGGCGAAGCTGCGCCACGACGCACCTGATGGCGGCCCTTACTTCCTCAAGATCAATATGGAAGCGGGCCACGGCGGTGCCTCGGGCCGGTTTGAAGGTCTGAAGGAAGTCGCCACCGAATACGCCTTCGCCCTCGCCGCTGTCGGTCAGGTTGAAGAGGTGGATCTGTCCAGGAAATAAGGATTTCGGAGTTACGACCATTTCTCCGCGCAGCGGAGAAATGGTCGGAGCGGCGGGATTCGAACCCACGACCCCTAGTCCCCCAGACTAGTTTGACCTCAAAACCGAACATCAACACCCTCGGGGCGATACATAGTTAATACATTGAATATCCATTCCTTTTCATGGGCGATTTTTTCTATGGAGATGGACAGGGATATACTGGATTGGGCTTGAAGTGGGGGCATATCGGGGGCATGTAGCTTGCTCTTGGGGGACATACAGCTCCCCACATGCCCCACTTCAGGACCCTCCTCATGGCCACCCCAACGCCCCACAAGCGTCTCACACAGGCAGCAGTCGATGCCCTCCCCCCGATTGGGAAGAAGTACCGGCAAGCAGACAACCAAGTGAAAGGGCTCTTTGTCCGGGTCACAGCTGCGGGACACAAAGCCTACGAAGTTCGGCGGCGGATACCGGGAGGCAGAGGTCGCGTTGAATACACCATCGCGGACGCCGCAGACATAACCCTTCAGGAAGCGCGCCGCAGGGCGGGCATAGAGTTGGCGAAGATTGGGGACGGAAGGAACCCGCTTGAGGAAAGACGGGAGGCGGAGAAGGAGGAGAAGGCGCGCAATGCCAATACCCTCTCCGGTCTCATAGACCTCTACCGTAACTCGAGCGACTACCGGGAACTGAAGCAGAGCACCCGCAACCTCTACGACCAGTACCTGAACACCTACATAGCGGAAGAGTGGGGAGAGACTCCCTACGCAGACATCAAGCGTGGCCGGGTGGCGGAATGGGTAGATCGGCTCCGGTATGAGCGCAGCCCGAATGTCGCCGCTAGCGCACGCAGCATCCTTAGTGGGGTGTGCACCTTTGCGGTGTCCCGAGACCTGCTTGAATACAACCCGGTACAGGGTGTGAAGCTACCGAAAGGCTCCAAGGGCAAAAGAGGCCGCGTCCTGAGCGATGTGGAGCTGGTCGCACTCTGGAGCGCCATCGACGCGCAAGACTGCATGCAGCAGACCACCGCCGATATGCTGCGCTTCCTGATGCTGGTTCCGCCGCGCAGAGGCGAAGTGGCGGGAATGCGGTGGGATGAGGTGGACCTGCCTGAGGGCCTTCTGGTCGTCCCCAGTGAGCGCATGAAAGGCAATCGCCAACACGACCTCCCCCTAAACGCCTCCGCAGTGGACCTCCTCAGGGAGCGTAAGGAGCGGCTTGAGAAGGAAGCTAAGGAGGCGGGACTACAGTTGCTGCCGTGGGTCTTCCCGAATGCCAAGGGAGATGGCCCGATGGAGGGCAAACGTGTGAAACGTGTGTGCGACCGACTGCGCGACAAGTGGCACAAGGAGCGCGAAGAGGTTGAGGGCCGGGAGATCGAGAAAACCAAGGCGCAGAACTTCGGGCCTCACGACATCCGACGCACCATCACCACCCGCCTCATGGCCTTATCAGCCAAACGCGGCTTCCACCCTGCGCACGTTGAGCGCCTGCTCAGCCACGCCGTCGATAGCGGCAAGGCAATCTCCCACTACGACCATCACGACTACATGGCGGAAAAGCGCGAGCTGGTGGACATCTGGGAGACAGAGTTGTTGCGCATCGTGGGTGGCACTGAACCACCGGAGAACGTGGTGCCGCTGAGACCCGTGAGCGCTGCAAACTGAGCCACATGAGATTGACCGAGGGCGCTGTGCCCGAGGCGATGAACCCGGGATGACCCGGTGACCTTGAAGACCCCAGAAAGGGAAACGTAGATGAAGACGATTGGTTTTGAACTGGAGAGGTTCGGAGTGGGTGTCAGGGCCTATCGCGGTCTCCACCTGGCCCACCTTGGCGCACTGCGCGTGTGGGTGGAGGATAGCTGGATTGGGGACGCCGGGCGGGCTGTCCACGCTGAAACCCGGATCGGCTACGCGTTTGGTGCCGTATGGGCGTTCGGGCGGATGTTCGCCGTGGAATGGTCGCCTAAAGTCTAGCGCCTCCGCGTCTATGGAGAGCGCCTCGCTGGGGCGTTTTCTTTAGCTGTGGATAGTTGACCATCACCAACAAATGTCGCCGACGCACAAAGCTACTCACAGCTTTTGTTCGACAGATGTTCGCGATAGGTTGGGCTCTTCCGCGACTCACGTTGTTGTTTAGAGCTGGAACACTCTGGGGAATGGCCGACACATGACCAAGACTGTAATTGACCTTTTCTGTGGGGCCGGTGGCCTGTCTGAGGGCTTCAGGCAAGCGGGATACCATGTCGTTGCTGGCAATGACTTTGACACCGCCGCTGGCGAGACCTTCGCTAAGACCCACAAGGAAGCGACATTCCTTCCCGGCCCTATCGAAAACATCACCCCCAAGGACTTCCTGAAAGCTGGCCAGATCAAAGCCGGACAACTGGACGTATTGATCGGAGGCCCACCGTGCCAAGGGTTCTCGGTCTACAACCACCAACGCGGGATGCACGACCAGCGCTCCTCTCTATACCTCGAATACCTACGCATCGTGGACGGCCTGAAGCCGCGATGGGTCGTTCTAGAGAACGTGACGGGCATCAGCTCTGCGGGCGGCGGGGAAGCTGTGAGAGCCATCATCAAAGGCTTCTCCGAGCTTGGCTACCAAGTCGAAGCGCGCACGCTCAAGGCTGAGGAATATGGCATCCCACAAGAGAGGCGTCGGGTCCTGTTCGTCGGGAACCGCGTGGGCCTTCCGATTGGATGGCCAGAGCCGACCCACGGCCCCAGCCTAAAGCCGCTGGTGACTGTGCGGGATGCGATTGGCGACCTGCCTCTTCTGGAGAATGGCGAAGAGTTCGGAGGCAAGGCCTACCGCAGCGCTCCGAAGTCGGACTATCAGAAGGCAATGCGCGCACAGTGCAAAGCCGTCACGAACCATGCCGCTCCACGACTTGGGGCGATCAATATGGAGCGCCTGCAACACATCCCCCAAGGCGGTTCTTGGCGGGACATCCCGTTTGAGCTGCTGCCTAAAGGAATGAAGAGGGCCAAAAGATCTGACCACACCAAGCGATACGGACGCCTTACGTGGGACGGCCTCTCCTCCACAATCCTGACCAAGTGTGACATCCACTGGGGGGCGTACATCCATCCAGAGCAAGATCGCGCAATCACAGTTCGCGAAGCCGCGCGCTTCCAATCATTTCCTGATTGGTTCGAGTTCACCGGCTCGAGAACTGAGCAGTATGTTCAGGTCGGAAACGCTGTGCCGCCGCTACTCGGTCGGAAGCTCGCAGAGACTATTTTTCGGGTAGAGGCTGGAGAGGTTGCAACCCCATTTGAACTGCAACTAACCGGTTAGAATAGACGCCGCAGCTCTTCCGCTCGTGATTTCAGCGCGCGCTCATATACACCGATTTCTGGCAAGTTTCTCGGAGAGACGAAGGCGAAGGCCAACTGCTCAACAGACGTGGTCATGGTCCGCGCACGAACTAGCGGGTGAGTACCATCAGGCTTGGTGGGACCAAGAGTGTAGGTGTGAAAGGTGATTGTGCCTGGCCCTTTCGGATATTCCAGCAAATCTCCGCCGACCCGCGCCAAAATCTTATCATAAACCTGATCCGGCAACACGAAGAACAAACCGTGTTGGGCCAACTGTTCCCGCCGCAGCGCATGCCCCTTATAGATCAGCTGAGGGAGAATCCGCTTGTTCACATTCTCCCAGTTGTACCCGGCATTCGTGCTTTCTTTGGACTGGTCTGGGTTCTGTCCCTGAGTCAATGAATAATAGTGGTCAGCAGCATTCCGGTAATTGTTGGTTGTGTCGATGGTCTGAACCTCAACCGCGACCAAAGACAGCGGCTCCAAGTCGGGCCCGACATGAGACAAAATGAAGTCGATCTTAAACGTTCCGCCCGAAGAATCCTCCGCCGCAGGGGCCGTAATGCCCACTTCCCCGCCCCACCCTTTGCCGTAGACCAGAACTTCATAGCCGGTCAGCGCTCCATTAGCCCTACGCTCAGCAGCTTTCTCAGGTGTGATTAGATCGGCACTAGCGCCAAAGCACCCCATCGCGATCTCAGACAAAGTCTCATAGTGGTCTGCATAAAGACGGTTTGGGCAGATAATCACTGGCTCCCCGCCCACAGGTTGCAGGGAACATGCCCCGCGCACCTTTATGCACTTCGCGTCGATAAACGGGCACCACCGCAGGGCCGCATTGTCTCGACTTATTTGAGCGCCCGGCGCGGCCCCATGAAACTCAACAATTGTCGTTGCCATTGAGCGCCTCCGCACCGCTTCGCTACCAAAGATAGCCTAGGGCGATTCGGAATGAGTGCCGCACAAACCCGACAGGCGTTGAGATAAATCAGCCGCCTATTCCACTTCCTCATCCAGGAACCAATTGTGGATTTCAATCAGGCGGTAGCTCTTCAGCGATGTCCCTTCGCGGACCGCCTCAAGCGTCACATCAAAGACAATCTGCGAGTAGTCTTTACCCGCCACGATGTCAGCCAGCTCATCGGCCAAATGCTCCGTCTGGTAAGTAAGAGTCTTCGGTTTGTCGTCGATGTCTTTAACGACCGCCTTATGTCCAGTGCGCTCTTTGGAGGCGACGCGCGGGTCCTGATTATGCTGATAGAGGCGCATCAATACCCGGCGCGGTTTAGTCGATTCCAAGTCATCCAATGGCAAGGCCACCTTCGGCTCTGGAGACAGTCGACCAACCTTTTCAACAATCTCTCGCGCTTCTTGCTTGGTGATCACGAGCGACCGCTCGGAGCCATCTGGCGCAGCCTCCTTATAGGCAAGACGCAAGCTACCGTTGTCGGAAGCCGCTACCGAGCGCACCATGTCAACGATATGCCCCGCCTCTTTCTCCGCTAGAGGAGGCAGTGCGGAGCCACTCCCAAGCAGCCCGTCGATGTACAGTTTGGTCGTTTCGTAGAATTGCTTGAGAATGATGACTTGATCCATCATCCCGATTGTTGCGGCGGCGAAATTTACGAATATGCACCCCTGCCCAATCTCGTTGATGTAAAATCGAGCGTCAGTCTCCTGCTTGCCGTATGTCGCAAGCACGAAGTCATCGTATTGCTCCGCCATTGAATTGAGGATCACCCCGAGATCCCTAACTTCAACTGGCTCAGCAATATCGATCTTTAGTTGCAGATATCCCCCTACCCGTTCCATGAAACATTGCTACATGATCGAGAACCGAAACGCCAAGTCCAATTCTCGTTTGCCGCGTAGGGAAAACACTCACGGCGGCGCAAAAGAGCCCTTGGATGGGATCTTGGAGCATTGTTGGGGACGATGAAAGGACCTCGCGCCTCTCCTAATTGGCACGCCATTCTCATAACTTCGTGGCAACCTCCCTGAGAGAAACTACGCGTCTTGTAGCACTGCTGAACGCATCTGGATGCGAGGACAGAGCATGAAACACAAATCAGCGCATACCCGTGTCAATTGAGGAGAAACCCGCATGTTCTTTCGGCAAGCCACGACGGCAATACTCGGCGCGCTTTGTATATGGCCTGCATATGCAGACCCTTGCGAAGGAAAGCTACCCGCCAAAGCTGGTACCGTGTTCACAGGCACCGTTCGCTACATTGTCGATGGAGATGGCATTTGTGTTGGCGCAACGTCTGATCCGAACACCTGGGTTGAAGTTCGTCTAGCGGACTTCGATGCCCCCGAGCTTAAGACCCAGGAAGGCCGACAAGCAAAGGAGGTGATGACCCAACTGGCAATGGGAAAGCAAGCATCATGCGTAACAAGGCCTGGGCGCAGTGGGCGCACCACATCCTACGACCGCGTGATAGCGAGCTGTAAAGTTAGCGGGGCCAGCTTGGCGAGCCTCATGCGGGGAGCAGGGGTCAAAGAGGGCGGCAACTGAGACCTAAGCGTCTAGATGCAAAACCGCCTCAAGCATGGTCTCGGGAACCAATGAAAATTCTTTGTCGTACCAATACCCCTCGTCTCTAAGCTTTATGAGAATTGAAGTCTCCAAGTCATGGGCCTCTTCTTCATCAGCACACGGCCTTAAAGCTTGAACCTCCCACCCCACAGAAGCGCCAGAGGGGAGACCGGAATTCAATTCCGCAGCACGCCGCACAGGGTCTTTAGATCGACCGACCTTGGCCAAGGCCAGCCCCGGCTTCAGTTCCGGGATAATGTCGTGAGCATTTCCAACCAACTTCATCAAATACACGTAAGCTGGACCTGTTTCGTATACGAACACTTTCCTCCCTTGGCTAGGCGGAGGCCCCCTTCTCCACCCGCGCTTGGCTGATTGAGCCGGATTGGAAGAGAAAGAGTAATCCAATTCAGCACCCGCTTGCGCAGGCGCCCCACTTGAGAGCTTCCACTCAACCTGCACCGGTATGCTATCTACCACGGATTTCGCGACTACCTCTCCGGCGTACTCAAAGCGATCCCTTTCTTCTTCCCGCCAGAAGAAATGAACGGGGAACTTGCCTGAGATCATCTCCTGAATACTCTCATGTTGCAGGCTCGACGCCGTTTTGCCAAACCAGAGAAAATTTGAACCAACTCTCTCATTGGGATAGTTGTGCCCAGTGCGCCCAGCCTCTCCAATATTGCAAAAGATAAAATATTGATCCTGCCACCGGAAATATCCCGTGGTAAAATCTCCACCTGTATGTTTTCCCTCTGGGTACGCAATCAATATAGCTACGTCGGCTCTCGTATACCGAAATCCGGGCACCAAACCTTGGGATGGGTTTTCGACTAACCTCCACGCAAGCCGGTTATGCCAAGGAGTTAGATCTTCGCCAGCTATGAGAGCTTTAGCGTACTCTGCGTTTTCCTTGTTCTGGATAATTTGAAACGTTTGCTCTGTACTCAGAAATTGCTTTGCCTTTGGGTGAAGCTGGCTCCAAACCAGCGGCTCACCCAGCTCATTCTTATTAGACCAGGGTTGGCAAGGTTTGTGGCACTCGAAAACCCTGAGCTCTTGATAAGGCACAACACGAGCGGTTTCATCGATCACTGCGGGCGCTTCGGAAGACTTAGTCCACCACAGCGCATCTCCGTCCCGATGTATCCAAATATCTCCTGAAGACCCTGAAAGCTCGGTCATCAAGTTGAACCATCGAGATGCAGTTTGTCTAGGAACCGGCTTCCCGCCCGCCGTCAGTCTCTTCTCCTGACACAGCGCTATGTAGGCCTCTTTCTCGTTAGCGAGCCAAAGCGGGTGCGTGTCTTCATCATTCATGGTGGCGATGGTCGCACCATCCCTACACCTCGGCCAAGCGTAGTTCTCGCGCCCGAAGTTTGCGACGTATACTTTCGACATAACTCCACTCCCGTTGAGACAAAGCCGAAGCTATCCGACCAATGTTCAGCAGTTCCTTAAAGGCGAAAGTGATTTCCATTTAAATTGACGCCGATGACTGCACTGTGATTGAGCCAGCTCCGCAGCAATTGGCCCCAGAGCTGGCTCTGCCATGCGCTAGCGGCTGCCCGACGGAACAAGCTTTTCTGAAGGAATCGCGCCGTTCCAACGGATCGCGGCTTCTGGTGCCATCGAAAGAATTTCACGTTCAAGCGCTTTGAGGAAATCAACACCTACCTCTACCCTCCCCAGTGACAGTTCCGGAAACGGTACATAAGTGACGCCACAGTTAGTCCGCACGAAGTCGTGGCGCTCTTTCACGGGAAGATGTGAATAGTGCCTGCTAAACATGTGACTCCGATCAGGCGATCCACTCACATGCTTGTAGAACACCCGGTCGAACAGATCGCTTGCCATCCCATGGTAGCGTGGCTTCCGCTCATGGTCCCACAGCCAGTAAAGTCCAGGCGTCTTTTTGGGGATGCTTTTCAAAGGCTGAGGCTTCTGCTGCAAAAGCTGCCTCAAAAATACCTCTGCACACGTAGTAATATCCATAGTCGTTCCTTTCCATTGGCCAACAGAAAGGCGGCTACGACATGTCACCGCCTCGTCAGCGGTTACCTATTATGCACACAGAAGCGCCCATGTATGTTGGCAAATTTTCAGACCTCATTTTCTATGTTTTCAAGGCACTATGACCCCAAAAAGGCCTAGTGCATGTTTTGTTCACCCGGTTTCCCCCTCTGGTTGCTCTCCTATTTGGTGTACTTTGCGAGTTTTATTTCTCCATATGGGGGAATCTAAATGCGCATCAAACTCTGGGCCTTTGATACCGTTCATGTGGACCTGGAAGACAGGGACGTCAGCGTCACGGTTGTCCACGGCATCACCGGTACGGAGGTGAATATTCGCTTCCGCGTAACGCCGGAGCAATTGAAAGGGCCAGTGGAGAACCTACGCCCCAAGCTCGAACACCTCGCCACGCACAGGCTGTTAGATCTCAGTTCGTTCCTTGAACATCCGGATTGAAGGCGCGCGAGCGGCCCGCCCGCTACGCGAAAACCCCATAGTGACTCCAGGGAGTCCGTGGAGAGGAGTCTGGGATCATTCGTGGGCACAGAGTCAGAACGGGCTAAAGACTCTCAGCGGGCTTTCAGGAGGCACCTGGAAGAGCAAGACCAGCGGAGCGTTTAGCGGGAAGATGCGGGGCCAGGTGGGAGCGTTAATGCGAAAGCGCTTAATGTGCCACAGTATAAGAGAGGAAAGCGAGCCATCTACTGCCCGGATGTTCAAGAGGGCAGTATTGTGAGTGAGTAAAAGGTAGAGCCTCCTCCCGCAGTACCCCCTCCCTCCCCCGCTCAATGACCTACCGTCTAGTGGGCGCTAGGCTATTAGCGCCGTATATGGAGACCGCAGACCTCAAGGGTTAAGGGGAGGAGGTCTATATGGATGTCGTATAAGGAGAGGAAGGCGTTCAGCGTGGACCATAGGAATGTGTCGGCGTTTATAGAGACCCGCCTCCATTTACGAAGTGGCCGGTAATTGACCGCAGTATAAGAGAGGAAGTTCCCGCTTCGCCCGTAGTGAACGGTTGCAATATATGGTGGCCTCCGCCGCCTTACTGCCCAGTACCAACCTGAACAAAGCCCCACCGTATATGAGAGGAAGTCGTCCACCACGCCAGTAGCTAAGTGCCCGCGTTTGTAGAAACCTCCACTGCCGCGCCGAACCTCTGCAAACAAAGCACACCCGTATATGAACACGGGGCGCCCGAAGCGGGTCGACCCTATATTAATGCCGTATATGGAGACCAGCCTCGGTTAACGAAGGGGGCGGTATATGCCCCCCGTATGTGAGAGGCAGCCTTCTAGCCCGCAGGCATTTGGTTGCAGTATACGGAGACCTCCTCTGCCGCGCCGAACCGGCCCAAACAAAGCCCCTCCGTATATGAGCAGGGACCGCCCGAGTGGTCAGGCTAACAGCCCCCAACAACTTCGCTCAGTGTGTGAGAGGAAGCCGCTTGGTCGCCCGCTTGGATATGACCCACGTATGTGGACACCCCTTGCTCGGAGGGGCCGGTTAACGGGGGGCGTTTATATGCCCTCCCAATAGGGGGAATGAAGGCAAAGCGCCCCAGCTAACCGCCCTCACTTTAACTGCGGTCGTATATGGAGCACGTATAAGGAGCCCGCATGACCACCACGCGGAAGCCACCAGTTATGTAGGGCCGGTATATGGAGGTCGTATATGGAGACCCGCGTTCAGCAGCTACTGTGCGCGTATAAGACCAGCTCACCGCGCGCCAGTTAACGACAGTCGATTATCTTACTACCGTATATGGACACCGCCGCCCATCTCAGTCGAACTCAGTCGAATAACTTAGGTGAGTATATGGACACCCTTTCGCTAGTGTCCCTCCACGCTACCTCCCAAGAGGCCCTCTCAGTTCAAGGCTGAGCGAGCCTCTCCCTCCTGCCCTAGGTCGCCCCGACTAACACCCCTCGGGGCAATCCCTCAAACCATCGCACCGCAACTTCTCTCTCCATAGAGGGAGGAGAGCGCGTGCCTTGCAATGAAAGAAACAACCACATGACTATTGCACGCTTCGCCCTCAGCGATATCGCTGTAGAGCCCAGCATCCAATCCCGGTCCTCCCTTATTCACCCCCCGACCGTGACCCGCTACAGGAACACTGTGAGGGCGGCTGGTGGGGATGTTGAGCTGATCCGGCTCCCGCCCGTCACGCTCGCCCGTCTTGGTCCTTCAACTCTCTATCTGGTCGATGGCTTCCACCGCTACGCCGCCCACGAGGCGGAAGGCGTGGAGACGATAGCGGCCCAGGTGGTGGAGGTGGGGAGTGTTGAGGAGGCGAAATGGCTGGCCGCTCAGGGCAACCTCAGGAACGGTCTGCCGCTCACACCGAAGGAATCTCGCGAGGCGTTCCGACGCTTCATCTGTGCACGGTGCCATGAGAAGGCCGACCCGGAGGCCAAACCGGGGGTGGTCAGGCAGAGACCCAAACCCAACGTGATGACTCTTGGGGAGATTGGGATGGAGTTGGGCAAGCCAAAGTCCACCATTCACAGATGGATGGAGAACGACTTCCCCCGCATCCACCGCAGCCTCTACGGCAAGGGACAGGAGGAACCCGTTGATTGGGACTCATCTTCCTGCACCGCCCCTCCGCCGATGCGCGAGCTTACCCCTCTGGAAGTAGTGAACCTGTCTTTGGAGAATGTTGAGCGCATTCTCAATGGGCAGGCCACCTCTACAGCACGCGGGAAGCTCCTGGAGCGGCTGGCCTCCACGCTAGCAGACGCCGCCTTGCCCGCCCGGCTGAAGGATGAAGAGGCCACGCTCAACGTCACCCTTGAGGATGCCCTTTTCGGGACGCGTAAGGTGGTGGTTAGGGTGAGTGTTGAGGAGGTGTCTGCCTCCTAACGCCCACCCCTCTCCTCCTCCAAACCCCCAGTAACTACGGGCAATCTAGAGAGGTGTCCCATTTGGGATACTACAGTCTACACCTCTACCCAAAAGCCCAATAACGACGGGCGATCTGGCGATTTCTCGCAAATCTCTGGTCGCCACTCCCTCACAACCACCGCACCTGCCCTTTAAGCGCCCTCCTAGGGTCGCCCGCGCATGTGCATTGCGCTCCCACGAGTGTGGGTAGCCATTCTGATGGAACAACAACATGACCAAACCAACACCTACCAGCTTCACCACCTGCAAACGCGCAGCAGTGCGAGCCCTTCGACAAGCCCAAGGCCGTATTGAGCGAGGCGATTGGAAGGCCGTCGCAATCCTCATTGAGGAAGCCCGCGCGAATGCCGCTCAGTGTGCAGACATAGAGGGCCAAGTGCGATGAGTAAGCGCAGCAATCATAGAGCACAGCCCAGCGTCTCCCTTCGAATGTGGGAGGCGGAGTTGCCGCCCGCAAAGGAGGAAGCATTGGACTACATGAGGAAAGCAGCGGAGAAGGTTGCAGCCGGTGAGTACGCCGCCGCTGCTGGGTCTCTTCGCGGTGCCGCTGCTTGCATAGACCATTGCGCTCGGATCAAGGGGCAGTCGTGATGGGAAAACCAACAGCCACGCGAATGACCAAGAAGCCCCAACAGAGCACACCTGTGCGGCGTCAACGCCTCAACTATGAGAAGCTGTTTGCCGAGGCCGATGCTGAGCTTGAGGCCATGTTCGGTGATGGAGCATTGAAGCGGTGGAGAGCGGAAGCCGATGCCCAGTTTGAGCGTAGCCGCAAGGCGCGTGAGACTCGGGAAGCAGACAAGCGCGAAAGGCTTTCCCAACACAATCGTTCCCGGCACCCGAACAGGGGGAAGACCAGTGCGCCTCAGCGGGGACGCTGGGTGTGGAGTGAGGAGGTTCCCATCTCTCCCGAGGAGTCCCTGCCTCCAGCCTACCCTTGCCTTATGTGCGCCGCGCGCGGGGTGAGGGCAAAGCGCCTTCACCGTCTCCGCGTACTAGGCTTCGAACAGTCCGCCGCAGAGAAGCTAGCCGCGCTAGACGGGCACCCGCCAGAGAGCCGGTTCCTCTTCAAGTGGGACATCCGCGAGGACCGGGAAAACGAAGCGGATGTGAAGCGCCGCTGGACCAATGCCCAACAACGCATCCGAAGGGGTGAGAAGCGCAGAGCTGCCCACAAGGCGGTGACTACAGGGTGAGTTGAGGGGGAGGGTCGGAATGTTTTTGGGGTCAAATTTCTGAGCCCCAGAAGATATGCGGAGACAGCGACATACCCCCGTCTCCCCCGGTCACGCATATATAACGCCCTTCCCACTCGCGACCCGACGCCCACCAACCTAGTCCCAGTCACATCACAAAGGCCCGTCTCTCCCTGACCCGGAGCGGCGGGCTTTCTTATGCTCAAAGGAATCGTATCTATGGAACTCGCTCAGGCTTATGACCCTGACCAACTTCTCACGCAGGAAGAGGCTGCCTCCCTCCTCGCGATCAAACCCGACACGCTCGCCCAGTGGCGCACACGCGGCCAAGGCCCGGCATTCTGCAAACTCGGCAGGGCCATCCGATACCCTCGCCGCACCCTAGTTGCTTACTGTGAGGAACGGGTCTGCTCCAATCCGGTGGAGGCGAGGAAGCATAAGCGCGCCTGAGGAGCGACGAATGCCCCTCAAATCGCTCTCGGTGGGGGCATATTGGGGGCACGCCCCATGCCGCAGCCGCCCCAACAACCCCTAATGCCTTGAAAATAATGGTCGGAGCGGCGGGATTCGAACCCACGACCCCTAGTCCCCCAGACTAGTGCGCTAACCGGACTGCGCCACGCTCCGACGAGAGCGGCTTGTAACC
>PACZ01000041.1 GCA_002700305.1 Hyphomonas sp. | reverse complement strand
TCCGGGATGTGCTTCGCCGGCAGTTCGCGCCAGTCGGAAGGGGTCCAGTTGCTCATCTTACGCTCCATTGATGGCCGCATTAATCACATGGCAGGCGATCGCTCAAGTTTCACCACAATTTCACAGCACAACGCTGGCGGAATCACCTCGTCACGCCTTAGGTAGTCAGGACCTGAGGCAAGCCTGAAGGGACCGCCGCGAGATCATGTCTCACGTCTACATCGCCCACTCCACGCTGGACCTCGACGACCTGCTGAAGCTTCACGAAGCGATGCGGGCGGAGTCGATCCCGGTGAAATTCGCGCCGGACGACGCCAACGACCGCGATCGCAACAATCGCGACATCGACGATGCCTTCGCGATGATCGTGCTGGTCTCGGCCACGTCAGTGCGGTCGAAGACCGTGCGCCAGGATATCGAGCGCGCCAAGGCCCGCGGCCTGCCGCTGATCCCCTATCAGATCGACAAGGCGCGCCTGAACGGCTTCTTCAAGCAGGAAGTCCAGCCCCACCTGCGCCTGTCCAGCACCATGCCGGACGGGCTGGCGCAGCTCGTCCAGCAGACGCTCGACGCCTACAAGAAGAAGTGCCCGGTCATCGCCGTGATGAACCTGAAGGGCGGGGTCGGCAAGACGACCGTCTCGGCGCAGGTCTTCGGCGCCTGGCACGCCATGGCGGGCGGGCGCATCCTGCTGATCGACCTCGATCCGCAATACAACCTCACTCAGACCTTCTATGAAATGGACGTCGCGGATGAGAGCGCGGCGGCGGACCGGTCGGTCATCTCCCTCTTCGAACGGTCCCGCCTGCACACGCGGGATGCGGAAAGCCCGGCCGAACACTGGCTGAGCCTGTCGACGGAGCCCTTTGCCCCGGTGGCGCGCGATTATCTGGTCCATGACCTGATGGCCGAGGGCAACAGCCCGCCCGGCCGGTTCGACATCATCTCCGGCCAGTTCGAAATCTCGAAATATGCCTTCGCCACCGACAATGACGCGCTGGAACAGATCAAGCGGCACTTCCTGCGCCAGGTGGACTTCTATCGCAGCGAATACGACCTCATCGTGTTCGACACGAACCCCAACGCCACCTTCCTGACCCGCTGCGCGCTGGAGGCGGCAGACCGTGTACTGGCGCCGATGCACACCGACATCTATTCCCTGCGCGGGGTGAAGCTGCTGAACCAGGTGCTGCGCACGCAGATCCCGGTCGGCAAACGCCCGGCCCTGTCGGTTCTCTTCAATGCGGTCAGCCGGTCGGAACAGTCGACCTTCGAGGCCGATGCCCGCAATGGCGCGTTTGACGATGCCGCCGGCTTCCCGCTGTCCAAAGCGCTGCTGAAGTCCGCCCTGCCCCGCTCAAAGCATTTCGCCGTGAAGCCGCCGCAGGAGGGCCAGCCGCCCTGGAAGCAGCTGGTGATCCATTCCGGCCGCGGCGGCGGCCTGAAACAGATCCGTGAGAGCCTGAAGACAATTGCGCTGGAACTGAAGACGCTCTGCGACGAGACGCACTAAAGCAAGTTCGGAGCAATCGGCCTCGATTGCGAACGGAGACTTGCGCGACAAAACCACATGACGCGTTGGTGCGTCAGGCGTTGCTGGTCACGTCCGGCACCCATTTCGTGCGCATCGTCACCAATTCCTCGGCCACCGACGGATGGACCGCGCAGGTACGGTCGAAGTCCGGCTTGGTCACTCCCATCTTGATGGCGATACCGATGGCCTGGATGATCTCGGCGGCATCGTCGCCGACCATGTGAACGCCAAGCACTTTCTCATCCGACGCGCGCACGACCAGCTTCATCAGCACACGGCTGGTGTCGCCGTTGAGGGCATTCTTCATCGGCTTGAAGTTCGTCTTGTAGATGTCGATGTCGGCGCCATGGGCCTTGCGGGCATCGGCTTCGCTGAGGCCGACCGTGCCGACTTCCGGCTGCGAGAAGACCGCCGTCGCAATGTCCGAATGATCGAAATGCCAAGGATTGCCGCCGAACTCGGTATCGGCAAAGGCATGCCCCTCTCGAATGGCCACCGGCGTCAGCGCGACGCGGTCCGTCACATCCCCAACGGCCCAGACGCTGTCGACATTGGTCTTTGACCATTCATCGACTTTGACGGCGCCATTACCGTCCAGTTCGATCCCGGCCGCCTCGCAGCCAAGTCCCTCGGTGTTCGGACGGCGTCCAACGGCCATCAGCACGACATCGGCATCGATATGGCTGCCACTGGAAAGCGTGATGTGGAGCGGCAGGTCTTCACCGTCGCGTTTCTCGATCCTGTCGAACACCGCACCGGTCACAACCCGCACGCCTGCTTCTTTCAGACCCTCATGTACGGCGGTGCGCACATCGGCATCGAAGCCACGCAAGACTTCCTCGCCGCGATAGACCAGGCAGGTCGGCACACCGAGCCCGGCAAAAATGTGCGCAAATTCGACCGCGATATAGCCGCCACCCGCGATGACGACATGTTTCGGCAGGTCTTCCAGATGGAAGACTTCATTGGACGTGATCGTGTGCTCAATACCCGGCAGCTCTTCCTCGGATGGGCGCCACGGGGCGCCGCCCACAGCGATCAGGATCTTGTTTGCGGTGATCGTCTTGCCGCTATTTTTCAGGCGGACCGTGTGCGCATCCACAAACTCGGCGCGCTCTTCGAAAATCTCGACGCCGGCATTTTTGAGGTTGCGGAAATAGATGCCTGACAGGCGATCCACTTCGGCATGCATCGCCGCAGCAAATGTTCCGTGATCGTACGAGACATCTCCCACGCTCCAGCCATAGCCGGCGGACTTCTCGATGTCCTTCCCATACTGGCTGGCATAGACCATGAATTTCTTCGGCACACAGCCACGGATCACGCAGGTGCCGCCCATCCGGTATTCTTCCGCCAGGCCGACACGCGCGCCCGCAATCGCCGCGATGCGCGCCGCGCGCACTCCGCCGGAGCCGCCTCCGATCACAAACAGGTCGAAGTCGTAAGCGTGCTCAGCCATGGTCATTTCCTTGAAAGTCGTGTGCGTGTCTGCGGGCGCATATGGGCGCGCAGGGTCAGAATTCAAACACCGTCGCCCCGGCTTCATTGCCGATAATGACCGTCCGGGCGATGCCGATAAACAATCCGTGTTCGACGACACCCGGCACGCCGGAGAGGCGCGCGGCCAGCGATTCCGCGTCCGGAATCCGCTGGCAGTGGCAGTCCAGGATGTAGTTTCCGCCATCGGTCATGACCAGCCGGCCGCCCGGCTGGGCCCGTAATTCCACGCGTGGACGGTCGATGCCGCTGGAGCAGAGCGCGTCGTAAACTTTCTTTGCGGTGATCGTGTAGCCGAAGGGCGTCACCTCCACCGGCAGAGGGAACTTGCCAAGCCGCTCGACCTGTTTCGACGGGTCGGCAATCACGACCATGTGATCGCTGGCATTGGCGATAATCTTCTCGCGCAGCAGCGCCGCGCCGCCCCCCTTGATGAGGAATCCATGTTCGTCGACCTCATCGGCGCCATCGACGGTGAGGTGGATACGCTCGATCTGTTCGGACGGGATCAGCGGCACGCCAAGGCTCTCGGCCAGCCGGCGGGTCTGCTCGCTCGTTTCGATACAGCGCACGACCAGGCCGTCGGCAATCTCCTCGGCGAGCATCTGGACGAAATATTTCGCGGTTGAGCCGGTGCCGAGACCGATGGTCATGCCATCTTCGACGAATTCCATCGCCGCGGCCGCCGCGTTCTGCTTCTCCAGCTCGTTTGCCATGCTCAGCCCTTTTTCCTTGCAGCCTTTCTCGCCGCCATTTTTTCCCGGAACGCGGTCGCCCAGCCCTTGCGTTCCTCTTGTTTTCCACGGGCCACCGCCAGCGAACCGGCTTCGACATCCCTTGTGATGACGCTGCCGCTGCCAACGATGACGCCTTCCCCGATCTTCACCGGCGCCACAAGCGCCGAATTGGACCCGATGAAAGCCCCATCCCCGATGATCGTTCGGTGTTTGAAGAAGCCATCATAGTTACAGAAGATCGTGCCCGCGCCGATATTTGCACCGGCGCCGACCTCACCATCGCCCAGATAAGACAGATGGCTCGCCTTGGCCCCTTCGGCCATATGGACGTTCTTCACCTCGACAAAATTGCCAACGAATACCGCCTCATCCAGCACGGCACCCGGCCGCAGCCGCGCAAACGGGCCGACAGATGCGAAATGCCCGACTGTAGCGCCTTCGAGATGGCTGAACGCCCGGATCTGCGCGCCGGACTTCACGGCCACACCAGGGCCGAACACCACGTTCGGCTCGACCACGACATCATGCTCGAGCACCGTGTCGTAGGAGAAGTAGACCGTTTCCGGCGCGATCAGCGTCACCCCGGCCTCCAGCGCCTGCTTGCGGCGGCGTGCCTGGAAGATCGCCTCTGCCTCGGCAAGGTCAGCCTTGGAGTCGCAGCCGATCATGTCTTCTTCAGCGCACCGCACGGCCTGGCAGCGATGGCCCTCGGCGCGGGCGAGACCGACAAGGTCTGTCAGATAGTATTCGCCCTTGGCATTGTCGTTGGTGACCTTTTCCAGAAGACGGAACATGTCCTCGGCCCCGGCAGCCATGACGCCGGAATTGCAGAGTGTGACCAGCAGCTGCTCGGGCGTCGCCTCGCGCGCCTCGACGATGGCTTCCAGCTCGCCATGGCCTGATGTGATGAGACGGCCATAGAGCCCCGGCTCATGCGTGTCGAAGCCGAGCACGCCGACGGCAGCGCCTTCTTCCAGCGACGCGAACAATTCCTCGATGGCCTCCGCCGGAACCAGCGGGGAGTCCCCATAAAGCACGACAAGGTCACCCTGAAATCCGGATAGCGCATCGGCTGCGCACTTTACAGCATGGGCGGTGCCCATGGGCGGGTCCTGGAAGGCGACCGGAATATCGCCCGGCAGGCTGGCGATGTGTTCGATCAGCAGGCCCTGGGAAGGATGCGCCACAACGACGATCTGCGAGCAGCCTGCCTGTCGCGCCAGGTCTATCGACCAGTCGACCATGGGCCGGCCGCCCACCGGGTGCATCACCTTGGGCAGGCTCGACTTCATCCGCGTGCCTTTGCCGGCGGCGAGGATCACTGCCGCGCGGGGTCTGGATATCTGGCTCATGACAGGGCCCTCTCGCTTTCTTCTGCCCATTCGCCTAGATCAAAGGCCGATTCAAGGCGAGGGGCGAGCGGGAATTGGAGCAATCATGACAGGATGGCTGGACGGCTGGAGCGTGGTGTTCGATCTCGACGGGACGCTGGTGGACACCGCGCCCGACCTGCTGAACGCACTGAACCATGTCCTGGACCATGCCGGGCTTGAAACGGTGGACCTTCAGACCGTCGCCGGCATGATCGGCCATGGCGCCAAGGCGATGATCCGGAAGGGCATGTCGCATCAGGGCCTGACGCCCTCGGAGCCTGATCTGGACGTCCTCTTCGATCGCTTCCTTGTGTACTATTCAGAACACATCGCGATCGGTTCGCGGCCATTCGACCAGGCGCCGGAAATACTGGACGGCCTCGCCGCAAACGGCGCCATCCTTTCGGTCTGCACCAACAAGAAGCAGGACCTTTCCGACAAGCTGCTGGACGCGTTAGGCCTTGCACCCCGATTTGCCGCCATCATCGGCGCCGACAGCGTGCCGTCCAAAAAGCCGGACGGAGACCATATCGTGCGGACCATCCATGCCGCCGGGGGCGATCCCGCCCGCGCCATCATGGTTGGAGACAGCCGCACAGACGAAAGGGCAGCCCGGAATGCCGGACTGCCCTTCGTATTTGTACCATTTGGCTATGAAGCGGAGTCAGTGGAAGCGATTGGGGCAGATGCCGTCGTCTCGCACTATTCCCAGCTGCCTGCGGCGCTCTCGCGCCTGATCATTTAGGCAGTCGCTTCAGCGCGCGGACGGTAGCTCGGACGAGCAGCCGACGCATCCGGATTGATCCGGCGGCGGGGCATACCGTTCACCATGTTGCTGCGCACGTCGGTCCGGGCGCTGCGCATGGCAGGCACAAAGCCGGCGTCGACCAGGTCGACATCCACCTCGTAGCCACGCTCGGCCCAATAGGCAGCAATTTTCTCACGCAGGCGCTTCGCGCCTTCTTCGTCACACCAGTCTTTCATTTTCTCTCTCTCCAGGCGTTTTTGTTATTCAGGGCTTTTAGAGCCCGTGCCTGTCCTTCTTAGGGTCTGCATTTTCGCGAACCGTGATCGGCTCGTCGTCTGTGACTGCAAAATGACAATGTTGGCGCGCAATCTCAAGACTTATTTCGAATGAAACCAATGTAATCTTTCTAGATGAACAGATGTTCAGACTGAACATCTGTTCATCTTCGTGTTTGGCGTCCGCAATGTTTACAGTGTTCCTGCTAAAAACAGTAAACCCCTTATACCACGCCTGTCCCGCATATGGGTGACAGCCTTTGTTTCGCCGCAATTCCCCGGGGAAACACAGGGTCCCAAACCATGCATTGCAGCATATCTTTGCATAGCAGCCATGACTCGTATGTCACACAACTCCCCGGAGATTGTAGCCTGGTCGGGGGACAGAAACCGGTTACACCCGCTTCAGCTTTCCCTGCTTGACCTCTCGACTCAGTCAGATTAACCCCGCTTTTTTCCGGAACGGGCGATTAGCTCAGTGGTAGAGCACTGCCTTCACACGGCAGGGGTCACAAGTTCGAACCTTGTATCGCCCACCATTCCTGTTCCGCGCCACCTGCCACAATGCGTGGTTACTCCTGAAAAGCACGCTATAAGCCGCGCGATGAAATCGCTGTTTCGTTCCCCTGCCGTGACCGCCATCCTCGGCCGCCTGATCTGGGCATGGATGGCCCTCGTGGCGCATACGGTGCGCTGGACGGTCGAAGTGGACCCTGCCGCCCGCGAAGCGTGGCGCCAGAATGACGGTATTGTCGTGGCCTCCTGGCACTCCCGCATCATGATCCTGCCTGTCGGCTGGATCCGCTTCATCCGCGGCTGGAAAGACCGGGTGAACCGGGCGGCCATGCTGATCTCGCTGTCACCGGACGGCGAAGCGGTGGCCCGCGCCATCGACCACCTTCAGCTCCACGCGGTCAGGGGCTCTGCGGCCAACAAGAAGAAGCGCAAGGACAAGGGCGGTGCCCGCGCCATCGCCGAAGCCACGCGCCTGCTGAAAAATGGCAGCGCGGTCTGCATTACCCCTGACGGCCCCCGGGGCCCGGCCGAACAGGTCAGCCCCGGCGCGATCATGATCGCCCAGCGGGCCGGCGCGCCGATCGTGCCCTATGCCCTGTCGGTCACGCCCTGCTGGCGGCTGAAGACGTGGGACCGGTTTATCATCCCGTTTCCCTTTACGAAGGGCGCCATCATATTGGGGCCGCCGATAGAGGCCTCGCGCTCCGCAGACCCAGAAGCCTTGCGCGCGGAATTGCAGGCACGACTTGATGAAGCGACCCGCCGGGCTGATATGCTGTGCGGCCGCAAATCGGAAACAGCTACGGACCCTTCCCCCAAATGACCTTTGCACTCCATGTGTATCGCGTCCTGACCAGCGCGTTATCGCCTTTCCTGGGCTTCGTGCTGAGTGCGCGGGTCAAACAGGGCAAGGAAGACTTCTCGCGCCGGAACGAGCGGATGGCCCGGCACCTGCCGGTGCTGCGCAATAATGGCGCGCTGGTCTGGCTGCATGGCGCGAGCGTCGGCGAAAGCCGCCTGTTGCTGGAACTCGGCAACCGCCTGCTGGACGAGCGGCCGGACCTGATGCTGCTGTTCACCAGCCAGACGCAGACCTCCGCCAAGCTGATGGGGCCTATGCTGCCGGACAATGCCGTCTACACAATGGCCCCGGTGGACACGCCTGCTGCGGCCCGCCGGTTCATTCGTCACTGGAAGCCCAGCCTCTGCATCTTCGGTGAGGGCGAGGTCTGGCCCAATCTGATCCTGGAAGCGGAAAAGGCCGGCGCGAAGCGTGCACTGGTGAATGCGCGGATGACCGAGAAGTCCGCCCAGGGCTGGCAACGCTTTCACCAGACCTTCCGCGCGCTGGTCGGCCGGTTCGACGCCGTCCTCGCCGCCGATGAAGATACCGCCCGGCGCCTCGCCAATTTGATGGGCAAGCCGGTTGTCTGCGCCGGCAACCTGAAATCCGCCCTGCCCCCGCCATCCGCCAATGACATTGAGCTGCGCCGGATGCATGAGGGCTTCAAGGGCCTACGCAAATGCTATCTCGCCGCCTCGACGCATGATGGCGAGGAGGCCCTGTTCCTGGATGCGATGAAGGTTGCGCCGGACGCCGCCCTGATTATCGCGCCACGCCATCCTGAACGCGGGCCGGTCATCGAAGACCTGCTGCGAACGCGGAACATTCCCTTCGCGCGCCGTTCCCGCGGGGATGTGCCGAACATGAACACGCGGGTCCTGCTGGCCGACACGATGGGCGAGATGGGCATCTGGTTCCGGCTGGCCGATGCCGTCTATCTGGGCGGTGGGCACACGCCGCAGGTGGGCGGGCACAATCCGCTGGAACCGATCCGCCTCGGCAAGCCTGTGGTCTCCGGCCCGGACGTCTTCAATTTTGCCGACATGATGGAAGACCTGTCGGAGCGCGGTCTGATCCGCCTGCTCAAAACACCGAAGGCTATCGGCCGGGCGCTGGTGACGATGGCACCGCCATCCGGTTCCTCGCTGGATCTGCTGGAATATGAAGCCGATGCGCCCATGCAGGTCACGCTGGAGGCGATCCGCCCGCTGCTGCCGGAAAAAGGACTTCTGGAATGAAGGCGCCGCATTTCTGGTCGGCCGGCCTTGATCCGCGATCCCGGGAAGCGGCTCCGCTGACCCGCCTGCTGCTGACGCCGCTGGCGACGCTTTATACGTTCGGCATTCGCCGCAAGCTGGCGGCCGCAGAACCGGAGAAGATCCCGGCACGGACTGTCTGCGTTGGCAATCTCACAGTCGGCGGCGTCGGGAAAACGCCCATCGTCGAGGCGATCCGGCGCAAGGCAAGCGAAGCCGGCCTGCGCGCGGCCAGCCTCTCGCGCGGCTATGGCGGCACGATGGAAGGCCCGCTGAAGGTTGACCCGGCCCTCCACTCATCCGCTGAGGTCGGCGACGAACCGCTGATGCTGGCCGCTACGGGAGAAAGCTGGATCGGCAAGGACCGTGCAGACGCGGCCCGTGCGATGGCCGCCGACGGGGTGGACCTGATCGTCATGGATGACGGACACCAGAATCCCTCCGTCGCGAAGGACCTGTCCCTGATCGTGATCGATGCGGCCGCGCCGTTCGGCAATGGCCATGTCCTACCCAAGGGCCCGCTGCGCGAACCCGTCGCCGATGGCCTCGCCCGCGCGGACGGCGTGATCCTGATGGGCGAAGGCAAGGAACTGACGGCGGTACAGAAATCCCGCCTGCCTGTCGTGCGAGCTGGGCTCGCCCCTGCCGGCGATGTGCCGGACGGCCCGCTCGTCGCCTTTGCCGGCATCGGGCGCCCGGTGAAATTCTTCGACAGCCTGACGGAGGCCGGCGCCGACCTGCAGGACAGCGTGCCCTATGGCGACCATCACGCCTACACGGCCAGCGATCTGAAATTCCTGCACGACCTGGCCGCCCGCCGCGGGGCGCGCCTGATCACCACGTCAAAAGACCATGTCCGCTTGCCTGCGGAAGAACGGGCGCGCATTCTTGTCTTTCCCGTCGAAGCCCGCTTTGAAGATGAGGCAGCGCTTGCCGCGCTTCTCGCCCCAGTTCTCGCCCTTGGTCTCACGCCGGATGAAGCATGAGCGATACGCAGCAGAAAACCGGATATGTCCGCCCGAAGGACATCGATAACCGCGCCAGCTTCTGGCAGCGGGTCCAGTGGCGGCTGGAAACGATTGCCTGGGACCTGATCTACTGGGCACCGGTCAAGGCAATGGGGCCGGACCGCGCATCGAACTTTGGCGCCTGGCTGCTGCGCCGGATCGGGCCGCGCCTGTCGCAGCACAAGACGATGCGCCGGAACCTGAAAATGGCGTTTCCGGACTGGACCGACGAACAGGTCGAAAAGACGGCCCTCGCCGCCTGGGAGTCTGCCGGGCGCACAGCGGGCGAACTGCCCCACCTGCCGAGCATCGATCCGTACACGTCTGGCCGCGTCGAGATCGTGGGCCTCGACATTCTGGACCGCATCCGTGACAGCGGAAAGGGCGCCGTCTTCATTTCGGGCCACTTTGCCAATTGGGAAATCATGCCGGCCGCCATCACCAAGCGTATCCCGCATGCGGTGATGACCTACAGGGCGCTCAATAATCCGCACATTGACCGGCGCATTTCGAAACTGCGCCATGACTACGGTACGGCGATCAATGCCCCGAAAGGGATCGGCACGCGGGAACTGATGCGCGCGCTGGCCAAGGGCTCTCCCATCGCGCTGATGAACGATCAGAAGTTCAATGAAGGCGTCGCCGTTCCCTTCTTCGGCCGCGACGCCATGACCGCGCCCGGCCCGACCCGGCTGGCCCTGAAATACAAGGTTCCGATCGTACCCGTCTCGACCGTGCGCACCGGCCCTGCCCGGTTCCGCATCGAATTCCATGAGCCCTATGTGCCTGAGGACACCGGCGATACAGACGCCGACATTCTGCGCTCGGTTACGCGGATCAACAACTTCCTGGAAGCGCAGGTCCGTGCCCATCCCGGTCAGTGGTTCTGGCAGCATCGCCGCTGGCCCAAGGAAGCCTGGAAAGACGCCGGCGTCACCTGAAGCCCCGAGCTTGTCCTAGCGCATCATGGTTTCCAAGTCGGCAACTCTCGTCTCCGAATTCCGCCGTTTCCGGCACCGCTTGCTTAAAATTAGCTAATTATGTTCGCCCGGTAACTGCCAGGACGGCAGGGGGATTCACTTAAGACCAGGCGCTCGCCGGGAGGGCACTGATGAACGCATTCCAACTCGACCCATCCATGCTAAAAGGTCCGTCGGAGAGCTCGCCGCAGATCATTGAATCGTCCCTCAGGGCGATCCGCGAGCATCTCGACATGCCGGTGGCGTATCTGTCGCAATTCGTGAACGGCCGCGTTGTCTACCGCCATGTCGACGCGCCGGGCTACGAACACCTGATCCGCGCCGGCGCCAGCCGCAGCATGGATGAAGGCTATTGCGGCCTCATCGTCGCCGGCCGCCTGCCGCAGATGATCCCGGACACGTCCGAGAACCAGCTGGCATCGTCCCTGCCGATCACCCGCACGCTGCCGATCGGCTCGCACATCGCCATTCCGATCCATCTGGAAGATGGCACGACCTATGGCATGTTCGCCTGCCTCAGCCCGAAGCCGAACACCAGCCTCAACTCGCGTGACCTGGAAACAATGCGCCTGTTCGCAAATCTCGCGACGCAGCAGATCCACGCAAATCACCGCACCGAACGGCTCATGCGCGAGAAGCGCATCCGCATCGAATCCGTGCTGGAAGAGAAAGCCTTCGAAATCGCCTACCAGCCCATCGTGGACCTCGGCGACATGCAGCCAAAAGGCTTTGAGGCCCTGTCCCGCTTCTCGGCTGAGCCTTACCGGACGCCGGACATCTGGTTCGCAGAGGCCGCCGAAGTCGGTCTCGCCGCCGAACTGGAACTGGCCGCGATCCGCCACGCCGTGCGGGCGCTGAATGTGCTGCCGGCCGACCAGTATGTCTCGGTGAACGCCTCACCGCAGACCGTGATCAACCCGGCCTTTGCGCCTGCCTTCGCCGGACTTCCGCTGTCGCGCATCGTGCTTGAGATCACCGAACATGCGATCATCGAGGACTATGACCTGTTCACGAAATGCCTCGCCCCGCTGCGCAAGCGCGGTCTGCGCATCGCGGTGGACGATGCTGGCGCCGGACACTCGTCGCTGCGCCATATCATCCAGCTGAGCCCGGATTTCGTGAAAGTGGACATCAGCCTGACGCGCAACGTCGATGCAGACCTTGCCCGCCGCGCGCTGATTTCCGCCCTGCTGCACTACACGCGCGAAACCAGCGCCCAGATCGTTGCCGAAGGCATCGAGACCGAGGCCGAGCTTCGCACGCTGAAACTGCTCGGCGTCCGCCGCGGCCAGGGCTATTTCCTCGGCCGGCCCAGCATCAATGCGTTTGGCGACATGAAAGCCGAAGCGCGCAAAGCCTGATCCATCCCCGCAAGCAAACTCTCCAGCGCCGGCCTGAATGGGCCGGCTTTTTTTTATGCGCCCGACAGCAGACTGAAGACAGGATTAGACACGCGCGAAAAGCCATCTAATGTCGAGGCGGCTGAGAGGACGAAACTTCATGCATTACGGACAGATCATTTCCTGCATCGCATTGGCGTCCGGGGCTGCCATGGGGCTCGGCGCCCTGATCTCCCCGCGCTGGGCGTCCGGCGTCGTGCGTCTTGTCGAAGATCCGGATCCTGCCCGGCCCGGCGGCTATTCGGAATTCCGGGCCACCTATGGCGGCCTGTTCCTGATGGCGCACCTGTCGGCCCTTCTGATCGCGCTGAACCTGCCTGCCATCTATGCCGGGTTCGCGGCCCTGCCGCTGGCGCTTGGCTGGATTGGCGCAGGCATCGGACGGCTGGTCTCCCTGTTTGCGGACCGCGACCGGAACCGGGCGAAAGGCCTCATACCGGTCTGGATCCCGCTCGAAATCATCATTGGCCTGGCAATCGGCGCCAACCTCATTCAGATCTACGACATCATCCGGACCTTCACGAAATGAAACACAGATTCCTCTCCAGCATCGCCGCCCTTCTTCTTGTCGGCTGTGTCTCCGCGCCGACCACGGCAAGCGCCGAACAGGTCGATGTCGAGAAAGCGACCGAAATCCTCGGCCAGTCCGTGGCGTTCGACACGGTTGCGGGACGCGGCAAGGTTCCGGCCTATGCCGAATATCTGGCCAGTGAACTGGAGGCCGGCGGCTTCGCGAAAGAGGACATCGAGATCGTCCCGCTCGGCGAGACCGCCACGCTGATCGCCACCTATCATGGCAAGAACTCAGATGCCCCGATCCTGCTCAACGCGCATATGGACGTTGTGGAGGCAGACCCGGCCGACTGGGAACGCGCCCCGTTCACGATGGAAACCGATGGCACCTATTATTACGGGCGCGGTGTGCTGGACGACAAATTCGGCCTGACCATGCTGGTCACCACCCTGCTGCGCCTGAAACGAGAAAGGTTTGAACCGGAAAACGACATCATCCTTATCCTGACGGGTGATGAAGAAACCGCGCAGAAGACCGCCGAGACAATCGCTCCGCTCTACCGGAACGCACGCTATGTGCTGAATGCCGATGGTGGTGGCGGCACACTGAATGAAGACGGCACCTACGCCTTCTACAGCCTGCAGGCTGGCGAAAAGACCTATGCCGACTTCAAGATCACCATCCCCAATCCCGGCGGTCATTCCAGCCGCCCGACCGCGCACAATGCTATTGTCGATATGGCCGGCGTACTGGAGCGGATCGGCGCCTATAAATTCCCGGTAGAGACAAGCGAACTGACGCTCGCCTTCTTCGCCGAGACGGCCAAGCGCACGGAGGGGGACCTCGGCGAAGCGATGGCCCGTTTCGCCGCTGACCCGACGGATATGGCCGCCGCTGACCGGATCGGGCAGGAGTCTGAATTTGTCGGCATCACGCGAACGACCTGCGTACCGACCGAGATCACAGGCGGCCACGCGCCGAACGCCCTGCCGCAAAGCGTGGTAGCAAACATCAATTGCCGCATCTTTCCCGGTATCCCGCCGCGCGACGTGATGGCGAAGCTGCAGGAACTGGCCGGCGATGGCGCAGACGTGACCTTCCCGGAGGAGTTCCCGCAGTCCGAAACCTCGCCGCTGCACCTGGAAGTCATGGCCGCTCTGCGCAAGGCGGTGGATGCCCAGGCGCCCGGCCTTCCGATCATCCCGTCCATGTCCGCCGGCACGACGGACGGCCTGTTCTTCCGCAAGGAAGGCATCGACACTTATGGCGTCACCGGCATCTTCATGAAGCCGTCGGACGAGTATGCCCACGGCCTGAACGAGCGCGTTCCGGTCGCCTCCATCCCCGGCGCGCTGGACCATTGGTACGTGCTGATCACCGAGCTGTCGAAGTAAGCGACGGCCAAAATCCCTTGCATCGGTGGCCTGGATGACGGATTCGGGCCACTGACATCGAAAGGAAGCCATCATGACGGAGCGTCGAGAGACGGGCCGCCCGCGCCGCAACCCTGCGGGCGCGAAAGGCAAACCGGGCGGCAAGCCCGCCCCCGGACACAAATCCCCCAAAGCACGCGGCCCTGCCGCTGAGCCTGACTGGAGCGAAGGCGAGCGCATCGCGAAATATCTGGCGCGGGCCGGCGTCGCCTCCCGCCGTGAGGTCGAACGCCTGATCGAGGAAGGCAAAGTCAGCGTTGACGGCAAGAAGCTGACCTCCCCCGCCTTCAAGGTCACCGGCAAGGAACTGATCCGCGTCGGCCGGCGCACCATCTCGGCGCCCGAAGCGACCCGCGTGTGGCGCTATCACAAACCCTCCGGCCTGATCACCACCAATGTGGACCCGGAAGGCCGCCGCACGATTTTCGACGAGCTGCCGCGCACCCTGCCCCGCGTGGTGACCGTTGGCCGTCTCGACCTCACCACCGAAGGCCTGCTGCTGCTCACCAATGATGGTGCACTGGCGCGGGCACTGGAGCTGCCGTCCAGCGGACTGGAGCGGACCTACCGCGTCCGCGCGCACGGTACGGTGACACCGGAGAAGATCGAGAAGCTCGCCCAGGGCATCACGGTCGAAGGCGTGAAGTACCAGCCAATCCGGGCCGTCCTCGACCGGGAAACCGGGGCCAATAACTGGCTGACCGTCACACTGGCCGAAGGCAAGAAGCGTGAGGTGCGCCGCGCGCTGGAATCGCTGGACCTGATGGTGAACCGGCTGATCCGCGTCTCCTACGGCCCGTTCGAACTGGCTGACCTGAAACCCGGCCAGGTGGATGAAGTGCCGCCGGACCTGCTCGCTGAAGCGATCGGACACCTCTATGACGGGGTCAAGGGGAATGCGCCTGCACGTCCAGGCAGCAGCAATGCGCCCCGGAAGCCTACACCACGCGCAGGCAAGCCCGCCCCGAAACCGCCGCTCAAACCGCGTAGCAAAAAGGGCCGCAAGCCGGACGAGGAATGGTCGACCAGCGCCAAGCCGCCCGCTGCGAAACCCCCTTCCGCGAAACATCCTTCCGTCAAGTCACGCCTTGGCAGCAAGCCGCCTTCCGGTAAGCTGTCCGGCAACAGAAAACGCAGCAAGCCACGCTGAGACGGTGCACAAATGCCGCCCGTGGTCATCGCCATAAGGGAGGCATTACATGACGCTTCAGAATGTAACCGACACCTACCAGCAGGAAGTCCCGCCGCAGGCGCCTTCCAACGCGCCCGTGTTTGATCTCGCTCCGCCGGTGAACCTTACCGATCCGGAAGTGTTTTCCAGTCATGGCGGCTACACGCATGAGGCTTTCGCCCTGATGCGGGAGAAGGCCCCGGTCATGTGGCACCCGGAACAGGCCGCCGCCGGCTTCTGGGCGGTCACCTCCTATGATCTGGTCAAGACAGTGGAGCTGGACCCGGCGACTTACTCGTCCCAGCGCGGCGGCATCCTGATGACCTATGGCCTGCCGGACCAGCCGCGCCATCCGCTGCTCCATTCTTCCAGCCTCAACAGCCTGATCAATCTCGATCGGCCCTATCACACGCCGCTTCGCATGGAGCACATGCACTTCTTCCGCCCCGGCTTCGTCGCCGAATTGCGCAAGCGCGTGGACGCCTATGTGACGGAACTGCTCGACGCGATGGAGAAACAGGGCCCGGTAGTCGACATGGTGGAAATGTTCTCCGCCGAACTGCCTCTGTTCACCCTGTGCGAAATCCTCGGCGTCCCGGCGGCTGACCGGCCGAAGCTGGTTCACTGGATGCACTTCCTGGAAACCTCGCAATACCGGGCCCAGCAGGAAGGCCTCGGCAATGTGACGCCGGAAGAGATGATGGAGTTCATAAACGAAATTCAGGCGATGTTCGATTTCGGCCGGCACCTCCTGGCCGAACGCCGGAAGGAGCCGAAAGAGGACCTGCTCTCCGCCATCGCCAATGTCGAGATCGACGGTAAACCGCTGAGCCCGGAATTCCTGGACGGCTCATGGCTGCTGATCGTGTTTGCGGGCAATGATACGACGCGTAACTCCCTCTCCGGAACGATGCGCCTACTGACGGAATTCCCGGACCAAAAAGCGAAGCTGCAGGCCAATCCGGACCTGTTCCCGAACTTCGTCCACGAAGCGATCCGCATGGTCTCCCCGGTCACCTATATGCGCCGCACGGCCACGACGGATACGGAACTCGGCGGCCAGCCCATCGCGGAGGGCGACAAGGTGGTCATGTACTACGCCGCTGCCAACCGGGACCCGTCAAAATTCCCGGACCCGAACCGCTTCGACATCACCCGTGAAAATGCGAAGGAACACCTCGCCTTCGGTCATGGGCCGCATGTCTGCCTGGGACAGCGTGTTGCCAACATGCAGCTGGAAGCGGCTTACCGGCAGATCCTGTCGCGCTTTCCGGATGTAAAATGGACCGGCGAGCAGACCATCGCACCGAACAATTTCGTTCACGCCATCTCCAGCCTCATGGTGGACCTTGGAACATGACTGACGCGCTCGTTACCCGCCAGGACAAGGATGGCTGCGCCATCCTCACCCTGAACCGCCCGGACAAGCTGAACGCCCTGACCGTTGGCATGTTCCGCGAACTCCGCGCGCATGTGTCCGATCTCTACAAGGACGACACAATCGGTTGCGTGGTGCTGCGCGGCGCCGGGAAATGCTTTTCCGCCGGGCACGACCTTGCCGACATTGCCGAGGGCGAAGCGGTGCCATCGCGCGGCTGGCATTCCGAAACGCTGCGCCTGATGGAGCGCCTGCCAAAGCCGGTGATCGCAGCCGTGCATGGGCATTGCTATACCGGCGCGCTGGAAGTCGCCCTGGCCGCAGACTTCATCATCGCCGCCGAAAGCGCGCGTTTCGGTGACACACACGCCAAATGGGCGCTGACCCCGATCTGGGGCATGAGCCAGCGCCTGCCGCGCCGGGTCGGCATCGCGACAGCCAAGCGCCTTATGTTCACAGCGGAAATGATCCGCGCAGACGAAGCCTTCCGCATCGGCCTGACCGAGATGGTCGTGCCGGATGCCGAGTTCGACGCAGCAATCGAAAAACTGGCGGGACAGATCACGGAAAACTCTGCCTTTTCTCATGCCGCCAACAAGCGCCTTCTGGAAGCCACCGATGCACGCGATATGGACAGCGGCCTGCAATGGGAGGTACTCAACAGTGAGGGCGTGGGGCCTGACATGCAGGCTCGAATCGGGGCCTTTACAGGGAAGTCACCGAAAGCGAAAACATGAGCGATTTTCTCATCCGCCGCGACGATCTGCGCGACGTCAAATGGACCGACCAGCCGGCCGCGCCGCTGGCCGATGGCTGCGCGCGGCTGAAGGTCGAAGCGTTTGCCCTGACCGCCAACAATGTGACCTACGCCACCTTCGGCGATGCCATGAAATACTGGGACTTTTTCCCGGCCGCCGACCCGGCCTTCGGGCGCGTCCCGGTCTGGGGCTTTGCCACGGTGGAAGAGTCAAAGGCCGAAGGCATCTCCGCCGGCCAGCGCGTCTACGGATACCTTCCGATCTCAGACCGCTTCGATGTCACGCCCGCGAAAGTCAGCAAGACGAGTTTTGTCGACGGCGCCGAACACCGCCAGCCCATGGCCGCGATTTACAATACCTACATCTTCACGGCTGCCGACCCGTCCTACGACAAGGCGTTCGAAGCACAGCAGATGCTGTTCCGTCCGCTGTTCACCACCGGCTGGATGATCGACGATTCCCTGATGGAAACGGGCGACCCGATCCCCGAAACGGTCGTCATCTCCTCCGCGTCTTCCAAGACTGCGATGGCGCTCGCGCACTGCCTGAAGGAGCGCGGCAATGTGGACACAGTGGCGCTGACGTCAAAGGGCAACAAGGCGTTCGTTGAATCCACCAAACTTTATGGCCGGGTGCGCACCTACGCTGATGTGGACCGCCTGCACGCGCGCGGCCTGACCGCCTTTGTCGACTTCCTCGGACGGCCGACGCTGACGGCGGATGTCCACAATGCGCTGAAGGACCGGCTGGTGCGCAGCCTCGTCATCGGCGTGACGGACTGGGAAGGCAATCGCGCGCCGATCCAGCTGCCCGATCCGCAACCGGAATTCTTCTTTGTGCCGACCTATGCCGCCGAACGCACCAAGCAGATGGGCGCTGCAGCCCTCAACGCCAAACTCGGCCAATCGCTGCTCAGCTTCTACAAGGCATCGCGCAAGTTCGTGAAACCGAAAACGAGCAAAGGGCATGAGGCGATTTCGTCTGCATGGCTGAAGACGCTGGATGCCGAAGTTAGCCCCTCCTCGGGCCTGATCCTCACGCCGTGAGCCGCGTGTGACGGCAACACAGGACCTGCTTCGCGACCTGAGGGCCAATACGAACGGCACGCCGCGCATCTATGTTCCCGGTGGCCCGGCTGAACCGGCCTGTCTCGCCGATGCTTTGCGCACCGCACCGGACCTTGCCGATGGCGCCACGTTCATCGGCCACTGGCTGCCCGGCATCAACCGGACGGCCTGGACGGGCTTCCATCCGGGCGCCCAGGCGGAAGGCACGTTTCTCTATTCCGAATACCGCTCAGCTTTCGAGGAACGCCGCTATCGCCTCATCCCTGTCCACTACTCGATGGCGTATGACTGGCTGAAAACGGTGCCGTTGGATGCCGCTTTCATTCCCGTATCTGCACCAAACAAGCGGGGTGAGGTATCGCTCAGCCTTGGCACGGACATGTCGCCCGCGCTGGTGGCCAGAAAACAGGTGCGCCTGATCGCGGTCATCCGGCCCGACATGCCATTTCCGGCGACCGCGCCGCATGTGCCGCTCTCCGATTTCGCAGATGTCATTGAAGATGACGCGCCGCTGATCACGCTGGCTGACCCTCCGCTATCGGATGAGGCAAAAGCCATCGCCGCGAACGTCGCCACATTGTTGGGGGACGGCTTCACCGTTCAGTCCGGTATTGGCAGCGTGCAACAGATCGCCATGGCGGCGGCGGCGCACCACAAGCACATCCGTATCCACACAGGCATGATCACCGATGCCGCACTGGAAGCAGTCAATGCCGGTGCCATCAGTTCAGCGCCGGGCGCCATCCTGACCGGCACAGCCATTGGAACGGCGCCGCTTTACGACGCCGCCGGACGCGATCCGCGCTTCAATTTCCAGCCTGTCAGCATCACCCATTCCGTCCCGGTCATGGCGTCCATCCCCCGGCTCGCCGCCATCAATGGCGGGGTGGAAGTGGACCTGTTCGGCCAGCTGAATTCCGAATGGGTGAAAGGCCGGCAGGTCGCCTCGACCGGCGGGCTCGGCAATTTCGTGCGCGGGGCCGGGCTCTCAGCCGGCGGACGCAGCATCATCGCCCTGCCCGCCACCGCACGCGGCGGGACATTGTCCCGGATCGTGGTCCAGCTCGCCTCGCCAACGGTCACGCTTCCCCGTGCCGAAGCAGGTTATGTGGTGACCGAATATGGCGTGGCGGACCTGGCAAGTGCGGATGTCGACCAGCGCGCCGAACGGCTGATCGCCGTCGCCGCACCGGCCTTCCGTGACAGCCTCGCCAATGACTGGGCGAAGCTGCGCGCCAGCCTCTAGCCGCGCGCGCCTTCCAGCTTCCGCTTCTTGCCACCGCGGCTGCGGCTACCCTGCTTACCGCCAGGTTTGCCTGCACCGCCTTGCGGCTTGGCTTTGGCTTGCGGACGGCGCTGGCCACCACGGCCGCCGCCACCCGAACGGCCACCGCCGTTTCCACGGGCCGGGCCTTTCGGCTTGTAGAGGCGTTCGTTCGGATCCGGCGTCGGCAGAAGATCGACCTTTGTGCCTTCCGGGGCCTTCAGCACGTCGACTACCATGCCGATCGTCTTCTCGATGTCACGCAGGTAATAGCGCTCATCTTCCGCCACGAAGGACACGGCAAGGCCGGTCCGGCCGGCACGCGCGGTGCGTCCGATACGGTGCACATATTGTTCCGGCACGTTCGGCACTTCGAAGTTCACGACATGGCTGATGCCGTCAATGTCGATGCCGCGGGCAGCGATGTCGGTCGCCACCAGTACCTTGCAGGTACCGTTCTTGAAGGCATCGAGCGCCTTCAGACGCTGCGGCTGGGATTTGTTGCCATGGATGGCTTTCGCATCGAGGCCCTTGGCGAGCAGCTTGCGGACCACCTTGTCGGCGCCATGCTTCGTCCGGGTAAAGACGAGAGCCCGGTCGATTTCCGGATTGTTCAGGACATCGAACAGAAGTTCCAGCTTGTCATTGTTGGACACGTGGTAGACGCCCTGGTCCACACGTTCGGCCGTGGTGGACGGCGGCGTCACCGAGACGCGTACCGGATTGTCGAGGAATTGCTGCGCAAGATCCGAGATCAGCTTCGGCATGGTGGCCGAGAACAGCAGGGTCTGCCGGTCCTTCGGCACCTGCGCCACGATCTTCTTCAGGTCGTGGATAAAGCCCATGTCCAGCATCTGGTCGGCTTCGTCGAGGATCAGGACTTCGACTTCCTGCAGGCTGACGGCTTTCTGGCCGACAAGGTCGAGCAGACGGCCCGGCGTTGCCACCAGAACGTCCGCGCCGCCCTGAAGGGCGCGGCGCTGCGCATTGATGTTCACGCCGCCAAATACGGTCTGCACGTTGCAGTCCATGTGGCGCGAATAGGTGCGGAAGCTGTCGGCGATCTGGCCCGCAAGTTCACGGGTCGGTGCGAGCACCAGAACGCGCGCGCTCCGTGCCCGGCGTTTCTGCGGAAACTCCAGCATGAAGTCGAGCGTCGGCAGCGCGAAGGCCGCCGTCTTGCCGGTGCCGGTCTGGGCGATGCCCAGAAGGTCTTTGTCTTCCAGCAGCAGCGGAATGGCCTGTGCCTGAATCGGGGTCGGCGTCTCATAGCCTTCTTCCGCGATGGCTTTCATAAGAAGCGGGTTCAGGCCGAGGTCTGAAAACTTGGTCATAAATAGTCTTTCATTCGAGCGGACGCGCGGCATGCCTGCGCGCAGAACGCCCTGAAGGGTTTGATTGTGTGGAAGCCCCGCGCGATCAGGGACAACGGCATTGATTGAATGCCTGAAGGGGCCGGCCGGTCGCGGCGGGCTCACCCGCTGCACGTTTCACGCTGCCTGCCCCATGCGCCTGTTTCGGCGCTGCGACACCGGCCACATGGCCCTGTTTGAATGAACAGTCAATGAAGGGAATGAGAAAATCCGTTTCCGGCCCGTTGTATCAGCGGGCGGTGACGATGATCTCGGTCCGTTCATTCCGGTCACGGGCTTCTGCGGAATTGCCGCTGTCGATGGGTTGGGATTCGCCATACCCCTTGGCCGTCAACACCGCTTCGTCCACCCCGCGCTCTACCATGTAATCACGGATGGCTTTCGCCCGCTGGCGGGAAAGCTGGAGATTGTAGCTGTCCGATCCGCGCGAGTCCGTATGTTCGGCGATCTCGATATTATAGGCGGAGCAAAGGCGCGCGATGCCGGTGACCATGTCGGCCACAGGCAATTCCGCCGCATTCAGTACGGCCATATTGACCGGGAAATCGATATCATCGACGCGCAGGGTCTTGTTGAAGGCGTCCTGACAGTCATTGACGGTCAGGTCGCTCAGCATGAGGCGGGTCAGGCCTGCGCCAAGGCGCTCTTCGATGCCTTCCACACCCATCGCATTGACGATCAGGTCCGCCTTCTCCGCGCCTTCCGGATCGTTCTCGATCGCGGATTTTGCGGTGATGAAGCTCACATCCCGGGCAGCCAGCCCCGGGGCCGTGCCGATCACTGCGGCAACGCCGTCGCGCACCTGCAGGCCAAGCCAGGGATACTGGCCTGTTGCGAAAGATTGTTCGAGCTTTGCCGCCCAGCCGACAGCGCCTGCCGGAAGATCCGGGATCGGGGCCGGTTCCGGCACAGCCGACGCATCTGTGCGCATGACAAGGATCTTGCCGTCACGGATCTGATAGGTGCCGTCCGCAATCGGGATACAGTCCGCCTCGGCCGCACTGGCCGTCGGTTGTGCCGTTTGGGCACTGTCCTGCCCCGAACAGGCGGCCAGCGCCAGGACTGCCGCAGCGCCGGTAACCATTCGTGTCGCCAGAGCCATATGTCTTTCCTTATGCCTTCAGGATCCGTGTTTCTCACAGTCCCATGCATGATCCGGGCCGGTTGGACCCGGATCCCTGCACAGCATCCGGCGTTCGCCCCGCCTTGTCAAAACCCTTCGCGGGCCGGGCGAAGCACCGCCGTTACGCGCGATCAGTCTTCGTTTTTGTAGACCACGCCGCCTTTCATCACGAAATCGACGTCTTCGAGTTCCGTGATATCTTTCAGCGGATCGGCCGTAACAGCAATGATGTCCGCATATTTGCCTGGTGTGATCGTGCCGATGTCGGCATCCATCTCGACATGTTCGGACGCGATGACCGTCGCCGCGCGGATGGCCTCTTCCGGCGTGAAGCCAGCGCCCACCATCAGGGCGAATTCCTGGGCATTGTCACCATGCTTCGAGACGCCCGTATCGGTACCGAAGGCCACGTTCACGCCGCCCTCATGGGCCCGGCGCAGCATGTCCTGCATCAGCGGGCCGACGATGGCGGCTTTCTGCCGGCTTGCTTCCGGGAACCACGGCTCGTCTACCCAGCCGCTGACCGTTGCGCCGGCCAGAACAGTCGGCACCAGCGTTGCGTTGTGTTCCTTGAACAGGGCGATGGTTTCGTCGTCCAGGTATGTGCCGTGCTCGATGGAATCGATTCCTGCACGCAGGGCCGATTCAATCCCGCCTTTGCCATGCGCATGCGCCGTCACCTGGCGGCCCATGGAATGGGCGGTCTCGACGATGGCGACGAGCTCGTCATCAGTGAACTGCTGTTCCAGACCGGCCTTGGTGTTGGACATCACACCGCCTGTCGCGGTGATCTTGATGACGTCTGCGCCTTCCTTCACCTGCTGGCGGACCGCCCGGCGGCAATCGTCAGCGCCGTTGCAGATATTGGTGCCGGTGAACAGCGCCATGACGTCTGGCGCATAGCCGTTGATGTCGCCATGACCGCCCGTGACCGACACGGCCTGACCAGCCGCCCGCATGCGCGGGCCGGGCACCAGTCCCTTGGCGATCGCATCGCGCAGGCCGAACACGGAATCGTTCGATCCACCGACGTCCTGCACCGTGGTGAACCCTGCCAGCAGCGTCTTGTGGGCGTAGCCTGCCCCGTCAAACGCCTGGTCGACCGTGGTTTCCTCGAAAGCCCGGATCCGCTCACCGGGGCCGGATTCGCTGGTGATGTGGACGTGGCTGTCAATCAGGCCCGGCATCACATAGGCATCGCGCAGATTGATCACCGGAACCCCTTTCGGCCCCGGCTTGTAGCCCGCCTCGACCGAAACGATCCGGCCGTCTTCCACAACAATGGTCTGCTTGCGCAGATAGCCGTCTCCGGGCGTTGCCAGCAGGTAACCTGCGTGGATCACCGCGTCCTGCGCAGTTGCAATGCCTGCGAATGCCACAGCCGCCAGTGCGGCCAGACCGAACCTTTTCATGAGAGTCTCCCTCTAAATTGCCGGCACCCTAGCCCCCTCGCCAGATCACCGCAATCAATGTGATTAATCGTCTGTCAGGCGGCCGGTCTCATCGCGTGTTTCCGGACCGAAGACGCGGGCGCGTCCATCGCCGAACGCTGCGTCGCGTGCCCTCAGCGTGGCTTTCAGCCCCTTCTCGGCGACGCTCGCCCGGAAGCCGTCCGCTGCGCGGGTGTTATGTCCGCGTACGTCGTTTTCTACAGCGAGCCGCTGCAGCGTCCGCGCGCCCATCAGCTCCATGGCGAGATTCACGATCCGCTTGTTGGCAGACAGGAGGTCCGGGTCGATCTTCGCCATCCGCCCGGCAAGGCCAACGACTTCATCTTCAAGATGCTCCCCCGGTACGGCTTTCAAAATCAGGCCGATGGCCTGCGCCTCGGTGCCGGTCACCGTGTCTCCGGTCAGCAACAGGCGCTTTGCCCATTGCGGCCCGCAATTATAGACCCAGAAATTATTGGGCAGGGCGCCAAGGTCCCGCGCGGGCGGAAAGCCGAAGGTCGCATCATCGGCGGCGATCACCATGTCGGCCAGCAATGCCAGGTCGCATCCGCCCGCCAGGCAATAGCCGTGGACTTTCGCAATCACCGGCTTGTGCATGTCGAACAGCGCCATCCGCCAACGCTGCTGGCGCTCCAGCTGCCAGGCATCGTCATCAATGCTGCGATGGCCGCGATAGGATTTGGTGTCCTTGTCCTCTACCGGCGAGACCGGCACGTCTCCGTCAGCGCCGGAGAGGTCATAGCCCGCGCAGAAGGCCCGGCCCGCGCCTTCCAGGATCACGCAGTGCACATCCCGGTCATTGTCCGCCTCCCAGAGGGCGGCGGAGAGTTCTGCCTGCATGACGAAAGAGAGCGCGTTCAGCTTGTCAGGCCGGTTCAGTGTGATGCGCGCATGCCCGTCCTGCGTCGAATAGAGAAGCGTCTCAAATCCGCTCACGCTCAGTCCTTCTTCCATGAAATATCCAGCCTCGGCTGGTCGCGGAACTCATCTGTACTATCCGGATCCCATGGGAAGAGCCCATCGTCGCCCGGCCAGAACACCTGGATCATACCGCCGAGCGGCGGCCGACCGGTTTCGCGGCGGATCATGATATTGATCGCACCGACTTCGCCGAGGTGTTCCGGATGGACCGGGCGCAGCTCGACATCGGCTTCGTTCAGCACACCATCCATACTGAGCGGCTCGCCGGTCCACTTCTTCTCGTTCACCAGCTTGGCGGCAACATTGTGCACCATGCCGTCAGCCGTTTCGGGGTTGAGACCGAAGATGACAAGTTCGGGCAGGCCGAACTTTTCCTGCATGCCGACCGTCACCGTGAACAGGAGGCGGGAGTTCGGATCTGCCGGGTCTTTCTGGACATAGACCTTCGTCCAGCCATCGCGGTCGACATTGTTGGCCACGGCCTGCAATTCGGGGGAAAGCGCCATGTTCGTCTCCTCAGGCGGGCAGCTTGTCTGCGGGATAGTTCGGATAGCTCGCTTTCATCACACCGTGATTGAGCAGCATTTCGGCAATCTGCTTGTCGCCGGTCTTGTCGAAGAATTTCGTGCGGATCCAGTAATTCTCGACCCGGCGGCTTTGCGACAGGGCAACGACTTCGCGGCGCAGGATGTAGGTCTCGCCCACCAGGAGCGGGCCATTGACCATGCGCACTTCAAGGTCTGCGAACAGGCCGATGGCCGGCTGCTTGACCGGGAACTTCGCCGTACGGCTGGAATAATTGCCCAGCACACTGACCATTTCCAGCGGGACGATCGGCTGCCCCCACGGGCCTGCCGCAGCGTCGCTGTAAACCGCCATCGGCTCGGTGATGACCTTCAGTTTGTCGGCCAGAGAGAAGGGATAGAGGCTGCCCATGTGCTGGTCCATGCCCATGGTCACGGTTTCGTCCGCAATCCCGGTCATGCCGACCTTCATGTCCTCCAGGATGACGAGGTCGCCCGCCGGACGCAGTTTCTTCATCCGGCCTTCCAGCAGGGTCTCGCCATGGTCCGGACCGATGGAGGCGCTGGCCTCCAGAACCGGCGTGCCGTCTTCATTGAAGGCGCGGCACAGCGTACGCGTCGCGCCCGGCGCCGGCCGGTCGACCTCGACGCGCACCTTTTCGCCCTCGAACACCATGTTCAGGAAGTGGCTGGAGAAACAGCCGCGTTCGAACCAGTCATTGCCCCAGATGTCGGCCAGATACGGCACAAACTGCGAGAAATGCGTCGGGCCCTCGATTGGCCCGGCCTTGATGCCGAGGCGCTCGGCTTCGCTGTCATCATGCAGGCTCTTGTGCCCGTCATAGGACTGTTCCTGCAGCATCTGCACCGGCGCGCGCAGCGGTCCCTTGATCGTGTCGGTCATTGCGTTTCCTTTTTCCTGAAGTCTGCCACCATCATGGCACGCCGTCACCCTGCGGTGCCGCGGCCTCCAGATCGATGGCGTGTTGAACTGTCTTGTAGAAGGCCTTGCGGGCTTCCCATTCGCCGCCGACATCTCCAAGCGCCGAGGTCCAGCTTGCATTCGAGGCGATGACGAGATTACGGTTCGGATCGATGAAGATACCTTGGCCGAAAATGCCATCTGCCTGGTACGACCCGTCATCCCAGGTCCACCACTGATAGCCATAGCCTTCGCCGGGCGAACCGATGTCGGCCTGCTTCACGGTCGCGGCTTTAATCCAGCCCTCAGGCAGCACATCCTGTCCGCCGGCCTTGCCGCCTTCCAGCATGAACTGGCCGAAGCGCGCATAGTCCCGTACCGAGGCCTGGATGCAACAGCCGCTGATCTCATGCCCGTCATGGCCGAGCAGCCAGGTTGCGTCCTGCGCCATGCCATAGGGCGCCCAGATCTTTTCGGACAGGTATCCGGCGAGTTCCCGGCCTGTGGCCCGGCTGACCAGCACGCCGATCAGGTTGGTCTCACCCGTGGAGTACTTCCACACCTCGCCCGCCGGGTGCGCCCGCCCGAGGCCCGCCATGTAGGTTGCCAGCGCGCTCTTGCCCGGCTCTGCTTCCTGCAGGTCGAACCGGGCAACATCGGACTGCGGGTCGCTATAATCCTCGTTCCAGTCGATCCCCGACGTCATGGTCAGCACCTGACGGACCGTTACGCCATCATATTCAGAGCCCTTCAGCTCATCGATATAATCCGACACCGGATCGTCTATGCTGCGGATGGCCCCGTCTTTCACGGCAGCGCCGACCAGCGTGGAGGTGAGGGATTTGGCGACGGAAAAACTGGTCCAGCGGCCATCCGGACGAAAGCCCATCTCATAGCGCTCCAGCCGGACTTTCCCGTCCTGCAGAATGACCAGGCCTGCTGTCCGGTTGGCGGCGAGATAGGCATCCAGATCGATGCCGGGGTCCAGCGGCTCGCCCTCGGGCAGGGCGCGCACCGTGTCGCCATTGGCGATGGTATGAGACTCGATGACGAAGGGAATGCGGTCGATCATGCGGAAGCCCGCATCGCGCTGCGCCTGGTTCCAGAACAAGACGTCCCGGCCATAGGGCTGGTGCGCGAGCAGCGCGCGCCATTCCGGCCCGATCAGGATCCAGCCGATCCCCGCCGCGACGATCAGCGCGGCGAACACAAGGCTCACGCGTTTCAAAAGGACCATGCCCGCTTCCTCCTTACACCTTTCCACCACGCTCCGGGCCAAACCGCCAGCCCAGGAAAGACAAAGTCAGCAACAGGCCGGACAGGCAAAGCGTCAGCGTCGTCGTGCCATGCCAGCCGGCGTGTTCGTAAGCATAGGTCGCGCCCCAGCTGGCCATGCCACCGCCAACGAACATCAGCACGATATAGGCCGTCATCAGGCGCGTCCGGACGCCGGACGGGAGGCTGAGAAAGGTCATTCGCCCGGTGATGTCGATCAGCGGCCCCACCACATTCATCATCATGATCGGGATCAGCAGCAGCCACAGGCTGTGACCGAACAGGCCCAGAAGGCAGACGGCGCAGAACTGCAGCACGGCAATGTAGACCCGCGCTTTGCGCGGCCCGATCCGGTCAGCCCAGGCGCCCATGGGCGGCGTCGTCATCAGGTTCAGCAGCGAGATCGCCGCGAGATAACCCACCGTGTCGGCGCCATAGCCCATGGCCGGGCTTGTCAGGTAGAGGCCGAGGCCCAGCCAGACCGACAGGAAGATGCCGAAGCCCAGCCCCTGAATTGTGCCGGACAGCAGCACTTCCGGATGCTTCCGGATGATCGGAAAGACCGACAGGACGAGGCCGACATAATTGTGTTTGGGCGCATCCTTGTCGGACTTTTCCCGCTCATCCATGATCCGGGGCAGCATGAAGGTCACCGCAGCCATCACGGTTGCGGCGATGAAATAGACCGTCCGCCAGCCGAGATGCTCACCCACCCAGCCTGCCCCGACCCGCGCCAGCAGGATGCCGCCGATCACGCCCGTGGTCAGCGTCGCCGTCACCTGACCGAGCCGCTCCGGCGCCACACGCTTGGAGGCGTAAGCCGGCAAGAGGTAAGGCGTGATGGTGGAGAAGCCGAGAAAAGTGGAGCCTGCCACGAAGACCCGGAAGTCCGTCGCCAGCACCATCACAATCAGGCCCGCCAGCTGGCCGGTCGCGAAGATCGTCGCCAGCTTGCGGTTCGACACCCGGTCGCCGAGCGGCAGCAACAGCAGGATGCCCAGCGCCAGCGCGATCTGGTTCAGCGCCGGCACCAGCCCGATCTCGGACGGCGACACGCCGAAATCCTTCGCCACAAGGGCAATGATCGGATGGATGTAATAGGCGTTGGCCGTCACCACGGCGCCCGCCAGGGTCAGCAGGATCAGGTCCCGCCGCCCGAGACGTTGCGTGTGCTGAGGCGGGGTGTCCCCGTCACCGGATGGGTCAGGCGTCACCCCGGCATCCCGGCGCGGCGGGCATAGTCGGCAGCAAACTGTGCCAGCGGCACGACGCGCGCGGCATTGCTTTCGGCATTGGCGCTGTTGGCGGTGCCGTCACGCACCCGGCCGATGATGCCCTGCAGGATGCCCGCCAGACGGAAGCCGTTATAGGCGAAGTAATAGTCGAGCTCCGGCAGGCCATCGCGGCCGGTGTGCTTGCAGTAGAGGTCGACATATTCGTCCATGGTCGGGATGCCCCAGGCCTTGAGGTCGTCAATCGCCATGATCGATCCGCGCGACGAGTCGCCCGGCGGCATCACCCAGTTCATCAGGTGGTAGGAAAAGTCCGCCAGCGGATCGCCCAGCGTGCAAAGCTCCCAGTCCAGCACGGCGATGACTTTCGGCTCTGTCGGGTGCAGCACCATATTGTCGAGGCGGTAGTCGCCATGGACGATCGTCGTCTTGTCGCCCGGCGGGATGTTCTTCGGCAGCCATTCGATCAGCTGTTCCATCTCCGGAATGTGCTGGGTCTCGGAGGCTTTGTACTGCTTCGTCCAGCGGTGGATCTGGCGGGCAACATAGTCGCCTTCCTTGCCGAAGCCTTCCAGGCCCGCTTTCTTCCAGTCGACATTGTGGAGGTCAGCAAAGGTCTTCACCTTCGCCTCATAGATAGCGCGGCGCTCGGCTGGCTCATAGTCCGGCAGGGTGCCGTCCCACAGGATGCGGCCTTCCACCATGTCCATGACATAGAACATCGTCCCGACCACGCTCTCATCAGTGCAGAGGCCATAGGGCCGGGCGACCGGATAGCCGAGCGGGTAGAGCGCGGAGATCACGCGATATTCCCGGTCGACGGCATGGGCGCTCGGCAGCAGTTTGCCGGGCGGCTTGCGGCGCATCACATATTTCTTGTTCGGGGTGACGAGCTGGTAGGTCGGATTGGACTGTCCGCCCTTGAACTGGCGGACTTCCAGCGGGCCTTCATAGCCCTCGACATTTTCTTCCATCCAGGCGGCCAGTGCGGCCTCGTCGAATTTGTGCGTCTCCGCCACCTCCTTGGTGCCGGTGAACAGATCGCTAGCTTTCGGCGCGTCGGCCATTTTCCTGCCCTCATTTCCGCAATTTCTCAGAAGATACAATACTCACGGGCCACGCTGCGCCAAGGCCTTCCGCGACGTCCGCGTGACCTGCCCGGCAAGGAAAGGCACGCGCCATGCTCCAGATCAAAACGCTCATCACGGCCCTCACCCTTATTACCATCGCCAGCGTATGTCTGGCGGGGCTTGTCACGTTCATGATCTGGCGAGAAGCTGGGCGTATGCTACATCATGGAAAGGCAGCTTCCCTAACGGCAAAGACAGCCCGGCTCGCTGCACCTGTGAGGAGTGAAAAGGCACCATGAGACGTTTTCTGGCCAGGACGGGTGTCAGCCTTGCCGCCCTTTGTCTCGCTGCCCTGCCCGCCGCGGCGATTCCCGTCGATCCGCAGGGGCTGATCCGGCCGGAACTGCTGGGCGAGGCCCTGGCTTCCCTGAAAGCGCATAGCGACACCGCAGACCAGACCCACCTCGTCGTCGTGGACTATGCCCGCCGCTCTGACGAGAAGCGCGCCTATCTGGTCAATCTGGAGACCGGCCTTGTCGAAGCCGCTTTCCGCGCCGCCCATGGCTCAGGCTCCGACCCGGACCATGACGGCTTCCTCGACAAATTCTCCGACGTGCCCGGTTCCTCCGCCAGCCCGAAGGGCGCCTATCTCCTCGCCGAGCAATATGTCGGCAAGCATGGCAAGTCGCTCCGCCTCGACGGCCTCGACCCCACGAATGCCAATGCCCGCGCCCGGGCGATTGTCATTCACGCCGCTGACTATGCCGAACCGGCCTTCCTCAAGAAGTGGGGCAAACTCGGCCGCTCGAACGGCTGCATCGTCTTCTCGAAGAAAGACCTCGCCACCTTCCTGAAAGACGTGCCCCGCCGCACGCTGGTCTACGTGGGCAAGTGACATCCTCCCTGACATTTTGTTGTCAGCCCCACAAAACCTCTTAAGGTAATCCCTGCCCGTAAGGGGTGGGGACATATGAAATGCGTTTGAAACTGCCTGATTTCCTGTCCGGAAACCGCAGGAAACCGGTCGTTGACAGCCCGCCGCCTGTGGCTGCGGCGCCAGACCCGGTTGCGCCCGATCCAGCCCCACCCGCTGCACCGGGACGGCTGGACCGCCTCAACCGCTGGATCACGCTCGGCGCCAATATCGCGGTTCTTGCCGGCCTGATCATGCTGATCGTCGAAGTGCACCAGAACGCTGCGCTCACCCGCACGGCCATGGAACAGCAGAAAAATGACCTGCTCGCACAGATCGAGTTCAGCATTGCAAAGCGTGAGATGGCGGACGTCTGGGTCAAATCCATCCGCACCCCTGAGGCCCTGACGGACACCGAAGCGCGGATGGTGGAGAGCCATCTCGTTGCGCTGATGCTGCAATGGGACCAGATGTTACAAATGGAGGAGGCGGGGCTTGTGTCGCGCGACCATGCCCGCCAGCACATTCAGAACTCGGCCCCCTACTATTTCGGCAGCCGCTTCGCCAAACACTGGTGGAAATTGCAGGAACAGGGCTGGGATGGAACCCCGATGATGGAAATCGCCGGCCCCATCGTCGGCGGCCTGGATGAAAACTTCCTCGCGAACAATCTCGACCGCCTGAAGCTGCCACCGCCTGAGCCGGATCCCGCCCCATGATCCTGCGCCGCATCACCTCTGCCTTCCGCAAGCAGGACTGGTTCACGGTCGGCATCGAGACGCTGATTGTCGTCTTCGGTGTGTTCATCGGTCTGCAGGTCAACAACTGGAATGAGGCGCGACAGCATCGGATCGAGGCAGAGTCCTCGCGTGAACGTCTGATTGCCGATTTGCGCGCTGATCTTGATGCCTTTGCGGTTCGCCGGCAGTGGTACGAGGAAGTCGTGGCAGCCGCCCTGCGCGTTGATGGCGCTCTGCGGTCCGATCCGCCCGAAACGACCGAAGAGACGTGGCGGTTTGTCCTCGACAGCTGGATCGCCGGCGGCGAATGGCCGTTCGCACCGTCGGCGCAGATCTACAAAGAACTTCAGAATGCTGGTGACCTGGACCTCATCGCCAGCGGATCGATGCAACGCCGGCTGCGCGACTATTATGAAGACTCTGCCAACGAGATTGAAATATCACTGACATTCAGATCCGCCTATACCGACCTGGCGCGCCAATTGATCGAAGGCCGCATCAGTATGCACATCGCTGACTGTCTGTCAGCGGCCAGTTTCGAGCCCAGCCTGCCAGGTACAAACCCCACGAATTTCTACAAAGACTGTCCGCCGCCAGAAGATTTTGCGCTCGTTATGCGCTCAGCCGCAAGCCTCCGGGAGTCGGCAGAGCTCCGGTCCCAGCTGAACGCGCGTCTGGGCAATCTTTCGGGGCTCCGGTCACTGCTTGAGTATCTTGATCGACAGGCAGCATCACTGGTGTCTGATCTGGAGACAACACGATGATCCTCCGCCGTCTCACCACCGCGCTGCGCAAGCAGGACTGGTTCACCGTCGTCATCGAAACGCTGATCGTGGTGTTCGGCGTTTTCATCGGTCTGCAGGTCAACAACTGGAACGCGGCGCGGGTTGAACGAAACAGCGAGCAGGTCCTGCTTTTGCGGCTGCAGGAGGAGACCCGCTCACTTCTGGACACACAGAAAGAAGAGCTGGCCAGACATAGCCCTCGCATTGGACTGGCCAAAGACGCGAATTCCGTCATGTTCTCGCTCGCGCCGTCACGGCCACTCACCAATGATGAGTGCTGGGCTCTGCTGGTTTCACACTGGATACCCTCACCTACCGAAGAATTGTCCAGCCTGGATGAGCTCATTTCATCCGGCCGGTTTGACCTGATTTCCAACCCTTCCGTGAAGTCGGCCCTGCGCGACTATGCTGTTGTGCAGGAACGTTCCCGTGCTGCGCGCTCAGAAGCGGTCAACGAACTTTTCCGGCTTCACAGCCGGTATCCGGACGCCATCTGGCTCGAAGTGGGGGGTGCTGAAGATGCAGACTACGTTCGTCCAAATGTGTCTCCTGACGACGACGAAGGCCTGGTGTGGCGATATAATTGTAACATCGACCAGATACGCGGGAACAAAGGCCTCCTCAGCGAGTACAGCGACAACATCGCACGCTTGGAGTCATTCCTCGACCGGTACGAACACCGCATTGCGGTCCTGACCGTGCTGGATGCTGAACTGGCCAAGGAACTGGGCCCGTCAGGCTTACGCCGCGAGAGCGATGCGGCGCCATGATCCTCCAGCGCCTCGCCACCTCCATCCGCAAGCAGGACTGGTTCACTGTCTTCATCGAAACGCTGATCGTCGTGCTGGGTGTCTTCCTCGGTATCCAGCTTGGCAACTGGAACGAAGCGCGCGCGGACAGGGCGCGGGAAACCGCACTGCTCATTGAACTGAAAGAGGAAGTCGAAACCTCCATCCGCGTCACGAACCAGAAGGCAGATGCCATCGGACAAGTCGTGGCAGCCGGGAAACGCTCGCTCGACTTCATGGCAAGCGGTACCTCTTGCGGGACGGAATGCTGGCCCGTCATTGTGGACTTCTTTCATGCCTCCCAGTGGCAACCCATCGACGTCGACCGGTCGACCTATGCCGAGATGCGCCGGCAGGGGCTGCCCCAGTCACGCGAGATCATCGACGCCGTGGAGGCATATCTCGCGACAAACGACAATTTGTCCGTGACTAATTTTGTACCCGCGTACCGGTCGCGTGTGCGCCAGCTGATTCCTCTGGATGCGCAGGCTTTCTACTGGGAACATTGCTACAACCTGAAAGATGGCGCGGAAACCTACATCCTCGACTGTCCGAAAGGCGTCACCGATGAGGCTGCGCGTCGAACTGCCGAGAAGATCGCGGCCAACCCTGATATCGAGCCACTGCTGACCGAATGGGCCGGCCTCATGGTCTCGACGCCTGCCGACCTTCACAAGCAGAACGAGACGGCGGAACGCGCCCTGGCCGTGATCGACAAGGAACTGGAGCGCCGCAGATGATCCTCCACTGTTTCACAAATGCCGTCCGCAACAATACGGACGGGAACACCCCCTCGCTGGAACGCGCGACCGGCGCGCTCGGTTCGGTCGGAGCCCCCCATGACTCTTGAGCAGATTGCCTATATCGCCCAGATCGCCGGCGTGCTCGTCGTCGCTGCGACCCTGATCTTCCTCGCCCTGCAAGTGAGGCAAGGCACGGATCTTCTGCGGTCTGACGCGCGGCAGACCCAGCTGACGAACGACCAGACCGGCGTCTACAAATTCGTCGAATTCCCGGAACTCGGCCGCATCCTGTCGCAGGTCGAAACGCCGAGTTTCGAAGAGAAGACAAAAGTGATCTTCTGGATGATCGGCCAGATGCGCGCCCGCGAATATGAGTGGTTGCAATACAAATCTGGCGCCATGGACAAGGAGTCGTGGGAGTCCTATCGCGGCGTGATCTATTTCGTGCTGGGTACCGAACGGGCCCGCGCGCTGTGGGGTCTGACGTCCGGTTATTTCAATACGGGATTCACGGCCATGGTCGAAGAGATGATCCGCGACGTTCCGCCCATCGAGTACTGGGACGATCTGCAAGCGATCAAGTAAGCGGCGGTGTCGCTGCGCCCCACGGATTAAACTTCCGACACGTTTCACATTCCCGCGACGGAATTGCAGACAGGTGACGTTGTACCTATGTGTGGGTTCATCAACCCGTCCCGTTCGCTGTAGAATCCTCCCTGAAACGACACAGCGAACCGCCCGCCATACTGTCTCGCAGCCCTCCCCCACGACCCCGAAGACAGTATGGCGGGCACCTCCCATTTCAGGTCTTTTTTCCAGCCCGTTTCCGATCCGGATTTCTTACCGGAATTTCACCTCTCACGAACGCGTGAGGGTCATGGACACCGGCCCCTCTCACCCCATATCAGTTGCACGAGAGAGGTCCCGTTCGAAGCGTTTCTTCCCCCCTGGAAACCGAACGGCGAACCGCCCGCCATGTCATCCTGTCCTTCCCCCCCCGCGATAGATGACATGGCGGGCATTTTTCTCCCGGCCTGCTGCAAACCTGCCCCGCTGACATCACCGGCCTTGCTTTCGCAACTGGCCCGGTTACACACCCGCGCATGCTCACCATCACGAACCTCGATTTTCAGGTCGAAGCCCGGCCCTTGTTCGAATCTGCCTCCGCGCAGATCTCGGCCGGCTGGAAAGTGGGCCTTGTCGGCCGCAACGGCACCGGCAAGTCCACCCTGCTGCGCCTGATCCGCGAGGATGTGGAACACCCGACCAATGACGCCGCCATCCGCCTGAACACCGGCGCCCGGCTCGGCTGGGTCGCGCAGGAAGTCGCGCCGACGGACGAGACCGTCCTCGACGTCGTCCTCGCTGCCGACACAGAGCGCCACGCCCTGATGCAGGAAGCCGAGACCGCGACCGACCCGAACCGGATCGGCGAGATCCATGAACGCCTGGTCGACATCGACGCCTGGTCGGCAGAGGCGCGCGCGGCCGAAGTGCTGCACGGGCTCGGCTTTTCAGACGAAGACCTTTCGCGCGCCACAAAGGAATTCTCCGGCGGCTGGCGCATGCGCGCGGCCATCGCTGGCGTCCTCTTCTCGCAACCGGACTTCCTGCTGCTGGACGAGCCGACCAACTATCTGGACCTTGAAGGCGCCGCCTGGCTGGAAACCTATATCCGGAAATATCCGTACACGGTCCTGATCGTCAGCCACGACCGCGAAATGCTGAACCGCTGCGTGACCCATACAATGGCGCTGGAGCACAGGAAGCTCTCGATCACGCCGGGCGGATATGACGACTGGCTGAAACTGCGCGCGGCGAAGCTCGCCCAGCTGGAATCCCAGCAGGCCAAGCAGGCCAAGGAACGCGCCCACCTGCAGAGCTTTGTCGACCGGTTCCGCGCCAAGGCCTCCAAGGCCCGGCAGGCGCAGTCCCGCATCAAGATGCTGGAGAAGATGCAGGACATCTCCATCCCCGTCGCCGACCGCACGACGCCGTTCCACTTCCCGCCGCCCGCCGACAAGCTGGCGCCGCCCATGCTGGAGCTGAAGGATGCCGATCTCGGCTATGGCGAAGACGCGCGCATTCTTTCCAAGGTGAACCTTCGTCTGGACCCGGACGACCGGATCGCCATTGTCGGCGCCAACGGCCAGGGCAAGACAACGCTGGTGAAATCCATCGCCGAACGCCTGCCGCTGATGGCGGGCAAGCGCGTGACGCCGAAAGCCGTGCGCATCGGCTATTTCTCGCAGGACCAGCTGGACGAACTGTCCGAAGGCGACAGCGTGCTGGACCATGTCCGCCGCCTCCTGCCGCCGGACACGCCGCCCGCAAAAGTCCGCGCCGCCGCGGCGGCCATGGGCTTCTCCGCAGAGAAGGTGGAAACCAAGGTCGAGAAATTGTCCGGCGGCGAGAAAGTGCGCCTCCTGCTGGGCCTCATGTCCCACAGCGCGCCGCACATCCTGATCCTCGACGAACCGACCTCCCACCTCGACATCGACAGCCGCGAGGCGCTGATCTATGCGCTGAACGATTTTCCCGGCGCCGTCCTGCTGATCACCCACGACGTCTACCTCGCCGAGGCGACGGCGGATCGGCTGTGGCTGGTGAAGGACGGCCGCGCGACGACCTATGACGGCGACCTCGAAGACTATCGCGCCCTCGTCATGAAAGCCGACCGCGCCGAGGCGAAAGAGACAAAGCCGAAGCAGGCTGCCGCGCCGAAGCCCGCCACCTCACCGGAAGACAAGAAACGCCTCTCGGCTCTGAAAAAGAAAGCCCGAGAAGCCGAGGAACGGATGGAAAAGGCCAACGCCGCCATCGCAAGGATCGACGCAAAGCTGGCCGAAGGCACCCCGCCGGCTGACGAGCTTGCCAAACTCCTCAAAGACCGCGCCGCCCACGCCGAAACCGCTGAAGAAGCTGAACACGCCTGGCTCGAAGCCGCCGAAGCACTGGAAGCCAACGCCTAGGCCCTGTCACAAAACCGGCCGCTGTCTCGTCATGTCCCTGAAACAGGAGACATGACATGTGGAGACCGATCCTTTTCCTCATTGCCGCGGCGCATTTCGCCAATGCGCTGATGATGTGGTTTGCGCCGCACACCTGGTACGAGACCGTGCCCGGCGTCGCCATGATGGGGCCGTTCAACCTGCACTTCGTGCGGGACATTGCCCTGGCCTTCGGGATGAGCGCCGGGGCCCTTTCCTATGGCGCGCTGGCACATGACCGGACCGCTGCCATCTGCGGCGCGGCGTGGCCGGCCCTGCATGCCCTCTTCCACATCTGGATCTGGTTCGCCCGCGGTCTGCCGTTCGATCAGATCGCCTTAGTCAACCTTGCCGGCATCCAGATCCCGGCCTGGCTCGCCTTCACGGCTGCCCTCAGTCTTACCCGCAAGGAGATCAGAACATGATCCGCAAATTCCTCCACAGCAAAGCCCGCAAGATGGGCCGGCACTACAATTACGATGTCACCTATATGCATGGCCTGATCGACATCAGCCCGGGAGCCGCCATCGGCCTCGCCCGGCTGCCGAACTTCTACAAGTATCGGGGCCCCGCCGCCGGACAGGCCGCCTGGACCGGCGCCCTGCTCGCCTCCACCCTGGAAGGCGATTGCGGCCCGTGCGCCCAGCTGGTCGTGGACATGGCGCTTGAAGGCGGCGCCGATCCGGCCTGCCTTCAGGCCTGCGCCGAAGGCCGTCCGCAGGAGGCCGGCGCAATCGGGCTCGGCTTCCGCTTTGCCATGATGGCCATCACGGGCGACCCGCGCGCCGATGACCTGCGCCGCGAAATCGAGAGCGAGTTCGGGAAGAAGGCCGCCGTCTCCTGCGCTTTCGCCGCTGCGTCCGGACGGATCTATCCCGTTCTCAAGCGTGGCCTCGGCCATGGGCAAGCCTGCCAGAGGCTGGACTTTGGCGGCAAGGTCGTGAAGCTCGCCGCATGACCGCCGATACCGCCCTGTTCGAAGCCGAGCGCCCGGCCCTGACGGCCCTCTGCTACCGCATGCTGGGCGAGCGGGCGGGCGCGGAAGACGCGGTGCAGGACACCTGGCTGCGCTGGGAACGGGCAGATCATGCGGCCATCGAGAACCCCAGCGCATGGCTGCGCCGCACCGCCACGCGGATCGCCATCGATGCGCTGCGCTCTGCCCGCGTGCGGCGGGAGACCTATCCCGGCCCGTGGCTGCCGGAGCCGCTGGTGGAGAGCGACAGCCTCGGCGTCGAGGAACGCTTCGCCCTTGCGCAGGAATGCGAGCTGGCTCTGCTCTGGGCGATGGAGCGCCTGTCGCCGACCGAACGCGCCGCCTTCATCCTGCGCGAAGCCTTCGACGCCGGCTATGACGAAATCGCCGGTATCACCGGCAAGTCCGAAGCGGCCTGCCGCCAGCTCGTCAGCCGGGCCCACAAGCGCCTGCAGGAAAGCGGCCCGCGCTTTGACGCTTCACCCGAAGACGTGGCGGACCTGCTGGAGCGTTTCATGGCCGCGGCCGGCGCGCTCGACCATGACGCCGCGCTCAACCTGTTTGCACCGGATGCCGTGGCCTATACCGATGGCGGCAAGAAGGTCCGCGCAGCGCTCCGCCCACTGATCGGGCCTCAGGACATCACCCAGGTGCTGATGGCGGTCATGTCGAAAGCCATGCAGGAAAAGGCGCAATGGTCGGTGGAGCCGGGCCTTGCCAATGGCGGGCCTGCCATTGTGCGTTGGCTGGATGGACGCGTGGACCTGATCCTGACGCTCGCCCCTTCCGCGGATGGCCGCATCGCCTGGCTCTACGCCATGCGCAATCCGGACAAACTGCCCGGCTAGCCGGACAAGACCCGGTCGCAGAATGCCTGGTGCGATGCGCGGATTTCCTCCAGCGCATGGTGGATGATCTGCCGGTCCGGATCGAACATCAGCTCCAGCGTCATGCCGCGCAGTGACAGGATCAGCATGCGCGCATGCACCACCAGCGCCTCCGGATCGTTCACCCCGGCTTCCTCCCCGCGCCTGCGCGTTTCGGTGTCGAGTTCGATCTCGATGTCCTTCGTCACGCGGCCCAGCATGGCGGCAAGGTCTGTGTCCCAGCGCGCGGCCAGCAGGACTTCCGTCACCGCGACAGACCGAGGCAGGCTCTGTGTTTCCCAATAGACATCGCACAACCGGCGCAGCCGCTCGACCGGGTCGGCAATGCGCTCGAACCGGGCCCGCGTGTCGGCCATCATGGCCCGCATGGCCGCCTCGATCGTGGCGGTCATCAGGTCCAGGCGTGTCGGAAACTGGTTCAGCACCGAGCCGCGGCTGATGCCGGCCTTCGCCATAACGGCCTCGATGGAGGTGCCGGCATAGCCGCGTTCATTGAGGCAATCGATGCAGGCGTCGATCAGCTGCCGGCGGGTTTCCTCTCCGCGGCGGGTACGTTTGCGCCCTGAACGCTCCTTGATTTCGGTCATCCCGCCCGCCGCTTCCTGCCCTGAGGGCGCCGATAATGGCCAGCGGCCCGCCCGCGTCAACCGCGCAGCACCCTCATTAGTCAGCATTGACTATTTAAATTTTGCCGGTACCCTTCTTTCAGGTGGAAGACTCGGCAACAGACCGGGCGCCCGCCGGAACGGCCTCAAAAGGGGCCATGGGAGGAAGAGACATGAGCGACGCAGACGTCACCGAAAAACCGGCCACCGCCGCCGGGTACCAGATTTTCCGCACATCCGAAGCGCCCTCGCTGGACGAGACCGCACATATGGAAGTTGCGGACATGACACCGGACCTTGAGGCCGGCATTGGCGCCGCGCTTGAAGCCGGTTTCGCCGAAGGCAATGTGGTCAAGACGCTGTTCTCCCAGCCGGGCTTCAGCCTCACCTATGCCTGGTTCAAGAGCGGCTTTCCGCTCCCTCTTCATACGCACAATTCCGATTGTCTTTATTATATCGTCGCAGGCAGCCTCCAACTGGGTACCGATACGCTGGGCCCAGGCGACGGTTTCTTCCTGGGTGCGGGCAAGGCCTACCGCTACACGCCCGGCCCCGACGGCGTGGAAGTGCTTGAATTCCGCACCCAGGAAGACTTCGACATCAAGTTTCTCGCGAAGACGCTGCCGGCCTGGCAGAAAATTTCGGGGGTTATCTCCGAGCGCCGCTCCGCATGGGCAGATGAGTCTCCTCCCAGCTCAGTCCTGTCCTGACGGAGCGGCAAACGGATGACAAAACGATTTCAAGACAAGGTCGCCGTCATCACGGGTGCAGCCTCTGGCATCGGTGCGGCAACGGCCCGCCTCATGGCAGGTGAAGGCGCAAAGGTCGTGCTCGCAGACATTTCCGGAGACGCGGCAAATGCCCTTGCCTCGGCGCTCGGTCCGGATGCCATGGCGGTGACCTGCGATGTGTCGAAAGAGGCCGACGTGGCCGCCCTCATCAAGGCCGCGGCAGACGCACACGGACGGATCGACATCCTGTTCAACAATGCCGGCATCGGCAGTTTCGGCAACACGGTGGAACTGCCGCCGGACCAGTGGGAACAGGTGATCGCGGTCGACCTGCACAGCGTCTATTATGCCTGCCACCATGCCATTCCGCACATGCCGCGCGGCAGCGCCATCGTGAACACAGCTTCGATTTCAGGCCTGGGTGGGGACTATCGCTTCGCGGCCTACAATGCCGCCAAGGGCGCCGTGATCAATTACACAAAGGCGCTGGCGATTGACCATGCCCGCGACGGTATCCGGGTGAACGCCCTCTGCCCCGGCCTTGTCGAGACGCCGATCACCGCCGGGATGAACCAGATGCCTGGCCTGCCGGAAGAATGGCACAAGCGCATCCCGATGGGCCGCGGCGCCCAGCCGGAGGAGATGGCGAATGTGGTCGCCTTCCTTGCCTCGGATGCTGCTTCCTACATGACTGGCTCCATCGTGGTCGCCGATGGCGGCACCACGGCGCATACCGGCCAGCCGGAAGTCGCCCTCTTCGCCGGCCTGCCGGAGGCCTAAATGCGCGCACTGACCCTTCAGGGCAAAACCTTCCGTATCACAGACCTGCCCGACCCGTCCCCCGCCGCCGGACAGCTTCTGGTCCAGCCCCTGTTCAACGGCATCTGCGGCAGTGACCTCAGCCTGCGCAAGCAGATGGCGGAGCTGGCAGATGTCACCCCGCCCGAGGCGCAACACCAGCTGCCCATGATCGTGCCCGGCCATGAATTCTCGGCCAGGATCGTCGGCATCGCTCCGGGCACGGAGACTGCGCTAAAGGTGGGCGACCGGGTGACCGGCCTGCCCTTCACGCACAGCCATGACGGCCCGGCCTGTATCGGCCTCTCGCCCTTCCACAGCGGCGGCCTCGCCACCCTGTCCTGCATCGATGCCGAACGCACTTTCCGGGTGCCGGAGGGCATTCCGGACGATCTTGCCGCGCTGACCGAGCCGCTTTCGGTCGGCCTGCATGCGGTGAACCTCGCGAGCCGCAACGACGGTCCGAACATGGTGATCGGCTGCGGGCCGGTCGGCCTCGCCGTCATTCTCGCGCTGAAAATCGCCGGGCGCGGGCCAATCCTCGCCGCAGACTTTTCCGCCGAACGCCGCGCCGTCGCTGCCAGTCTCGGCGCAGATATCGTGCTCGATCCGGCAACCGACAGCCCCTATGAGCGCTGGGGCGATCTCGGCCACGAACCGGCGGTCATGTCCCCCCTGCTGGAGCGGGATTTCCGCGGCCAGCCGCCGGGCCTCAACATTTTCGAATGTACCGGCGCGCCGGGCGTTCTCGGACAGATCGTGAAATCGGCGCCGGCCCATGCGCATGTCGTCATTGTCGGCGTCTGCCCGCATGAAGAGACGATCACCCCGCTGGACGGCATCACGCGGGAACTGACTCTGGAGTTCAGCTTCGCCTACCGGCCGGAAGAATTCGCCACCGCGCTGCCCCTGATCGAAGCCCACGCAGACCAGGCCGCGCGCCTCATCACCAGCCGCCAGCCGCTGGCCAGCACCGAAGCCGCCTTCGACGCGCTCGCCAGAGATCCTCATGAAATCAAGATCCTGATCGATCCGCACGCCTGACGCCCGGGCCTGTCACCGAAACTTCACCCAAAAAGCGAACTTCCCACGACGGATTCCCGGCGCTGTCGCGTTTCAGAAGCAGGACGCAACGGCGCGTCCGGCGTTTTGCCTGCCGCATTTTCCCAAATCGACCCGGCGGCAGGCAAACCGCCATTCCTGGACTGCACATCCACGGCGTGGCGCGTTTCCCGTTCGCCTATTCCCCGGTCGGCGCGCTGAGATCGACGCCGTATTCAGCCATGCCGCCGAAAACATTGGCCATCGTCCGGTCTGCATCCTGCTCGGCCGCGCCCTGGCGCAGGCCGTCCAGCGCTGCCCGGTCCAGCCACTCGCCGCGATAGACCAGCCCCGCAGGCTCTGCCGCGCAGGCAATGTCCGCCAGCGGATCGCAGGACAGCAGGACGAGGTCCGCCGCGCATCCTGCCTCCACGCAGCCATCCTGCCCGGCTGTACCCAGCACGACAGACGGTGTGTAAGTCGCCGATCGCAGCACGTCATAGGGTGACAGGCCCGCGCCGGTCAGCAGGGCCAGTTCCTCACCCAGCGACTTGCCGGGAATGTTCGTGAAGATGCCCGCATCCGTACCTGCCAGCAGCGTGACACCCTCTTCCTGGAAGATCTTTGCGACACGGGCATAGAAGACCGCATCTTCCGCGACAGGCGCCGGATCCTGCCCGGCCCAGAATTGAAAGTTTCCGGCTTCGGTCTGCTGCTCCACCACATTCAGGAGTTCCGTCCCCGGACGGGTTGCCGCTGCGCCTTCCGTCTCGGCGACCAGAAGCAGGTTCCGGTGCGCCAGCAGGGTCGTCGTCACCGGCACGCCTTCGGCGGCGATCTTCCGGGCAAGCGCACGCGCCGCCGCTTCATCATGGCGGTTGCGCAGGCCGTGCCAGACGACGGTTTCGATATGCTCGATCGTCTCGAAATGATCAGCCAGCACTTCCTCGAAAGAAATGTCGAACGGTTTGTCCTCCGGCATGCCCTCTTCGCGCACACCTTCCGGCGTGTGGCCGGCGACCGGCATGTCCCGCGCGGCGGCTTCCTCGATGATCGCCTCATAGGCCGGGCGGGTGAGGTTGGAATAGACCTTGATCCGGTCAAACCCCGCCTCGGCCTGCCACGCGACAGCGGCGCGCGCTTCGTCCGCGGTTTCGACCATCTGGTGGTTGATTTGCGCGTTCGGGCCGGGGCTGTTGAGGATTGGCCCGGTCGTGATGAGGTGCGGCCCCATCACCTCGCCCGCCTCGATCCGCTTCACAAGCGGCAGGTGAAAGGAGAGACCGGACATGTTGCGCACCCGCGTCACGCCCCAGGACAGGTAAGCGCCCAGCTCCGCCTCGTCCCAGATATGCACGTGCATGTCGGTCAGGCCCGGCACCATCGTGCGCCCGGCGCCGTCCACAATTTCCGGCGCGGAGAGGCCCTCGCCGGTGTCCCGCACGGCGAGGATTTTCCCATCCTTCACCAGCACGAAAGCGTGCTCACGGATCGCAGGCGTCTCGCCTTCAAAGCCGATCGTACGCACATCACGGATCAGCAGGTCCCCGCTGAGCGGTTCGGGCGCCGGATCGGTTGCGCAAGCAACCAGTGATGCAAGCGTGGCAACGGCCAGTGCCGCGCTGGTCATTTTAAGTGTGTGTTTCGTCATGTGAACTGCGTTACGCCAGCCTAATCAAAGAAGCAAAGCTCTTTCCCATTTCCCTGATCATAGCAGCGCGGTTCATAGGATGGCGGACGGTAGGCTGGCGGTTTGCGTTTGGTCAGCTCCACCTGCCGCGCATAAGCATCGGAGGCCTTTTGTTCCTGTGCGCGCTGGGCGTCAAAGGTATTTTGCGCCCACGGCATGACCAGGTTGCATTCCGAACTATTGTTCCCGAAACGGCTGCAGATGTCATAAGCATCGCTTGAGCGCGGCAGGCCCTTCCAGCGCCGCCAATAGGTGCTGAGATACGTTCCGCCCAGCGTACGTGCGGCGGTGTAGAAGTCGCCGCCATAGGGCACATCGGTGCCGCTCATGGCCAGGATCGCATCGGCGCTGGCCTTCAGTGTCGCGCGGGATTCCGCCTCATACCGGGCCTGCAGCACGTCCCATGGCGTCTCCAGG
>PACZ01000040.1 GCA_002700305.1 Hyphomonas sp. | reverse complement strand
GACTACGGCGCCTTCGTGGAGCTGGAAGACGGTGTCGAGGGCCTGATCCACGTCTCCGAAATGAGCTGGACCAAGAAGAACGTGCACCCCGGCAAGATCCTGTCGACCTCTCAGGAAGTCGATGTGGAAGTGCTGGACGTCGATTCCGAGAAGCGCCGCATCTCGCTCGGCCTGAAGCAAACCATGGACAATCCGTGGTCGGCCTTCCTGGCAGAGCATCCGATCGGCACCGAGATCGAAGGCGAAGTCCGCGGCATCACCGAGTTCGGCCTGTTCGTCGGCCTCGGCCCGGACCTGGACGGCATGGTTCACATCAACGACATCTCCTGGGAGCAGTCGGGTGACCAGGCCATCGAAGCCTACAACAAGGGCGACATGGTCAAGGCGAAAGTGCTCGACGTCGACGTCGACAAGGAGCGTATCTCGCTGGGCATCAAGCAGCTGGCAGGCGATCCGATGGAATCGCTCAATACCGGCGGCGTGAAGCGCGGCACGACCGTGACCTGCACCGTCACCGAGATCACCTCGGGCGGTATCGAAGTCGAATTCGGCGAGCCGGCCATGAAGTCGTTCATCCGCCGCTCCGATCTGTCGCGTGACCGCGCAGATCAGCGTCCGGAACGCTTCGCTGTCGGCGACAAGGTCGACGCCAAGGTGATCCAGGTCGATCGTGGCTCGCGCCGCGTGTCGCTCTCGATCAAGGCCCTCGAAATCGCCGAAGAAGCCGAAGCCGTCGCACAGTACGGGTCGGCAGATGCCGGCGCCTCGCTGGGTGACATTCTCGGCGCGGCCCTGGCCTCTTCCGGCACCGGCAAGGAAGACGCTGCCCCGGCAGCTGCTTCCGGCGATGCCGATGCGAACGGCCGTCTGGCCGCTCCGCAAGGCGACGCGGACGATCTGAAACAGATCAAAGGCGTTGGCCCGGCCTTCGAGAAGAAGCTGAACGACGCAGGCGTCTTCCACTTCTGGCAGATCGCTTCCATGACGGACGATCAGCTGGCAGCTCTGGAAGAAGAAGTCGGCACATCCGGCAAGGGTGCTGACTGGAAAGCCGAGGCGGAAGCCCTCCAAGGCTGAGCCGGGTAAGGCCGGCCTGAACGGGCCGGCACCACCTGGTTTCTAAATTTGATGAAATGTTTGCGGCGGGGGCCTAGCGTTCCCGCCGCAAATGCGTTTTATATCAAAGGGATGCTGAAGTCAGAACTTATCGCAAAACTCGCGACGGAATACGCTCACCTCCGCCAGGAAGATCTGGAAAAGGTCGTGAATGTGATCCTGGACGAGATCGCCGCCGCGCTCGCCCGCGGTGACCGTGTTGAGCTGCGCGGCTTCGGCGCCTTCTCTGTTCGCCAGCGCGATTCCCGCAAGGGGCGCAACCCGCGGACCGGGGAACCGGTGGAAGTGCCGGCCAAGTCCGTCCCCTTCTTCAAGGCTGGCAAGGAATTGCGCGCCCGCGTCAATGGCGGCGAAGACCCTGAGGCGAGATAAGCCTCTCAGGGACCCCCGAAATACGATCTGCCTTGACCGGTTTGCCAAATAATAGGATCAAACCAGTAGGTATCCAGGCTCGAAGCCTCAGGAGGGGAAACTAAAATGTTAAAGGAATTCAAAGAATTCGCGATGAAGGGCAACCTCGTTGACATGGCGGTTGCCTTTGTCATGGGCGGGGCATTCGCGACACTGGTCACCGCCTTCATCCAGGGGGTGTTCCTGCCCCTTCTCAGCCCGGTCATGGGCGGCCTGGATTTCGGCAGCTGGAATTACGAGATGGTGCCTGCCACGCTCGGCGCCGACGGCGAAGTCCTCAAGGAGGCCGTTGTCGTGAAAATCGGAGACTTCATCTCCGCTATCATCTCCTTCACCATCGTCGCCTTCGTCATGTTCCTCCTCATCAAGGGCATGAACAAAATGAAGAAAAAGGAAGAAGCTGCTCCGCCGCCGGCCCCGCCGCGCCAGGAAGTGCTTCTGGAAGAAATCCGCAACCTGCTGGCAAAACAGTCCAGCTAGGCCCTGCGGTCACCGTGTTCGGGTTCTGTTAAGGTTCAACAACCATACTCCCGGACAGTAGAGTACGCGTAGAGTGGAAAGGGCGACCTGATTGGCCGCCCTTTTTTCATGTCCGTTTAAAGTGTTCAGCCTGTCAGACCGGCTCTTCGCCATTCTTCGACAGGACTTCGCCTGCCAGGTATAGCGACCCGCAGATCAGGATCCGGTCGGCGCCGGTTGCCGCGGCAGCCTTCAGTCCTGCTTCCAGGCTCTCGCACGCCACAGCCTCAAGCCCGGCCGTGTTCGCCGCATCGGCCAGTTCCTGCGGTTCTGACGCCAGGTGACCCGGCGCATTCGGCACGGTGAACACAGGCGGATGCAGGGACCGGAACGGCAGGAAGAAGCCGGTGGCGTCCTTGGACGCCAACATGGCCGAGACAAGCACCGTCTTCCCGTCCTGCTTTGACAGGTGCCGGACGATCGCCCGGGCAGCGTGCGGATTGTGCCCGCCGTCCAGCCAGACCTCACAGCCCGGCACGAGTGCGGTCAGCGGGCCATCTTTCAGGCGTTGCATCCGGGCCGGCCAGGTCGCGGTGCGGGCGCCCTCGAAGATCGCGTCCTGCGGGATGCGGGTGGAATTGCCGAACAGCTGCATCGCCATCGCCGCGAGTGCCGCATTGGCCCGCTGATGCTCGCCTATAAGTCCGATATGATCCGGCATGGCATCGATATAGTGCGCCTTGAGCTTGTAGAGCGGCGCCCCCTGCCGGGCGGCTTCGGCCGTGATGACATCATCGCAGACCTTGCGCTGGATGGCGCTCAGCACCGGGCGTCCCGGCCGGATGATCCCCGCCTTCTCACCCGCAATCTTGCGGATGTCAGACCCGAGAAATGCCTTGTGGTCAAAGTCCACCGGCGTGATTACGCACAGGGCCGGCTGCGCGATGACATTGGTCGCATCATAGCGCCCGCCAAGGCCGACTTCGAGGATCAACAGGTCTGCCGGCACTTCGGAAAAGGCCAGCAGCGCCGTTGCCGTTGTGGCCTCGAAATGAGTGATTTCCTGGCCCTTGATGGCTTCGTAGGTCCTCTCAAGCCAGTCGATCAGGCGCGCATCGTCAACGATTTCACCCGCCAGCCGGATCCGCTCATTGAAGCGGACAAGGTGCGGACTGGTGAAGACATGCACCTTCAGACCGGCTGCTTCGGCCATGGCGCGCATGAAAGCGCTGGTCGAGCCCTTCCCGTTCGTTCCTGCAACATGGATGACCGGCGGCAAGCGATCCTGCGGGCGGCCGAGTGCTTCAAGCGCAGCCTCGACCCGTCCCAACGACAGGTGAATCGTCTCAGGATAGAGCCCTTCGAAACGCTTCAGCGCTGCGGCAAGGGCCGCACTGTCTCCGCTCAATCAGACTTGCCCTTGGACACATGTGTTTTGGGCGGATTGAGCGAGGCCGGCATGCTGTCGCTGGCACGGCGCGACTTCGGCATCAGCATGGAGAGGACGCGCGAGAGCGTATCCTTCATCTTGCGGCGGTCGACCACAATGTCGACCTGGCCTTTTTCACGCAGGAATTCAGACCGCTGGAAGCCTTTGGGCAGGCTCTCACGGATCGTCTGTTCGATCACGCGCGGGCCGGAAAAGGCGATCATCGCACCCGGCTCGGCAATGTGAACATCGCCCAGCATGGCGTAAGAGGCCGAAACGCCGCCGGAGGTCGGGTCGGTCAGTACGACCACATAAGGCAGTTTCGCTTCGCCCAGTTCATTGATGGCGAGCGTCGTGCGCGGCATCTGCATCAGGCTGAGCGTGCCTTCCTGCATGCGCGCCCCGCCCGAAGCGGTGCAGACGACAAAAGCGGCCTTGCGGGCCAGCGCCATATGAGCGGCGGTGATGAACCCCTCCCCGGCTGCCATGCCGAGCGAACCGCCCATGAAAGCAAAATCCTGCACCAGCACGACCGCCGGCACGCCGCCGATCTTGCCATAGGCGGCAACCATGCAGTCGTCCTGCAGCAGCGGGGCGCCGCCGCCTTCGGTTTCTTTCTTCTCGCGGGCCGCAATCTTTGACTTGGCCGCTTTCAGCCGCGCCGGATAAGGCTTGTCGTCCTTGAATTTCAGCGGATCCAGTGCCACGCCCGGCAGCTCAATCGGCTCCCAGCGCTCATCATCGAACAGTAGGCGGAAGCGTGTGCGCGGGGAAATGCGCAGGTGCGCGCCAGCCGGCGTGACATGCCAGTTTTCTTCCAGATCGGTTTTGTAAACCAGCTCTCCGGACAACGGGCATTTCACCCACAGGTCATCCGGCGTGTCCCGCTTGGTCAGCATGGTCTTCAGGCCCGGCGGGGTGACCTTGTTGATCCAGTTCATCCGACAACCTCCACGGCTGTAACAGCCACTACGGTTTCGCGACCTCGGCGATCGCCTTGCTCAGTTCCTTGGCCAAAGCCCCCATGCCCTGGGGTGCGCGGGCCAGATCCCTTGATTCGTGAGCCGCCTCTGCATGCTCCACGAAAGCACTGCCTACGACAACCCCATCGGCTATTTTAGCCATTTCCGCAGCCTGTGCACCGGTTTTTACACCAAAGCCAACACAAACTGGCAGTCCTGAAACGCGCCGGGCCATGTCAATGTTCCCTGCAATAACGGCAGGATCGGCGCTTCCGGCCCCTGTCACACCGGTCACGGAGACGAAATACAGGAAGCCGGAGGCGCCTTCGGCGACCTTCTTCATGCGGGCTTCGTGCGTCGTCGGTGTCGCCAGGCGGATCACCGAGAGGCCGTATTTCGCGTATTCTTCCCGCAGCGGCGCATCTTCTTCCGGCGGCAGGTCCACGATGATCGTGCCGTCGACACCGGCCTCATGCGCGGCCTCGGCAAAGGCGCCATAGCCCATGGAATGGACCGGATTGGCATAGCCCATGATGATCAGCGGTGTGGTCTGGTCGGTTTCACGGAACCGGGCAGCGAGCGCCAGCACATCCGTCAGCTTCGTTTTCGCTGCCAGCGCACGCAGGCCCGCCCGCTGGATCGCCGGGCCATCGGCCATGGGATCGGTAAAGGGTGCGCCCAGCTCGATGATGTCCGCGCCATTGTCGCGCAGGGCGCAGAGCGCCTGGTAACTCGTCTCAAGGTCCGGATCGCCTGCCATGAGATAGGAGACTAGGACTGCGCGCTTTTCCGCCTTCGCGCGGTCGAAGGCAGCGGTAATACGTTCCGTTGGCATCAGCTTTCCGTGTTTTCGTGGACCCAGGCGGCATAGGGGTCGTGCGCCTCAAGGCAAGGCAGCGCCACCATGGCCGGGACGTCATAAGGGTGATGGGTAAGGACGAGGGCCTCGATCCGGTCCCAGTTCGCTTTCGGCGCCTTGAGCCAGAGAATGTATTCAAACGCCTGCTCCACCACACCTTTCCAGCGATAGGTGGACGAGACCGGACCTTCCAGGTTCGCGCAGGCCGCCAGTTTGTGCTCGACGGCGGCATCGCCAATGTCCTCGGCCACCCGCTGCGAGGGGCAAGTGATGCGGATGAGGAGAAGGTCGGTCATTCTGCAAGTGCCTCCGGATCGCATTTTCCTATCTGCACGGCGGCCATGGGGATAACCGACAGGGAGCGTCCTTCGTATGGAATACCGATGCCGGCGATCTGGTCCCAGTCATAGCATCGGTTGCCATCATCATCGCCAATCGGGGGATGTGCCTGCCCGCAGATGCCATTATCGGTCCATTCCGCATACCGGATGGGTGCCGTCCGCCCATCGGCGAAACAGAGCACTGTATCGTGCGCCACGAGCGGAATCTTCTCGCCATTCTGCGCCGCCTCGAAATTCTGCTGCGTCAGCGGGACATATGCATACTTGGTCGTCGGCACGCAGGCGCCTAGCAAAACAAGAAGGATGACGGGAAGAACCTGCCTCACATGTCCACTCCGAGATGCTTGGCGACAGAGAAGACGTCCTTGTCGCCGCGGCCGCACATATTGAGGATGATCAGGCCATCCGGCCCAAGTTCCTGTGCCACTTCACCAACGCGTGCGAGCGCGTGGGACGGCTCAAGTGCCGGGATGATGCCTTCGAGCTTCGTGCAGAGCTGGAAGGCCTCAAGAGCTTCCTTGTCTGTTGTCGACAGGTATTCGGCCCGGCCGGTGTCGCGCAGGAAGGCATGTTCCGGCCCGATGCCCGGATAATCGAGCCCGGCAGAAATCGAGTGCGCATCGAGGATCTGGCCGTCATCGGTCTGCAGCAGGTAGGTGCGGTTGCCGTGCAGGATGCCCGGCCGGCCGCCATTGAGAGCCGCCGCATGTTCGCCCGTTTCGATGCCATGGCCAGCCGCCTCGACGCCAATCATGCGGACGCTTTCGTCTTCCAGGAAGGGATGGAACAGACCGATCGCATTCGAGCCACCGCCGATGCAGGCCATGATGACGTCCGGCAGGCGCCCTTCCCGCTCCAGGATCTGCTCGCGGGCTTCCTTGCCGATGATCGACTGGAAATCCCGCACCAGTTCCGGGTACGGATGAGGCCCGGCTACGGTGCCGATACAGTAGAATGTATTGTCGACGTTCGTGACCCAGTCGCGCAGGGCCTCGTTCATCGCGTCTTTCAGCGTGCCCGTGCCGGAGGAGACCGGTACAATCTTTGCGCCCAGCAGGCTCATGCGGAACACGTTCGGCTTCTGGCGCTCGACATCGGTCTCGCCCATGAAGACGACGCATTCGAGGCCGAAGCGCGCGCAGATCGTCGCCGTTGCCACACCGTGTTGGCCCGCGCCGGTCTCGGCAATGATACGGGTCTTGCCCATGCGGCGTGCCAGCAGCACCTGGCCCAGGCAGTTATTGATCTTGTGCGCGCCGGTATGGTTCAGCTCGTCACGCTTGAAATAGATCTTCGCGCCGCCGAAATGCTCGGTCAGGCGCTCGGCAAAATAGAGCGGCGACGGGCGGCCGACATAATGGGCCCAGAGGTCGTCCATCTCGGCCTTGAATGCCGGGTCGTCCTGCGCCCGGCGGTATTCGGCTTCGAGTTCCAGGATCAGCGGCATCAGCGTTTCGGCGACATAGCGTCCGCCGAACTCACCGAACCGGCCATTCATGTCCGGCCACTGGTCCCAGGTATTTCTCACGTCCATCATTTCAGACCTCTTTGGCGGCGCGGAGAAACGCCCGCACCAGCTCCTTGTCCTTTAGCCCCCGCAGCCGCTCCACGCCAGAGGAGACGTCAACCGCCGGCGCACCTGTCGCAGCGACTGCGCCTGCCACATTCTCCGGCGTCAGGCCCCCGGCCAGGATCCATGGTTTCGGCGCCGTCCAGTCTTTCAGGATCGACCAGTCGAAGGCCTGACCATGCCCGCCCGTGTGATCCGCACCCTTCGGGGGCTTTGCATCCATGAGAAGACGGTCGGCGGCGGTGTAGGCCCCTGCCCCCGCAAGGTCGCCTGCCGTTTCCACGCCGATCGCCTTCCAGACCTCACAGCCGGTGCGGTCACGGATCTCAGCCACGCGTTCCGGGGGTTCCTGTCCGTGCAGCTGAAGCACGCGAATGCCCGTCGCAACCACACGGTCGATCAGGATGTCATCGGCGTCCGCCAGCAAAGCCACCGGCACAGCCCGGCCAACGCCGAGCAGCAGGGTCTCGGCCGCTTCCGGTGTGACGTAGCGCGGGCTCGCCTCGACAAAGACAAAGCCAATCCAGTCCGCCCCCTCCGCTGCGCAGAGGCGCACGAGGTCCGGATCCTTGAGGCCGCAGATCTTCACACGAGTCATGGCACCGGCGTTACGCCAGGGCGGGCGTACGGGTCAATGCAGGGCAGCTTAGGGGTGGGTTCAGTTCAGGATCGCATGGAAGGCGAGCATGCCTTCCTCGCCTGGTGTCACGCGTGCGAAGGTCCAGCGGACATGCGTGATCTCATCGGCGGAGGCCATGCGGACATTGTCGCCATCCTCGATCAACAGATCGTCGCGCGGCGCGAAGGACTTGCCACCATCAATGGAGAAGTCCACGGCCGCATTGTCGGCGATCACCGAGTCATCGACATAGATCATGTCTTCCGGCACCGGGATGGTCATGACGACACTGTCTTCCTCCTCGGCCCCTTCGTTCCGGAAGCTCACCACATAGGCGAGCTCCTGTCCGGGCTCGACAGCGTCTGCCGGCACGTATTCCGTCTCGGTCGACCCGTCCTCGTATTCCATCAGCACCACTCGCTCGACCGAGGCCGAAGACAGCAGCACATCCGCCTGCGCAGGCATGAGGGCAACAGCGCAGGCCGCGAGGAAAAAGAAGGACGTCGGAAGAACCTTGAACATCATGGTTAATACGGGACACGTTTTGGCTAACGATTGTGACCATCCATCACAAGCGTTAAGATTAATTAAAAGACAGGCCTGATTAAGGCATTCCTTTACCAATCCCAGCACTTGGGCAGAATATGGGCCATACCTGCCCATTTGTCCGGCAACGGATGGCCTCGCATCAATATTCTGCAGTAGAATCTGCGTCAGACGCAGGCAGGCGCCAATGCGCAGCGGGTCATCGCTTCTGCTCGATGAAAATCGTGAAGCTCAGTTCTTCAGGGGCAGCGCCCTCCGGCGCCACCGGGAAAGGCACGGCCGCCGTTACCGACTTCAGGCACCGGCGGTCATAAAGCCGGCTTCCGCTGCTGGTCCGTATTCCAACGAACACAACTTCGCCTTCATGCGACAGACGAAACTCGACTTCACAATTCCCAGCGCCCCGCACGCCTCGCGGGGCATGACGGGCGAGCTGCAGGCGCACATCCCGCAGATAGGCGTCCCGCATCGCCTTGCCGTCGCCACTGAGCGATGCCGCACCTTTTGACCCGGCCGGCTCTGTAGCAGGGTCCGGCGCGGCCGTTTGCGCAGGGGCGTCAGAGGCAAGGGTCACAAGTGCCGGGCCGGACTCCGGCTCACCGGGCGCAGTATCCGCAGCCGGAGCGGGCTCGGGAACTGGCTGCACGTCTTCAATCGGCTTTGCCGGCTCAAGGGCCGGCGCCGGATCGGTTGCGACTTCAGCGGCCGAAGCTGGCGGATCGTCCACTTTCTCAGGCGGAGCGGGTGGCAGCTTCGTTTGGGGCAGGTCCGGTTCGGGCTCCTGCGCAGGTACCGTCACCGGTTCCTCGACGAGACTCACGAGAAATACATCATCCTTCGGGCCAAGCCCCGACGGACCGGCAGGCGCCAGCAGGAAAACACCTGCCAGCAAACCGCCATGGGCGAGCGCAGCCAGAGCCACGCCCGCCATATAGCTGGAGGTGAGAAACCTCCGCAGCACGTCAGAACGCGACGTTGACGCTGAGATTGAACGACCGGCCCGGACCGGCGACCTGATGGTACGGACCGATCCGCCCACCATATTTATAGTCGCCGAAAGCAATTCCGCCGAGCGGCAGGTCATAGTCCTGGTCCAGCAGGTTCTCGATCGCCGCTGCAAACCGCACACGGCCGACCTCACCCCCTGCCCGCAGATGGATCAGCACATAGCCGGGCGTGCGGAGTTCCTGACGCACAGCGCTGATGTCGTCCTTCTCATCGACCAGTTCCAGTTCGATCGCCTGCGTCCAGATGCCTTTCGTATTCTCAAGCGCGAACAGGCCCTGAAGCGGGGCGATGTTGTAGAGATTGTCGCCTGTGTCCTTGTTCTCGCCCTTGGCCCAGCTGACCGTTCCAGTGAACCGCGTATCGCCATACCCTGTCTGCCAGAGCGGCATCGCACCGGTGGCCTCAACGCCGTACAGTTCGGCCTCGTGATTTGCGAACTGGAGAATCGGCAGACCGTCTTTCAAAGTGCCGATCCGGTCTGCATCGATATAATCTTCGACATAGCTGGCCCAGGCGGAAAGCTGCAGGACCCGTCCGCTCTCGGCTCCGTCGGTCCAGTTGAGCGTTGCGGCGAGGCTACGCGCGACTTCCGGCTCCAGATCGATGTCGCCGACATAGCCCGCGCCATCGCCGGTCATGTTGGTCATCGAGCTGGACATGGAGCCCCGGCCCCAGGCGTAACGCTCATAGAGGTTCGGGGAACGGGTTTTCTGCGCAGCACCGAACTCGACCGCGAGCGAGTCGCTCGGGCGCCAGGTCGCCTTTGCGGTCACGTCGACATTGTCGTCTTCGCGCGCCCGGTCAGCCGCATTGAACGCCATGGCAGCCATGGCATCTGCCATGTTCATCATGCCGGTCCAGGAATAGGGCTGCACCTCTCCGGTATCCATTTCGACGTTCTCATAGCGAACACCGAACAGGGTGGACCATTCCGGTGACGGGTTGGCTTCCCATTCCGCCCACACGCCCGTGCGGTTCCGTTCGCCGTCATTGATGTTCACATAGTCGAGCGGCGACATCATCATGCTGCCCGGAACAGCCGGCCAGTAATCGTCCATGGACGCACGGAAGAGTTCTGCACCGACGCGAACCTGGCCAACACCCTCAACCGGCGTGTCATAGGAGACCTTGGCCGAGACATCCTCGCCCTCGGTGATCATCGGCATGCCGCCGGTTGCCGCGCCGCCCTTGTCGGAGAGGAAGTTCATTTCATGATCGACGCTGCGCCAGGAGGCTTCCGCCGTCAGGATCCCTGCCCCAAGCGGACCTTCCCCGTGCAGCTGCACGCTGGTGCTCGTATTGTCGGTCAGGTCCATGCGCTGGTTGGCGAAGCCTTCATACGGCACGCCCTGCTGGCTGATGCGGGCCCAGAGGAGGACATCCTCCGCCGGACGGGCGGCAAGCAGCAGCGACTGGTCATAGTTCTGGTAGAGGGTCGAGCGGACCTCATCGCCTGAGCCGGACTTGTAATTGTCCGCCTTGTTCCAGCTCGCCTCATACCGGGCGCTGACTTTCTCACCGGCGACATTCGCCTGAAGCGACGCGCCGACACCGTTCGAGACGCTCCGGTAGGTCGCGCCGGCTTCACCGAAGACCTCGACACCGCCATCGGAAAATTCCGGCGCCCGGCTTTCGATCGAGATGATGCCCGCAATATTATCCCCGCCCATGCTGACAGGCGATAGGGTCGGCGTCACGACAATCCGCTCGACACGCGAGGCATCGATATAGGACGTCACCGGGTTCATATGGTTGGGGCAGTAATTGGTGGATTGCTGGCCATCGATCAGGACGCCGACCCGGTCATCTGCCAGGCCCCGCAGGATCGGCAGCGAGGCGATGCCGCCATTCGACTGGGCCGCAACGCCCGGCGCCCGGGAGATCAGCTGCAGCGAGTCCGAGGAGGCGGCAAGGCCAGCTTCAAGGCCGGCGCCTGTCACTTCCGTGCTGCCGACAGCAACGCTGCCTTCATCTGCACGGTCGCTGTCCTGCGCCTCAATTGGCGGAAGTTCAGTGGCCGTTTGCGCGGTAGCAGGCAGCACGATACCCGCTGAGGCGAGAAGGGTCGCGGCGGTGCCGCCAAGGAGTCTGTATTTCATGTTCATTTGCTTTCGTGAGGAAGAGAGGTCAGGCCGCCAGTGACTGGCCACTACGGCGATTGCGAAGGGCGGCTTCGATGGCATCCGCCAGCGAGCTGCGTTCGGGCGGAGAGAGGACGGACCCGATATCGGCGTGCTGCAGCCCGGCACGCAGGACGAGGGCATCGCACCCCCTGCCCGTGTCGTTGACGCGGTCCACGCGCAGCCAGTGCGGCGGCAGTTCCGCCCGTTCAACGGGCAGGCCCGCGCGGGTACGGGTTTCGATCAGGAGGAACGTATCAGTGAGGCAGACGCGCTGCCTGTACTGACCGAGAGACCGGGCGTGCCAGAGGATCATGACGCCAAGCGCGACTTCAGACAGGAACACCAGAGGGGTCACCATCCAGGCACCCATCCAGGCCGTTGCCAGGCAAATCAGGCTGCCGGGCAGGATCAGGGATGCTGCCAGGATCAGCGCCACCCGGTTGTTCAGGGAAACGTTCGGCGTGATGACCGCATCCAGCCAGATCCGTCCTGTTTCTTCACCGGCAGTCGGCCGGTGTATTTCACGGCCCCCGATCTGAGGGACCTGCAGCCTGTCAGGGGCTGCAACCAGATTGTTGTGCATTGAATTTTATCCGATTCCTGACGCGCCGGGCTCATGCCAGCGCACCAAACGCACACGTCCGGAGACGGATGCGCGCGAGACGAAATCAGATGGTCAGGGGCGGTCCGCGGGCCGGCGGCGGCGGAGCGGCAAGGCCGCGTCCCGGGACGAGATAATCAGAGGCAGACAGGAAGACAGCCGGTTCCTGAACGGGCCTTTCCAGCTTTCCGCTCACCATGGGCGGCGTGAAATGCGCCGACATGGCATATGGACAGGTCTGGTTCTTGCCGTCGTCCGACTGGCCCGGCAGGTCTTCCGGATCGACGATCTTGCCGTTCTTCAGGTCCAGTAGGGACTGCGTGCCGTCCGTGCCGTCGCCATGGCAGATGACGATGCTGACGAAGTCACCCGGCGTGTCTGCAGCCGCCAGCATATAGCCCGACGGCACCAGCCCGCGCACGATCATTGCCATCAGCGCGACAGCGCTGAGCAATGACATCATCCGGGAGCGGCTGGATCGGTACCACATACTGGCCGGAGGAAGGCCACAGCCCCTTAAGAATGACAACTGTGTCATGCAGCCACAGACCAGGGGACGATCATGCCGGACCAGGACGGATCAGCACAGACCTGCCTGGATCACGGCATGACTATAACGGACTATGGCGTACCGAACCGTGACCGGAAACCGTCCAGCAGGAGCACATAGTCGTCTTCTTCGTGGAAGGCCTCGTCGGTCAGGTCCGGCTTTTCCGCCGCTTTGTACCAGCCGGCATATTCCGCCATGTCCCGGCTCTGTTTCCGGTAATAGGTCGAATAGGTCTCAACCGTCAGCTCCGGCACGTCCTTGCCGAAGTCGAAGCTCATCAGGCGCATCCAGCCATCGCCGATGCCGACCGGCCAGGCCGACTGCACGCCGGCATCCTTCGCGGTCTGCCCGCGGTCCTGATAATCGGCGAGCACCTGCCAGACCGGGTTGCCGGACGCATTGTCATCGACCCGCCAGGCCTGGCCATGTTCGTGGCCGCAGAGGACGAGGAAGATCTGGTCCTGCTGGCTGATCAGTTTCTCCCAGACCATTTCCGGGCTGTTGTTGATCGGATCGACGGCATGTCCGTCGACGATAGGGTTCGGCAGGCGCTCGCCTTCCTTGGTCATATAGTCATGCGTGGAGACAATCGTCGGCAGGCCGGGATATTTTGCAATCACCGAAGCGGCCCATTCCAGCGACGCATCCGGCGGATCGAATTGAAGACCGATATGGAGGAAGCGGTAGCCGCCAGCTTCGAACACTTGCGCGCTGTCGGCCCCGCCATCGTGCGAGGCGACATACCAGGGCTGGTCTTTAAAGAAAGCAGTGTCGGCGCCGAACACGGACCGGAAATTGTCGAGCCCGCCCGGATGCACGACGCCAAGAGACGTTTTGAGATCATTCGGGTCGACCTCGGCCGGGCTGCTGGCCTGCGGCGGGAACTTCGCCGATGTCCACATGGAGTCATAATCATGATTGCCCGGCACAACCGAGAACGGCGTCTTGCCGGCAATCAGGGAAAAGCCCTCATGGGCCTTCGGCATTTCTACCGTCTTCACTTTTTCGGTCGGGGCGAAGTGCGCATCCATGATCGGGTTGGGCACGCGCTCGAAGCCGCGCGCTTTATGCTCTTCATCCATGGCCAGCGTCTGGTGCTGCCAGACATCGCCCAACGAGGAGACAAAGGCGATCTCGCCGCCTTCGGATTCCAGATTGTCGGCAACGAACTGCATTTGCTCCAGGAACATCTCGTTCGCATCGAAGGGGAAGCCCTCCGCGGTCTGGTGGGTGTAATCGAGATAGTTCTGCGTATCCGGCAGGACGGCAATGGTGAACGCGGTGTCAGCGACCGGCACCTCAACCGGGGCCGGAACCGGCGTGGCATTCGTACACGCGGCAGCCAGTCCGGCCAGAGCAACCAGAACGGGCACGATCCGAGGCCGCCGGGTCAGAGCTAAAAAGCGCATTTGTCTGTCTCCTGATGTTTCCGGCCGGTCAGCAGAACAGGCATCCGGCAATGTTCCGGCAAGCCTCTAGCGGCATCCCATGACAGTTTCTTGTGAGTTCGGAACGGCTGCACCGTGTTGCCGCAGCAACAGGTCGAAGAGAAAGCACATGGCCCGAGCGGGACACCTCCATTTTCCTGTAACGCCCCAGCAAGGCGGCTGGTGGCAAAAGTGCGCAATCCGGTCGCACCCCCGCCGGCGAAGAGTGCAGCGGAAAGCCGAAACCGCGTTTCCACTTTCCGTCGCTCCCTTTGCAGCCATTTCTCCCTCAAAGGACAAACATCACAAGAATACGTCACGCCACCTACATTTACCCTACACGGACAAGTCCTTATTCCCGCAGACTTTGTGACACCCCATCAGGCGAGCGCCCCTCGATCACCACAGCGGTCGGCGTGAAAACCCCTAAAACCCTCCTGTTTCGTATACGGAATTGATACAAAACCACGGTCGTAAAACTTTGATTTGAAGCTGCCTTCGAAAAAAAATAGCCAGCCCGCCAAGCGGTCGATTTTGCGCCGCAACAAGGAATGGGCTTCTCATGAAACGTCATCTTCGCTCTGCAACCGCACTTGCAGCTCTCACCTTCACCAGCCAGTTCGTCGCCTTTGCCGATCCCGACGCGGCCGAGAGCGACCGCCGCCTCGAAACCGTCACCGTGACGACGCAGAAGCAGGAACAGACGCTGATCGATGTTCCGATCAACGTGTCGGTGACCGATCAGGACCTGATCGACAAACTGGCCGCAGATGATCTGGAAGACCTCGGCAACTTCGTCCCCGGCCTGCAGGTGCAGGCACAGAGCCTCAACGCGCCGAGCTACTCGCTGCGCGGGGTCGTCTCCGACAGCGGCACGCCGCGCGTCGCCATGTTCCAGAACGGCGTGGCCATCGGCAACCCGTCTTTCGCCACCAACCTCGCCATTTATGACATGGAACGTGTCGAGGTCGTCAAAGGCCCGCAGGCCACCCTGTTCGGCCAGGGCGCCCTGGTCGGCGGCATCAACTTCATCCAGAACCGCGCCTCGCTGGCGGGAAATTCCGGCTCCCTGACGCTTGAAGGCGGTGACTATGATTCGCGCCGCGCCGAAGGCCACTATAACTGGACCATTAACGACACGCTCGCCCTGCGCGTCGCCGGCCAGATCAAGAACATGGACGGATATGTTCCGAACACGGCCAATTCGCCAGACCTGATGGGCCAGGACACGACCGCTGTCCGCACCGCCCTGCACTGGGCGCCGACCGACAAGCTGACTGCCGATCTGTTCGTCAACTATCAGGAAGACGATTCCACCGGCACGCAGTTCACCTCTGGCTTCTTCGAAGTGAACGGCAAGGTGGACCCGTATGGCGCCACGGCCATGAACATCAATGACGACCAGGTGCGCAGCAAGCTCGGCAACGACCGGGACCTTTTCTATGTCACCTCCAACATCGAATACGACATCAATGATGCCTGGTCGCTGACATCGCTGACCGACTATCGCAACCTGATCTCGAAAGAAGCGTGGGACTCCGACGGCGCCGCCTTCAACCTGCTTCAGTTCTACCAGGCCCGCAAAGCTAATACGTTCAGCCAGGAGCTGCGCCTGAACTATGACGCTGGCGGCAAGCTTACGGCCTTCTTCGGCGGCAACTATTTCACCATCGACAGCAAGGCAGAGCTGCGCTTCTCGACCGACGAAGCCTATGCCCAGTCGCTGTTCGCTCCGACCCTTGCCGGCGCGGCCGGCCTGACAGTTCCGCAGGCGCAGGGCTACCTCGCCCTTGCTGGTGTTCCGGGCGCCGAAAACTTCGGCAGCTTCGACACCCCGCTTCAGTATTCCGCGCTCGCCGCCCTGCTGATGGGCCAGCTGATGCCGCTCTACGGGGAACATCTCGAACAGTCCCTGTCGACCGAAGACCGCGATTCCTATGACCTGTTCGGCGATGTGACCTATGCGGTCACCGACAAGCTGAAACTGACCGCGGGCTTGCGCTATACGAAGGAAGACCTGTCGGCCAGCACGATCGGCCACGCCCTGAAGACGAACCCCTATCTTGCGGGGCTCGGCGGCCTGAACGGCGTGACCCTTGCCCCAACCCTCCTTCTGAGCGCCGAGACGCTCGATCAGATGGCCTCGGCGTCTGATGATACCGATGGCGCATTCACCTGGCGCTTCAATGCCTCCTGCCGCGTGTCCGACAATGTGAACACCTGGGTCGCCTATGGCCGCGGCCGGCGCCCGGAAGTCCTTTCGGCGGAAGGTGCCAACTACAACCTGATCGACGCAGAGACCCTGGACAATGTGGAAGCCGGTGTCTTCGGCCGCTTCTTCGATGACCGGCTGCAGATGACCAGCTCTGTCTATTATGGACAGTACAAGGACTTCCAGACGACCCGTTTCGACCCGATCAACGGCGTGTTCATCACCGAGAACTCCGGCAACGCCACGCAGTACGGCCTGGAATTCGACGGACAGGCGCTCGTCAACGACTATGTCCGTCTGCTCGCGACCTATGCCTACACGCATTCGGAATATGACGACGAAGACGACAACGGAAACCCGCTGCAGTTTGCCGGCAACAAGTTCCGCCTCAGCCCGGAACAGAGCTTCTCCCTGGCCGCGGACATCACCGTGCCGATGGGCGAGCATGGCGATATCTCCATCGTCCCGAGCTATATCTGGAAGAGCAAGCACTTCTTCGAAGACGATAATGGCTTCGACTATGCGGCGGACGGCAATGGCGGCTTCGTGCGTACGCCGGAAATGTATCCGGACGGCACCGTGGTGCAGGAATACCAGAAGGCCTATGGCGTCGCGAATTTGCGCGTCGGCTATGATGCGGCCAGCGAGCGTTGGGGCGCCTATGTCCTCGGTGAGAACATCTTCGATGAGGAATACCTGATCGATGTCGGCAATACCGGCGGCGCCTTCGGCCTGCACACGATCATCCGCGGCAAGCCGCAGATGGTGAAAGCCGGCGTCTACATCAAATTCTGATCTGTTGGCCTGCCGGCGGGGTTCCCTTTCCGGCAGGCCACCCCCTCTTTTCTGAAAGTGCCTGATATGAAACGACTGATCGCCGCTTCCGCTCTCGTCCTGGCAGCCGCCTGCACCAGCGCGCCCGTCCCCCCATCAGGCCCGGTGGAGACCTCCGCCGCCGCAGAACCCGCCGCCACCGCATGGAACACGCTGACCGGCGAACGCCCGATCGTGATCGCCCACCGCGGTGCCAGCGGCCTCTACCCCGAACACACGATCATGGCCTACAAGACAGCCATCGCGCAGGGCGCCGACTTCATCGAACCGGACCTTGTCATGACCTCCGACGGCGTCCTGATTGCCCGGCATGACCTCTACCTGTCCGCCACCACCGACATCGCCAACCATCCGGAATTCGCCGACCGCAAGGTGAAGCGCCAGACGCCCCTGGGCGAACACGAAGACTGGTGGGCCGACGACTTCACCTTCGCCGAGATCCAGACCCTGAAGGCGCGCCAGCAATTCGACGGCCGCCCGATGGAATACAATGACACGCTGGACATCGTGACCTTTGACGAGGTCATGGACCTCGTCCTGGCCGAAGCGGAAAAAGGCAACATTGTCGGCCTGCACGTCGAAGCCAAATGGCCGAGCCACTACACCGCCATCGGCAAGGGTCTCGCCGATCCGATCCTCGTTGCGATGAAAGCCAAGGGCCTGAAGGAAGCCGGCATTCCGGTCTACATCCAGTGTTTCGAACCGCCCTTCCTGGCTGAGGTCGCGGAGAAGAGCGACCTGCCGCTGATCCAGAACATGGTCGGCCCGCCCTATGCTGCCATGATGGGTCTGACCTATGATCTCGAAACCATGCCGACCGACGGCGTCGGCGCGGATGTCTCCTATGTGCTCGGCGAAGACGGTCAGCCGACGGACTTCGTCGACCGCGCGCACAAGGCCGGGCTACTGGTTCATGTCTATACGGTGCGGGACGACCACCCGGACGTGCCCTTCACCGACAGCCGGGACGAGTTGAAAGCCCTCTTCGATGCAGGCGTGGATGGCGTGTGGGCTGACTTCCCGGCGACGGCCGTCGAGGTGCGCGGGCAAGCGGAAGACTAAGGCTGCCCGCCGGGCCGGCACCTAGACGATCCCGCTGTTACGCAGTTTCCCAATCTGCTCCGGTGTCAGGTCGAGAAGTTCCGTCAGGACCTGTTCGGTGTGCTCACCAAGCGTCTCCGGCCCGCTCCAGCGCACCGATCCCGGCGTTGCCGAAAGCTTCGGGAAAGCGTTCTGCATCTTGATCGTGCCCCAGCGCTCGCTCGCAAGATCGACCAGCGCTTCGCGCGCAATATAATGCGGATCATCCAGCATGTCCCGGGCGCGATAGACCTTCCCGACCGGGACGGCATGCGCGATCATGACCGCCTCAACTTCGTCAATCGTCCGGGTACTGGTCCAGTCATTGATCAGTTTGTCCAGCTCGGCCTGGTTCTCCCCGCGCGCAACATGGGTCGCATAGCGCGGATCGTCTTTCAGCTCGGGCCGCCCCATCGCCTCGCAAAGCCGCGCAAAGACCGTGTTCTGGTTTGCCGCTAGAATGACCATGCCATCTGAACAATCATAGATGTTCGAAGGCGCAATCGCCGGAAGGTAGGAGCCGGACCGTTCACGCGTGTAATTCTCGACCGTGTATTCAGGCACGAGGGATTCGGTGATCGCCAGAATGGATTCATAGATCGCGGCATCAACCACCTGGCCTTCCCCGGTCTTCTCCCGGTGATGCAACGCCGCCAGCGCGCCCATGGTTGCGAATGTACCGGCCAGCGTGTCGCCGAGGGAAATGCCGGCGCGCGAAGGCTTCCGGTCCGGTTCACCCATCAGGTAACGCACGCCGCCCATGGCTTCCCCGACGGACGCATAACCGGGACGGCTCGAATAAGGCCCCGTTTGCCCGTATCCGGAGATACGGATCATGATGATCCCGGGATTTTCCTTTTTGAGGTCTTCATAGCCGAGCCCCCATTTTTCCATCGTGCCCGGACGGAAATTTTCGACGACGAAATCCGCCTGACGGACCAGCTGACGGACGATCTCCTGGCCTTCCTTCTCCCGCAGGTTTGCCGTGATGCAGCGCTTGTTGCGCGCGCACACCGACCAGAGCAGCGGATAGCCTGTCCGCCCCCAGGTACGCATCGGATCGCCCTGCCCCGGCGCCTCGACCTTGATGACATCGGCGCCCATGTCGCCAAAGAGCTGCGCGCAGAACGGTCCCGCAATCAGCTGGCCGAGTTCGAGCACGCGTAGGCCCGCCAGAGGCCCAGTTGCCGCTTCCGCCGTCTTTTCCATTTCACCCTCGCCTGCCTGTCTGTCTCGCCCTGACTCAGGCGCATGCTGCGCCGGACGTCACCGGCTTGTCACCCAAGATTTTCAGGATGACGTCCTTGATCACCACAAGCAGAGCCGCCCGTTCCTGCTGGGGGTGCCGAAGGGCACGGGCCGACAGGCCGGAGAAAATGGTGAAGATCAGTTCCGTCCGGGTTTCGGGATCGTCTATTCCCGCTCGGCGGAGAATGGAGACAAAGCGCAGGCGCATCTGCTTGTCCTGTTGCTGCAGGAGTTCGGCGACATCGGGATTCCTCTGGGCCTCCGCCAGGATTTCAAAGTTCAGGACTGTCCGGAACGGCTCATTGTCGGTTGAGAAAATTGCGGTCGTCAGCTCCGCCATCTCTATTCGCAGGTTTTCGGGCGACAGGTTTTCAAAGGCGGCAATACTCTCGTCCTGACGGCGCATTTCCAGTCTCACGACAGCCTGGATCAGTTCATCTTTACTGCCGAAATAATGGTAGAGATGCCCCACGCTGATCCCGCAATCCGCGGCGATTCCGGATATTCCGGCACCATGGAATCCTTTGATAGAAAAGTGTTTTTCTGCGCACTCCAGGATTTCTGCAATCCTGGCTTCGCGCTTGGCAGCCGTTTTCGACACGGGCAGTTCACCCATCTGTTTTTCTCCCCCTCGTTAAACATCTCGATCTTGACTTTGTGCAGTGCGTCATTAGATAGAGCATTCATTCTATTTTGATAGCCCTCCTCCCAATCTGCCGTCAAGGACCGTTTCATGCAGACCGCGAAGAAGAGCCTGCCAGCAATTTTGTTCGCCTCGACCTTGCTGCTCGCAGCATGCGGTGCTGAGACAGCTGGCCAGCAGCCCACCGCACCGCCCGCGCCCGTTGTCGAGACCATGAAGGTGCGCCTGACAGACGTGCCGAATGTGATTGAACTGTCCGGGCGTGCCCGCGCCTATGCCGAAGCGGAAATCCGCCCGCAGGTTACCGGCATCATCAGCGAGCGCCTGTTCAAGGAGGGCGATACGGTCAGGAAGGGCCAGGCGCTCTACCAGATCGACGCAGCGGAATATGCCGCGACGGTTCGCAGTGCCGAAGCAGCGCTCGCCCGGGCTGAAGCGACCGCCTCCGTCGCCAGGGAAACTGCGGCCCGTTTTGAGCGCCTTGCAGAGATCAACGCCGTCAGCCAGCAGGAATATGACCAGGCCGTCGCCTCCGTCAGGGAAGCAGAAGCCGACATCGGCATCCAGAAGGCGGCGCTCGACAGGGCGCGCATCGATCTTGCCCGCACGAAGATCTCCTCCCCGATCGACGGCCGGATCGGCCGGTCCTCCGTGACACAGGGCGCACTGGTGACACAAAACCAGACCGGTCCGCTTGCCCGCGTGCTGCAGACCAATCCCATCTATGTCGATCTGACCGTGTCCAGCTCACGGATCCTCAACTGGCGCCAGCAGATCGCGGCGGGTGAGATTGCGACGACCGAGCAGAACACGATCCCGGTCGATATCATTCTGGCCGATGGCACCCCCTATCCGCTGGCGGGTGATCTCGAATTCAGCGAAGTCAATGTCGAGGAAAGCGCCGGCACGGTGGCTGTCCGTGTGGTTGTTCCGAATCCCGACGACCTGATCCTGCCCGGCATGTTCGTCCGGGCGAAGTTTGTCGCCGGCTATTACGAGAATGTCGCCACCCTGCCGCAATCCGTGGTTTCGCGAACCCCGACGGGCCAAGCCTCCGTCATGGTTGTGGGAGACGACAACATCGTCCGGCAACGCGTGATCACCGTTGAACAGAACACCGACAATACCTGGACAGTCCTGAGCGGACTGAAAGCCGGCGAGCAGGTTGCAACGGCGAACCTGCAGTCAATCCGCGACGGCATGTCGGTCCAGCCCCAGGCCGCCAACGAACAGACTTCGGCTGCGCAGGAAACGCGCGGCGGATCGAAATAACACACGCAGGTTAGTCTGATGGCAAAGTTCTTTATCGACCGCCCGGTCTTCGCCTGGGTGATTGCGATCCTTATCATGCTCGCAGGCGTGCTCGCCCTGCGTACGCTGCCGGTGGCGCAGTATCCGGACGTTGCGCCGACGACAATCAGCGTCACAGCCAACTATCCCGGCGCGTCTGCGCAGGCCGTTGAAAACTCCGTCACGCAGATCATCGAGCAGCAGATGACCGGTCTGGACGGGCTCGACTATGTCAATTCCACATCCAGTTCCAACGGATCCGCTTCCATCACACTGGCCTTCCAGCCGGGAACCGATCCGGACATCGCGCAGGTTCAGGTCCAGAACAAGCTGTCCCTCGCCACGCCCTTCCTGCCCGAACAGGTTCAGCGCCAGGGCGTGACGGTCAGCAAGGCCAGCACAGGCTTCCTGCTGATCACGTCGATTTACTCCCCGAACGGAACATATGACCAGACCGATCTCGGCGATTATGTCCGTTCGAACATGTATGACACGATCAGCCGTCTTGACGGCGTCGGCAGCGTCACGGCTTTCGGCTCCCCTTATGCCATCAGGGTTTGGCTGAAGCCTGAAAGCCTTGTGGAATACAATCTGATGCCCAGCGACATCGTGCAGGCGATCCGGGACCAGAATGCGCAAATCTCGTCCGGTGCGCTCGGCGGAGCTCCGTCCGTTGAAGGACAGGAAATCAACGTCACCATTACGCTGCAATCGCTCCTGTCCTCGCCTGAACAATTCCGCAACCTGCTGCTGCGCACCACGCCGGAAGGCGGTTCAGTCCGTCTCGGCGATGTCGCCAAGGTTGAGCTCGGCGCAGAAAACTATGCCTTCATTTCGAAATTCAACGGCTATCCGGCGACCGGCTTTGCCGTCTCACTGGCAACCGGCGCCAATGCGCTGGACACGGCCGAGCGGGTGAAGAAGACGGTCGAAGAAATGTCCCACAATTTCCCGGATGACATGACCTATGCCTTTCCGGTCGACACCACGCCTTTCATCGAAACTTCGATCCATGAAGTGCAGAAGACCCTGTTCGAAGCGATCGGCCTCGTCTTCATCGTCATCTTTGTTTTCCTGCAGAGCTTTCGCGCTTCGTTCATCCCGCTGATCGCCGTCCCGGTCGTTCTGCTGGGCACTTTTGCCGTTCTGCTGATCCTGGGCATGTCGATCAACACGCTGACCATGTTCGCCATGGTGCTGGCCATCGGCCTGCTCGTCGACGACGCTATCGTGGTTGTGGAAAACGTTGAACGCGTGATGTCGGAGGAGAAACTCCCCCCGCGCGAAGCCACCATCCGCTCAATGGAGCAGATCATCGGTGCGCTGGTCGGCATTGCTGTTGTTCTGTCAGCCGTCTTCATCCCGATGGCCTTCTTCCCCGGCTCTGCGGGCGTGATCTACCGACAGTTCTCCATCACAATCGTCTCGGCCATGACCTTGTCAGTGCTGGTGGCAATTATCCTGTCTCCCGCCCTGTGCGCGACACTGCTCAAGCCGAGCCACGGCACGTCCCATCCGCTGCTCGGGGCGCCTGCGAGGATCTTCAACACTGGGTTTGGAAAGCTCACAACGGGGTATGAAGCCGTCGTAACGCGCGCGCTGCGCCGCAAGGGCATCATGATGGCAGGCTTCGTCCTGATCGTGACGCTGACGGGGCTCGCCTTTGTCCGGATGCCGGCCTCTTTCCTGCCGGACGAAGACCAGGGCAGCTTCTTCACGCTCGCCCAACTGCCGGCAAACGCGAGTCTCGAACGCACGGCAGAAGTCATGGACGGCGTTGTCGACTATTACCAGACGAGTGAAGGCTCGAACGTCCAAGGCATCTTTTCGCTGGCAGGCTTCAGCTTCGCCGGCCAGGGCCAGAACAACGGCATCGCCTTTGCCTCGCTGAAGGATTGGTCCGAACGCCCCGGTAAACAGAATTCTGTTCAGGCCATTGTCGGCCGCGCCATGGGCACCCTGTCTCAGATCGATGACGCTCAGGTTTTCGCAATTTCTCCGCCGGCGATCCGCGAACTCGGCAATTCGAGCGGCTTTGACCTGTTCCTGCAGAATAACGGCAACTACACGCACGAAGAGTTCATGAACATCCGCAACCAGCTGCTCGGCATGGCAAGCCAGGACCCGCGCCTGGCAGGTGTCCGCCCGAATGGCCTGGAAGACGGGCCGCAGTTCAACATCGATCTCGACTACCAGAAAGCGCAGGCGCTTGGTGTGTCGGTGGGCGATGCAACCAACCTCCTGTCCGTTGCGTTTGGCGGAACCTATGTCAATGACTTCGTCGACCGTGGCCGGATCAAGCGCGTCTATGTTCAGGGCGCCGCCGAGGACCGGATGCAGCCGGACAATGTCGGCGACTGGTTCGTGCGGACCAATACCGGCCAGATGGCCCCGCTGGATGAAATCGCCAGCACGAGCTGGACCTATGGCTCGCCCCAGCTGCAGCGTTTCGACGGTGTGCCGGCCTTCAACATCCAGGGGTCTGCTGCCCCCGGCGAGAGTTCCGGTGTTGCCATGCTCGCCATGGAAGAACTGATCTCGAAACTTCCCGAGGGTATCGGCCATTCATGGAGCGGCCTCAGCCGTCAGGAACGTGAATCGGGCAACCAGGCGATGGCGCTCTATGGCATCTCGATCCTGTTCGTCTTCCTGTGTCTCGCCGCGCTTTATGAAAGCTGGACGATTCCGGTCTCGGTCCTGCTCGTCGCGCCGCTCGGTGTCGCAGGCGCCGTCGCGGGCGCAAGCCTCGCCGGATTGTCCAATGACGTCTTCTTCCAGGTGGGCCTGCTGACCACGGTCGGCCTCGCCTCCAAGAACGCCATCCTGATCATCGAGTTTGCCCGGGGTCTGGAAGACCAGGGCAAGGAACTGGTCGCTGCCGCGATTGAAGCGGTCCGCATGAGGATCCGGCCGGTCCTGATGACCTCCTTCGCCTTCGGCTTCGGTGTGCTGCCGCTGGCCCTCAGCACGGGCGCTGGTGCGGCCGGGCGGAATGCGATCGGTATCATCGTCCTCGGCGGCGTGATCGCGGCCATGACGTTCAGCCTGCTTTTCGCCCCGATCTTCTACGTTATCGTCCGGAAGCTGACCAACCGCTTCTCCGGCCCAGACAAACATGCAGAGGCATCCGCATGAGCTCCAAAGCCCTTTTCGCGACCGCATTCGGCACATTAATGCTGGCCGGCTGTGTAAACCTCGCCCCGGAATACCAGTCCGGCGCCCTGCCCGTTCCGGCAGCGCTGCCGGTCAGCCAGGCGGAGACAGAAAACGTCCAGCCCCTCCTCTGGGAAGACGTGGTCACCTCCCCCGCCCTGAAACAGGTGATCGCCATCGCCCTGGAAGAAAACCGCGACCTGCGGATCACAACGGCGAATGTCCGGGCGGCGCGCGCGAACCTGCGCGTTTCCCGCTCGGCACTGTGGCCGGCAATCGGTGCCAGCGCCACGGTTCAGGAAGGCGGAACCTTCGACGACGGCAGTACTGGCGCGGTCCGCTTCACGGACAGCACCTATGCCCAGATCGGCGTCTCCGCTTGGGAACTCGATTTCTTTGGCCGGATCCGCAACCTGAACGACGCAGCCCTGCAGACCTATCTCGCGACCGAGGAAGGTGAACGCGCCGCCAAAATCTCGCTTGCAGGCACGGTGGCTGAAACCTGGATGCAGCTCGCCGCCGATTACGAGCTTCTGAAGCTGGCAAACCGGACAGCGGAAAGCCAGACTGAAAGCCTCGACCTGACCCGCGAATTGCTGGCCGCCGGAACGGCCAGCGAACTGGATGTCCGCCGCGCGTCCGCCTCTGTGGCACAGGCCCAGGCGCAGGCGGCCGAATTTGAGGCAGCAGTCCGGCGGGACAAAAATGCCCTCCAATTGCTTGTGGGCGCGCCCCTTCCGGCCGGACTGTTTGAACAGGCAAGCCTGTTCCCTGCGCCAGTTGAGCTGAACCTGCCGGTCGGCCAGTCGTCTCTCGTCCTGCTGGACCGGCCGGACGTACGCGCTGACGAAGCACGGCTGCGCGCCTCGAATGCGAACATCGGCGCAGCCCGGGCGGCGTATTTTCCGAGTGTGTCACTCACCGGCGGCGTGGGCGTCGCCAGCGGCTCGCTGGATGACCTGTTCAATGGGGACGGCACGAGCGGATGGACCTTCGCACCTGCCATCGACCTGCCGATCTTCGACTTTGACCGCCGCCGCGGGAACCTCGAAGCCGCAAAGGCGGAAGCCGACGCGGCGCTGGCCGCCTATCAGGGCACGATCCAGCAGGCTTTCCGTGAAGTGGCCGATGCCGCCGCCATCTCCGATACGATCGACCGCCGCCTCAGCGCGCTGGAACAATTGATGGAAGACACGCAGGTGACGTTCGAGCTTTCCGGCGAACGTTTCAAATCCGGCCTCGATGGCTATCTGACGGTGCTCGATGCCCAGCGCGAATATTACAACGCCCAGCAGCAATGGATCCTGGCGAGCCTCGACAACAATCTCAACAGTATCGCGCTCTACAAGGCGCTCGGCACCTGGAACGGGGAATAAGGCGGAAAGCAAAGCTGGCTGGCGGTGAGACAGGGATTCGAACCCTGGAGACTATTGCTAGCCTACACACTTTCCAGGCGTGCGCCTTCGACCACTCGGCCACCTCACCAATCCAGCAGCGGACGCTCTAACTGATGGGGACGAACCTCGCAAGACTGTGATTGCCGTTGCAACAGCTACGTCCCATATGAAAGAACAGCTGAAGGAGGCCGCCATGCTGTTCACCCGTAAACCTGCTGCAATGCCGACGCCGGAAACCGCGCTGAAGGGCCGGCCGCATCCGATCCCGACTGCCGAGACCCATTTTGTGAACGGGCGCGAACTTCTGGCCGAAACGCCTGCGGGTTTTGAGCGCGCTGTGTTCGGCCTTGGCTGTTTCTGGGGCGCTGAACGCAAGTTCTGGGAACAGGATGGTGTCTGGCTGACCCGGGTCGGCTATGCGGGCGGCTACACGCCAAACCCGACCTATGAAGAAGTCTGCTCCGGCCAGACCGGCCATACCGAAGTCGTCGATGTGATTTTTGACCCGGCCGTCATCTCATTTGAGGGGCTGATGAAGCTCTTCCTGGAAAACCACGACCCGACCCAGGGCATGCGCCAGGGCAATGATGTCGGCACCCAATACCGCTCGGCTGTCTACACGACCAGCGATGCGCAGGCAGACACCGCCCGGCGGATGATCTCAGCCTACGAAAAATCCCTCGCCGAAGCCGGTCATGCCGGGAAAATCACGACCGAAGTCGCACCGCTCGGCGAGATCTATTTCGCCGAGGACTATCATCAGCAATATCTCGCCAAGAACCCGGCAGGTTATTGCGGTATTGGCGGCACGGGCGTCTCCTGCCCTGTTGGTCTGTCTGTCTGAGGTCTGCCGGTCTAGGTCCCGAAGTTCACCGCAAAGCGCTTGCGAGTCTCCATCAGGCTCTGCGCCTTGAACATGGCGTCAGAGGCTGCCTGCGCGCGCATGATGGACGGATCCGCCCTCAGGGCCTCCACCACCTGGGACAGGTAGCCGATCGCTTCTCGGACAAGCTCGGGATCGTATTTCTTCGCAGCCCGCGCCAGCAGCGCCCGGCCGATGTCCATCCGGGCCTGGATGGCGCGTTCCGGATCGGCCTGAACCGCGCCTTCCGTCAGGTGTTCCCGGCGCAGGGCGATCACCCGGTCGAGGCCGGCCAGGTCCCCTGCCTCTTCCGCAACATGCACGGCTGAGGCGCAGAAATCGCCCTCCACCTCATTGCGCACCGCCACTGGCATAGGGCCTTCATGATCGAGCATGGCTGACAGGGCTTCGGCCAGCAGGCTGATCTTCTCCGGACGGAAGGATTGCGGATTGCCAAGTCCCGGCTGCAGCTTCTTGGCCAGCAGGAAGGCGGCGATCTTCGGCATCGCCCCGTCCATCGCCGTCTCACGGGCCGGCAGGCGCAGGGTGAACAGGCGCGCTTCAGCCGCCGTCAGTCCGCCGCCACGGGTCAGGCCATAAAGCAAAAGGCCGTCCTCTTTCCGTCCCCGGCGTTCACCCCAGACAAACAGGTCCGCATCGGATGCCGCCATACGCCTGCGGGCCCGCTCAACGGTGAGCGGCACGAGTCCGCCGGGCAGCGGGCTCATGCGCATGATCCGGAACGGTGCACCGAAATTGAATGCGGAAAGATGCTCCGTCAGTGCAGACTGCAGCCATTTTAGCGTTTGACCCGGCTTGCGCCCGACTGGACGCGCCAGCACGATCCTGTATCCCGGCGTCTTGTCCGTACGCAGTGCACGGGCGGCCATCAGATCGCTGAGCCGGCGAACGACACGCACGCAGAAACGGGCCGCCAAGACGATCAGAAAGCCGCCAAACAGGACCCCCAGGACAAGCCCCAGCGCTGCGAGATACTGAGTTTCCCGCACATGGGCGTCCGCCCAGGCTTCTGCCGATGTCAGCCAGTCCGTCACAGGCATAAAATTGGACCTCTCAAGCCCTTTGGCGATACGGTTCCTGAGCCGCGCTTGCAACAGGGAAACGCTGTTGACGCGGGCAAGCCGCATCGGACAGCATGGCGGGGCGGCACAGCAGGATTGGCGGGAGGCAAACGGGCGGCATGTCGGAATTCGTCACCCGGTTTGCGCCGTCCCCCACAGGCTATCTGCACCTCGGCCATGCCTGTTCCGCCTTTCATGTCTGGGACGCCGCCCGGGCGGCCAATGGCCGGGTCCTGTTGCGAATAGAGGACATCGACCAGACGCGCTGCCGCCCGGAATATGAGGCGGCGATCCTTGAGGACCTGCAATGGCTGGGGCTGGACTGGGACGGACCTGTCCGGCGCCAGTCCGATCATTTCGATGATTATGAGGCGACTATAACGGACTTGCGGATGCGCGGGCTTGTCTATCGATGCTTCCGCACACGCCGAGAGATCGCCGCCGCCATGCCAGCGGGTGCCAGGCCGGACGAATGGGGTTTCAGGGGGCGCCCCCTGCCGGCGAGCGAGGAGGAAAAGCGCCTTGCCCGGGGCGAGTCGTTCGCCTGGCGCCTTTCGCTGGCCGCCGCCCGCGATGCGCTGGGCCCCCGCTATGAGCGGCTTGGCTATGTCGATGAGAGCAACGGAACGCCGCGCCGGGTGCCCGCAGACCCGGCCCCCTTCGGTGACGTGGTGCTGGGCCGGAAGGAAACCCCGGCCTCCTATCACCTCGCCTGCTGCCATGACGATGCGCTTCAAGGTGTGACGCATGTGATCCGGGGCGAGGACATTCGGGAGATGACCTCCGTCCATGCCTTGCTGCAGGCGCTGATGGACTGGCCGCAGCCCGTCTACCGTTTCCACGCCCTCATTCTGGGGCCTGACGGAAAGAAACTATCCAAAAGGGCTGGCGACAGGGGATTGCGTGCCTGGCGGGATGAAGGCAAGACGCCGGACGACCTTCGCCGGATGACAGGCCTTCCATGACAGCCATACCCGCCTCCCCGCCAACGCCGCGCTCGTGGACGGGGCCGCTGATGGTTCTGGCTGGCGGTGTGGGCATCGGCTTTGCCCCCATCGGCCTGCGCTTCGGCCTGGACGAGCTTGGACCGCAGGCCATTGCCTTCTGGCGCTATGTCTTTGCCCTGCCCCTGCTGCTGGCACTGGTCTTCCTGATCGAGCGGCGCGCCCCGCGCCTGCCGAACCGGTTCATCCTGATGGCCGGCACCTTCTTCACGCTGGACATCGCCCTCTGGCACCACGCCCTGACGCTGACGACGGTGTCGAACGCAACCTTCATCGTGAACCTCGGCAATGTGCTTGTCGGGTTCGGCGCCTGGTTTTTCCTGAAACAGCGCCCGCATGCCTTCTGGTTCGTTGCCGCCGCCCTCGCCATTCTGGGCGCAGCCGCCCTGTCGCTGGGCGGCGGAGAGAGCGGCAAAGGCAATATACATGGCGACCTCTTCGCCGTGGCCGCCGCCTTTCTCGTCAGCGGCTACATGCTCTGCTCGAACATTGCCCGCCGGACGATTGGCGGCATCGAAGCCATCTTCTGGCTGACCTTCGTAGAGGTCATCGTTGCGGGCTGCATCGTGCTGGCGACGGGCGAAACCTTTGTCCCGAAAACGGCAGCCGGCTTTCAGGTGCCGATCTTCCTGGCGCTGGTCTCCCAGATCGCCGGACAGGCCCTAATCGTGACAGGACTTGGCCGGACATCTGCGGCGGTTGCGGGCCTGCTGGTCCTCGTTCAGCCCGTTGTGGCCGCCGCCGTTTCCTGGCGTCTGTTCGGGGAGTCCCTGACCGTCCTTCAGGCGATGGGCGGCGTGGTCATCCTGTTTGCAGTCTGGCTGGCCCAACGCGGCCGGAAACCGCGCGTGGCGGTCGACTGACAAGCAAAACCGTCACACAAACACCTTACGACGCAGAAAAGTCGAATCTACCGGAGGCCCCTATGCGCAAGACTCTCACCGCCCTGCCCCTTATCGCTCTCGTCCTTGCCGGGTGTGCGGCCACACCGGCAGAGACCGAAACTGCAGAAGTGGTCGTGACCGAGCCCGTTGCCTCCCCGATTGCCACGCTGGACCGTGAACCAGCCGTGCCCCGCCAGGCAGGCAATGACTATTACCTGAATGCGCAGGCGGCGATCGACGCGAAGATCGCGGCGCGCGGCCTGCGTCCGGCAAAGAATGTGATCCTCTTCATCGGCGACGGCATGAGCATCCCGACGGTCACGGCAACCCGGATCTATGCCGGGCAGAAACGCGGTGTGGACGGAGAATCCTACAAGCTGACCATGGACCAGCTCCCCTATTCCGCCCTGTCCAAGACCTATAGCCACGACGCCCAGATCGCGGACTCCGCCTCCACCGCTACGGCCATGATGAGCGGCGTGAAAACCAATTCCCGCACGCTCGGCATCACCGGCGATGCCTCCTATGACAATTGCGCCAGCGTCGAAGGCAACACGACGGACACGATTTTCGAGATCGCGGAAGCGGCCGGTCTTGCAACAGGCGTCATCACCACGGCCCGCCTGACCCACGCCACGCCCGGCGCCACCTATTCGAAGTCAGCAAACCGCGACTGGGAAGCCTTTGTCGGTTCCGGCGGCGCGGCGGCCGGTGCCTGCCCGGACATCGCCTCCCAGTTCATCGACTGGCCGGCCGGCGACGGCTTTGAAGTCGCCATGGGCGGCGGCCGCTCGGCCTTCCTGAAGGGTGGGATGGAAGATCCGGAATATCCGGGCAAGGTCAGTGACCGGAAAGACCAGCGCGACCTGATCGCGGAGTGGACGGCCCGCCCGAACCATAAATTCATCATCGACCGCGAAGGCTTCGACGCGGAGGACTTTGCCAGCGAAGACAAGGTGCTCGCCCTCTTCGAGCCCTCCCATATGGACTATGAACTCGACCGCGCCGAAGACCCGGCCGGCGAGCCGTCCATTGTGGACATGACGCGCGCCGCGATCACCCGCCTGTCGCAGGATCCGGATGGTTTCGTGCTCCTCGTCGAAGGCGGCCGCATCGACCACGCCCACCATGCCGGCAATGCCGCCCGGGCGCTGGAGGAAGCCGACCAGTTCGACCAGGCGATCAAGGCAGCGCTGGAGATGACCAATTCGGACGATACGCTGATCATCGTGACCGCCGACCATTCCCACACGCTGACCATTTCGGGCTATGCGCGGCGCGGCAATCCGATCCTCGGCCTGTCTTCCATGTCGATTGACGGCACGCCCTCCAAGGCGCTCGACGGCAAGCCCTACACGACGCTCGGCTACATGAACGGGCCGGGCGCCTGCACGGCCACAGAAGACGGCTTCGATTGCACCCGCAAGGATCTCACCGGCGTCGACACGACCGACAAGGATTTCCTCCAGCAGTCGCTCTACCCGATGTGGTCTGAGACCCATGGCGGCGACGATGTGGCCATCTTCGCCTCTGGCCCCGGATCGGAACTCGTCTCCGGCGTGATGGAGCAGAACGAGATCTTCCAGGTCATGGGCCGGGCCAGCGGGCTGGTTGCCGGGCCGGAGCGCGAATAAGCCTTCCATGGTCTCAAACCCGCTCCGCGGCCTTGGGCGGAAAAGGCAGACCGGCTTCATCTATGTGGCTGATGAACGCCGGGACCTGCGTTTCGCCGGGGCTGCGAAGGGGGATGTGATCCGCAACGAAACCCGCGATGCGCCCTGGATCGTGGTGGAGCATTCGCTGGCCGGTGTGCTGATCACGAGCTGGCCGGGAACCGTCTGGGAAGCCGAGGTGGTGGATGCCATCTCTCCGCAGAACCATACTGGCGACTACACACGGGCCGTGGCCGTCCGCATCCTGAGACAGGTGCCGCCAGCCGAATGTTTCGGCCCTCATGGCGAGGCCGTCGTCTGGATCCTTGACCGCGCCGCCCGGCTTCGCCGTGAGGACGCCCTGACCCTGTCTGAGCATCGCGCCCCGGAGGCCGGACGGCTCTATTCCCGCGCATGGCTGAACTGGAAAGACTTGCCGGACGACAAGCGCGTGTTCGAGGACTGGGAAGGCGTCATCGGCGCAGGCGGCACGCCGGTCTCCCCGATCGGGCGGGGGCTGGCGGCGATCTTCAACAGTGTTTGCGACAGCGCGATCCGCGAGTTCGGCGACATGGCCTGGTACACGACGGATGGACCGGAAGAAGAAGATCCAGAGATGCACCTGGCCGAACCCTGGTACACCGCCTCGCTCTGCCTGATCGAAGCGGCCATGGCGCTCGGTGCGCCAGATCTGTTGCCGGATGCTGGCCGCAAGACGCTCACAGCGCCCTGGCACGCCCTCACCCGGTCTTCCCTTTCCTGATCGACCTCCCCTAGCGGCAGGTCTCGCCAAGACCGGTTTTCAGGGTCATCCTCAGGCAAAAGATAAAGATCAGGAGGAAACGCCATGAAAGCTGCTGTGATGCGGGAGCCGAACAAGCCGCTGTCGATTGAAGAGGTCACGATCGACAAACCCGGTCCGCGGGAAGTCCTTGTCCGGCTGAAAGCCGTCGGGGTCTGCCATTCCGACGTACATTTCTGGGATGCCAATTTCCCGGTCGAGACGCCGGTCATCCTCGGCCATGAAAGCGCGGGCGTCGTGGAAGCCGTTGGCTCCATGGTCTCGGCCGTGAAGCCGGGCGACCATGTCATCTCCATCCTCTCCCCTTTTTGCGGCACGTGCGAATACTGCCTCTCCGGCCACATGTCGGTCTGCCACACGATCAACAAGGATCAGTTCCAGCGCCAGATGAGTGAGGCGCCGCGTCTGTCGATCAAGGGCGAGAAGGTCGGCCAGTTCCTGAACCTCTCCTCCTTTGCCGAACAGATCCTGGTGCACGAGAATACGCTGTGTGCCATCGACAAGGACATGCCGCTCGACCGCGCCTGTCTGATCGGCTGCGGCGTGATCACGGGCGTCGGCTCTGTCTTCCATGCCGCGAAGGTTGAGCCGGGATCGACCGTGGCCGTGGTCGGCTGCGGCGGGGTCGGCCTCTCGGCCATCAATGGCGCAGCGATTGCCGGGGCAAGCCGGATCATCGCGGTGGACCTGTCGGACGAGAAGCTGCAGATGGCCGTCCGGTTCGGAGCGACCGACGTCGTCAATCCGTCCAAGGTCAATGCCGTTGAAGCGGTCAAAGAGCTGACCAAGGGCGGCGTGCACTATGCGTTCGAATGCGTCGGCCTGAAGCAGACCGCCGAACAGGCCTATCACATGATGCGCCCGCGCGGCGTCGCCACGCTGATCGGCATGATTACGCCGGGCGTGAATATCGAGATTCCGGGCATCGAAATGCTGGTCACCGAGAAACGCCTGCAAGGCGCGATCATGGGCTCCAACCAGTTCCGGATCGACTTCCCGCGCCTGGTGGAACTCTACCGGCAGGGCAAGCTCCACCTCGACGACATGATCTCAGACCGCATCGGCCTCGACGGCATCACAGGCGCCTTGCAGAACCTGAAGGACAACAAGGGCACCGTCGCGCGGCAGGTTGTGGTGTTTGACTAGGCTGTAGAACCGGTCCCTTCTGGCGCGCCAGAAGGGATTGGATCATGGCCGGAAAACGCGACACCAAGAAACGCGAAGTCTTCGAAGCCCTCTATGCGGCAGCGATCGCCCTGTTCGAGGAGAAGGGATACGACACCGTAACTGTTGCCGAAATCACCCGGGCCGCAGGAGTCGCCAAGGGAACCTTCTTCAATCACTTTCCGTCCAAGGCAGATATTCTGGCCGAATGGTACCGGCGGCTCATCGCAACAGCCTTCGAAACGGCCGAGGGGGAGAATACCGCCGGCACATTGACCGATGCCGCACTGGAAACCTGCCGGCGGACCATCAGCCTCTGCGAGGCATCGCCGGAGCTCTGGCAGGCCAAGACCCTGCTGTCGCCGACAACGCCGGCCATCCAGGCGGTCGAGACGCAGAATGATGCCATCGCGCATGAAGCTTTCGAGGAGCAGGTCCAGCGCGCTGTTGCCCGAGGCGATTTACCTGCCGGGACCGGGAGCGCCGCCATTGCAGACCTGATGCTCACCCTGTTTACCGGCACGGTGAGGCAATGCGTGGTGACCGGGAAGAGTCAGAACATCCTGAGAGATCTGGAAATCAGGTTCCGCGCAATCGAACAGCTCGCGACAGGAAACCTGTTGCCTTCCGGCAGCGGCAAACCTAAAAGGTGACCGCGGTCACTTTTGGGCTTCTGACATGTTTCGCACGCTAATTCTTCTTCTGGGTCTTGCCGGTTGCGCAGGCACATATGTGCCGCCCGAACCCGCCAGCCGCCAGATGCTCGACACGGGAAACGGTATGCTGGCCGAAGCGCAGGGCGTCTGGCGGTCTGAAGAATCCGGCTGGCTGCTTCAGATCACGCCGGAAGACATCATCCGCTGGCAGGAAACGCCAGTCGCCTGCTATCCGACACGCCAAGACGGCCCGACCATGATGGGGCAGATAGAATACCGCTACTTCACCCCGCAGGCAGATGGCACGGCCCGGTTTGAATACCTGCCCGCGGACGGACATGCTGTCTTTACCCGGATCGATACCCTGCCGGAGACTTGCCGCGACGAGGCCGACACCACCCCCGAAGCCGTCTTCGATGTCTTCACATCGGTCTTCAGCCGCCACTACGCCTTCTTCGACCAGCGCGGTGTCGATTGGGAGCAGAACGTGGCCGCCGCACGCGCCAGCCTGTCGCCAGAGATGAGCGAGGCAGACCTGCTCGACCTGCTGGCAGGTCTTCTGGAACCGCTTCAGGACTCCCACACCAAGCTGGTCGCCAGCCTTGAGGAGGAGACCAGACGGATCCAGTTTGGTCTCGGCACGACGTTGCCGCGCGCTCGCGAAGAAATGGGCGAGAGTCCCTGGCTGATCGGACTTCTCGACAATCTCATGCCCTATCTGGATGAGGGCGCAGTCCATACGGGCAATGAGCGATTCATCCGTGGCACGATCAATGACCATATCGGGTACATCCAGATCTTCACCATGGGTGGTTTCACGACCGGGCACGAGCCCGGCACGCCGGAATGGGCCGAAGCGGAGGTCGCGGCCCTGCACGCCCTGTTCGATGAGGCGCTTGCCGGATTTGACGGTACGGATGCGCTGATCCTCGACCTGTCGAACAATCGCGGCGGTTATGACGCCATCACCCGCGCCATTGCCAGCCGGTTTACCGATTCACCTTTCACGGCTTACACCGTCAGAACCGAATGGGATGGCGCGCCGCTGGCCGCCTATACAATCAATCCGTATCAGGATGGGCCGCGCTATACAAAGCCCGTCTATGTCATCATCAGCGATGTCACCGTTTCCGGAGGCGAGATCACGGCCATGATGCTGCGGCAGCTTCCCCAGATCAGGACGGCCGGACAGACGAGCCGGGGCGCCTTCTCGACACCGCTGGCAAAACCCCTGCCGAATGGCTGGTACCTTGAGCTTTCGAACGAGATATTCGCCGATGCAGGCGGCAACGTGTTCGAGGGCAAGGGCATCTCGCCGGACATCGACCTGCCGCTGTTCGGCACCCACGATCTCGTCGGTAGCCACCTCACCTCGCTGAAACAACTGGTCGCCTGTATTGAAGATGGCAGCTGCTGAACAGGGGCGCGAAACGCCTGGTCCCGCAGCAGTTCGTTACGTGCAGAAACGCAATTCAGCAGGGGCCGTAAAATTCGCGCCCCTGTTCCAGATAATCCTGAAGGGGCTGCATGCCCAGCCGGGCACGGCGCGCGTCGACGCCTTCCGGATCCTTCAGGTCATGGATGTCATACTGCCCGTCCACGCATTTGTACTGCGACCCGTAGAGCTGCTGCCGCCCGGCGGCGAGTTCGACACGGTCGTACATCAGGGCATATTCCTGCCCGTCTATATCTCCGCGCTCCGCAAAGGGACCGATTTCCGCAAGCACTTCGGCGCGGAAGGCTTTATCCGGCGAATGCTGTACGACGTGGAAGGCCGTTTTGAACAATTGCGGATCACCTTCGATGATGTCCGCCCAGGAATATTCCTGCAGGATCCGCTTGAGTTCTGCGGTGTTGATCGCATCGACCTGAGAAACATAAGCGCCAGCGGCCGACTGGAAATCTGTCCGGACCTCCGGATCCAGCGCGTCGTCCGAAAACATCGGGATGAGCACTTTCCGGACATACTGATCCCGCGCCGTGATGACGGCGAGCCTGTCCAGTATTGGAAGCTTCTGCTCCATCAGACCGGCAAACCTGGCCGTCATCCCAGCAGCCTCGGGATTCTTTGGCAGCGTTGTGGACGCAGCTTCAGGAACAGGCAGGCCCGCCGGATCTGTTGTGGCGCAAGCCGCCAGCACAAGGGCGAACCCAGAGAGAATCGACATTTTCCGCATGGCACCCCCTTACTCTCAAAGGTGGCACAACACTCACATCAAAACAACCAGAAGGCGCTATCTAGTCCCGCAGCAGCTCGTTCACGCCGGTCTTGGAACGCGTCTGGGCGTCGACTGTTTTCACGATGACGGCGCAGGCGAGGCTCGGCCCGCCATTCTTGTCCGGCAGTGTGCCGGGCACGACGACGGAGTAAGGCGGGATCTTGCCATAGCTGATCTCGCCGGTCGCCCGGTTCACGATCTTGGTGGACTGGGTGATGAACACGCCCATGGCGATGACAGACCCCTCCCCCACGATCACGCCTTCGACCACTTCGGAGCGCGCGCCGATGAAGCAATTGTCCTCGATGATGGTCGGGTTCGCCTGCAGCGGCTCCAGCACGCCGCCGATGCCCGTACCGGCGGAGATGTGGCAGTTCGCGCCGACCTGCGCACACGAACCCACAGAGGCCCAGGTGTCGATCATCGTGCCTTCGCCGACATAGGCGCCGATATTCACATAAGACGGCATCAGCACGGCGTTCGGCGCGACAAACGCACCCCGGCGCACGGCGCAGGGCGGAACGGCGCGGAAGCCGGCTTCCCTGAACTCGGTCTCGCCCCAGCCTTCGAACTTTGACGGCACCTTGTCCCACCAGTTGCCGCCGCCCGGCACGCCGCCGATCATGCCATTGGCGTTGAGGCGGAAAGAAAGCAGCACGGCCTTTTTCAGCCACTGGTGCACAACCCATTCCCCGTCAGCGCCCTTCTCGGCAACGCGGGCCTCACCTTTGTCGATCAGGTCAATGGCGGCATCCACGACATCGCGCACTTCGCCTTTCGTGTCGGTCGAGAGCGTGTCGCGGGCCTCCCAGGCAGAATCGATCACACGGGCAAGGGCATCGGTCATGGGTTATCCCCCAGGTCTTTGGTTTTATTTCAGCGTATCCCGCGCCGCTTCGAGGAAGGCCGCAAGGTCGCCCGTGACATAGTCGATGTGGTCGGGCCCGTCATCCTTCAAAATATCCTCAAGCGTCGCAGGGCGGGCCTCGACAGGCTCATGGCTCCAGTCCTTTTCGGAATGAACCAGCACCGTGGTGAAGCCCATATCCTTGGCCGGCAGCAGGTTGCGGGCAAGGTCCTCGAAAAAGATCGCCTGTTTCGGGTCGACGCCGTGCAGACCGCAGAAACGGTCATAGGAATCCTGCTTCGGCTTGGGCGTGTAGGCCGCATCCTCAATGCCGAAACTGTCATGGAACAGGTGGGAGAGACCCATCTTTTCCGTCACGCGTTCGGCATGGCGGCGCGAACCATTGGTGTAGACGAACTTCCGGCCCGGCAGCGCCTCGATCGCGGCGCGCAGGTCCGGCAGGTCTGGCAGTGGCGACAGGTCGATGTCGTGCACATAGTGCAGGAAATCGGCCGGCTCGATCCGGTTCACATGCATCAGACCCGACAGGGTGGTGCCATAGGTCTTGTAATAATCCTTCTGGACCTTCCGCGCTTCGACCGGCGGCAGGGCGAGCGCGCGGGAGACGAAGGCCGTCATCCGTGTATCGATCTCGGCAAAGAGGTCGCACTCGGCCGGATATAGTGTGTTGTCGAGATCGAAGACCCAGTCCGTGACGTGGTCGAACTTCCCGAACGGGGCGATGTGGACGCCGGCGGACCTAGCGGTCATTGCCGCTCGCCTTGGCAAAGTCCCGCTCGAAGAATTCAAAGACCAGCTTGCGCTCTGTCGGCGGGGGCGTCGCGGCAAACAGGGCGGTGCGATAGGCCGAGGCTTCGCACTGGTCGCGCCCGGCAATCGCGAATTTCGCATGGCCCACGCAGAACGCATCCGATGCCTTGGACAGGGTGCGGATCTTGGAGCCGTCCTCCATCTCGCCATAGACATAGTATTCGGTGCCACGCAGCGGCCGGTCGATCACGCGGGCACAGCCGCCTGCTTCCAGCAGCCACCAACCCCGGCTTTCCCAGCCTTCGGCCCCGCGCCGGGCGATGGCGCTCCAGATACGCTTCTTGGTGCGGTTACAGAGGTTGAAGCCGACATTCCGGCCCCGGTCCTTGGCCACCTGTTCCAGAAAATCGATCAGGTCATCGTCTGACGTCGTGGCAGGCAGATTGTTCTGCTTCAGGAACTCCCCGATGGCGAGCCGGGTGCGCCGGCCGATATTCCCGTCGATGGCGCCGCTGGTGATCCCGGCCTCCTCAAGGAGGCGCTGCAGCCCCGCCGCGCGGGCCTTGTCCAGGCTGTAATTCTCGATCTCGGTCAGGTCGGTCGTCCAGCGCACCTTGCTGGAAATCTCCACCGCCCGGAAACCGCGCGCTTCCAGCCCCATCGGGGCGCATTCAGGCGGGTTTTCCAGCGTGAAACTGCCAGTCGGGTCGACACACAGCTCCGTGCGCCCGCCCCATTCGCGCGGTCCGCCGCGATGGGCCGGCGAGGTGCGCGCATAGAGGAAATGATATTTCGGCTCCAGCGGCGTCTCGACCACCACCTTGCACTCGCCAGGTCGCAGCTTCATCCAGCCTTCGACGGTGACGTCTTTCTCTTCCGGCACGCCAATGGCGGCATCGATGATGTAGGACGTCTTGTTACACAGCTTCCAGCCATCCTTCGCGCCGGACGCTTGCGCGGTCGCGGTCAGGACAGGGAAACAGACAGCAGCCGCAAGGACCACCAGGACGTTACGAAATGAGCGTTCCAGCGCCATGTTCGGTAAACAGCTCCATGAGGAGGGCGTGCGGCGCACGTCCATCCAGAATAACCGCCGCCCCGACACCATGATTTACGGAATGGGCCGCGGTTTCAAGCTTCGGTATCATGCCGCCAACAGCTGTGCCGTCTTCGATCAGGCGCGGAATGTCGTCCACAGGGATGTCGCGCATCAATTTCTTGTCCTTGTCCAGCACGCCGGCGACATCTGTCAGCAGCATCAGGCGGCTGGCCCCCAGCGCCTCGGCAAGCGCGCCGGCCGCCGTGTCGGCATTCACGTTGAAGCGATGCCCGTCCGGTCCCATGGCCACCGGGGCAACGACCGGGATCAGCTGCGAATCGGCCTTCAGAAGAGCCTCGATCACGCTCGTGTCCACGCCGGTCGGCTCGCCGACAAAGCCAAGGTCCAGCACTTGTTCGATATGGCTGTCCGGATCGCGTTCGGTCTTGGTGGCCTTGGTCGCCTGCAGCAGCTGGCCATCCGAACCCGACAGGCCCACAGCCAGGCCGCCCGCCTGATTGACCGCCCGGACAATGGATTTGTTGATCGGACCGGAGAGGACCATCTCCACGACTTCCATCGTCGCTTCGTCGGTCACGCGCAGGCCGCCCTTGAATTCCGAGACGATGCCCAGCCGGTCCAGCAGCTTGCCGATCTGCGGGCCGCCGCCATGCACGATGACCGGATGAATGCCCAGCGTCTTCAGCAGGACCACATCGCGGGCGAACATGGCGGACAGGGTTTCGTCCACCATGGCGTGGCCGCCATATTTCACGACAATGATCTGCCCTGCATAGCGCTGGATATAGGGCAGCGCTTCGGACAGGGTCTTCGCGGTGAATTGGGCGGCAGAGAACTCGTCAGTCATGGCCGCCCCTTTAACGCGCTTTGCGGCCGGGTGAAACGCCTATTCGCCGCGGCAATCGGGATGCGCGGCCGGCATCCGGAATTTCCCCCATGCCGATAAGCCGCTTGCCGGGCGGGAAAAGCCTTTTAAGGTCCAAAGCTGAATGGGGTGCAGGAAACACTACAGATGATACGAATTCTGTCCGGTCTGGCGGGGCTCGCCGCAATTGTCCTTGCAGGTGCTGGCGTGATGCTCTGGGATCCCCTGCCCGCCAACCCGCCTGCAGCTGTACTGGCCGCGTCCGCGGACGCCTATGACGCGGAAATCCTGCGCGACGAATATGGCGTGCCCCACATCCGCGGCAAGCGGGACCAGGACGCCTCCTTCGGCCTCGCTTATGCCCACGCCGAGGATGATTTCGAGACGATCCAGGAAGTCGTCGCCGTCACGCGCGGCAAGCTGGCCCGGTACCGGGGAAAAGACGCAGCGCCGGCGGATTATCTCGTCTCGCTTCTCGGCGTCTGGGACACGATCGATGCCCGCTACGAAACCGACATTCCCGATGACGTGAAAGCGATCGCCGAAGCCTATGCCGCCGGGCTGAACCTTTATGCCTCGGAGCACCCGGACGAAACCTGGACAGGGCTTGCCCCCTTCACCCCGCAGGACATCGTCGCCGGCTTCCTGTTCAAGACGCCCTTCTTCTATGGTCTCGACGAGACGCTGACCGGTCTCTTCTCGGACGATTATACCCAGTCCATCGCGCTGGACCCGCAGGGCGACCGGAAAGCCTTTCTGATGGCACCGAAAGCGCTGTCCGAGCGTGGATCGAATGCGTTTGCCGTGTCCCCTGCCCGCAGCGGGGACGGGGTCACCCGGCTGATCATCAATTCCCACCAGCCGCTGACCGGGCCGGTCGCCTGGTACGAAGCCCATATTGCTTCCGGCGAAGGCCTCGACATTACCGGCGGCATCTTCCCGGGCACACCGGTGATCCTGCACGGCTTCAACCGTGACATCGGCTGGGCCAACACCGTCAGCGCGCAGGACCTGTCGGACACCTACGTCCTGACAAGAAACCCGGACAACAAGAACCAGTACCTGCTCGACGGGGATTGGCAGGATTTCGAGAAATCCACCGCCATACTGCATGTGAAACTGTGGGGGCCGTTTGCGCTGAAAGTGAAACGCCCTGTCCTGCGTTCCGCCCACGGACCGGTGATTGAAGCGCCGACAGGCACCTATGCCATACGCTATGCCGGCATGGGCGAGATCCGCCAGCTGGAACAATACTACCGGCTGAACAAGTCCACGGGGCTCGTCAGTTTCCTCGACGCCATGTCGCTGAACGCCCTGCCCTCGATCAATTATGTTTTCGCGGACAAGGACGGGAATGTCGGCTTTATCCACAATGCCCAGTATCCAGACCGTGACGATGCCTGGGACTGGAGCGGCGATCTGCCCGGCGACCGGTCGGACCTTATCTGGGACGGCTACCGCGACTGGTCAGAGGTGCCGATGCTGATCAATCCCGCCTCGGGCTTTGTCTTCAACGCCAACAACACGCCCTACAGCGCAACGGACGGGCCGGGCAATCTGACGCCGGAAGATTTCCCGCAAAGCATGGGCCTGCAGACCAACCAGACAAACCGCGCCCTGCGCATCATGGAACTGACGGACGGGACCGCCACCATGGACCGGGCGCGCCTCCTCTCGATCAAGTTTGACACAGCCTATGCCGACGGGTCCGAAGCGCAACGGGTGGTCGAGGCGGTGCTGGCGCATGACTGGAGCGATGAACCGGACATGGCCGAGGCGGCCGCCTTCCTTGCCGAATGGGATTTCAACATGGATATGCAGTCCCAACATGCGGCGCTTGGCGGGCTGACAACGCTTCGGGAGATCACCGCCCGCTACACCCATGTGCCGCCCCCTGAGCCGGAAACGGCCTTCCGGGAGGCCGTCAGCTGGCTGATGGAGCATCATGGCCGGATCGATCCGGAATGGGGCGAGGTGAACAAGCTCGCCCGCGGGGAGCAGACCTGGCCGATCAGCGGCGGGCCGGACACGCTGCGCGCAGTCTATCCGGCAGAGATCCGCGACGATGGTACGCTCCACATGAATGCCGGCGACACATGGATCGCGCTGGTGGAATGGGATGCCGACGGCAATCAGACGGCCCGCGTCATTCATCCCTTCGGGTCTGCAACGCTCGACCCGAACTCAGCGCATTATGCAGACCAGGCGGAGCTGTTCGCGATGGAGAATTGGCGCCGCGCGCATCTGGACTGGCTGGCAATCGCGGAAAGCGCCACACGGCGCTATCATCCCGGCCAGATTGCCGACTAGACCAGTCCGGCGATTTCAGCCCGAAGCTCGGGCATGCCCCAGCCCTTTTCGGCCGAGGTCATCCGCACGACGGGATGCGCTGCGCCGCGCTTCTTCAGTTTTTCGGCAATCTTGGAGGCCAGCTTGTCGACCTCGCCTTTCGCCAGCTTGTCCACCTTGGTCAGGACGATCTGGTAGGTGACGGCGGACTTGTCCATCATGTCCATCACCTCTTCATCCGTGTCCATCAGGCCGCGGCGCGCGTCGACCAGAAGGAACACCCGGCGCAGAGACGGGCGCCCGCGCAGGTATGACTTGGTCAGGCGCGTCCACGCTTCGGTTTGCGACCGGGACACTTTGGCATAGCCGAAGCCCGGAAGGTCCACGAGGTAGAGCTGGCCTTCGCCAACGTCAAAATAGTTGAGCTCGCGCGTCCGGCCTGGTTCAGCCGAGGAACGTGCCAGTTTTGCCCGGTTGGTCAACGCATTGATCAGGCTGGACTTGCCGACATTCGACCGGCCGGCGAAACAAACCTCTGTCCGGTCGGCCGGCGGCAGCTGTTTCAGGTTCACCACACCCATGACGAAGGTGGCATCGCCCGCAAACAGGAGACGGCCCGCTTCCAGGGCTTCTTCACTGAAGCCGGGCTCGGTGGGGGATGCTTCTTCCGTCATCGGATCAGCTGGCAGGTTCCTTGCCGCCCGAGAACAGCTTTTTCACGAATTTGCCAATCTCGGTGTCGACCCCGTTCCGGCGCATGATGAAGTACTGCTGAATAAAGGACAGCGTGTTCGACCACACATAATACATGACCAGGCCGGCGGGGAATCCTCCGAACACGAACAGGAAGATCAGAGGCATGAACTGGATCATGCGGCGCTGCATCGGGTCTGGCGGCGGCGGTGACAGGGTCTGCAGGGCGGCCATTGTCGCGCCGTACAGGATCGGCAGGATACCCACGCCGATCACCATGCCGATGAACGGAATGGATTTGAGATCCGCCGCAGACCACCACGGGATCAGGCCGAACAGATTACCGATGGCCGTCGGATCCGGCGCCGACAGATCCTTCAGGAACATGAAAGGGGCGTGGCGCATCTCGATCGTGGCGTAGAGCGTCTTGAACAGGGCAAAGAAGATCGGGATGGTTACAAGGATGGGCAGGCAGCCGCCCAGCGGGTTCGCCCCCTCTTCCTTGTAGAGCTTCATGATTTCCTGCTGCTGGCGCTGCGGATCGGCCTTGAAGCGTTCGCGGATTTCCTGTGTCGGCTCCTGCAGCTTCTTCATCTTCGCCATCGACTTGTAGCTCTGATTGTAGAGCGGCACGAGCGGCAGCTTGACGAGCACCGTAAAGGCCAGGATCGCCCAGCCGAATGAGCCGACAATGCCGGACAGCCATTCAAGCGCATAGAAGAACGGCTTGGTCAGGAAGAACAGCATGCCCCAGTCGATGGCATCTTCGAACTTCGGAATGCCGAGATTCTTCTCGTAATCCTTCAGCACCTCGTAGCGCTTGGCGCCGGCGAAGATACGGTTCTCCATCGTGGCGCTGGCGCCCGGGGCGAGGTCCAGCGTGGCGGACTCGGTGCGAAGTTCCAGATCCTTGCCCGTGGCAAGCTTGCGCTTGTCGATCATGCCCGCGAAGAACATGTCCTGCTGCGGGATCAGCGCGCCCAGCCAGTATTTGTCCGACAGGCCCCACCAGCCGCCATTCGGCGCTGGGAACGTTCCGTCAGCCGATTCGCCCTTGATGCTCTTCATGGCATAAAGGCCTTTGAACTTCTTCATGCGCAGCGAACCGTCGGTCTGGCCCATCAGGCCCATATGCGCAGCCGTCGAGACGGAAGAGCCGGGGTCGGTTGCTTCCAGGAAGCCCTTATAGTCGCCGAACCGCTCCAGCGAGCCGACCGCACGGAAAGTGCGCGGCACGTCGGACGTGTTGGTCACCTTGTCGTTGAAGGTGAACATGTAATTCTCATCGAGCGAAATGGTCCGCTCGATGGTGACGCCGTCGCCTTCCAGCTTCAGGACAATTGGCGAGGTCGGGGTCAGCTTGTCACCTGAGACCAGGGTCCAGGGAGAATTGCGTCCGGCCACCAGCGTGTCGCCGGAGGCCCAGTAGTAAGTGGCGAAATAGCCGTACTCGCTGTTTTCCGGCCGGAACAGGAGCACTTCCTGCTTCTTTTCCACCGTCAGATAATAATCGCGCAGGCTGACATCATCGATACGCGAACCGGCAAGACGGATCGATCCATCGACCCCCTTGCTTTCCAGATCGACCCGCGGACTGTCGGCCAGCGCCTCTTCGACCGGCTTCAGCTGGTCGATCGCGGGCACGCCTGTATCGGCGGTCTTGTTCTGGGTTTCCGCTTCGATGGCTGCCTGCTGCGCATCAAATTTCTTCTGTGCCGGCTCGACGAAGAATTTCTGATAGCCGAGCACGAGCGCGATCATCAGCACCATTGCGAGCAGAAAATTGCGCTGGTCTTCTTTTTCCATCTCGGGGTCCCGGAATCTTGAAGCAGGATCGCCCGGACGGGCGGCGGGGGTTAATCAGCGGCGAGGCTTATCAGTGCGCTTTCCATATCGTCAAGCAAACGGGGCCAGCCAATATCAGCGGTATCCTGACGCGCAATGAACACATAGTCCCAACCGGGGCGGCCATGGTGCGGCAGCAACTGGCGTGCAGCCTCGCGAAGGCGCCGTTTGGCCCGGTTGCGGATGACGGCATTGCCGATCTTTTTTGTGGCGGTAAAGCCGGCCCCGGCATGATCGCCCGGCGCCTCCCCTGCCCGCTTGCGGGCCTGGACAACGAGGGACTTCCGCCGCTCTGCCCGGCCACCGCGCACGAAAATGAATTGAGGCCGCACGCGCAGGCGTACGACCTCAATCAAAGCTTTGTCGGTATCTGCCGTCACGGCCGTCCCCTTCGGAGAGGCGGACTGGCGCCGTTCTTAAGCGGACAGGGACTTGCGGCCCTTCGCGCGGCGGCGAGCCAGGACCTTGCGGCCGTTCTTGGTGGACATGCGCTCACGGAAGCCGTGCGTGCGCTTGCGGCGGAGATTGCTCGGCTGGAAAGTGCGTTTCATCAGTCTGCTCTGGAAGCTAAGTGTCTCGGAAAAAGGGGCCAATACAGGGCCGGGCGCGCCGGGTCAAGTCATGCAATCAGCATGAAAAGCGGTCAGCCGGGCCCGCTGTTTGCCAGACCGGCTTACAGATTGTGCCCGGCTGCATCCAGCGATCTTTACATCCGCAGAGAGTCTTGGTGTGTCTGGAACCGGGCGGGCCATAAACACGGGATCAGATTATGCGTTTCCTGCGCACATTGGCCATTTTTCTTGCCGCAACACTCCCCCTGCCCGCAGCCCTCGCCCAGACCATAGACTACAAGCGCCTCGATGACCGGATCAGCCGGCTGGCGACGCGGGAAGAAATCGTCGGTCTGGCAGTCGCGGTGATCGATCATGGCAAGATTGCCTTCGCCAATGGCTATGGCGTGACCGAACGCGGCGGCACGCCGGTGACGGATGAGACGGTCTTCCGCTGGGCCTCGCTGTCAAAGGGCGTCGCGGCCACCGAAGTCGCGATCCTTGCCGACCAGCACGCACTCAATCTGACAGATACGGTCTCAAAGTTCCGGACGTCGCTCCGGCTGCCGGGCGGCGGGGAGCATCGTGCGACGCTGGAAGATGTCCTCTCCCACCGGCTCGGCATTGTCCCGAATGCCTATGACACGCGGCTGGAGGATGGCTGGGAAGCCGCAGACATCCGCCACAGCCTGAGATCCCTCAAACCGCTCTGCCCAGTGGGCGATTGCCACACCTATCAGAACGTCGCCTACGACACGATTTCCGAAGTCGTGGAAGACGTGACCCAGTCTTCCTATGCCGAGGCGGTCGAAAAATCGGTTTTCAAGCCCCTGGGCATGGTATCGGCGAGTATCGGCCGGAACGGCCTTCAGACAGCGCCCTCCTGGTCCCGCCCCTATTCGAGGCGGTCCAGAGCGGACGACACGCAGCTGAAACGGCGGGTCAATGAAGACTATTACCGGGTTCCGGCCGCCGGCGGCGTAAACGGGTCCATCCTCGACCTTGCCAATTATGCCCGCGCCCAGATGGGGCTGATGCCGGACGTGCTCAGCGATAGCGCGCTGGAAATGCTCCAGACCCCGCGTGTCTACACAAGCGGCGAGCAAAGACGCATGTCCAGCCGGTACCGGGGCACGGTGCGCGATGCCCGTTACGGCCTCGGCTGGCGGATCTACAAATATGGCGTCAATGGCAACCGGGTGATCGGCCACCGTGGCGCCGTCGAGGGCTACAGGTCCTATATCCTGTTCGATCCGGAGCAGGACACCGGCGTCGTGATCCTCTGGAACTCCAGCTCCCGCCGCCCGAACGGTATCGGGTTTGAGGTCATGGACATGCTCTATGATCTGCCGCCACAGGACTGGATGGAAATCGATACACCGGCCACTGGCGGCTGAGACGCCGATCACGGGCCTTTGATCGGTAACTGAGAAGGCGTGACGGGCACAGTTCACCCGAGTGCGCTATGTGATGGCTTCCATTCACCCGATCCGGAGCCGATCCGCCCCATGCCCGCCGCCGCCTGCCGTCTCGCCCTGCCCGTCGCCCTCGCCCTGACACCGCTCAGCGCTCTGGCGCAGCCAGCCGTTCCAGTCTCCGGCATGGTCCAGCAATTACCGGCCGAGAAACCGGCCCATGCCGCCTGGACCTGCCTCCTGAAGAAATATGTGACGACCGGCCCGGATGGTGTGAACCGCGTTGACTATGCGGCCTTCAAGGCAAATGCAGAGGATCGGGCCACGCTCGACACATACATCGCCGGCTTTGCAGACATGGACCTGTCCGGCTCCGACGCGGCCACCTTCGCCGCCTGGGCCAATCTCTATAATGCCGTCACCGTCCGCTACATTCTGGAACAATACCCCACCGGATCGATCCGTGACGGATATCTGTTCGGCGGACCGTGGAAGAAGATCAAAGTGGCGGCCGGCGGCAAGACTGTCTCCCTCGACGAGATCGAGCACGGCATCCTGCGACCGCGTTTCGGCAATCCGCTTGTGCATTATGCGATCAATTGCGCCGCCTACTCCTGCCCCAACCTGCAGCAGGAGGCCTGGCAGGGCGACACGCTGGACGAAAAGCTCGCCGCAGCGGCGCGCGCCTATATCAACGATCCGCGCGGCGTGACCGTCACAAGCCGCGGCCTGACCGTCTCCTCGATCTATGACTGGTTCGAATCCGACTTTGGCGGATCGAAACAGGCTGTTATCCAACACCTTCTGGCCTATGCAGACCCGGGCCTCGCCGAAACCATCCGCTCTGATCCACGCATTCGCGCGTATGACTATGACTGGTCCCTCAACGACACGAAGAAGGCCGAAACCGAATGACCGACACCAGTACCAAATCCCGCGCGCCGCTCTGGCAGCGCCTCTGGCCGGTCTATCTGATCGCTGCCGGCCTGCTGGCAGGCTGGCGCCTCGGCCTGTTCGATTACCTGTCACTGCAGACCCTGCGCGAACAGCATGAAGCCCTGCGCAGCTTCGTCGAAGGCAATCTGCTGATCGCCGTCGCCGCCTATGTGATCATCTACGCACTCTCCACCCTGTTCATGGTGCCGGGCGCCCTCTGGATCACGATCGCAGGCGGGTTCCTCTTCGGCCTCGCAGGCGGATCTGCTGCCACCGTCGTCGGCGCCACGCTGGGCGCGAGCCTCCTGTTCCTGGCCGCCCGCACAGCCTTCGGCGGCATGTTGCGCGAACGGGCCGGCCCCTTTCTTCGCCGGATGGAGGCTGGCTTCCATGAGAACCCGCGCTCGTACATGTTCGCCCTGCGCTTCCTGCCGATCGTGCCCTTCCCTGTTGCCAATATTGCTCCGGCGCTGCTGGGCGCGCGCTACCCGGACTATGCCCTGACCACGGCCATCGGCATCATCCCGGGTGTGGTTGCCTATACCTGGATCGGTGCCGGCCTCGGCGCGACCTTCGAAGCGGGCGAAAACCCTGACATCGGTGCCGTCGCCGGAAACCTGGTGCCCGCCTTCGCGGCGCTTGCCGTCGTTTCCCTCATGCCTGTGATCTGGAAGAAAGTCATGGGCCGCAAGGTCCCCAAAATCGAAAGCCCGCCCGCATGACCGACCCAGTAAAAGACCTGAAAGCCGACCTTTGCGTGATTGGGGCCGGATCCGGCGGCCTGTCCGCGGCGGCCGGCGCTGCCCAGCTCGGACTGAAAGTGGTTCTCTACGAGAAGCACGAAATGGGCGGCGACTGCCTGAATTATGGCTGCGTCCCCTCCAAGGCGCTGCTCAGCGCGGCGAAGGCAGCGGCCGGTGTGCGCGACGCCAAAAAGTTCGGAATCCAGACTCAGGACCCAAAAACGGACTGGAATGCCGTCAAGGCCCATGTCTCCGGCGCCATCGAGACGATCGCCCCCGTCGACAGCCAGGAACGGTTCGAAGGCCTCGGCGTCACGGTCATCCGGGAAGCGGCTCGTTTTGCGGACAAGAAAACCATCGTCTCAGATACGACCCGGACCCAGGCCCGCCGTATCGTCATCGCCACAGGCTCGCGCGCATTCATCCCGCCGATTGACGGGCTGATGGACGTGCCCTTCCTGACCAATGAAACCATCTTCACGCTGCCGGAACTGCCCCGCCACTTGATCATCCTCGGCGGCGGCCCGATTGGCCTCGAAATGGCACAGGCCTTCCGGCGCCTCGGGTCAGACGTCACCGTGATCGAGATGGGCCGGGCGATCCCCCGCGCAGATGCCGAACACGCCGCCATCGCCATCAAGGCCTTGCGGGATGAGGGCGTGACCATCCTCGAACAGCACAAGGCCGGGCGCGTCACACAGGAAAGCGGGCACATCCGCGTGCACACCGAAAACGATACAGGCACGCCGGTGATCGAAGGCAGTCACCTTCTGGTCGCCACGGGCCGCCGCGCCGTTCTGGACGGTCTGGACCTTGAAAAAGGCGGGGTCGAGGCCGACCACAAGGGCATCGTCGTGGGCGACACGCTGCGCTCCCGGTCCAATCCCCGCGTCTGGGCGCTGGGCGATGCCGCCGGCAAAGAGCAGTTTACGCATATCGCCGGATGGCACGCCTCGGTCTTCACCCGCCGGGCCTTCTTCAAACAAGGCACCAAGGCCTCCAGCCTGCCGGTCCCGGCCGTTACCTATACCAGCCCGGAAGTCGCCCAGCTCGGCCTGACCGAAGCCGAAGCGATTGCCAAACATGGCAGCAAGGTCACCACATCCGCCTTCCCCTTCCATGAAAACGACCGTGCCATTGCCGAGGGCAAGACACTCGGCGAGTGCAAACTGGTGCTGCACAAGGGAAAGCTCGTCGGCGCGTCTATCGTGGGCGAGGGCGCAGGCGACATTCTCCAGCTCGTTTCGGTCGCCATGTCGAACGGGCTGAAGCTGACCGCGCTGACCAATTTCATCTCGCCTTACCCGACCCGCGCCGAAGTCGTGAAACGGGCCGCCTCTGCCCACTTCACACCGGTCGTGTTCGGCACCAATTCGCGGCGTCTCGTCGGCTTGCTCCAACGCATCCCGTAGGCTAGTTCAGCCCATGTGAACGGCAACGCAAGCGCCCCCCTTCCGGCCCCTGTCCGCCAGCCTGCGTCCGCTCGCTGGTACCATGGGCTATCGTTCCGCCTGTTCGGTTTTACCCTTGCCGCAATCCTGTTTGTTGAGGGGCTGATCTTCATCCCCAGCGCCTCGGGTTTTCGCACGGCCTGGCTGAATGAGCGGCTGCAGGCAGCCCGCATCGCGGCCCTCGCCCTCGATGCCTCCCCCTCCCGCATGGTGTCGGAGGAACTCGCCCAGCAATTGCTGGAGAATGCCGAAGTTCTCTCCGTGGCGGAGGTCGAGGATGACATGCACATCCAGCTGCTCGATTCCGACATGGACATAGAAGGCAGCTATTATCAGCTCGACCTGCGCGAAACGACGCCGGTCAGCCGGGTGATGCAGGTGATGGGCGCCTTCGCTGCGCCGAAGGACCGCATCCTCGTGATCACGGCGATCGGGTCGACACCGGATCGCATAATCGAAGTGGTTGTGCCGCAGGCGCCGCTCCGGAAAGACCTCTATGCCTATGGCCAACGCATCCTTGCCCTGTCCTTCCTGATCGCCCTGATTGCGGCAACCGTGATCTATGTTCTCCTCCATTTCGTGGTGGTCCGGCCGATGGTGCGCGTCACTGCCAGCGTCGAACAGTTCCGGATGGATCCGGGCGCCTGGACCCGGCGGCTGCCGCCAACCTCAAGGCGTGACGAGATCGGCCGTGCCCAGAATGCCCTCGCCGACATGGAAGAGGCCGTGGCCGATGCCTTCCGCCAACGCGCCCACCTGGCCGAACTCGGCACCGCCGTTGCCAAGATCAATCACGATCTGCGCAACTCGCTCGCCTCGGCGCAGCTCGTCTCCGACACGCTGGCCCGGTCGGAAGACCCGCGTGTTCAGAAAGCCGCCCCGCGCCTCGAACGGGCGCTGACCCGCGCAATCAATCTCGCCTCCGAAACGCTGGACTATGGCAAGGCCGCCCCCCAGCCGGCCGATATGCAGCCGGTCTCCCTGCGCGGCTGTGTCGAGGAAGCTGCAGCCGAAGCACTCGCCGCCTGGCCGGAAGTTGAGTTTGTCGATGAATTGCCCAGTGCCCGGATCATCCATGCCGACCCGGAACACCTGCACCGGCTGGCCACAAATCTGATCCGCAATGCCGCTGAGGCCATGGTCGCAGCCGCGTCTCTGCCCAAGCGGATCACCGTGTCCCTCACTGCTGAGGGCATGGCGTTTGCCGACACCGGCCCCGGCCTGCCACCGAAGACGCAGGAGAACCTGTTCAAACCCTTTGCCGCCTCGTCCCGGAAAACCGGCACAGGCCTCGGCCTGGTGATCGCCCGGGAACTCGCCGTCGGCATGGGGGGAGACCTCGTCCTCGCCTCCACCGGGCCGGAGGGCACGACGTTCCGCCTGATCCTGCCGGACCTTGTGGTGTGACAGCCTACACGCCACCGCAGGACCCTATGCGCTACGTGCATGTCGACGACCATCTGATCGTGATCGACAAGCCGCCGGGCCTACTCTCCGTACCCGGACGGGGACCGGAAAAAGCCGACTGTGCGGTTGCCCGCGTCAATGCAGACCATCCGGGCGCTCTCACCGTCCACCGGCTGGACATGGCGACCAGCGGCCTGCTGGTGCTCGCCCGGTCAAAAGACATGCAGGCGGCCATGTCCCGCCTGTTCGAACGCGGTGAAGTGGAGAAGGCGTACTTCGCCGACGTCTGGGGCACGCCCACTCCGCCAACGGGAGAGATCGACCTGCCGCTGATCACCGACTGGCCGAACCGGCCGCGCCAGAAAGTTGACCACGAGATCGGCAAGCCGAGCCGGACTTTGTATGAGACCGCAGAGTCACACGCAGACCACACCCGCCTGCGCCTGACGCCGCTCACGGGACGGTCGCACCAGCTGCGTGTGCATCTCGCGGAAATCGGCCACCCGATCCTCGGGGATGAACTCTATGCGCATAAGGCTGCGCTCGCCGCCGCGCCGCGCCTCTGCCTGCACGCAAGCGATATCGCATTCGACCATCCTGTCACGGGGAAGCGTGCCTGTTTTTCCCTGCCCTGCCCGTTCTGACGTCAGAGCTTGCGGCGCATCTGGAGGAAACGGCCGCCGCCATGCCAGAGAGGGCGGTCTTCCGCGATCTCGATTTCGAAGCCCAGCCGCTTGTAGAGCGCCATGGACGCTTCCAGCCCGTCGGTCGTTTCCAGATAGATGGATTGCCAGTCCTGCGCTTCGGCATGTTTCATGGCGGCACCCAGCAGTTTGCTGCCGATTCCCAGGCCACGCGTCTCCGGGGTCAGCACCACCCAGCGGAGCTGACCCGTATCGCCGCGATCGACCACCGCGGCGCAGCCGACAGTTTCACCATCCATTTCGACAAACCAGACACAATTTCCCGGGCGGGACGGAATGTCCGCCTCTTCAACCGTGCGCCGCACATGGTCCAGAAAGTCGGCCCCGTAATGCCCGCCTTCCTGCTGATAGCCCCGCCTGTGCAGGTCGACGATGCGTTCGACATCACCTTCGCGCCAGTCGCTTCGGATGTGAATCTCACGGGCCATTACAGTCTCTTCTTCGTCCGGCCTTCATGCGCGCGCGCGCTCGCCGGGTCTTCCGGCCAGTCATGCTTGGGATAGCGCCCGCGCATGTCCTTTGCCATGTCCTTGTAACCGCCTTGCCAGAAGGCCGGCAGGTCCTGCGTTGTCGCAACAGGCTTCATGCCGGGCGACAGCATCTCCACTGTGACAGGCACGCGTCCGCCGGCAATTCGCAAATGTTCCGCACACCCCCAGAAGGCCTGCGCCCGTGCGGAGACCAGCGGCGCGCGAGGGTCGAGATAGTCGACCCGCGCCGTCTGCCCGGACGGCAGCTCCAGCGATAGCGGCGCAGCCGTGCGAAGCGCCTCCTGCACCTGCCAGTCGAACGAAGCAATCAATGCCTCGCGCACTTTGTGATCCGCCGGCACCTGTGCCCCGGCTTTCTTCAGGCAGGGCAGCAGCCAGTCATCCGCGGAGGCAAGCAGGCTGTCGACGCTCGGCCCCTGCGCCTCGATAAGGCCGGCCTGTTCCAACAGAGCGATCCGCGACAGTGTTTCCTCCACCACCTCCCCTGCCCCGATGGCGGCGAAGCCCTGTTCCCGGACAGCTTCCAGCATCGCCCTGGCCGCCACGGTCGCAGACGGCTTCGGCAATGGCGCTTCAGACAGCACAATCGCGCCCAGCGCCTTCACGCGCCGCGCGGTAAACCACCCAGTCTTCGGATCGAACTCCGCCCGGTCCTCCGTGATCGTCTTCCCGCTTGCCAATGCATCTGTCTCACTGATCGGCACAGCCAGAGAAATGCGTGCCTCTTTCGAAGCCCCGCCAAGATCCGCGACGACCAGCCAGTCAGACTTTGCCAGTGCATCGCCATCCGGCAGGGTCGCCGCCCGCCCGGATGCGAGCAGGTATGTGCCCGTACTGCCGGGCCGCTTGCGGGCCACTTCATCCGGCCAGGCGCGGGCAAGCAGTCTGGCAAGATCGCCCGACGGCGCCGCGCCCTTGCCCCAGTTCTTTGCCTGCTGTTGCAGCACCCGGGCGCGGGGCGAGCGCTCCTGCCGGAAGCGGGTGAGCCGCTCGCGCAAATCGATGGATGTTCCGCCCACGCCCCGTTCTCCGGCGAGGGCCGCAACCTCTGCGGCGAGCGACCGCTCTCCGCCCGCCGCACCAGCAACCAGCGCGGCAAGGCGCGGCGGCAAGGGCAGACGCGACATCTCGGACCCGAGCGGCGTAAGCCTTCCGTCTTCATCGACAGCGCGCAGGGTCAGCAACAGCTCTGCCGCCGCTTTCAGCCGCCCGGCAGGCGGGGCGTCCATCCAGGTCAGATTCGATGCATCCCGTTCGCCCCATTCGGCAAGTGTCAGGACAAGACCGGACAGATCGCTCGACAAGATCTCCGGCACGGGCGCAGGCATCAGGCCCCGCGTCGCTTCCTCGTCCCACAGCCGGTAGCAGACGCCCGGCTCAAGCCGTCCGGCGCGGCCGCGCCGCTGGTCGACCGAGGCGCGCGACGCCCGCACCGTGCTGAGGCGGGACCCAAGCCCGCCAATATTGTCTTCGGCCACGCGCGACAGGCCGGAATCGATCACGATCCTTACGCCTTCGATGGTCAGCGCGCTTTCGGCAATGTCCGTCGCCAGAACGATCTTGCGCTGGCCGTCCGGCGCGGGCTGAACCGCCGCATCCTGTTCCGCCGGGCTGAGGGCACCGAACAGCGGCGCGACATGGACGTCCGGCCCGAGGCCTTCCAGCCGCTCGGCCGTGCGCTGGATCTCCCCCGCCCCCGGCAGGAAAGCGAGAATGGAGCCGGTCTCTTCTCTCAGCGCCCGGCGGATGGCGGCTGCCATCCGGTCTTCGATCCGGTCCAGCGACCGGCCGAGATAGCGCGTCTCGACCGGAAACATCCGGCCTTCGCTCTCCACGACAGGCGCATCGAACACCGCCGACACCCGGGCCGTATCCAGCGTCGCGGACATGATGAGCAGTTTCAGGTCTTCCCGGAACGCCGTCTGGCTTTCCAGCGCCAGGGCAAGTCCAGTATCCGAATTCAGCCTGCGCTCATGGAATTCGTCAAACACGATTGCGCCGACGCCCCCCAGTTCCGGATCGCTCAGGATCCGGCGGGTGAACAGACCGTCGGTGATCACTTCCACTACCGTCTCAGACGAAACCTTCCGGTCCACGCGGGTCGTCAGGCCGACCCGCTTGCCGAGTGGCTCACCCAGGCTTTTCGCCATCTGCTGGGCTGCCATCCGCGCCGCGATGCGCCGGGGCTCCAGCATCAGGATTCGCCCCTCCACCACCGCCGGCAGGCCAAGGAACCCCGCCAGAGACAACGGCACGCGGGTCGTCTTGCCGGCCCCCGGCGGGGCAGCCAGCACAAGCCGGGGCGCCGCACCGAGGCGGGCAGAAATTTCTCCCAACACCTCGTCAATCGGCAGGGACGTGCGAAAATTTGCCATGGTCTGCCGCAATAAGACCGCCCCTGCCCCTCTGGCAAGCACTGGCGGTCCGATTACAGTGCCAGACAAAGCCCCAATTGCCTTCGCATGATCTCCTCCCTAGGGTCTGGCCAGATTCTGAGGGAGCTGTGGATGAAGTGGTGGTTTGAAATCGACCTGTGGAAGCGCGTGATCGCCGCGCTCGTGCTGGGCACACTTGCAGGCATCGCCCTACGCGCCGGGCTTGGCGCGGATGCGGCCGCTGCTTTCGCAACAGACTGGGTCAAATGGCTGGGAGACCTGTTCCTGCGCCTGATCCGGATGCTGGTCGTTCCGCTCGTCTTCTTCACGCTCGTCTCCGGCATGATCGCCATGGGCGACCCGAAACGCCTTGGCAGCCTTGGGCTGCGCACCATCGGGCTGTATTTCGCGACAACCGCCTTCGCAGTGACGCTGGGCCTGATCATGGCCACCCTCTTCCAGCCCGGCGCCAGCCTGACGCCGGACATGTTCGAAGGCGTCGACGGCAGCGCCATGGCAGATGCCGCCGCAAAAGCCGATGAAGCCGGCGGTTTCGTCGAACGCTTCCTCGCCATTGTGCCGACCAACCCGTTCGAAGCGCTCGCCAAGGGCGACATCCTGCAGGTGATCTTCTTCGCCATCCTGTTCGGGGTCGGCATCATGCTGGCCGGGGACATGGGCAAACCGGTCGCGGCCTTCTTCGACGGCGCCGCCGAAGTGATGATGAAAGTCACCGAATTCGTGATGGAAACCGCCCCGTTCGGCGTGTTTGCCCTCATGACCTGGGTGTTGGCAACGCAGGGGCTCGGCATCCTGCAGAGCCTCGGCGTGCTCGCCATCGCGCTCTACCTTGCCTGTTTCCTGCACATCATCATCACCTATGGCGGGATCATCAAATTCGTCCTGCGCCTGCCGCTGATGCCTTTCTTCCGCGGTGTCACCGATGCGCAGGCCGTCGCCTACTCGACCTCCTCTTCCAGCGCGACCCTGCCGGTCACCATCGCCTGCGCCGAAGAAAACCTCGGGGTCGACAAATCCATCGCCGGTTCGGTCCTGCCGCTGGGCGCGACCATCAATATGGACGGCACCGCCATCTATATCGGCATGGTCGCCCTGTTCGGGGCGCAGGCGCTCGGCGTCGACGTCTCGCTCGGCCAGTATGTCCTGGTCGCCCTGATGGCGACACTGGTCTCGATTGGCGCGGCGGGTATCCCCAGCGCAGGCCTGCTCCTCTCCGGCATGGCCCTGCAACAGGTCGGCATCCCGGAGGAAACCGCCTATCTCGTGATCGGCTTCATCCTGCCCTTCGACCGGCTGCTCGACATGATGCGGACCCTCACCAATGTGACAGGCGATGCAACCGTGGCGACCGCCGTCGCCAAATGGGAAAACGAGTTCGACTACGACATCTACATCGCCCGCGATCCGGTTTGACCTTTGCGGGCAAAGCCCTTGGGCCTATGTTCAAGGGCAGTAGGGGTTGAATTCGGGCGATGAGGTATAACCCGTGTTGCGTAACACATTGACTGGAAAGCGCCGGACCGCGTGAGACGGCGGCCGCGCACCGTTCCGACCTTTGGCGGACGCCAGCTTGGCTGGACGGCAGGCGTGGCCATCATCGTGTTCGCCATCCTGGCTGCCGGCGCCGCCGGTTTCTGGCCCCTCGCCCCGATAGACCGTTTCATCGACAGCCTGGTCGACGGGGCCCGCGGCGGATCGCTCTACGACCTGATGCTTGTCGTTACCGCGCTGGGCGACGGACTGTTCCTCACCCTGGCGGCTGTGGTGACGGTCGCCTCCTTCCTGTTCACCGGCGCACGCTGGCGGGCCATGTGCTACGCGCTCTGTTTCGGCTCGATGCCGGTCGTGGTGCACACGATCAAACTCTGGGTCGCCCGGCCCCGACCGACGGACATCCCCTATACCGGCGTCGACATGTTCAGCTTCCCGTCCAGCCATGTCGCTCATTCGGCCCTGATCTATGGCGCGATTGCCGGGCTAACCTTCGTCACATTCCGCGGCTGGATGCGCTGGGGGCTGACGGGGTCCTTTCTGCTCCTCATCGTGATGATCGGGGCCTCACGCATGTATCTTGGCGCGCACTGGTTCAGCGACGTGCTGGCCGGGTATGCCCTGGCCTTCCTGTTCCTGGTCATGCTGGCCATCGCGGTTGCCAAGCATCCCGAGCCGCCGAAATTCTCACGCGGCATTCCGATTGCCCTGTTCGTGATCGCGGCGGCGTTCCCGATCTACCTGATGGTCTCGCTGCCGGATTCCGACGCGCTCTACCGTGCCATCGAACTGCACCAGCGCCCGGGCACGCCGGCGGAGTCTCCGCCCTCGCCCTGAGGGGCAAAGCGGTCTAAACCCCGCCTCCCATGCTGACCCGCCAGAAGACCCTGCAGCTTGCCCTGCCGATCATTGCCGCACAGGCTGCAACAGCCACGACCGGCATTGTCGATACCGCCGTCATGGGCCGGTTCGGCGACAAGGCAGACCTTGCAGCCGTCGCCATCGCTGCAGTGGCGTACAGTTTCATCTATTGGGGCTTCGGCTTCCTGCGCATGTCGACGACAGGCCTCTCGGCGCAGGCGGCCGGGCGGAACGACGAGGCGGAGAAGCGGGCAGTCCTCTTGCGCGCGCTCTCTCTCGGCGGCGCCATCGGCCTTACCCTGCTGATCCTTTCCCCCATCCTGAAACCGCTCGCCTTCGCCGCTTTCGCCAGCACCGATCATGTCGAGACGCTGGCCGGCGCCTATTTCGACGCGCGCATCTGGGGCGCGCCCGCCTATCTGATGGGCCTCGCCGTAACCGGCTGGATGCTGGGCACCGGACGAACAGGACAGATGCTGGCCTTCCAGATCGTGATGAACGCCGTGAATGCCGGGCTGGACACCTGGTTCGTCGCAAGGCTCGGCCTCGGCCCGGCCGGCATTGGCGCAGGCACAGCCATCGCGGAATGGACGGCGCTGCTCTTCGGACTCGCGCTTGTCTTCCCGGCCTTCCGGGGCGCGGCGCCGCTGTTCGACCGTGCGCGCCTTGCCGCCCTGTTCGGCGCCAACCGGGACATCATGATCCGTACACTGGCGCTGGTGCTCTGTTTCGGCTGGTTCGTGCGCTCCGGCACGATGATCTCCACCGCCGTGACCGCGGGCAATGAAGTCCTGCTGCAGTTCATCACCGTCGCCGCCTTCGTGCTGGATGGCTTTGCCTTTGTTGCAGAGAAAGAAGCCGGCGAGGCCTATGGCGCCAACAGCGCACCGCGCCTTGCCCGGGCCATGCGCCTGACCAGCGAGTTCGCGCTGATCGCCGGGCTTGGCTTTGCCCTGCTCTACTTCCTGGGTGGCGGCTGGGTGATCACGACCTTTGTGCGCGATGTTGAAGCGCGCGACGCCGCGCTCGCTTACCTGCCCTATTGCGCGCTGGTGCCGCTGATCGGCATTGCGCCCTGGCAGCTGGATGGGCTGTTCCTCGGCACCACACAGGGCCGGGCGCTTCGCAATGCCGGTGTCGCCGTCGCCGTGCTTTATATCAGCACAGACATGATCCTGCGCCCACTCTATGGCAATACCGGCGTCTGGATCGCTTTCCTGTTGATGTATCTCTATCGCGCCGCCGCGCTTGGCATCTATGTGCCGGGTCTTTTCCGGCGGCTTCAGACCGCCTAGAGCCCCGCTCCCACGGCGTCCGCCAGCGTCGCAAACCCGTCTGCCTTAAGCAGCGCCGGCAGGCCCTTGTTGATATCCTGCGCGAGGCCCGGCCCTTCGTAGACCATGGCGGAATAAAGCTGCACGGCATTCGCTCCGGCACGGATCTTGGCATAGGCGTCTGCCGCACTGGCGATGCCCCCTGCCCCGATCAGGTCGAACTCGCCTTTCAGCGCACAGGCAAACTCCGCGAGAACCTCCGTTGACGGAGTCATCAGCGGCGCGCCGGACAGGCCGCCCATCTCACCCCTGTCCGGGCTTTGCAGCGTCTCCGGCCGGGCCAGTGTCGTATTCGACACGATGAGGCCGGACAGCCATGCACCCGGACCGCGCACCACATCCACAATGTCGGCGATGGCCTGTTCGTCGAGATCCGGCGCCACTTTCAGGAAAACCGGCTTGCCCGCCCTGTTTGCCGCGCCACAGGCGGTCAGCAAGGCTTCCAGAGACGCGCGATCCTGCAGGCCGCGCAGGCCCGGTGTGTTGGGAGACGAGATATTGATCGTCACATAGTCTGCATGCGGGGCGACGGCTTCGATGCCAGTCACATAATCCGCGACCCGGTCTTCGCTGTCCTTGTTGGCACCGACATTTGCGCCAATCGGCACTTCGCCGCGATAGGTTTTCAGATTGCGGACAAAATTGTCGAGCCCTTCATTGTTGAAGCCCATCCGGTTGATCACCGCCCGGTCTTCCGTCAGCCGGAACAGGCGCGGCTTCGGATTGCCGGGTTGCGGGCGCGGCGTGACCGTACCGCATTCGACAAAGCCGAACCCGAACTTCGCCATCGCATCCGGAACGTCGCAATTCTTGTCGAACCCCGCCGCCAACCCCACAGGCGACGGCAGCCTTAAACCCGACTTCGGAAGCACAACTTCCAGCATCGGGTCTGCCAACGGCGGGTTCAGCGGCACGCCGAGGCGAAGTTTCAGCGCCTTGATGGTGGCCGTATGCGCCGCTTCCGGCGGCAGCAGTTTCACGAGGCCGGCGCCGAAATCGGTCAGGCTCATCAATAGTCCTCCGGGAAATGCAGGGCGCCGTCCTCCCCGCGCAGCAATTGCCAGACGGCATCGGCGCGGGAAACTTCCAGCGGCGCATAGAGATGCGGAAACATCTGCCCGCCCCGGCTCGGCTCCCAGGTCAGCGGCGGCAGGTCCGCCACGGCAAAGCGCAGCAGGCGGATGCCCTTGGCGCTGGCAAAGTGGAGCCGCGCCGTTTCTTCCACCTGTGCCCGGGTCGAGAGGTGGACATAGCCGTCCTGCTGATCGATTGCCACGCTGGTCACGCCAGAGGCGGACGCGGCCTGCCAGTCGTCACCTGTCAGCAATTTATAGACATGGGTTGCGGCGGTCTCGGTCATGCCCGGTATTCAGCAGGCTTTGCGCGCGCTGGCAATTGCGGCAAGCTCGTCAGGCTTTGCCGGGAGAGACAAATGGCCAGGAAACGGACAGACGAGGAAATCCGCGCCATGATGCTGCCGCATGGGCGCACCATCGGCGAGGAACTGGCCGCGCTGGACGCCTTTTCCCGCCTGCTGGATTCCCGGTTCGGCCTGTTCGGCATCAAATTCGGCCTGGATTCCGTGCTGGGACTGGTCCCCGTGGTCGGGGACGCTGCCACCGGCGCCGTTGGCCTGCACGCGCTCGCTACAGCGTGGCGGCTGAAGCTGCCCGCCTCGGCCTCCATCGGGATTGTGTGGAACCTCGTCGTCGACACGGCGCTGGGATCGCTGCCGGTCGCCGGAGATGTATTCGACATCTTCTACCGGTCGAACCGGAAGAATTACCGCATCGTGGAAAAACACCTTGTCCGCAGGGCCGAGGCCCATGCGGCGTCAGGCAGGGCTGCCTAGGTCAGGACGCGGAATTAGGCAGGCTGGCCGTCGTCACTTTCACCACATCGGTGGCGCGGGCCAGGGTCCAGCCCCCTTCCGGGGCCTGACAGGCAGCAAACCGGCCGCGTTCCTGCCCGGCAAAGGCATAGGCCACATCGCGGCACATCACGCTGACCGTGACAGGGGCCTGTTCGGTGACAACACGGGTCACCTTGCTGACGCCCGGTGTGAAGGTGACGGTGCGCACGGTGGACTGGCCCATCTCGCGCGAGACCGTCCGCTCAAGGACGATGGTCAGCGTCCGGTTATCCGGCGTGATGATCGCCTGTTTCGAACCGTCCGCCCCATTGTCGAGGATGCTGCGGAAGGCCTGACGCACAAGATCCATATCCTCGGTCATCAACGGCTCAGCCGAGGTTCGCTCAATCCGGCCAGCGAGGAAGGCTTCCGGCGTCTGCAGGCCGGAGGTCCCGGCAAGGTCACGCACGTCGGCCTTGCCGGCGGTCATCGCGGCCGGCGCCTTGCGAGTGACGGTCTTGCCTTCATCCGGCGTATAGGAAGCACGGATCAGCTGGGCCGGTTTGGCCGGCTTGTGAGAGGCCGGAACCGGCACCGGGCCTTCATAGGCGGTGAACACAATCGGCTGCGGCGCCGGAGCTTCGGCCACCGCCGGCTTCTGCGAAGCCGGTGCTGGCACCGGTGCCGTGGAAGGCGCAGAAACCGCCTGGAGGTTTGCCTGCCGGGCCTGTTGCTCGGCCAGAAGCTTCTCGGCAGCCCGCCGGTCTGCGGCAGCCTTCGCAGCAATCTGTTCGAGGCGGCGCGCTTCGGCGGCATCAGCCTCTGCCTGCGCCTTGAGGGCCGCGAGGCGAAGGCGCTCGGCCTCCTGCGACTTGGCGAGTTCAAAGGCTTCCTGACGCGCGGCGGCTTCAGCGGCTTCGCGATCGGCGCGCAGTTTGGCGAGGCGCTGGGCGTCGAGATCGGCAAGGCGCTGGGTCTCGGCCTCGGCTTCGGCGAGGCGTTTGGCTTCAAGCTCTGCAACGCGCTGCGCTTCGGCCTCGGCGGCGGCCTGACGCTGCGCTTCGAGGCGGGCGAGCCGGTCGGCTTCAACCTGCGCCACGCGGGAGGCTTCCGCCTCGGCCAGGCGCTGGCGTTCGGCTTCCTCGGCGAGGCGGGCCTGTTCGGCAGCCGCTGCCAGAGCAGCTTCTTCCTCAGCCACGCGCGCGGCTTCGGCATCGGCGATGGCCTTGGCAGCACGCAGGCGGGCGTCCTGCTCGGCCGCTTCCTGGGCGACCTTCGCTTCGGCCTCCATCGCGGCCTTGCGCTCGGCCAGCATGTCGGCGACGCCCTGATAGTTGAACCAGGCTTTCGGCGCTTCCGGTTCCGCAACGCTGGCAAGCGCGACGGCGGAGGCCCCGCCCGGCTTCAGCGCAGGCGCGAGCGACCCGGTTTCCTGCGTGCCGGTGACAGGCTCAGCCGCCTTGTCCTTGTTCTTCAGGGCATTCTGCGCGGCGAGCACCGAGAGACCGGCAAGGCCCAGCACGGCAAGCCCGGCAAAGGCGAGCTGCGAGACGTCTCCCATACGGGTCGAGATGTCTTCGTGGTCTTCCCGTTCGGCGACCTGAGGGCGTTCGTCCGGGCGGGCCTCGGCGACCGCGGTGGAGGAGATGATCGCGGGCGCGGGCGCGCGGCGCTCTTCTTCCTTGCGGGCGGCGATGTCCTCGATCACCGAGACGAGTTCCTCATCGCTCGGCGGGGTCTGAACCTCCGGTGCAGGCACTTCGACGGCGGATGCGGCACGGATGCGCTCGGCCTCGGCCTGCGCAGCGGCTTCAGCCTTTGCGGCAGTTTCGGCTTCCGCGCGGCGGCGGCGGGCCTCGTCGCGCACGGCATCGGCGGCGCGGCGGCTCTCCGGCGTGCTGGAGGCGCCCGGCCGGTAGAAGATGCCGGAATCGATGGCGAGGGTGGACTGCGGCCGCGCAGCCTGGCGCGCCATCAGACGGGCCCGAAAAGAGCCCGGCTCAGCAGCGTTACCGCTGGCCTTTCTGCTGTCGTTCTGGCTGTCGATCATGACCTTAACCCCACGCTGCAGACGATTAACCTGCCCTCTTAGTTACGGTAAACGATTAATGTAACGAAAACCATGGCCCATCGAAAGCAACTCGATAGCGGCTCCCCGCTTGTCAGCGCCCCGCCGTCGCCTTAATGCAACAGCCTCAAGCTGCAGCGCTCAGGGAAAAATTCTCCATGTCCACGCCGAAATCCGCCCCGAAAAAGGTCGTTCTTGCCTATTCCGGGGGTCTCGACACCTCGATCATCCTGAAATGGCTGCAAACCGAGTTCGGCGCAGAAGTTGTGACATTCACCGCAGACCTCGGCCAGGGCGAAGAACTGGGCCCGGCCCGCGAAAAGGCGCTCGCCGCCGGCGTGAAGCCGGAAAACATCTTTATCGAGGATGTGCGCGAGGATTTCGTGCGCGATTACGTCTTCCCGATGTTCCGCGCCAATGCCGTCTATGAGGGCGTCTACCTGCTCGGCACCTCCATCGCCCGGCCGCTGATTGCCAAGCGCCAGATCGAGATTGCCGACATGGTCGGCGCCGACGCCGTTTGCCATGGCGCCACCGGCAAGGGCAACGACCAGGTCCGCTTCGAGCTCGGCTATTACGGCCTGAACCCGGACATCAAGGTCATCGCCCCGTGGCGCGACTGGGATTTCAAATCCCGGACAGACCTGCTGAAATTCGCCGAATCCCACGGCATCGAGATCGCGAAAGACAAGCGCGGCGAGGCCCCCTTCTCGGTCGACGCGAACCTGCTGCACTCCTCCTCAGAAGGCAAGGTTCTGGAAGACCCGGCCGAGCCCGCCCCGGAATTCGTCCATATGCGCACGATTTCCCCGGAAGACGCGCCGGACGAGCCGGAGATCATCACCATTGGGTTCGAGCGCGGCGATGCCTGTTCGATCAATGGCGAGGAGATGAGCCCGGCGACGCTGCTGACCGCCCTCAACGCATACGGCAAGAAGCACGGCATCGGCCGGCTGGACCTTCTGGAAAACCGCTTTGTCGGCATGAAGTCCCGCGGCATCTATGAGACGCCCGGCGGCACAATCCTGCTGGTCGCCCACCGCGGCATCGAGCAGGCCACGCTCGACCGCGGCGCCGCGCACCTGAAAGACGAGCTGATGCCGAAATATGCAGAGCTCATCTATAATGGCTTCTGGTGGAGCCCGGAGCGCGAAATGCTGCAGGCCGCCATCGACCATTCGCAGCGCTATGTCTCCGGCGAAGTGAAGCTCAAGCTCTACAAGGGCCAGGCCTATCTGATCGGCCGCTCGTCGCCCTATTCTCTGTACTCAGAGAAAATCGTCACCTTCGAAGACGACCACGGCGCCTATGACCAGAAAGATGCCGAAGGCTTCATCCGCCTGAACGCCCTGCGCTTGCGGTTGCTGGCAGGGCGTGACCGGAAGTTCGGGAAGAATTAGTCTTGGCCACGATCGCATTTACTTGCGGATACTGTAAAATTCCCACTTTTGGGAAAACGCAAGCTGTGGCGACTTTCGTAGAATGGGATGTCGGTGTCAAAAACCCTCAAAAGCGCTTTGTCGAGGGTACTTGGGTCGAAGTTGCAACACCTTGTGCGAAATGCCAACGCCTGTCGCTACTCTATTATTATTTCTGGCTGAGCGAATTGGATGACAAGTATTTACGTAAATTCGTGGATGATCTGCATGGCGAAAATAGCATCACTAGGAAATGCGACGAACAGCACCCCCCTCTGACCAGAAAACTACCCGCAGGCAGCCCCTCGAAGTTATTTTCAGCTTGGAAGGAGGCCGAGATTGCATTCTCTACTGATCAATTGCCAACCGTATCCACTATCGCATATCGAAGAGTTCTCGAAAGTGCTGCGAAACTATTCGCCGGTGCTGATGGTTCGGATAAAACACCTCTTGGTGCTCGACTGAAGAAACTCAATTCCGAGGGCATCATATCCGATGACCTTCTTCAACTGACGAGCCGAGCCCTTAGTTTTGGGAATGCTGCGGCCCATGAAGATACACCGCTCACTAAAGCGGATGCGGCTGTTGCGAGAGACTTGGCCGAAGCCTTTCTGCGCCAAGCTTATACAGTTCCTCGACTTTTAAAGGACGCGGAGAAGGCACTCCAAAAGCGCAGTGAATCCGAGAAAAAACTACCAGATAGTACCGCCACCGATGATATTGAGGACTAGGTTTCTTCCATCAACTTATCTCCAATACTTGCCCTCCCACCCCTCCCCTGCCATCCTCAGCCCGCAGCCAAGCGGAGGGGAGACCGATGGCGAAGATCCCGACGGATGAGCGCCTGCTGGCGGAGATCTACCGGCGCTATGACCGCGCATTCGCGGACTTCTCGGACGAGACCAGGACCCGCTCCACAAAGATCTGGGTGCCGATCGATATCGATGTGCTGGCAAAGCGCTTCCGCTGTGACCCGGACCTGATCTTCGGGCGGCTCTATTATCACATGAACGCGAAATACGGCTCGCACACCGGCGACGGCGACAGTGTGAATGTGTTCAGCCTGCGCATCGGGGGCGACCGCCACTGCGTGAACTTCCCCCTGCTGGCCAGCGTGCTGGCGGATCTGCAGGAAGACACAAAACGCTTCCGCGTCTCCACCCGTATGGCGGCGCTGTCGCTGGTCGTGTCGGCGGCGTCCATCCTGATCGCGATCTTCTGGAAAGGCGGCGCCGTGATGCTGCCCTGACGTGGGATAGCGGCGGGCCTGTCCCCCGCTCTTCTCCCATGATGGCGGCAGATCGCAGCGCGCCTGTCCGACAGGCCCCCTGCCGCTGCATGCTCTGGCGCATGAATCCGAACCTTCGCACCCATTTTGACTTTGTCGTGCCGCTGTTCTGGCCATGGCTGGTCTGGAACCTGCTGCGCCTTGCCCGCTGGCATGCGCGCAGCGGGCGCGAAGCCCTGTGCCGGGTGGACCAGTACGGCAATATCCGCATCGTGCTGATATCTGACCCGCCCCCGCCGGACGATCTCTATGTTTATGAAGCGCCGCGTATCGCGGCATGGGCGCATCCTGCGTGCTGCAGCGATGTGCCGGCTTTCCTGCGCGCAGAGTCCGCAGAGGTCCGCCATAGTCCGGACAAGTCCGGTATGGTCACGCATGGTCATGATATGGCCGGGCCTGATCCGGCATTGCACGTCCCTGGTCCGCCCTAGACGGTAACCCCGTCCGAATTCAGATTGTTTACCGGATGGCGCAGGCGCCAGTCCGGCCGAACGTGCTGGGCGCCCGTGTTGCTAGCTGCCATGAAAGCCCGTTCTTCCCGGCCGTCATGGCAGCACGCACACGTCCCCACGCTGAATATAGGGTTTGTTGCATTCCCACCGCTCTTCCATGTAGCTGATATGTGCGTTGTCCGGCACATTCAGCGAAACACAGGAATTGCCGGACGCGATATAGCCCCGCTCACACTTCCAGCCAGGGCCGGAGCGTTCGGAGCTCAGATATCCATGTTCCGGCACGAGGATTTCGACACAGCGATCACGTTCCGCTTTGTAGCCCCGCTCGCACGCCCAGCCGTCATTATAGCTGAGGCCGCTGAGATAGCCGTTTTCCGGCACGTCGATGGCGACGCATTTGCCGTCTTTCGCCTCAAAGCCCCGTTCGCAGCTCCACCGCACGCCGGACGGCTCAAGATAGGCATGATCGGGCACGTCCACAGGCACGCAGGCTTCCTCGACACGCTCGAACCCGAACATGCAGACCCAGCCCCGGCCGAACGACCGGTTGTTCAGATAGGCATTGTCCGGCAACTGAATATCGGCGCAGGCGCCATCCTGCTCCTGAAAGCCGTCATCGCATTTCCAGCCGGTGTTGTAGGAATTCGCGGTTGCGTTGTCCGGTACGGTGTTTTCCGCGCTTGCGGCGCCGGAGAAGAAGAAAGCCACCAATACTGCGCACAGCAATGCAAAGGCGACCGTCCGGAGCGGCGTCCGGGCGGTGAAGGTCTGGCGAAGCATGGGGAGTCCTTTTCGGATCTAGCAGCAAAAAAAGCCGCAATCCTCATCATCGCGCGTCAATAGTGTTCAAATTGTGTCGGGCGGGCCTGCCGGCCTAATGGCCGATGTCTTCATTCCACAGGCCCGGATGGTGCCGGATGAAGTCTGCCATCATGTCGATACAGGCCGGATCATGCAGGTCTTTCACCTCCACACCCGCCAGCGCCAGCACATCCTGGAAGCCCTTGAAATTGACGCTTTCCCCGATGACCACGCGGGGGACGCCGAACTGGATGATCGTGCCGGTGCACATCATGCAGGGCGACAAGGTGGTGTACATGACCGTGTCCCTGTAGCTCGCCTGCCGTCCGGCATTCTGCATGCAGGCCATCTCGCCATGCAGGATCGGATCTGCCTTCTGGACGCGCTGATTGTGCCCGCGGCCGATAATCTCGCCGCCGCGCACGAGGACGGCACCGATGGGCAGACCGCCCTCCTCAAGCCCCTTCTGCGCCTCGGCATAGGCCTCTTTCATGAAGTCGGCATCGGAACGCATCATCGGGGTCTCTCCTTATGCGTCTTATTTTTCTCCAAATAGGCCGGATTGCTGGCCGCCTGGGTTCGGCAGGCCGAGACGCTCATAAGCCAGCGGCGCCGCCACGCGGCCGCGCGGCGTACGGGCGACATAGCCGCGCTGCATCAGGTAGGGCTCGATCACGTCTTCCACCGCATCGCGCGCCTCCGACAGGGCCGCGGCCAGCGTCTCCACGCCGACCGGCCCACCTGCATAGGTTTTCACCAGCGCATGCAGGTAGCGACGGTCGAGCGCGTCAAGGCCATCGCTATCGATTTCCAGGCGTTTGAGCGCACTTGCGGCGCTGTCCCGGTTGATCGCATCACCGGCAGCTTCGGCAAAGTCGCGCACCCGGCGCAGCAGGCGCAGCGCAATTCGAGGCGTACCCCGGGCCCGGCTGGCAATCTCAACCGCGCCTTCTTCCGTGATCTGCGCATTCAGCTTGCGCGCCGCGGCCATGACAATGCGGCCCAGTTCTTCGGGCTCGTAGAATTCCAGCCGCACCGGAATGCCGAACCGGTCACGCAGCGGCGTCGCCAGCAGGCCCGCGCGCGTCGTCGCACCGACCAGCGTGAACGGTGCCAGATCCAGCCGCACAGACCGGGCCGAAGGCCCCTCCCCGATCACAATGTCGAGGGCATAATCCTCCATCGCCGGATAGAGGATCTCCTCCACGACTGGCGGCAGGCGGTGAATCTCGTCGATGAACAGAACATCGTTCGGTTCCAGATTGGTGAGGATCGCGGCGAGGTCACCCGACTTGGCAATCACGGGCCCGGAGGTGGCGCGGAAACCGACCCCCATTTCCCGGGCAAGAATCTGCGCCAGCGTCGTCTTGCCGAGGCCCGGCGGGCCGAACAGCAGCACATGGTCCAGTGCCTCGGAGCGCCCGCGCGCCGCCTCGACATAGACCTTGAGGTTCGCCTTCGCCTTGCGCTGGCCGACATAATCCTCAAACGTCTGAGGACGGAGCGCCCGGTCCAGCGCATCCCCGCCCTGAGCGTTCGGATCGGAAAGGGCGCCCTCTCGGCTCATCGCGCGAGCTCCTTCAGAGCGGCCTTCACGAGCACGCCGACATCGTCACCGGAATCCTTCGCGACACCCGCAACAGCGCGGGCGGCATCGGATTGGGTATAGCCGAGATTGACCAGCGCGGAGATCGCCTCCCCTCTCGCGCCTGTCGCAGCCGCAACAGGCGCGCTCGCCATGCCGGCGGCGCTGGCGGCTTCGAACTTGCCGAACCGGCCAAGCGGCGGCGGCTTGCCGGACAGGTCATGCACAATCCGCTCGGCCAATTTCTTGCCGACGCCTTTGGCGCGCTCCAGAACTTTGGCATCGCCCAGCGCAATCGCGTCCATAAGCTCTGCCGGCGTGATCGCGTCGAGGATCGCCATCGCCGCCTTGCCGGCCACGCCATGCACATCCTGCAGGCGGACGAACCAGGCGCGCTCTTCATCCGTGCCGAAGCCGAACAGCGTGATGGAATTCTCCGTCACTCGCGTTTCGACATGGACAGTAATCTTCTCCCCCGCATGCGTGCGCGAGAGTAATCGTGTGCCCGCCATGCAGACATAGCCGACGCCATTCACGTCCACGAGCAGATGATCCGTGCCGAGGCCCGCGACCTCGCCGACAAGGCGTCCGATAATCATGCCGCCCCCCGCTTCATGTCAGCCGGCAGATGGTGCGCGGCACAGATGGCGCAGGCCAGCGCATCGGCAGAGTCCGATTTCAGGTCCGCCGCCTTGGGGAGCAGGCGTTTGACCATGAACATGACCTGCTCCTTGTCCGCCGTGCCGGTACCGACAACAGCCAGCTTGATCTTGCGGGGCGCAAACTCCGCCACCGGAATGCCGCCCATGGCCAGCGCCGCCATCGCCGCGCCACGCGCCTGGCCGAGCTTCAGCGCCGAACGCGGATTGGCATTCACCAGCGTCTCCTCCACGCCAGCGGCAGTCGGCTGGTGATAGCGGGCCAGTTCGCCCACAGCTTCGAAGATACCGCCAAGGCGCTCGGCCATGTCCTGCTTGGGGTCCACCGAGATCACGCCATGGGCGATATGGGTCAGCCGCATGCCGGACAGCTCGATCACCCCCCAGCCGGTATGGCGCAGGCCGGGGTCAATCCCTAGGATTCGAATCGTGGTGCTCATCCCTCCAACCTATCAGGCGTGCCGGTTAATGACACCTTGCATTTTCCCGATTTGTTCACACCCCTGCCCCCGGAAAGACTGCAGACGCGGCGGAATATTAGTTGCGAATGCTTCTCATTTCGGGCAGGACAGGCGCAGACCTGTTTCCCCGACCGGAAGGAGCCCCGCAAGGCTATGGATATCAAGAAGAAACGCTGGACGCATCTCGGCCTCGGCGCCGCCCTCATGACGACGACGGCACTGGCTGGATGTGGCGAGCCCGCCGCCAAGGACGCCGCGCCCGCTGAACAGCCTGCCGCCGACAGCGCTACGCCGGAAGCCACCGAGGCCGAAGTCGAAGCGAAACTGGAAGCGGTGAACGCTCCGGCCGCGGCCTCCGGTGAGGGCGAAGGCGGTGTCGCCATTGAAGCGGCCCTGACCGATCCGGTCGTCTACAATATCGCGCTCGCCGTCGCGGAGGCCCATGTTCTGGCTGCCCGCGATGCCTATCGCGACGGTGAGACAGAGGCCGCTGGCGAAATGTTCGCGCACCCGGTGTCCGAAGTCCTGTTCGATATGGAGCCCGTGTTCGAAGCGCGCGGCGTGGCGGACTTTACAGACCAGTTCCTGGAGGCCTCCGCCGCCGTGTTCGCTGGCGAGAGTGTCGAAGAGATCGATGCACGCACCGCGAAAATCGTGGCGACCCTGCGCGCGGCATCCAAAAAGGCGCCTGACGACGGCTCCAGCCCGGCGGCGATAACCACCGGCGTGGTGGCCGACATGATCGACCGCTCGACCAAGATGTACCGTCTCTCCACCGAATCCGATTTCTATGAGCCCTACCTCGACGGCTACGGCTTCTACACCGCCGCGAAGGATCAGTTCGGATCCGAAGAAGAAGCGATCACCGCAGAGAATCCGGATGCGGCCGAGGCCATTCGCGGCGCGCTCACCCTGCTGGGCGAAGCCTATCCGACAGCGGCCCGCCCGCATCCGCTGGATGCAGACGTTTCGGCCCTCACCGTAGCGGCGTCCGAAGTCTTCCTGACCGTCGGTGCTGATTAGGCGCTAGAAAACCGGGCGGGAGACCATCAGCCAGAGGATCGCCAGCACGGCGAAGAAGGCCGGAAACCCGCAGGCGAACCAGATGCGATAGAGGCGGAAATAGCGCTCCGGCAGGGGTGCGCCCGTCTCTGCGGCTTCGCGGGCGAGATCGCGCAATTTGTGCTGTATCCAGACGACCGGCAGCCAGAAGAGACCGGTGAAGACGTAGAGCGCCAGCGATGCGACGATCCAGCCCTGCGTGAGCGGCCACCCCATCTCCATGGCGAGCAGCGTGCCGGTGATGGGCTGGGCAACGACCGCCGTCGCCGTGAACAGCCAGTCGGCGATCACCACGATGGAGGCGGTGTGCGCAATCAGCCGCGCGTCACGTGTGCGGTGCGCCATCACCATGAAGAAGGCGATGCCTGCCCCGGTGCCGAGCAGGACGGTCGCCCCGATAATGTGCGCCCAGCGCAGGAAATGCATCCACTCCATCAGCGCGCCTCCGTCAGGGTCCAGACGGTCAGCGACAGGGCGATGGCTGGAAACACTTTCACCATCGGCCCGAGCGGATCGGCCCAGAGATGCGGCGCCAGAATGGCGCTGCCGGTAAGATAAGCGAGGCTCACCAGGACGGCCCCCAGCGCCGCCGGGCGGGTGAAAGGCCTGACAAGCAGCGCCGCCCCAATGACAATATCGGTGACGGAGCCGCCAAGGACGAGCGCCTTGCCGGTAGCGGCGGGCATCTCCGGTCCGAACACGGTCATGGCCGCAGATTGCTGTCCCCAGCCGATCAGGCCGGAAACAATCCAGAAGGCAGACAAGGTGAGCAGAAGGAACGGATAGAGCAGCGCCGTGCGCGCATAGGTCCGCTCCTGCACTGTGGAGGGCAATGCCGCCAGCGTGTCAGCGAGGCTGCGCACCGGCCATTGCTGCGCATGCCCGGTCACCCCCTTCCCCAGCACTTTCAGGGAGGTTGTTCGCAAAGCCGGGCGCCAGCCGAGCCAGCCGACAAGGTCGCCCAGCCGCGCCGTGAGCGCCCCAAGAAACAGCGGTGCACGGATCACGGCCTTCGGTGGCGCGAAGCCAAGCCAGGTCCGGATGGCGAGAATCAAGTCTTCCAGACGGGTCGGCTCCGATGACAGGAGATCTGCATCGATTCCGGTGAGCCCCTCCTCCACCGCGCGAACGACCGCGCCGGCGACATCGTCCACATGCACAGTGCGGATGTCGGCACCCGCCAGCATGACCGGCTGGACCAGCGGCACGGCGGCCAGCTGGCGCAGGAGGCTTGTGCCGCCATAGGCCTGAGGCGACAGGACAAGACCGGGGCGGAAAATGACCCAGTCGATACCACTCGCCTTTACGGCGGCGTCGCCTTCGGCCTTGGAGCGGTAAAACACAGTATCCGAACTTTCCGAGACGCCCGGCGCGGAAATCTGGATGATCTGACGGACACCGGCCGGTTTGCAGGCGGTGGCCAGGGCCCTCACGGCATCCCGCTGCACGGCCATGACCCGGTCGTTCATCCCGTCCTGCAGCACGCCTGCCGCATTCACGACCACGTCGATGCCCGTCAGGACATGGGTCCAGTCTTCTGCCTCTGTCATATGGGACAGGTCCCGCCCGATCCAGGTCACACCCGGCGCCGCGGCTTCGCCCTTGCGAACCGACCGGCCAAGCCCGGTCACCTCATGCCCGGCAGCGATCAGCGCTTTGGTGATCGAGAGGCCGATCAGGCCATATCCGCCAAGGACAAGGATTTTCACACAGCCCCTCTTTCCAAACTTTGGGTCGTGGTGGTTTTCATTTGCCGAGCATTAGGTTTGACAACGCAATAATGTCATTCCGATCAGGGCCTGCAATCATTCGGGATTGCAAGGCAACGCCCTTGTTGTAAGTCCGCACCGCTGCCGCGTTGACGATTTTCAGCACGCGCCCATCCAGATCAATCGGTCCGATCATGAGCATCAAATTCGACGACACCGCAAAGCACATTTGGTCCACCTCATATTTTGTTTCTCCAGTGATCGAGTGCAGCAACCCAACGTGCCGAGAAATCGGTTTCGAACCTATGATGAAGGGCTGCCCCGTCTCATTTCGAACAATGCACAAACCCCGATTCTGAATGTCTTTGACCACGTCCGGGTTCATGTGAACCAATGACATCGCTCGTACATTGTGCAAAAATTCTGCAAGCTCGGGATCACATGAGCCCATGCCTTCACTCAGCACCCTGATGGCTTCTTTTTCTCCATCATCCAGAGCTTCCATACTGCCGTTCGAAAGAAGGTCTTCAACAATGGTAGGTCGTCGTGACCATTGGTAATACAAAAAACATGCAGCAAGCGCACGCTCTCCCTCAGTCAGAGAAATGGTGCTTGCATGCTCATTCGCCATTTCGATCCGTTTTAAAAGCGCATCGAATGGAGTATCAAGCTTCTCACCAAATTGCTGCTCTCTCGTTTGAGTACGGTCTGCGAGGGTGTTGAGATTCCGAAAATAGAAGATGGTGCCGGGATTACGGCTAATTATCGGCTTCTCTGGCTGATCCAGATTAAAATAAAATAGCTCACCAGATTCAGACCGGAACCGTTTCAAGATCAGCTGCGGAACGAAGTGATGCTTCGACACAGTTTAGGCGCCTCAGCTCATCCAGCGCAGGGTACGCGGTTCGATCGGGTTTTTGAAGTCGCGCGCTTCGGTGCGCGCTTCGGTCCATTCGCGCTTCAGGCGCTGGTACCATTTGGCCTGCACGTCGATGTCGTCGATCCAGAGCATCGCCTTCTGATGCGCCATGCCTTCGTTCTGGAGGTTCACCATGGTGCCGTCCTGATCGAGGAATTTGCGGCCAGCAGGTTTCGCAATCGGAATGGCGAGGTTCAGGAGCGGCGCGCCGGTCCACCAGGTGAACTGGGTGATGCGCGTCTTCTTCGGGGCTTCCGGCGTCAGGCAGGTCAGCGTCAGCAGGCGCGCGGTATCGTTGGAGACAATCTCCCAGCGATAGCCCGGCAGCTGGAAGCGGATCTCGGTCTGCACATCGCCGCCGAAAATCCAGCGGTAGAGTTTCGAGTTCGACGAGGGCGCGTGCCGGTCAATGGCCCAGCCGCGCTCGGTCGGCACGAAGGGCTTCTCTTTCAGCTTCAGGCCGGCAGACGGCGGACGCCACCACCACTGATTGTGCACGAAGGGCACATGGGCCGGGTCCATCAGGCCGACGACGGCGTCATCCATATGCGCATTGAACACGTCATGGATGATGAATTTCGGTTTCGCAGGCAGCGGCCCGAAATCCGGCGGCGGCACGGCCGGCGCGTCCTCGGACCGCGGATTGTGGGACACGTAGAGATACACCGCCCCGTTCGCCTCATGCACCGGATAGCGGCGCACTTTCACTTTGGAGGGATCGTAGGGGCTGTCTTCGGTCAGGCTCGGCATCATCTTGCAGACGCCGTCCCCTGCCCCGAACCGCCAGCCATGATAGGGGCATTGCAGCGCCCATTCGCCATCGGTCTCCAGCTGCTGGCCCGCTGACAGCGGCACAAGCCGGTGCGGGCAGATATCTCGCAGCGCGAACGGCTCACCCGCCGGGGTGCGGCCCACCACGACCGGCTCGCCGAGGACCATGATGCGGTGCTGCTTGCCTGCCTTCAGCTCGGCCGAGGGCGCGGCGAGATACCAGCTATCTGTCAGATAGCCTTCCTCGGTGATGCCGGTCTTTGCCGGTGCGGGGTGCTGTGTGTCGGCCATAGTTCCCCTTACACCCGCTACAGGTCAGCGGAAACCCGGTGAGGCACGTAGGTAGTCCGCTATGGTCATGGCCTGGTCCGACTTAAGCCGCCGGACGATAGCGCGGATTGACGGACAGGTCCGGTCGCGGGCGGACGCCGGTGACGCGTGTCACGATGGCCTCCAGCGTCTGGAAGAAGCGGATCCGTTCCAGAACCGGGTTCACATGATTGGTGAGCACGCAGAAATGCGTGTCCTTGCCTTTGCGGTGATGCGCCGCGTGATGGCGGTGGGATTGCAGCAGGCCGGCTTTCTGAAGCGCCGTGATAATGCGGCCATTTTCCTGCGGACTGCGGTGGGCACTGGCATGCACCTCGTTCGACATGACGCCGAAGATGACCGCCGAAACAGTAAACGCGTTCAGCACGTCAAAGGCCCAGAAAGCGCCAAGGAAAGCCGCACCGATTGCCAGAACCTCCCGGTTCCGCGTCCACAAAGTGCCCTTCAGGAAGCTCCGCGGCGTGAAGTGGTGCTGCTGGTTCTCCCGGATCGTGTGGCCGATGATGGGCCATTCCGGATTGCCATACCGATCCTCCAGCCAGTGAACCACACCGGACACAAAGTCCGCGAACCAGAGCCCGCCCAGCACTTTGAGCAGGAAGGCGCCTGCTGCCGTAATCGTCGAACCCACCATGATTGTCTCCTGACTTGCTATTGGGTTTTCAGAATTGTTAGTGAGCGCTTATTTGCATAAGTGGGCGGCATATGCAAGCAAACGCTCACTCAACAGGTCGGTCTGTAGAAACAGGATTCTAAAATGGCGGCCGGAAATTCGGGACCGCAAGCGACGCTTGCGCCGCTCGGATGCCGTGTTCATGCGCGCGCCCAGTCAAAGACCTCTTTCCGCCCCGCACAGGCACGGCTATATCGCGCGAATGACACCTCGCGACAAAATCCGGAATTTTTCCATCATCGCCCATATCGACCACGGCAAGTCGACGCTGGCGGACCGCCTGATTCAGACCTGCGGCGGCCTGACCGACCGTGAGATGCGGGAGCAGGTGCTCGACTCGATGGACATCGAAAAAGAGCGCGGCATCACCATCAAGGCCCAGACGGTGCGCCTGACCTACAAGGCGAATGACGGGGAAGAATACGTTCTGAACCTGATGGACACGCCGGGACACGTTGACTTCTCATACGAGGTCTCCCGCTGCCTCGCCGCCTGTGAAGGCGCGCTGCTGGTGGTCGATGCCTCACAGGGCGTGGAAGCGCAGACGCTTGCGAACGTTTACCAGGCCATCGACCAGGACCTCGAAATCGTGCCCGTGCTCAACAAGGTGGACCTGCCGGCCGCCGACGTTGAGCGCGTGAAGGACCAGATCGAAGACATTATCGGCCTCGACGCGTCTGATGCGATCGAAACCTCCGCCAAGACGGGTATCGGCATTACCGATGTCCTCGAAGCGATCGTCACCCGCCTGCCGCCGCCGGAGTCCGGCGATCCGGACGCGCCGCTCAAGGCCGCGCTAGTCGATGCCTATTACGACCCCTATCTCGGCGTGGTCGTGATCGTGCGCATCCATGACGGCGTACTGAAAGCCAAGCAGCGTATCCGCATGATGCGGACCGGTGGCACCTACGAGATCGACAAGGTCGGCACGTTCAATCCGAAACTCACCGAAGTCGAGGCCCTCGGCCCAGGCGAGGTCGGCTACTTCGTCGCCTCGATCAAGGAAGTCGGCGACACCGCCGTCGGTGACACGATCACCGAAGAACGCCGCCCGGCGGACAAAGCCCTGCCCGGCTATAAGGATGTCCAGCCCGTCGTCTTCTGCGGCCTGTTCCCGATGGACGCCGGCGATTTCGACGATTTGCGCGCAGCGATGGGCAAGTTGCGCCTGAATGATGCCAGCTTCACCTGGGAGATGGAAACCAGCGCCGCCCTCGGCATGGGGTTCCGCTGCGGCTTCCTCGGTCTCCTGCACCTCGAAATCATCCAGGAACGCCTCAGCCGCGAATTCGATCTCGACCTGATCGCGACTGCCCCGTCCGTTGTCTATGAAATGACCATGACAGACGGCACCGAGATTGAGCTGCACAACCCGGCAGACATGCCGGAAGTGACCAAGATCAAGGAAATCCGCGAGCCCTGGATCAATGCGACGATCTACACACCGGACGAATATCTGGGCGCCATCCTGAAACTCTGCCAGGACCGGCGCGGCATCCAGACTGAACTGTCCTATGTCGGCGGGCGGGCGCTGGTGAAATACGAATTGCCGCTGAACGAAGTCGTGTTCGATTTTTACGACCGTCTGAAATCCATCAGCCGCGGCTATGCCAGCTTCGACTACGAGATCATCGGCCACCGCGCCGAGAACCTCGTGAAGCTGCAAATCCTCGTCAATGACGAGCCGGTGGATGCCCTCGCCATGCTGGTGCACCGCGACCGCGCCGAGAGCCGCGGCCGCCAGATGTGCGAACGGTTGAAAGACCTGATCCCGCGCCAGATGTTCAAGATCCCGATCCAGGCCGCCATCGGCGGCAAGGTGATCGCACGCGAAACCCTCAGCGCCTTGAGAAAAGACGTGACGGCAAAATGCTATGGCGGCGACGCCAGCCGGAAGCGTAAGCTGCTCGACAAGCAGGCAGCGGGCAAGAAACGCATGCGCCAGTTCGGCAAGGTGGAAATCCCGCAGGAAGCCTTCGTGGCCGCCCTGCGGATGGATGGGGACTGATCCCTACTTAGCCAACATCGCATTCCCCGGAGGGACAATCCGCCCCGTAGTGGCTGCCCTAAGGATCCGGCGGAAGCTCGGGCATTCCATATGGCTGGGCGCTCGGCAGGCAGAGGCATGCCTCAGGCCATCACGCATGACGGTCAGCTGGCGGATCTTCTCATCCAGTTCGTCGGCCTTCTCGATCAGCCGCATGCGGTCGATGCGCGGCCCGTCCGGTGACATCATCGCGGCGATTTCATCCAGCGTGAAGCCGGACGCCCGGCCGAGCGCGATGAGGCCCAACTTCTCGAACACGTCCGGATCGAAGGTACGCTTCAGGCCGCGCCGCCCGTTTGAGGCGATCAACCCCTTTTCTTCATAATATCGAAGCGTCGAAGCCGGCACGCCGGACTGTTTCGCGACCTCTGAAATATCCGGATCTTTCATGCTTGACCTCAAGTCGGCTTTAAGTGGCAATCTGCGCCAACCTGATAGATAGAGCAAGACGAGGGAACGAAGATGAGCGATTCGAACACGGCAAACCCCGAAATGGCCGAGCTTTGGAACGGCCCCGGCGCACGGACCTGGATCACCGCGCAAGCATTACTCGATGAGGCCTTTCGCGGCTTCGAGACGCTGCTGGCGGATATGGCAGCGGACGCTGGCGCCCGCTCCGTATTGGATGTCGGCTGCGGCACAGGCGCCACCACCCGCGCTATTGCCGGACGCATCGCCCCGGAAGGCTCCGCGTTCGGTCTCGACCTGTCCGCCCCGATGATTGAACACGCGGAAAAGCTCGCGGAGCAGGAAAGCTCCCCAGCCCGTTTTCTCGCAGGCGACGCGCAAACGCATGATTTTCCCGCCGCGAGCTTCGACCTCATCGTCTCCCGCTTCGGCGTGATGTTCTTCTCCGATCCTGTGGACGCCTTCGCAAACCTTCGCCGCGCGGCAAAACCGGGCGCCACCCTCGCCATGATTTCCTGGCGGTCCATTGCGGAAAACCCCTTCATGACCGTCGCCGAACGCGCAGCCGCCCCGCTCCTGCCCGATCTGCCAAAGCGCGGCGGGGGACCTGGCCAGTTTGCTTTCGCCGACCAGAATCACGTGCACGGAATTCTCGACGCCGCGGGCTGGACCGGTGTCTCCAGCGAGCCTGTCGATATGATTTGCACATTCCCGGCTTCGGCGCTCGACACCTATCTCAGCCTGATGGGTCCGGTCGGTCACATACTCGCACAATCGGACGACGCCCTGCGCGAACGGGTCATGTCAGCCATCCGTGGGGGCTTCAACGAATACAAATCCGGTCCGGATATTCAGTTCACCTCCGCCTGCTGGCTGACCCGCGCCACCGCCTAGCTGAACCGCCGGGTGTAGGGGATGCCGGAGAAGAGCAGTCTCTGCGGCACGCCATTGATCACGCCGTCGAAGTGAATGCGCTCCGGTGAGGAAGAATCTGTTGTGCGCCAGCCGCCGCCGTCTGCGGGGACGAGTTCCACGATATTGCCGAGAAACACCCTGCCGTCGCGGACGTAAACATAGAGCGGCCCGGCCCAGCGGTCGTCATTGTCATAGCGGCCGGCCAGGACGCGCAGGGGCTCTGCTGGTGGCGGTTTGTATCCTGTAGACGGATCAATCAGGTATTCGGCCTCCCCGCACCAGGCCCTCAGTGCCTGGCCGTTCTCGGCTTCGATCACCACACCGGTCAGCGCATGATCCGGATCATCCGTTGCGAACAAGCCGCTGGTGACGGGGTAAAGTGCGCTGTCCCGGCCGATCTTGCGAAGACGCAGTTTTCCGCCGGACACCACCACTTCAAACCGGTCACCCGCTGCGGAAGTAAACTGTCCGGTGAACATTTCTGGAGACGCCAGCGGCTCATGAGGCGCAGCCGGGTCTGGAGCGGGCGTGCCGTCCTTCATGGCCCGCATCAGGTCGCAGGCATGAATGGTGATTTTGCTGGGACGGTAGTTCAGCGCGTAATGGACATTGGACGAGGCGAATGCCGCCACACCCGCTTCAATGTCCACATGAAGAGACGAGCAGAAAGAGACCATGCCGCCGGTATGGTGCAGGTAGGGCCGTCCGTCGATTTCCACATGGGCGACACCGTTCCCGTATTTTGCCCCCTCTCCCCAGCCATCAACCGGGTCTGCAAGGAAGCGCTTTGCCGCCTCGTCTGAGAATACCGGCGCGCCCTTGCCGCCTGCGACGTTCATCAGGAAGCGGAGGAACCTGATCATGTCACCGGGCGTGGCCGCGACGCACCCGGCGGCATTGTCGCTGTCGACCCACGGCGTTGGCGTCATTTCCGCAGGAACCGGGTTCAGCCGGTCGGTCAGCGAAGGTTCATAACCCTGAGCGTAGCGCGGACGGTCTTCCACATGCAGGGCTGACACGCTCTGATCCATGCCGATCCGGCTTAGAACGCGGTCGCGAATGACCTCAGGCAGCAGGCGGCCATCGGCAGCTGCAATCATATTCCCCGCGAGCTGGTAGCCGCAATTTGAATAGGACCAGTCCGCCCCCGGCTCAAAGCCGCACCAGAGGCCACCTTCGGGAAAGAGGGCCGAGTCGCCCGGCAGACCTGATGTATGGTTCAGCAGGTGCTGCAGACGGATCTGTTCCCCGCCTCGCACCTTCAGCCCTTTCAGGGCGCCCAGAAGTTTCACATCCGGAGACAGGCGGCCCTCGTCGATCAGCGACCAGGCCGCGAGCGCCGTGAACATTTTGGAGATCGATCCGATCTGGAAGAGATGATCGGGACGGACAGGGATCGTCTTTTCCAGATCCGCAAAGCCGGCTGTCACCACCGCTTCATATCCGTCGCGCGTGACGAGGGCGACGCTCATTCCCGGCAGGCCCCATGTAGCGAGGTGCTGCTCGATATAGTCGCGCAGCGGACCGGTGACCTGATCGTCAGACACCGTTGCGGCGGTGCCTTTGGCATCCCGGGGCACAGACTCGGTCTGCTTCTGGCAGGCCGCCAGGAAGCTGGTCGCCAGCGCGGCACTGCCGAGGAATGCTCTGCGATCAATGTCCATCTGCGCCCTCTTCCAAGTCTCTGCCCGCCGGGTATTCCGCTGGGCAGTTTTATCGGGTTCCCGGCCAGGTAAAAGGGGGCGCCTGCGCCGGGCCGGGGAAATGCCCGATAAACGGTCAGTTGAGTTCGCGGGCCTCATCCAGCGCTGCGATCCGGGCATCCAGCTGTTTGACGGCGCGCGCATTGAGCCAGGCGACACCGGCAAACACTGCACCGATGATCGCGAGCGATGTTCCGAACTGAATGAAGCGCGCCAGCAGGGGCAAGCCGCTATCAGAGGCGAAGGACACGCCACCGACAAAGAGCAGCATCCCTGGCACGAACGGCGCAAGATACCAACGCGGCACGGTTGCCAGCGCCTGCCTCTGGCGCAGCAACTCAGCGCGGTGAAAATCCAGGAGCGGTTCAGCACTCTCCGGCTGACCGCCAGCCGTACCGGCCTTCGCATGAAGGGCATAGGCGACATAGGCGGCACCAAGAGCTGTCAGGATGCACCCGGCTTTCACGACGAGATCAGGGATCAGAAACGCCATCCAGCCAAACACAGCGATAACCAGCGCCGCGGCGGCATATTCTGTCAGGTTCCGCACACGGATACGTGACTGGAAGCGGCGGGAATGGGCATGAATATCCGCGAGTGACATCGAAAAAGTCTCCTGTGTCTGTTGGGTCCAAAGGGTCTGAAGGGGATCACGATCAGGCATGTTTCGGCTCCTCGAAATCTTTGGTGAGCTGTGCCTTGAGGCGGGAAATACGTGTCGCAACGGCCCCGGCTGACAGGCCGGTAATCTCGGCGATCTCGGAGGCGGGCAGGTCTTCCAGATAGAGCGTCAGGATCTGGCGGTCCGGTATCTTCAGGCGGCGGATCCAGACGTTCAGCCGCTCTATCGCATCGCCCTTTTCAAACGCCGCCGCGATATTCCGGCCGTCCGGCACGTCGGAAATCTCGTCGAGCGCGATCCGCCCGGTGTTTTGACGGCGCTCCCGGTCGACATGGCGAGCGGCGGTATTGTGCGCGATCCGGTAAACCCAGGTGCTCAACTGGCAGCGCCCGTCGAACAGGCCGAAACTTTTCCAAAGCGCGACATGCATGTCCTGCAGAAGGTCGCGGCGCCTCTCGGGATTGGCCTCGCTGGCACGGGCGAGACGCTGCAGGGCCGGACCGAATTGACTGGCCGCCTGCTGGTAAAGCGCATCCTGATCTGCGTGTTGTGTCATACCTGTTTAGTGCCAGCCCGGACCGGTTTCTTACAGACCCTGTACAGAAAAGCGCCCTTCCCTGCCGCTATCGCGGCTTGGGCCGTCCGGATTCCGGCGCTATATGCCCGGCATGACACGCCCCCTTACCCTGCTCGGCATCGAAACCAGCTGCGACGAGACCGCTGCCGCAGTGATCCGCCTTGTGCCCGAAGGCACGGTCGAGATCCTGTCGGAAAAGGTCCATACTCAGCTGGAAGAACACGCCCCCTATCTGGGCGTCGTACCGGAGATTGCTGCCCGCGCGCACGCGGAACTGGCCGACCAGACCATTGCTGCTGCGATTCAAGAGACCGGCATTTCCTATGCGGACCTTGATGCCATCGCCGCTACGTCCGGGCCGGGCCTGATCGGCGGCGTCCTTGTCGGCATGATGACGGGCAAGGCCATCGCACAGGCAGCAGGCAAGCCGTTCCTGGCCGTTAATCATCTGGAGGGTCATGCGCTCAGCCCGAGACTCACCCATGATTGCCCCTTCCCCTACCTTTTGCTGCTGGTGTCCGGCGGCCACTGCCAGTTTCTGGAAGTACGGGGTCTGGGAGATTATCGCCGGCTCGGATCGACCATTGATGACGCCGCCGGCGAAGCCTTCGACAAGACGGCCAAATTGCTGGGACTGGGGTTTCCGGGCGGCCCAGCCGTGGAACGTATCGGTGCCAATGGCAATCCGACCGCAATCGATTTCCCCCGGCCGCTTCTGAACAGGCCCGGGCTCGACATGAGCTTTGCTGGCCTGAAAACAGCCGTCGCCCGCGCTGCTGAGGCTGAGGACCTTACTGAATCCCGCATCGCCGACATCTGCGCCAGCTTCCAGGCGGCCATTGTCGATGTGTTGTCGGAAAAAGCGCGGCGGGCGCTGGAAGCGTTCAATCCGGCAAACGGCACGGGGAAGCGCTTTGTCGTTGCCGGCGGCGTTGCCTCAAATCAGGCGATCCGGGCGGGCCTGGAGACAGCGGCGAAAGAGAGCGGCGCGGTCCTGATTGCGCCGCCGATGCGCCACTGTACGGACAATGCTGCGATGATTGCGCTGGCCGGGGCCGAGCGGCTGGCCGGTGGCCTCGAGCATCCGGAAGGTGACCTTGGCGCCGGGGCGAGACCGCGCTGGCCGCTGGATGAAGCGGCGGCGAAGTCCGATCCGTCCTATACGACGGGGCGCCGGGGCGCCAAGGCCTGATTGGTCTGTCTGTCGGGACGCAAGGCCTCAGACCACGAATTCAGCGAATGTCACCATGGTGGCGAGCAGACCGATCGTGAATGGCAGGGCCGCCATCAGGGCAACAAACGACTGGCGGGATTCCGTTTTTGAAAGGGTCATTGTCTCTGTTCCTTATGCGGGAACGGCCATCAGTGCCGTCCACGAGCTTCATATAGAGAAGCTGTGAACAAAAATCAATGAACGATTTTAAAATTATTCAGAATTCAGTCTTTGCTGCCGTCACGGGACCTTCGCGTCCGTCGAAAGGCCGGCCAGAATCAGGTCCATTACCCCTGTCAGCTCGCGCTTGAGTTTTGGCAGGGTGAGGTGGGAGAACAGCTGCGGAAACCGGAACTTCATCAGCGCTGCCTGCATGAACTCCGCGGTTTCATCGAGGCGTTCCAGCGGGCGGAACACGCCGTCACGGATGCCATCTTCAAGGATCTGCACCAGATAGACGCGTTCCTGCGCCATCTGCTCATTCATGTAGAGCGGCCGCTCATCTCCCAGGACTTCTGCCACTTCAAGAATCTTGGCCTTGGCCTCGATGGCCTGATAGGTGCTGACCATACCGTAGTCGAAGAACTCACGCAGCCGCTCCGGCGCAGGCCGCTTCTCACGTGCGATGGAGGCATAAGCCTGGTACATCTCCGCACTGAATTTGCGGGCCATGGCCTCGGCGATATCCAGCTTGGACGCGAAGAAGCGATAGATGTTGCCTGCAGACATGCCACAATCCTTGGCAATCTCCGACATCGTCGTCTTGGCATAACCATAGTGCAGGATGCGCTCCATGGCAGCATCCAGGATTTGCTGGCGGGTATCTGTGGTGTCGTTCATGGAGCCGGACCATACCGGGAAATGCTGAAGGATCAATGATTCATTCAGGCAGCAGGGAATCTGTCGCGGGACCCATAGGCAGGTGAGGCGGACTGTGCGATAGCCTGCCGGGCAAATCAGATGGAGATGCCAAATGCCCCTGTTCTGCCTGCACTGCCTGGACAAGACCGACGGAGGCGCCGAAGCGCGCGCCAAAGCCCGGCCGGCTCACCTGGCCTGGGCGGCCAATCTTGGTCCTTGTGTCCGCATGGCAGGCCCGCTTCTCGATGAAAGCGGCAATATGGTTGGCTCCGTTTTCCTGATTGAAGCCGACGATCTTGCGGCCGCAAAGGCGATCCACGCGCAGGATCCTTATGTGACCGAAAGCGTCTTCGGACATGTCCACATCCATGAAACCCGTTGGGCCATCGGCGAGGGCAAACCCGAATGAGGCGTCTCGTTCTTGGGAACCTCAACTATTCCAGCTGGTCGATCCGGCCGCTGATTGCGGCCCGCAAAGTGGGCCTGCCGGTGGAAGAAGTGATCGTCCCGCTGGATTTTCCGGAAACCACCGCCCGCCTGAAGGAAATCAGCCCGACCGCAAAAGTGCCGCTGCTGATCTGGGATGACCAGACCATCTGGGAAAGCCTCGCCATTACCGAGTGGATTGCGGAATGGGCCCCGCCGGGAGAGGTCTGGCCGGAAGACCCTGTCGCCCGGGCCGTGGCTCGGGCCGCCGCCAGCGAAATGCATGCCGGTTTCCCGGAACTGCGCAGCAAATGCCCCATGGACATCCGGGGCCGGGCGTTACCGCCGGAAATGACTGAAAAGCTGGCCGCAGACGTCGATCGTATCCAGGAATTGTGGAGCGGCCTGCGGGCCGAGTTTGGGCGAAACGGCCCATTCCTGTTCGGAAAATGGACCGCGGCCGACGCCTTCTACCTTCCGGTCGTCACCCGCTTCCGGACCTATGGCCTGCCGCTTAGCGGCGCAGCGGCGGACTATTCCGCAGCCGTCCTGTCAGACCCGGACTTCCTGAAACTGGAAGAACAGGCCAAGGCAGAGCCATGGTGGATCAGATACGGGCCGGACGGACGGTCCAGCGGTTATCTCAAGACGGAAGACTGAGCAGGTCGTAGCCGAGATCGTGCCGGAACAATTCACCGATCTTGCGCTGGTAAACTTCAAGCGCTTCGCCTGAGAACAGGTCAGACAGGCTCGTCTTCCGGTTTTGCAGCACGTTGGGCTCTGCATCCGGATCGACTTTTTCAGCCATGGCGTCCTTGGTGCCCGCTTTCAGCGCCGCATCGATGGACGCCGGGCTGAGCTTCAGCCCCCAATGCCGGTCGACCGCTTCCAGCACTTTGCGCGGATCCTTCAGCGTGTCCTCATAATGAACGACGAGAATGGACTCGCCGTGACGCGCAAGAACCTCGCCCCAGCGGTTCCAGAAGCGGGCGAGCCAGTAGAGGTCGCACCGGTATTTCGATCCGGCAGGGTCGCCTTCCAGATAGGTGAGCCAGTCGACCTTGATATCGTATTCCCATTTCGCGTGATGGCTGGCGAGGATAGACATCGGGTGCCGGACCGCCAGAACATATGGGGGTAGCTTGGCAAGACCGCGCGCCCATCCCCAGTCCGCGAGCCGGTGCGGAATCGTATGGCTGAAAGCGAGACGCGGCAGCTGCGGGAAGACTGGCGCATCCTTCGGCCAGCCGATGTACGGCCGGACCGCATTTTCCGAGAAATATTCCGGCGGCTCGATCCCGTAGGTTTCCGCCAGAGCGACCGCCAGCATGTATTTCAGCCAATGCGTGCCCGAATTCTTGGAAGTGACCAGCACACCATCAAAAGCGCCATGGCGCAGGACGGAGAAATTGGTCCAGGTCTCGTTGAGCACCTTGGCCCGGTAGGCAGAAGGCAGGGACGTCGCAGTCATGAAACTGCCCTAGGCGCAGAACACGGGCAGCGCAACTCAGGTCTTCAGGCCGGCCCTGTCGCGATAGACCTGCAACAAGGCCAGCTGGTCGCGCGTGGGCAGGCCTTCGGCTTCCGACACGGCGACCAGCATCGCATCCAGGTCGACGATTTCCTTTGGGCCGAGCACGGAAGATGTCAGGATCAGCCGGCTCAGCTTGCGCATGGTTTCCGCAGGCGGCGGCGCCGAGTTCGTCACCCAGGCCGCATGGGCCGTCAGGGCGTCGGCATCCTCCCGGCTGAACTCGAAATGGTGCATGATTTCACGGTCCATCACAGCGGTCTGGTTGTCTGTCAGCGGGCCGCCTCTGGCGCGCGCCACTTCCATCATCATGATGGCAGCCGCTTCACGCGGGTCTTCGATCAGGCTGAGCCCGCCCTTTCCCGCCTTGTATTGGAATGCCAGCTTCCGGGGCATGTTGATGGCAGTCCGGGCCGCCTTCCCGGCTTCGTGCAGGCCATCCCGTGCCATCCGGATCCGCCAGGACCAGACGCCGATCGCGACCAGGATGCTCAGGATGAACAGCAGAATGTGCATCTGAAAATAGTAACGCGGCCCAGCGGGCCGCGCTACAGGTTTCGCTCGCAGAAGGAAACGGATTACTCCGTTTCATCTCCTTCCGCTGCCGTCGCCGCATGAGCCTGTGCCAGCACGTAGGCACGGATCGCCTCGACATCGTCCTCGTTGAGATATTCCGCGAATGACACCATGCCATTGGCAGAACGGTGCCCTTCCAGAACCACGCCGTTCCAGGCTTCCGGATTTGCCGAGATGGCAGACCAGCGAAGATCTGGCAGCACGCCCGAGCTGACCGCGAGCGGTCCGTGGCACACGGCGCAGTTGCGGGCATAATCGACGACGCCTTCGGCAAGCTGCGCTTCGGTGCCGAACGATTCTGCCTTCGGTGTGCGGTCGATAGGCGGCAGCTCCACTTCCGGAATTTCGCCGGTGCCGCCCAGTTTGAACGTCACGATCTTGCCGACGGTGGACGGCACCTTTTCGTCATAGGCAAAGCCGGCCGACAGGGCGAACGCACTGCCCCAGCCGGTCGCGATGGTCACATGCTGTTCGCCATCGATCATGTAGGTCCCGGGACCTGCCCCGGCGCCTGACTTGACGTTCCGGCTCCAGAGTTTGTCACCCGTGGCTGCATCATAGGCTACGAAGTCACCGTTCAGCTTGCCCTGGAAGACAAGTCCGCCGGCCGTGGACAGCACACCGCCATTCCAGGCATTGCCGTGCTCCACCGTCCAGCGCGGTTCACGCGCCACCGGGTCCCAGGCGATCAGGCGCCCCTTGAGGGTAGACCGCAGGAACTTAGCTATCTCGGGCGTCGCGACTGCCGGCACACCGGCGGAAAAGTCGGCGCCCGTATTCCACTTGGTCTCCTTGGTGAAGAAGAGCGGGTCTTCCGCATAGGCCTGCGGAATCTCCTGCGCCGGGATATAGGCGAGGTTCAGATCCGGGTCGAAAGCCATCGGATGCCAGTTGTGCGCCCCGAGCGGGCCGGGAAGCTGGTTGTACGGCACTTTGCCATAGCGCGCTTCGGGCACTTCGATGGGCCGGCCGTTTTCATCGAGACCAGTGGCCCAGTTGAGAGGCACGAACGCATCACCTGAAATGAACTCGCCAGTGGCTGCGTCGATCACATAGAAGAAGCCGTTCTTTGGCGCCTGCATGGCCACCCGGCGCGGGGCCCCGCCCTCTCCAAGCGGCAGGTCCGCCAGGATGATCGTCTGCGTCGCCGTGTAGTCCCAATTGTCGCCCGGCGTCGTCTGGAAGTGCCACTTGTACGCACCAGTATCCGCATCGACGGCCACAATGGATGACAGGAACAGATTGTCCCCGCCCGACGGGTCGCGGAACGTCCGGTTCCAGGGAGACCCGTTGCCGACACCGAAGATGATCTGGTCGTTCACTTCGTCATAAACGATGGAATCCCAGACCGTGCCGCCACCGCCATCGGTGACCCATGCGCCGTCGTCGCCCCAGGTCGCATTGCCGATCTGTTCGAAAGCCGCATCAGAGACTTCGCCATCCGGCTGCTTCTGCGGGTTTGGCACCGTGTAGAAGCGCCAGATCTTGTCCCCGGTGTCCGCGTCATAGGCCGAAAGGTAACCGCGCACACCAAGCTCGGCGCCGCCATTGCCGATCAGCACCTTTCCGTTCACGACGCGCGGCGCGCCGGTGATCGTGTAGGGCTTGGACTGGTCGACCGTCACCGTCTCCCAGACGAGGTCGCCGGTCTTGGCGTCCAGCGCCTGAAGGCGGCCATCAATGACGCCGACATAGACCTTGCCATCATAGACGGCGACACCGCGGTTCACGACATCGCAGCAGGCATTCACACCTACGGCGCGGTCGACGTCCGGATCGTGCTCCCAGAGCATTTCGCCCGTCTTGGCATCCAGCGCATAGACGACCGACCAGGCGGACGTCACGAACATCACGCCATCGACGACGATGGGCGTGACCTCCACACCGCGATTGGTGGCAAGGTCAAACGTCCAGGCGACACCCAGCTGATCGACATTGTCCTTGTTCACCGCGTCCAGAGACGAGTGGCGCTGCTCATCATATGTACCGCCGTAAGTCAGCCATTCGGCGCCTGCCGAGGCCGTTTCGATCCTTGCGGTGTCGACAGCGGCAAAGGCTTTTTCTTCCGGTGCGGGTGCAGATGCGGTTTCCTTCGGACCACATGCAGCCAGCAATGCCAGCGCAGATCCTGCCAGAAAAATTCGGCTCAAAGCGGCCATGTCGGTGTTCCTCCCGTCGACATTATGCACAAGCGGTCTTGGCGCCGCTTTCGTGAGCGCAATGCTAGTCTTTCATGAGGGTTTGTCGAGGCGTGACCCAAGGATAGAGGCCAGCCGGGTATCAGGCTGGAATCGCGGAAGTCCTGCCAGCATGCTTCGACAGGTCCGCTTGGGCTTCGTCGATGGCTGCTTCAATGATTGTAATCCATTCCGTCCGGCTTGCCGCGGAATCGGCCCCCTCCGGGAAGGTCACCGAGCGCGAGGCGTTCACCACACCGCCTTCAAGCCGGTTGCCCGTGCGCCTGAAACCGGCCAGCGCGTCGGCCGCACCGCCGCCTTGCGCGCCATAGCCGGGCACGAGGAACAACGCATCCGGGGCGAGCTGGCGCAGGTGGCGCGCTTCATCCGGCCCCGTCGCCCCGGCGACAAGCATCAAACTGGACCAGCCATCTGCTCCTTTCAGCCGCTCGATTGCCGGTGCGAGTGCCTCCACCACACGGGCATAAAGCGGGGCGCCTTCGAGGTCGCGTGCCTGGAAGTCTGACGAGCCGGGATTGGACGTTCGGGCCAGGACGACAACGCCCTTCCCGTGCGCCTCGGCCTGTTCGAGAAACGGTTCCAGCGTATCGAGGCCCATATAGGGGTTCACGGTCACCGCATCTGACGGGAACGGCGCAGTTGGGGAAAGATAAGCGAGTGCATATCCGCTGGCCGTGGAACCGATATCGCCACGCTTCGCATCGGTTATCACCAGAAGACCGGCCTCTTTCGACGCCTGGCAGACACGCTGCAGCGCCCGCATGCCGTCCGGCCCATGGCGCTCAAACAGGCCGACCTGCGGCTTCACGACAGCAACGCGGCCCGCCGCGGCTGCAACGACGGCTTCACCCCAGGCTGCCAGCCCGTCCGGCGTGTCGCCGCCGAACAGGTCAGGGATCTTGCCCGGATGCGGATCGATCCCGACACACAAGGGGCCAAGCCGGCGGGCACCGGCGATCAGACGGGTTGCAAAATCGCTCATGGCGTTACCTTGCAGGCAACCTTTACCACTTGCAACAGACGCCGGGCATTGTCGGAACGTGGCCCATAGCTCTCCTCGTCGAAGGCCTCTGCAGGCCCGTCTTCCGGGTCGACATTCAGGCGCGTGAGAAAGGCTTCGACCGAGGAAGGTGCGGTCGTGTAGATCCGTCCACGCCGCGGGCTTTCGGCAACGATCACGCCGCGCACGCGCCCGCCCGCATCGAACACCGGCCCACCCGAAATGCCGCCCAGCGTGCCGTCGAGACCGCGCGTCCGGCCGAATTCGGCCCAGGCGAGGATGGGTTCGGAATTCTCGCGCCGCCCGCGCGTTATGAGCTTAGACCGGGACATAAGCCGGGTCGCCACTTCCCCAGGCCGGCCCTGCGGATAGCCGACATGATAGCCTTCGCTGCCAATACGGAGGGGTGAGGCGAGGTCCAGCTGAACCGGGTTCGGGCTGCGGCCCGTCGAAATCAGGGCAAGATCAAAATCCGGGTCAAGTGTAACGGACTCCACCGGCACATACTGACCGGGCGCCACGAGCAGGCCGACGGAATCGCACCCATCCACCACATGCCGGGCAGTGATCCATTGCCCCTTGCGGTTCACGGCAAAGGCCGTGCCGATACCGTCCTTGGGGGCATCCACCTGGATCAGGATCTGTTCGTCCAGCGGTGACGGCGGCGGCAAGGTCGGCCCGTCCGCTTCCAGCACGGTCGGCGGCGCTTCGGGCGCGTCCGCATGATCGCCCTGCGCAAACAGGACGAAGACGATCAGCCCGAGCACAGAGACATAAAGCAGCCAGTCGAACTTCCGCACGGGGCTTTCGCGCTCCTAAATCAGAATCGTTGAAGCGCAGGGTCCCACAAACCTGCGGCAAGAATGAGGGCCGATGCCAGTTTTGCCGCAACAAGAACGGCCGCCGCGCCCATTTCATCCTGCTCGATCCGCCTCGGCAGACCGCCCAGCAATAGATCAACCAGCCGGTAGACGATCAGCTGTAACAACAGCGCAACCACGCCCCAGATGGCAAAATCGATCAGGGTGATACTGGAGGCGAGCGCCGAAGACATCGGGAGGGCCAGACCTGTGATCGCGCCCCCCAGCGCCAAGCCTGCAGCGGTGTTCCCGCGCCTGACCTCAGCAAACTCCTTCCAGGGCGTCAGCAGGACATAAATCGTGCTCGCAATGACCAGCATGACACCAGCACTGGCCGTCCAGATCAGGAAACGAGGAAACGCCTCGACAAAAGCACCGATTTCTCCGCCCATGATTCCTGATAATCCTGTGTGATTAAAGTGGTGACCCGGCGGGAACCCGGCCCTATTCCTAGCATGGCGCAACCGCCGCTCAAGGAGACCATCATGCTGAAAGGTAAAACAGCCCTTATCACCGGCTCCACGAGCGGCATTGGCAAAGCCATCGCTGTCCGGCTGGCGTCGGAAGGGTGCAACATCGTGCTCAACGGATTTGGCGATGCCGGTGAGATCGACTCGCTGAAACGCAATATTGCTGCGGATCACTCGGTGATTGTGGGCTATTCCAGCGCCGATCTCACCCGCATCGCGGCAATCGAAAACATGATGACCTATGTCCAGGACGAGTTCGGCGGCGCCGACATCCTAGTAAACAATGCTGGCGTGCAGCATGTTTCCCCGATCGAGGATTTCCCGGTCGACAAGTGGAACCTGATCATCGCGCTGAATCTGTCAGCGGCCTTCCACACGATCCGTCTCGCCATGCCGGGCATGAAGGAAAAAGGCTGGGGCAGGATTATCCAGACCGCTTCGGCGCATGCACTGGTCGCATCGCCCTACAAGGCCGCTTATGTGGCCGCCAAGCACGGCATTGCCGGCCTGACCAAGACTGTGGCGCTCGAAGGGGCGACCCATGGCGTTCGCTGTAACGCCATCTGCCCCGGCTATGTCCACACGCCGCTGGTCGATGCGCAAATCGCAGACACGGCCAAGGCCCGCGGGATCACCGAAGACGAAGTGGTCAGGGACGTGCTGCTCGAAGCCCAGCCGACCAAGGAATTCGTGACCGTTGAGCAGATCGGCGAAATGGCTGCCTTCCTTTGCTCTCCGGCGGCAGACCAGATCAACGGCGCCCTGCTGCCGATCGATGGCGGCTGGACAGCCCACTAGGCCTGGCAGCCTGGCAGCTTACTCTTCCAGCAATTCCGTCAGACAGGTAGCGATGGTTTCGTCCGTGTCCTCATGGGTGAAGAAGGTTTTCAGCTTCCAGTCTTCATCCATCAGGTAGAGCAGCGAGGTGTGATCCATGGAGTATTCACTGGCGCTGTCTGGCTGCTCGATCCGCGAATAATCTGCCAGGAAGGCATCGGCCGCAGACCGGACCTGTTCCGGCGTCCCTGTCAGGCCCTGAAGATTGGCTGGGAACGCTTTGGTGGACACATATTGCGCCAACTGTTCCGGCGTATCCCGTTCCGTATCGATGGAAATGAGCAATGTTTGCGGCGGCGTCACATCTTCCGGCAGGCGGTCATATGCCCGCTTCACGGTCACCAGCGTCATCGGGCAGACATCGGGGCAGTAAGTGAAACCGAAATAGATAAGCGTCGGGTGACCCTTATAGGTCTCTTCCGTAACCGCTTCCCCGGCCTGGTTCACCAGCGAGATCGGTCCGCCGATATTCGGATAGGCCCGCGACATGCAGCCGCCAGCTGAGCCGCCGGCAGAAGGTTCAGCAGGTTTTGCGGGGCCACAGGCAGCCGCAAGCAGCATACCCAGCATGGCGGAAGTCAAACGAAGTCTGGTCATGATCATCCTCTAGGACGGCCTACCGCAGCTTGGCGAGGGCGTCACGCTGCCGCATAAGACACAAATGAGTGATCCGTCCCGCCAGGATATGAGCCGCGCCGACAGGCTCGGCTTCGATGATGCCATCTTCACCCTCGCCCCGGAAGGGCTGGGGTCTGCCCAGTCAGCCCTGGGCAGGACGCGGTTGCGCACCTTCATCGCCCTGCGCTGGCTGGCGGTGGGCGGACAGACAGCCGCTGTGCTGTTCGTGTTCTTTGTCTTGGGCTTCGACCTGCCACTCGCTGCGTGTCTTGCGATCATCGCCGCGTCGGCCTGGCTGAACGTCTTCCTGTCATTTGCCTTTCAGAGCCAGCGCCTGACGCGCGGCTGGGAGGCCTCCCTCCAGCTTGCCTTCGACACGGTCCAGCTTGCAGCGCTGGTGGCCGTGACGGGCGGTCTGTCGAACCCCTTCCTGTTGTTGCTGGTCGCGCCAGTGACCGTGGCGGCGCTCAGCCTGTCGCCGATGCGGGCAGTGCTGATCGCACTGCTGGCCCTGACCCTGGCCGCCTTCATGCCGCTGATTTCCCTTCCCCTGCCCTGGATCAATGGGGCCCTGGTGGAATTGCCGCCGCTGTTCCATCTCGGCCAGTTCGCCGCCCTCGCCGTTGGCGTGGTCTTCTTCGCGGTGTCGGCCGGACGCGTCAGCCAGGATGAAGCGAAGCTCGTTCGGGCGCTCGATGCAGCCAGCATCGTCATGGCCCGCGAACAGAAACTCTCCGCCATTGGCGCGATGTCCGCCATGACGACGCACGAACTCGGCACGCCGCTGGCAACCATTCACCTCGTTGCCAAGGAACTGATGGCGGAAACCCCGCCGGACGATCCGAAATATGAAGACCTGACCCTGCTGGCCGAACAGGCCGACCGCTGCCGGACCATTCTCGCCACGATCCGCGAAGCGCGCGAGGCCACAGACATCGTCCACGCCCGCGTCACCCTGGACGCGCTGGTCGCTGAAGCGGCAGCCCCCTTCAAAGGGCTCGGCGTTGCCGTGGAAGTGGTCGTCCGGCCGGGCGAAGACGAGGCAGACGACCGTCCGCCGATCCTGAACCGCAGCCCCGAAATCCTGCATGCCATCAGTGCTTTCGTGGAAAACGCCGTCAGTTTCGCTGATTCAAAGGTCACGGCCCAAGCGAGCTGGACGGCAGACCAGATCATGATCTCGATCAGCGATGACGGGCCGGGCTTTGCGCAGGAAGTCCTGCCGAAGCTGGGAGAGCCTTACGTCTCGGAGCGAAGCGAGGCACATCTCGGCGGCGGAGACATGGGACTTGGCTTCTTTATTGCAAAAACCCTGATCGAACGCACCGGCGGCAGGATCGCCACAAGAAACCGCACGCCTCCCCGGACGGGCGCCATCGTTCAGGCCCTCTGGCCACGTGCAGCTCTTGAAGCATCCGCGTTGGATTAATTGATTTGGAACCCCTATAGAAGAATCAGGTAGCGAGGGAAGCTGAGCATGGAACGGCCGGTAAATATCAATCTTCATGAGAGCCTCGAAGGGGTCGAAGACCGCTCCTGTCTCGTGATGGATGATGACGGCCCGTTCGTACAACGACTTGCCCGGGCCCTCGCCCAGCGCGGATTCATCGTCTCTGCTGTTACCAATGTTGCAGAAGGCAAGGATATCGCCCGCCTGAATCCACCGGCTTTCGCTGTGCTGGACCTGCGCCTGGAAGACGGCAGCGGCCTTGATGTCGTGGAAGTGCTGCAGAAAAGCCGTCCGGAAGCGCGCGCCGTCATCCTGACGGGCTATGGCGCCATCGCCACCGCCGTCGCTGCCGTGAAAGCTGGCGCAGTGGACTACCTTTCAAAACCGGCAGACGTGGAAGACATCATCCGCGCGCTCACGGCCACGACCGACGAAAAGCCCGCACCGCCCGAAAACCCGATGTCCGCCGACCGGGTGCGCTGGGAACACATCCAACGTGTCTATGAGCTGTGCAATCACAATGTCTCGGAAACGGCCCGCCGACTGAACATGCACCGGCGCACGCTGCAGCGAATTCTCGCCAAGCGCGCGCCGCGCTGATCCTTAACGTCAGTCCTTCGCCGGCATCAGGGTCATCGCCCCGATGACCATGGCTTCCGTGCCCAGTTCCACCGACGGCTCAGGCCAGATCCTGAAGAATGGCGAATGGTGGGAGGCGGCATTTTCCAGCTCATCGGCCGGCGTACCGCCAACATTGAAATAAACCCCCTTCACGCCGGTATCCGGGGTGACGAAATAGGCAAAATCCTCGGCCCCCATGCCGCCGCGCTGCGGATCCACCAGCACATCATCTGAAATACGCGCCGCAAACGCATCACGCAGACGCTGCGCAGTCGCCGGATCATTTATCGTGGGCGGCGTGGTTTCCGTTTCAGACCGGATAACCTCCGGCATCAGGTCTTCGGGCACATTCATCGAAATCGCGACGCCGCGCGCGACCCGGTCGATGCCATCCAGCAATTCTTCGCGCACTTCCGGATCGTCGGAGCGGACTGTGATCTGCATCTCGACCTTGTCGCCGATGATGTTGTGCTTGAAGCCACCGTGAATGGCTCCCACCGTGATCACGCCCGGCTCCAGCGGCGCAATCGACCGCGAGACGATCGACTGGAGGGAGACCACGATCTGCGATGCCACCAGAACCGGGTCGATCCCCATATGCGGATAGGCGCCGTGTGCGCCGACGCCGTGGACGATGATATCGACACTGTCGGAACTCGACGCCACCTGTTCCAGCGGGACTTCGATTGTTCCGGTCTCGAGTTCGGCCGCGACATGGAAGGCAATCGCATAATCCGGCTTCGGGAACCGCTCATAGAGGCCGTCCTGGATCATTGCACGCGCGCCGCCGATCCGCTCCTCTGCGGGCTGGCCGACCAGCACCAGCGTGCCCGACCAGTCTTCCTTGCGCGCGGCCATCTGGCGGGCGGCGCCGACCAGTGAGGTAATGTGCACATCATGCCCGCACGCGTGCATCACCGGCTTCTCGATGCCGTCGATGTCGACCTGGGTAACTGTGGAAGGATTGCCCACACCACTGTCTTCTTTCAGCGGCAGGCCATCCATGTCGGCGCGTATCAGAACCGTCGGGCCATCGCCGTTTTTCATGACGGCCACCACGCCGGTGCCGCCCACCCCTTCGGTCACGTCATAGCCAAGGGCGCGCAGTTCAGACGCAAGCCGCTTGGACGTTTCGGTCTCCAGGAAAGAGAGCTCAGGATGCTGGTGGAAATACTCGAACAATGGCCCCAGGTTTTCCTGATAGTCCTTGTCGATCGCCGTCCTGAGGTCGCTGTCGGCGAAGGCCATGCCTGCCGTTCCAAGTGCGATCAGTGACGCAGCGCACGCCCGAAGCTTCCAGTTCATGTGATGTCTCCCGCTGTTCATCGCAGGCTATGCGCCAGACCCGGCGGTGTAAATCACCAACCGTTCAGGCCCGGGCGAACCTGTAAGAAGTAAAGTGCAAAGTCACTTTAGCAGGCATGCGGCAGCGACCCTGTTGATGCCGATTCACGAAGCCTGATAAGCGCCCTCTTCCCAAAGTAAGGGCCCCTCAAATGTCTCTCGCGCTTATCCTCGCCGCATCAACATTCACTGCCGAACCGGAAGATGCTCCGGCAAGACTCGATCGTGTCGTCACAACGGCAACGGCCAGCCAGACACCGCTCAGCGACATCCCGATGTCGGTCAGCGTGATCAGCGGAGATGAACTCGGGCTGACATCGCCCTATCTCGGCGCAGAGGATGTGACCGACCTGCTGACGGGCGTGGAGGCCGCCGTTGCAAATGGCACCCAGGTGGCCTTCCAGATCCGCGGGATCGGCGCCGTGGACCACCAGGCGCTGACGCCCGGTGCAGCGGCCGTCTATTCTGACGGCGTCCTCCTGGCCACAAATGTGCAGACCGGCCTGATGCTGTACGACCTCTCCGGCATCGAAGTTCTGAAAGGCCCGCAAGGCACTTTGTTCGGACGCAATGCCTCCTCCGGCGCGATCAGTTTCCTGACTGCCCGCCCGGAATCTGGCCAGTCGCGCTATCTGCGGGCCGGATATGGTAATCTGGAACGCACGGATGTGGAAGGCGCGTTCGGACAGACATCCGGCGGCTTCAGCTACCGCCTGGCCGGGCGCTATCTTTCCCGCGATGCCGCGCTCGACAACAGAGGCGGGCCAGACGCTGCGGGCGGCATACGGGACGAGTTCGGCCTTCGGCTTGGCCTCAACTGGGAAGAAGCCCTCGGCGGCGCCCTCCTGATCCGCACGCATTATGAGGAAGACAATGGCGTCAACGCCGCGCCGCGCAATGACACGCTGGGCCTCTCGGATCATGACATTTCCGTGGGAAGCGATGGTGTTCAGGACACCGATAATGAATTCTATGGCACATCGGCCGAATACGTCCGCAATCTGGGCGACTGGACGCTGACCTCCCTCACCGCGTTTGAAGGCTTCAACCAGTCTTACGGATTTGACTTTGACGGGGCTGTGGCACTCTACGGCAATCCGCTCTTCAACGCGAACCTCTCCTATGATCGCAACTTCAGACAGTACTCGCAGGAAGTCCGCCTGAAGACAGAGCGCGCCGGCGGTTCTACCTTGTTCGGGGCCTACGCCGCCGCGGAGGATTTCAGCCAGACCTACACGATCTGGTGCGGAGAGCTGGACCCGGACACGCTTCTCGGGACCTGCCCTTATGTGGGCGCTGCCAGCCGCGCAGGACCTGACCCTGTTTCGGACGGTACAGCCATGACGTTGATCACGGACATCCGGCAGGAACGCTCTGCCCTGGCGGCCTTCACTTACAATGAGTTCGCGCTAAGCGACCGGCTTGCGGCCACGCTCGGCGCACGGATCACGCAAGAGACAATCGAAGGTGCCGGCGCAGGCCGGCACATCTTCGATGACGGAACGATCGGCTACAACAATGTCGGAGGTCTCGGCCTTGCCGCAGGCTCGAACGAGATCGAAGACACAAAACTCACCGGCAACATGGCGCTGGCCTACGACGCGGGTGCAGGCACGGCGTATGCGTCCATTGCAAACAGCTACAAGTCCGGTGGGTTCAATGGGGAAGTGCAGAACAACGCCACCCACTTTGCGAATGAAGGCCTGTTCGACGCCGAGACTGTCACGGCGTATGAGGCCGGCTTCAAATCGAATCCTTCGGCCGGATTCGTCTGGAACGCCGCTCTGTTCTATCAGGACTATGACGCCCCCCAGGCACGCATCTTCGTGAACTTTCCGCTGCCGGACGGTTCCAGCATCACATCAAATTCCCTGTCCAACCTCGACGCCGCCACCGTCTATGGTCTCGATGCCGATATGCGCTGGCAGGCGACCGAGGCCCTGTCCCTGCAAGGCGGGCTCACCCTGCTCGATACGAAAATCGAACAGACCACCGATACAGGCGGCAATGCTGCAAAATTCGACGGCAACCCCCTGCCCTTCGCGCCGGACGTCTCCGCCACATTGGGCGGGCGGTATGCGTTCGATGTGACCTCCAATGCGGAAGGCCATGTCTCGCTACACGCAAAATACCGCAGCCGCTATTATCTGGACCCGGAAGGGCTGGCGTCGCGCATGCAGAAAGGGTTTACAACGCTCCAGGCCGAAGCGGGCATCCATTTCGCAGACCCCGGAATAGACGTCACGCTCTGGGCTCGGAATCTGACAGATGAAGACTATGCGCTCTCCGGCTATGGCTTCATCGGTTATGATACATTCCGGTCAGACCCGCGAACCTATGGTCTGCGCATCGGCTACAGTTTCTAGCGGCAGCTTTCCCGGTCGAACCGCATGGCAACAAAGTTCACCGGATCGCCATTTGAATAGTTGAGCGCGTAGTAGGGCTCGGACTCCGTAATGCAGAGGCCCATGCCGTTTGCCTGCGCACGCAGATGCTCAACTTCCTTGGCCACCGGCGGCTCGGCTTTGCGGTCTTCATAGTTCACGAGATAGACGACGGGATATGCCGTCATGTCGGTGGGCAGGTCCAGCGGGGTCTCCGGCGGGTGCAGGTTCTGCGTACCCATGGTGAGAATGTAGGACGGCTCGGCATAGCCGAGAGACAGAATCCGCTCAGGCGGCGTCATCGCGCAGGCTTCGCCCGGCACGCCGCACACATCTTCCAGCGCCAGGCGCGCCGTCTCTGTCGGCTGCACCCAGACTTGGCTGGGCAGCATGAAAATGCGGATATGCCAGCCGATAACGAAAGCCGCAGCAATACCGGCCAGGATGGCGATGCCCGTCCGGGCACGGCTGAACTCAATGGCGGCCACCCCGCACAACGCAAATGCGGCCCACCAGAGCCAAACAGGAAACACACGGTACCCCTGCCATGTCGCCAACACCTCAGAACTGGATGCGGTGGTGAAATCGCCAGCCGCTTCCGCCATGAAATAGTGAGTCACGCCGGGATAGGACACCGCCAGCAGGAGCCCGGCGCCAAGCCCGAACAGGGCAAGCGACAGCCAGCGCGAGACCGGCATCTTCTGCCCTTCCATCAGGCGGACTGCCGCATGCCCGCAAAGCAGCGCCATGCCCGGATAGGCGGGCAGAATGTAATGGCTGAGCAGGGTCGGCATCAGCTCGAAGAAGGCCCAGGTCAGCAGCGTCCAGCAGAGGAGAAGCCGCAAGCCCTTCGCCTCGTCCGGCGCATCGGGTGATACCGGTGCGCGGCGGCGCCACGCTTCCTGCGTCGACAGGTACCAGAACACCAGAAGCAGGACCGCCGGATAGGCGACCTTCACCCCATTCGCCGCAGAGGCTGGCAAGACCAGCGCCAGCAACAGGCTCACCGCGAGCAAGGCGCCGCCGATCATCAGACCGGGCCAGCCTGTCCGCGCAGCCGTAGCTTGACGGACATCTTTCCACCCCGCGACGAGCCCTGGCACGATCAGCAGGATCGCCGGGAAGAACCAGATCGGAAGATGGGTCAGGTGATAGAGGGGCCAGCCGCCATGGCCTTCAGAGGCGCCGGTGAATTTGTCTTTGAGATCCTTGCCGACCGCGCCCTGCAGGAACTCCCCGCCGGTCGCCACCTGGACCCAGACGAACCAGGGCAGCACCAGCGCCACGAACAGGAGCGGGCCAGGCCACCAGAGTAGCGGCCGCCACCAGTCGCCCCCCTTCCCGTTCTCCGCCCGCCCCCAGACCCAGACGCCGGCCCCGGCATAGGCGGCCACCATTGGCGTCACCGGTCCCTTGATCAGGAAGCCGAGCCCCATGGCGAGCCAGAACAGGAGCGCCATCCGCTTCGGAGACCCTTCGCGCATGTAAAGCCGCCCCAGGGCACCAATGCCGAACGTCGTCAGACAGACCAGCACCGCATCGGTCTTGGAAATATGTGCTTCCGACGTCAGCAACAGGGTGGAGCCGAACAGGGCCGCCCCCAGAAACGCCGCCCGCCGCCCGACCAGCGGGATGCCGCACCAGAAACAGGCGACCGCCGCAAGACTCGCCCCGATCCAGCTGGGGAAGCGATAGGTCCAGATCTGCTTGGCTTCCGGCCCGGTGAAAACCGCCGTCGAGGCCGCCTGCAGCCAGTGAATCCCGGCGGGCTTCTTGTTGCGCAGCTCGTCCTGATACTGGATGCGGATATAGTCATGATCCTCAAGCATCTGCTTGGAGGCCTGCGCAAACCGGCTTTCGTCGCGGTCCAGTGCGGGTAGCATGAAGACGCCGGGCGCCGCGGCGCTGAACGTGATCAGGAAGAGAGCGACCCAGGCTTTCCAGCCGGTCGAAAGGCGGTCGAGCAATGTCATGTCCCCTCCTCTAACTGCTTCGGCCCGCTTCGTCTTGCGGTTTTGGGCACAAGACGGGTGTCAGCCGCAGGTGAACCACAGGGCTCGCCATCCGGCGGAACGCTCTGTATGAGGCGAAGACTTTTCGCGCGCCGGCTTGGGGGCGCACCAGCAGAAGGGATCTGGAAGTGGACCAGGCTCTCGAGTTTTCCGTCGTCGTTCCGGTGCATAATGAATCCGGGAACGTTGCCACCCTGATCGGCGAGATCGCAAAAGCGCTGGACGGGCGCGCCTATGAAATGGTGTTCGTCGACGATGCCTCGACCGATGACACCCGCGCCCAGCTGGTGGAGCTGAAGGCGCAATATCCGATGCTTCGCGTGCTGGGCCACCGGAAGAATGCCGGCCAGAGCCGGGCCATCCGCTCCGGTATCCTCGCCGCCAAAGCGCCGGTGATCGGTACGCTGGATGGCGACGGCCAGAACGATCCGGCCGACCTGCCCGATCTTTACCGCCAGTTGACCCGCCGGGATGCGCCGGAAGGTCTGAAAATGGTGATGGGCCGCCGCGCCAAGCGCAAGGACACGGCCTGGAAACGCTTCGGATCGCGCTTTGCCAACAATATCCGCAAGCGCATGCTGAAGGACGATTGCGACGACAGCGGCTGCGGCATCAAGGTGATGCAGCGCGCGGCCTATATCCAGCTGCCCTATTTCGATCACATGCACCGCTACATGCCAGCCCTTATGCGGGCCGAAGGCTTTGGCGTGGAATACCGCGATGTGAACCATCGCGAGCGCGGGGCGGGCCGGTCGAACTATACCAATTTCGGCCGCCTGAACGACGCCTTCTCGGATCTGCGCGGCGTGACCTGGCTGATCCGCCGCCGCCGCAATCCAGGCGGCGCGGACGAAATCTGATCCGCTTCAGATTCCTGAACAAACCGCCCGCAAATCGCCCGATTTGCGGGAATAGTGTTGGTTAAGGCGGCGGGGGATTTTTCCTCGCCTCTGCGGAAACTATCCGGTACACCTCGTGTTAACACGCGCTGAGCGACGGGTTAGTGAACATGAAAAAGGACACACAGGCAGCCATTGTTGGCGGCTTTATCGCCAGAAACAAACGGCAGAATGCCGGGTCCCGCAGCAGCACCGAAAAGGGGTATTTGATGCGTGCAATCTTCGGAATCTTTCCGCTACTGGTCGTTCCGGTGGCCTTGTACAATCTCCTCGCCGTCATGGCTGGCGGCCCGGCGACCACGACCAATGAGCTGGGACAGGTGATCGCCAGCGATACGGCCCCGCTTCAGGCCGTGCTGAACGAGACCTTCTTCTCCCTGCCGATGATTTCGGGCGTCAAATGGGTGCTGACCCAGGGCGACGCCATCCTGCTCCTGTCTATCGTTTTCCTGTTCCTGGAAATTCTGAAATCGACCAGCACCGGCACCTCAACCATCATCAATCACGCCATTTCGATGATGCTTTTCATTCTCTGCCTGATCGAATTCCTGCTGGCACCGAACTTCGCCACGTCTACCTTCTTCATCCTGATGTCGATGACACTGCTGGACGTGCTGGCCGGCGTTGTGGTGACGATCGTCTCTGCCCGGCGTGACTTCGGCGTCGATCACGGCTGATCCGGACCGGGACCTCAAATCAGAAAAGCCCGCTCAGACGAGCGGGCTTTTTTGTTTCCTGAATGCGCGCGGGCGTCAGTCCTTGCGGTAAAGCTCTGCCAGCTGGTCCTGAATAGCAGACATCTGAGCCTGCATATTGGCCAGCGCCTCGGCCTGCATTTCCATCATCGACCCTGCCGGAGACGAGGACGAGGCCGGTTTTTCGGGCTTTGCCGAATTGTAGAGCGTCGGCATGAACATCTTCATGGCCTGTTCGAACATCGCCATGTTCCGGCGGGCCTGTTTCTCGAACATGGTCATCGGGTTGGCGGCTTTCTGCCATTCCTTCTGGGCTTCGGCGAAGGAATTCATCGACATGTCGAGGAAGGCTGGCAGGAAGGTCTGCGCACCGCCGCCATAGAAGCCGATCAGCTGGCGCAGGAAGTTCAGCGGCAGGGCGCCCTCGCCCTTGGTTTCCTGTTCGAAGATGATCTGCGTCAGAACCTGACGCGTCAGGTCCTCGCCCGTCTTGGCATCGCGAACCTCGAAATCCCGGCCTTCGCGGACCAGTTCCGACAAGTGGTCGAGCGTCACATAGGACGACGTCGAGGTGTCGTAGAGGCGCCGGTTTGCGTATTTCTTGATGATGATCGGCTCTGCAGAGCCCGTCCCTTTGGCCATTTTCATCCCTCAGCTTTCCCCATGGGAAAAGCAATTTTTGTGCTATGCGGCACAATCTCGCATAAAATCTGCATGCGACCAATGCGCTATTGAAGTTTCTGCAACAGTAACGCTAAGCATGCTGCAGTGCAAAAAATCCAGGGAGGAGCACCCATGTCCAAAACAGTTCTGGTTACAGGCGGTACACGCGGTATCGGCCACGCCATCAGCGCCGCCATGGCGAAAGCCGGCTACAAGGTCGCGGCAAACTATGCCGGTAACGATGAAGCCGCCAAGGCAACCGCCGACGAGCTCGGCATCCATGTCTACAAATTCGACGTCGCCGATTATGACGCGGTCGGCGAAGGCATTGCGGCCATCGAGAAAGACCTCGGACCGATCGACATTGTCGTCAACAATGCCGGTGTGACGCGCGATGCGCCCTTCCACAAAATGACGAAAGACCAATGGCAGCAGGTGATCGACATCGATCTGACCTCCGCTTTCAACGTCACCCGCCAGGTGTGGGACGGCATGCGCGAGCGCAGCTGGGGCCGCGTCATCAACATATCCTCCATCAACGGCCAGAAGGGCCAGTTCGGCCAGGCGAACTATTCCGCCGCCAAGGCCGGCCTGATCGGTTTCACCAAGGCGCTCGCCCAGGAAGGCGCCAAGAAGGGCATCACCGTGAACACGGTCTGCCCGGGCTATATCGACACCGAGATGGTGCGCGCCGTGCCTGAGAAAGTGCTCGAGAGCATCATCTCGACCATCCCGGTCGGCCGCCTCGGCAAGCCGGAAGAAATCGCCTCCATGTGCGCCTATCTGGCCAGCGACGACGGCGCGTTCATCACCGGCGCGACCATGACGGTGAACGGCGCGCAATATATCGCCGGCTAGGCCTGTTTCATTCCGGAACAAACAAACGCCCTCCCCTGCCGGGAGGGCGTTTTTTCATGTCAGCCCATGATCATGACATGATCATACCGGACCAGGGCGTGCTCCGGCATGACGTCTCATGACCAAGCCGGACTATAAATGACCATAACGGATCAGACCGTCAGGACGATCTTGCCGAAATGTTTCTGGCTCGCCTGATGGGCGAAAGCGTCGGCGATCTTGTCCAGCGGGAAGGTGGAATCGATCACCGGCTTGATGCTGTTCGCCTCGAGGGCGTCGATCATGTCTTCCTGCATGCGGCGCGAGCCGACCGTGATGCCCGACAGGGTGATGTTGCGCGAGAAGAGCGCCGCCGTCGGCACTTCGCCCGAGACGCCGGTCAGAACGCCGATCAGGGAAATGTGCCCGCCCGGACGGCAGGCCGCGATGGACTGGGCCATTGTGCCCGGCCCGCCGATTTCGACGACTTCATCCACGCCGCGCCCGCCGGCCAGTTTGAAGGCTTCGGCGCCCCATTCCGGATTTTCCTTGTAATTGATCACATGATCGGCGCCGAGGGCTTTCAGCTTTTCGAGCTTTTCCGGCGAGGAAGACGTGGAGATCACCCGGCATCCGGCAGCCTTGGCCAGTTGCAGCGCAAAGATCGACACGCCGCCGGTGCCCTGGGTCAGGACCCAGTCGCCTGCCTTGAGCCCGCCCTCGGCGAACATGCCGCGCCAAGCGGTCAGCGCCGCACACGGAAGGGTTGCGGCTTCCTCGAAAGTCCAGCCTTCGGGCATGCGGGTGAAGGCGGTTTCCGGCGCGGCCACGAGTTCGGCGCCAAAGCCGTCTGCCCCGTCTCCGGGAACGGACTGGAACCCTGCCGCCTCGATCTGGCCGGACTGCCAGCCGGGGAAGAAGAGCGAGAGAACCTTGTCGCCCACTTTCCATTTGGTGACACCCTCGCCCACGGCAACAACTTCGCAGGCGCCGTCGGACATGGGGATACGTCCATCCGGTGTCGGAATGCCGCCCATGACGACGACAAAGTCGTGATAGTTGAGGCTGGACGCGCGCACGCGCACAAGCACTTCGCCCGGGCCCGCAACGGGATCGGGACGTTCTTCGATAACGAGATTTCCGGGCCCGCCCGGCTTCTTGACGGCAGCAACTTTCATTTGGGTCTCCTCCTGACTTTTCAGGAGGGGACGGGCCCCGCCCTAGGGTAAGTCAAGCGGAACCGGGCCGGAGTCCGGGACGGCTTCAGGCGTCCTGCGCCATCGCCGCGATCCGTTCTTCGCGAAGCGTCTTGCGGCGCACCTTGCCGGCATCGTCGCGCACGGCCTCGCTGACATATTCGAAACTCTTCGGGATCTTGTAGCGCACCAGCATGTCCGACAGATGGGCCAGCATGTCGGCCTCGTCCACAGCGCCTTCGGGACGGCAGATCACGGCATGCAGGCGTGCGCCCATGTCTTCATCCGGCAGGCCGATCACGGCAGAGGACTGAACGCCCGGATAGGCATCGATCGCCGCTTCCACTTCGGCCGGATAGATGTTCGCCCCGCCCGACAGGATCATGTCCGACAGGCGGTCTGTCAGGTAGAGATACCCGTCTTCATCCAGATAGCCCATGTCGCCTAGGCTTTCCCAGCCGCCTTCAAGCGATTTGGCTTCCGCACCGATATAGCGATAGGTCGTGCCCGCCCCTTCCAGCGGCCGCATGAAGATCTCGCCCACTTCGCCGGGCGGCAGGCGGGTACCGTTTTCGTCGACGACGATCATTTCGCAGGCCTCGACCGGTTTGCCGACAGAGCCGCGATGCTCCAGCCATTCCGTCCCCTGAATGATCGTCGTGCCCTGCCCTTCGGTGCCGGCATAGAGCTCCCAGATGACATCGCCGCCGAGCCATTCGATGAAACATTCCTTCAGCCAGGCCGGGCATGGCGCCGCGAGGTGCCAGAGCGCCTTCAGGCTGGACAGGTCGTATTTGTTCCGCACCTCTTCCGGCAGGGCCCAGATGCGGCGCATCATGGTCGGCACGGTGTAGACGACGTCGATCTGCAACCGCTCGATGGTCTCCAGCGTCTTCTCTGCATCGAAGCGCGTCGTGATGGCGACGGTGCAGCCCTTGAACAGGGCAATCATCGCCCACATGAAGGGGCCATTGTGATAGAGCGGCCCCGGGATCAGCATGGCGCCCTGCACCGGGATTTCGAGATAAGGCAGCTCCGGGTCCCAGGCAGCGGGGATCTTGGAGACGATCAGTTTCGGTCGGCCGGTGGAGCCGCCGCTGGTCATCGCCTTGATGGAGGCGGCCATGCGCTCAGGCAATTCCGTGTCCGGAAGGCTCTCATCCGGGACGAAATTCTCCGGCACGGACGGCGTGTTGCCGTACTCCCCTTCCGGGACGCCAACGACGAGGGACGGCTTGCCAAGCTCCACGATCTGATCCCGCTCATGCTTGGGCAGGCGCGCGGAGATCGGCTGCGGCGTTGCGCCGGCCTTCCAGGTGGCGAGGCAGGCCTCGAAGAACTCAATCCCATTGGGTAGCGCGATGGTGACGAAATCGTCCTGCTTCACGCCCAGCTTTTCATAGGCCCGCGCAAGACGGTTGGTCCGCCGGTCCAGCTCGGCCCAGCTGATCTGGACCCCTTCATGATCGATAGCCGCCCGGTCTGGCTGTTGGCCCGCCCAGAATGCCAGAATGCGCGAAAGCGTGATGATCGCCACGGATTTCCTCCTAACCCCAGTCTGAATTTTTTGTCTGAATTTTCTTTTTTATATATCCGCACGTTTCAGAAGGCGTTGGAAGCCCTCCCAGAACTCCGCGCGCTTGTCGTCGGTTTCCATCAGGATCTCGTGCATCGCGCCTTCGACCGTGACGTGTTCGCAATCCGGCAGACGTTTGCAGATCGCGGTATGGGTCGAATTATCGACCAGTTGTTCTTCGGCTGCCGAGGCAACGAAAACCGGGATGGTTACAGTCTTCAGCGTCTTCGCTTTTGTGAACCGCGCCAGAATGTCGAGCGAGGCGCCGAGCCAGCCCCAGGTCACCGGGCCAAGGTCCAGTTCCGGCCGGGCATCGACCAGGGCGCGCTGCATCTGCCAGCGTTTCTTGTCATGGGTCACGATATTGGTCTCGAAGGTTTCCGGCGGCCCGGGCTGGATAGCATAATCGCCGGACCGGCCCGTCGCGCGCATCGCCCAGACGAGATAGCGCATGCCGAAGAATTTCGATTTGATCCCCCACATCGGGGCGCTGAAGGCCGCGGCGTCCACTTTCACCAGCTCGTCGGCTATCGCCGCCAGCGCAATCGCCCCGCCCATCGAATGGGCGAGCGACACGTAAGGGCGCGGCAGCCGGTCATCCAGCGCCTCCAGCCCATTGGCGAGCGCGCCCATGAAGGTTTCGAACCGGTCGATATGGCCCTTTTTCGAGTCTTCCAGCAGGCGGTCCGACAGGCCCTGCCCCGGCCAGTCGAGGATGACGACGGCAAAGCCCATGGCCTGAAGCTCGTGGCCGACCTCGAAATATTTCTCGATGAACTCCGTCCGCCCAGGGCAGACGATGGCCGTGCCGCGCGGCTTGTCCGGGGCCAGCGCCGGGGCGACACAGGCCCGGAGCGCGCGCCCGCCCGTGCCCTTGAACCAGACGATCTCCGCGCCCTGCGGTGGGGGATTGCCGGGCACCAGCACGAATTCGGTATCCGGCAGAGGGGTCGTGTCCATGCAGCTGTGTCCCAAAAGATAAGGCCGCCCGCAGGGTGTCCCGGGGCGGCCTGACCTGTCAAACCCGAAGGGCGGCTCTCCTTAGGAAAGCGCCTTCATCAGGCTCTGCAGCTGCATGGCAACCGACATGTCGCCCTCAACTTTAAGTTTGCCCTGCATGAAGGCCATCGTCGCGTCGAGACCGCCGGAAGCGATCTTCTTGAAGTCTTCCCAGTCAACCTTGATGGTGGCATCCGCAGCGTCGTCGGAATTGTTGGCCACGCCGTTCATGCCGTCGATGAAGAGTTTGCCGGCGTCACCGAAGTCAAACTTCACCTTTTTCTTGAAGTCGCCGCCAGCGGAAACAGCGTCATTGGCCTTGGCTGTGAGTTCTGCGAGATCCATGAGATTCCTCCTTGGAATGGATTTGAAGCGATAAAGCAGACCCGCGGTATGAAAATCAAGGAAAAGCTGCGCGACCTAGCGTCACGAAACGGGGAGTTTCAGTTTCACGCACCGGGGCATGCGCGAATTCTTGCCGGACCGGTCTCACATCTGCTTGACCTAGCGCTGGGGAAGCGTGGAAGCTCAGCCCATGAGTTGGGAAAAATCGATTGAAGAGCTCCGCTGGCGCGAAAGGCTGGCCGAGAAAATGGGCGGCGACGAACCCGTCGAGCGCCAGCGCGGCCGCGGCAAGCTGACGGTGCGCGAGCGCGTCGCCTTTCTGGCAGACCCGGGCAGCTTCCATGAGATCGGCAAGATCGCCGGGCGCGCCACCTATACGGCCGATGACGAGATGGAGAGCTTCCTGCCGGCCAGCTCCGTCACCGGGCGGGCGACGCTGGATGGACGCCCGACGGTGATCCTCGCCGACGACTTCACCGTGCGCGGCGGCGCCTCGGATGCCTCGATCTGGCAGAAGATGGTCCAGATGATCAAGATGGCGGCCGAGTATCGCATGCCGCTGGTGCAGATGATCGACGGCACGGGCGGCGGCGGCTCAGTCAAGTCGCTGGAGAAGGACCCGCGGACCTATATTCCCGAAACGCCCGGCTGGAACGAGATCGTTCATGGCATGACCCAGGTGCCGTTCGTCTCGCTCGCGCTCGGGCCCTGCGCCGGCATGGGCGCAGGCCGTGTGGCGGCAAGCCATTTCTCGGTGATGGTCAAGGAACTCAGCCAGGTCTTCGTGGCCGGCCCGCCCGTGGCAATCGCGCTCGGCGAGAACGTGACCAAGGAAGAACTCGGCGGTTGGAAGATCCAGGCGCAAAACGGCACGGTGGACAATGTGGTCGACACCGAGGCCGACGCCTTCATCGAAGCGCGCCGCTTCCTGTCCTACCTGCCACCCTCCGTACACGACCTGCCGCAGCGCACGGCCCCGGCAGACCATCCGGACCGAAAGGAAGAGAGCCTGCTCTCCATCGTGCCGACGGACGGCAAGACGCCCTACAAACCGCGTAAGATCATCGATGCCACGGTCGACCATGGCAGTTTCTTCGAGATCGGCAAGGAATGGGGCCGCGGCATCGTCACCGGCCTTGCGCGGATCGACGGTTACCCGGTCGGCATCCTGGCAGGCGACCCCTTCTTCCTGGATGGGGCGTGGACGGCGGATGTCTGCGACAAGGTCACACGGCACATGGACCTCTGCTCCATGTTCCACCTGCCGGTCATCCACTTTGTCGATTGCCCGGGCTTCGCCGTGGGCGTGAAGGCCGAAACCGCCGGCGTCACCCGCGCAGGCGTGCGGGCCATGACCGCCGTCTATCAGGCGGATGTGCCGGTGTGCTCCGTGGTCATCCGCAAGGCCTATGGTCTCGCCGGGTCGGCAATGATGAACCAGTCAAAGACGAAATGGCGCTATTGCTGGCCAAGCGGCGACTGGGGCAGCCTGCCCATGGCCGGCGGTATCGAAGCGGCCTTCCGCAAGGAACTGGCCGAGGCCGAAGACCCGGACGCCCTGAAGGAACAGCTCTACCGGAAATTCGAGGCGATCCGCTCCCCCTTCCGCACAGCGGAAAGTTTCCTGGCGGAGGAAATCATCGACCCGCGCGACACCCGCCCCCTGCTGGTGGACTTCATCCACCACGCCTGGCGCGTTCTGGAACCGGGCGAGCGCAAGGTCGGATACCGGCCCTGACCGAAGTCAGGACCGGGGCCCCACCCCCCCCTTTAGATTGAGGTCAGGATTTCTTTTGCGGCGGCGTGGCACTTGTCGATCTCATGATCGAGGCCAACGCAGATGCGCGTCCAGTTCGGCAGGTCGCTCCAGCGCTCGCCCACAACGCGGACATTGCGGTCCAGCATTTTGGCGGCGAAATCCTTCGCGGGCATGCCGACATCCATATAGATGAAGCTGCCCTGCGGATCTGGCGCGATCGGACGGCCAAGGTCTGCGGCCATGGCGATCAGCTTCTGGCGTCCACGGATCATCGTGGCGCGCATCTTTTCGAAATGGGCGGTGTCCTCAAGGCTGGCCATGCCGCCGACAAGGCCCAGATAGTTGACGTTCGACAGGCGGCCCGTCTTGCGCATATCCATCGCCATGTCGGCCGGCATCAGGCCGTAGCCGAGACGCTGGCCTGCCATGCCATAGATTTTGGAGAAGGTCCGTGCGACGATGACCGGCTTACCGGCCGCCACGAATTCGGACATCACATTGCCCGGATAGTCGTCCGACATATCGAGATAGGCTTCGTCGACGAAGACAGGCACCTTGTTGCTGACGTCTTCGACGAAGGCTTTCAGCTGTGCCGTCGGGATCGTCTTGCCGGTCGGGTTGTTCGGGTTGCAGAGATAGACAGCCCCGGTATCCGGGCCGACGCGGGCGGCGATGGCTTCCATGTCGTAACCCATGTCCTGGGTCAGCGGCATGTAGACGACTTCGGTGCCGGCCTGTTCGGCCACACGCGGAACGCCTTCATAGGTGATGGCGGAGGTGACGATCTTGCCGCCCTTCACATTCACCCAGTCGGAGAAGGCCGCGAGGATCGGCGTCGAGCCGTTGGTCACCAGAACCTGCTCCGGCGCAACGCCTTCGCGCTCGGCAACCATCTCGGCGAACTTCATCACCGTCGGATAGGTGTAGCGATAAAGGTTGCCGGCTTCCTCCTTGATCGCCTCGACGGCCATCGGCGACGGGCCGTAGGGGTTTTCGTTCGCAGACAGGATCACCATGGCGTTCGGGTCGATGGCGTCATTGGCGGGTGTAGCTGCAGTGGCGGTTTCCGAACAGGCCGACAGGGCCGTTGCGGCGCCAACCGCGCCGGCGCCCGCCAGTTTCATCAGGCTACGGCGGGAAGGCGAAAAGAACGGAGCGCGAGTGTTTGTGATCATGACCTTGGGTCCTTGAATGGTCCGGAGGGTCTCTCACCGAGGCTGGAGGACCGGCGCACCCTCCGTCGCGCCGGATATGCGGGCACGTTCCGCCTAGCCTGCAGCCCCGGCAACACAAAGGTCGCCCGGCCGGGGAATCGATTTGCGATTGCATTCTCGCTGACCAGAATCGCCCGCGTCGCAGGCGCTGCCCCGTCCCAGGCCCCCGCCTCTCATATCCGGCCCGCGCAGAATCCGGCGGCTCCGCCAGAATTCTTCCCTTTCCGAGCGGAATATTGCCTTTTTCCGCGTTTCATGTGGGAGATGTGTCCACTGGAGGGACCATCATGAAAATCAAATCACTGCGTATCGCCTTGTCGGCGCTGACCATCTCCACGTTCGGGCTGGCCGCCTGTGGCGGACCCGGCCGGTCGGACTATGCCGAATCGGCCCGGCCGATGGCTGCCCCGCCGCCCGTCGAAATGTCCATGAGTGCCAAGATGGCCAATGACGGCATGTATATGGAGGAGATGGACGCAGGCGGCGGCCCGGATGGCAGCGCGGGCGGCGAAGCCATCGCCCAGCAATATATCGCCTATTCCCATTCCCTTGGCATGCGCCTGCCGGTCGCGGCCATCGAGCCGACTCTTCAGGGCCATATCGATGCCTGCAACAAGGCCGGCCCTTCGGTCTGCATGGTGACGAATTCCTGGATGAATTCCTATTCCGAGGATGAAGCCTCCGCCTCGCTGAACCTGCGCGCGACGCCGGCCTGGATCGACCAGTTCCTGAACGGCGTCGAAGCCGAAGCCAAGGCTGCGAAAGGCGAGATCACCAACCGCCAGACCACGGCCGAAGACCTCACCGTCTCCATCATCGACACCGATGCCCGCCTGAAAGCCCAGCAGACCCTGCAGGGCCGGCTGGAACAGCTGCTGGCCGACCGGCCCGGCAAGCTGGGCGAATTGCTGGAGACCGAGCGTGAGCTCGCCCGGGTGAACGGCGAAATCGATTCGCTGAAATCCTCGCTCGCAGCGCTCCGCCAGCGGGTGAACATGAGCCAGCTGTCGATCAGCTACGAAACGAAGCGCAATCCGGTCTCGCAAGGCGCGCTGCAGCCGCTGGCCCGCGCCTTCGGCGATTTCTTCTATAATCTGTCGAGCGCACTTGCCGCCGTGATCACGGCCTTCGCCGTCGGCCTGCCCTGGCTGCTCCTGATTGGCGTGTTCGTCTGGATCTGGCTGAAACTGATCTGGCCGCGCATCCGCCGCAAGAAAAACTGATCCGGCCCTTCCCCCAAAAGCAAAGCCCCGCGGAACGATCCGCGGGGCTTTATCTTTATGGGATAAAGGATCAGGCTTTCGCCTTGGCCTTCTTCTTCGCCTTCGGCTTGGTACGGCCGAGCAGCAGGTGCGCGATTTCCTTCGGCACGACCATCAGCATGTCGTGGACGGACCGGTCCCAGTCATCGAGGATTTCCTTGCCGCGGACAGAGCCCGTGCGGCGGACATGTTCCTCGATCAGGGCTTTTGCCTCACCGATATGCTCGGCCGGCATTTCCGGCAGCGGGTGCCAGTCGATCGAGTCGGGGTTTGCGACCCGTTCGAACCGGTTGGTCGGATCCCAGATGAAGGCGGCGCCGCCCGTCATGCCGGCACCGAAATTATCGCCGACGGGCCCGAGGATCACCGCGCGGCCATTGGTCATGTACTCACAGCCGTTTGCGCCGCAGCCTTCGACCACCGTCTTCGCGCCGGAGTTCCGCACCGCGAAACGCACGCCTGCCGTGCCGGAGGCGAACAGCTTGCCGCTGGTCGCACCATAGAGACAGGTATTGCCGATGATCGCATCGCCGGAGGCCGAACGCCGGTCCTTCGGACGCGGCGCCACGACGATGGTCGCGCCCGACAGGCCCTTGCCGACATAGTCATTGGCATCGCCGATGACTTCCAGCAGCAGGCCCTGCACAGAGAAGGCACCGAGCGACTGGCCGGCCGACCCTTCGAGCCGGATGTGCAACCGGCCTTCCGGCAGCGCATGCATGCCGAATTTGCGCGTGATGGCAGAGCTCGACCGCGTGCCGATGGCGCGCATCGTGTTCTGCACGTCGTATTCGAGCTGCATCTTTTCGCTACGCTCGAAGAAGGGCTCGGCGTCTCGCAGGATCTGGGCGTCCAGCGTGTCCGGCACTTCTTCCCGGTGGGCCGGCTGGTAGACGATCGGTTTGTCGGTATCGACCTGGACCAGGAGCGGGTTGAGGTCGAGGTCGTCCAGATGCGTCGCGCCGCGGCTGACCTGGGCCAGCAGGTCCGTGCGGCCGATGGCTTCGTCGAGAGACTTGAGGCCCAGCGAGGCGAGGATCTCGCGGACATCCTCGGCAATGAAGCTCATCAAATTGACGACTTTCTCCGGCGTGCCGGTGAAGTGCGCGCGCAGGGCTTCATCCTGCACGCAGACGCCGACCGGGCAGGTATTGGAATGGCACTGGCGCACCATGATACAGCCCATGGCGACGAGCGAGGCCGTGCCGATGCCGTATTCCTCAGCGCCCAGCATGGCTGCGATGACAATGTCGCGGCCCGTGCGCAGGCCGCCATCGGTCCGCAGGGTGACCTTGTCGCGCAGATTGTTGAGCGACAGGATCTGGTGTGCTTCGGCAAGACCCATTTCCCATGGCAGGCCGGCGAACTTCACGCTGGTCTGCGGGCTGGCACCCGTTCCGCCGACACCGCCGGCGATGAGGATAATGTCCGCCTTGGCTTTCGCCACACCGGCCGCGACCGTGCCCACGCCGGACTGGGCCACGAGCTTCACGCAGACCCGGGCCTCCGGGTTGATCTGCTTCAGATCGTAGATCAGCTGGGCCAGGTCTTCGATGGAATAGATGTCATGGTGCGGCGGCGGGGAGATCAGCGTCACACCCGGCGTTGCATGGCGCAGGCGGGCGATGAACTCGGTCACCTTGAAGCCGGGCAGCTGGCCGCCCTCGCCGGGCTTGGCGCCCTGGGCCACCTTGATCTCGATCTCGCGG
>PACZ01000039.1 GCA_002700305.1 Hyphomonas sp. | reverse complement strand
TGCTGCCTCCCGTAGGAGTCTGGGCCGTGTCTCAGTCCCAGTGTGGCTGATCATCCTCTCAGACCAGCTATAGATCGTCGCCTTGGTGAGCCATTACCTCACCAACTAGCTAATCTAACGCGGGCCGATCCTTCACCGATAAATCTTTCCCCCGAAGGGCGTATACGGTATTACCACTCGTTTCCAAGAGCTATTCCGTAGTGAAGGGTACGTTCCCACGCGTTACTCACCCGTCTGCCACTATGTCGTTCGACTTGCATGTGTTAGGCCTGCCGCCAGCGTTCGTTCTGAGCCAGAATCAAACTCTCAAGTTGAGTGTTGATCTGACGAAACCATCCATTGGAATATGGACAGTTACTCAAGCTGTTAAGCATAAGTATTGCGTTCTTTTGACGAGAAACCCTTTGTCACAAAGGACAGGCCGAAACCCATCCGATGGATAAAAGAATTTTCTCTCAAGAAACGCATCCGTCGTGATCGTATGAACCTGCCATCGATTGCTCTCTGGCGAGGTTCGCAAGCCATCACGCCGCCTGCGTTTCTCTTCCTTAATCTCTTACGATGTCAAACAGCTGGAACCGGAGTTCCGAAGCCCTTCAGAAGCCTGCGGCTCCGTCCGGAAGTGGCGGCTTATATGGGCCGCCGAATTGCCCGTCAACACTCTTTTTTGCGCCTTCTGCAGTTTCCGGTGCGAACCGTGTAACCGCCGATTTTCCAGCACAAGAGACACTTAAGACCGACGTGCGGCCCGGGGTGTCCGAGCGATCAGGTGGAACCGAAGTTCCGGGTCCGTCAGAAGGCCGAAACCTCATCAGGAAGCGGCGGCTTATATGGGCCACCGTTTTGCCCGTCAACACCCTTTTTTGCGCCTTCTGCAGTTACCGGTTTGAGCCGGGAAACTACTGAATTTTCAGCGCAAAAGACACTGTGGGCCGGGAACCGGCCCGGCATGTCCGAGCGTTTCGAGGAACCGCATACATAACCCCTGTTCGGTGAAAGGCGCAAGCCTTTTTCTCATCTCAGGGGCGCCATTTGCGGGCGCCGCGTCCGAAGCCCGAGGGCGTCTTCAGCGGAGGCCGGGAGATACTCAAGGCACGGGGTGGCCGCAACCCCCTTCTGCAGCAAATCGCAAGAAATAATGCGATTTCGCTGCAGACCGGCCATGCATTCCTGCCGAACTTCGGCACTTTAAAGGCTAGAGCCTTGAAAAATCAGTATTGTGTCGAGAGGTACGATTTCATCGCTTCGGCTTCGGCTTCTGTCTCGGCGATCTTCCATTTCACAAGATCGCCGATGGAAACGACGCCAATCAGGCGATCATTCCGCAAAACAGGCAGGTGTCTGACGCGCCGATCGGTCATTAATTGCATCGCTTCTTCAACTTTTGTGGTCGACTCGATGGTAATGACGTCGCGAGTCATCGCATCTCCGACCTCAATCTTGAGTGCGGCTTCGCCGTTCCGGGCAACATGGCGGACAATATCCCGCTCGGAAAGCACGCCGACGATGTCTCCATCGTCACTCAAAGCCACCACAGCGCCGATTCTTTTTTCGTCCAGCATGCGGGCAGCGTCCGAAAGGCTCGAATCGGCCTTGATCGAGATAATTTCGCGCCCTTTGTCATTCAGGATCTGGTCTATTGTCATGCGCGTCCTCCTTTTTGCGGGCCGTTGACCGGCCTCGCGGTTACGGAAAGCTACCATAAAGGCGGCTCAGGCGCGATGAGAATCACAAAACGCGCCGCCGGGCCCGGTAAAACTGGAACATCAACGCCCCTGCGATGAAGCCGCCCAGGTGCGCCTGCCAGCTCATTCGCACGCCTATAAGAGACGGCCCCATCAGCCACAGCGCAAAGTTCACCGCCGCAAAGAAAAGAAAAACGACGAGGAATCGCTTCGACAGGATCTGCCCGCCCCGCCCTTCCTGGACCAGTACCCAGGCCGCAAACAGGCCGCTGGCGCCACCAGACGCCCCGATCAGCCCGCTTCCGGCCGGATACTGCGTCAGAAGATGCAAGAGAGAGCCGCCCATCACGGACACTGAGAACACAATAAGGAAGGGAATCGCGCCGCTACGCCTTCCTATAGAGAGGGAGGCATGCACCAGCCGGCCGAAAATCACGATCAGCGCCGCATTCAGGATCGCTGCGCCCCACCCATCATGAAGGAGAGCCTCGGTCAGGAACGGCGCCAGCGCCTCTATAGGTGAGCTGTAGGGCACCGCACCCGGCACGCCCTGCCCTGCCCACGCCCAGAACCGGTCGGGCTGCAGGCTGAGAAGAGACAACATATGTCCCTGCCAGCTGATCGGAGAGAACACGCGCACGGCATGCGCCAGCACAATAAAAGCGGCGAGGCCGGTCACCGCCGGCGGAGCCTCTATGATGGGAGGCGTTCTGGCTACACGCGTCACGGGGTCGATTCGGGCCTTGTTTGCGGAACACTCACACCGTCAGGCTAGACGCACCGCCTTAGAATGGCCAGCGCAGCCACGGCGCCCGATACAAAAAAGCCCCGCCAGTCTGGCGGGGCTTTTCCTGTTGTATTGCTGGCAAGGCTTAGAAGGTCTTGCGAACGGTGACGCCATAAGTCGCCGGCTGGCTCGGATAGCCGGAGAACGACCCGAGCTGTGCCACCGACGGGAAAGCCGCCATGATGTACTGTTCGTCGAAAATGTTCCGTCCCCAGAACGTGAAGCTGATGCCGCTTTCCGACTTGAAGCCAACGGAGGCGTTGAACAGATTGTACTCACGCTCTTCGCCGATAATAGCCTGCTCGGCCGGGTCGTCGCGATAGGTCGACGGGCCTTCATACTGCCAGTCGCCGCGAACGAATGCGTCCAGGCCTTCGAAGTTGAAGGTGTAGAGCGCAGACGCAGAGGTCGAGACTTCCGAGATGCCTGCGGGCTTGGCACCGGAGATGTCCCCTGCCGACGAGTTCTTGAAGCTGTCATAGACCGGATCAAGGAACGTACCGGCAAAGCCGAGCGTCAGATTCTCGGTCGGGTTCCAGGTCGCATCGACTTCAAGACCCTGAGTCGACTGCTCCCCGGCATTCGCCAGCGCAAAGCCGGTGCCCGTGAAGATGTTCGACTGGAAGCCTTTGATCTTCTGATCGAAGACGGCGAGGTTCACTGCGAACGTATCCCAGGCCCCCTTCATGCCGATCTCGAACACTTCCGATTCTTCCGGACCTGCAAAGCGGGTCCCCGTGGTCAGGTTCGGCGGATTGAGCCCTGCGGCAACGAGGTTGGCATAGCCAGCCGCAGTCGGGCGGCTATCGCGCGACAGGTTCCAGGACGATGCCTTGAAGCCCGTGGCGTAGGATGCGTAGACATTCACATTGTCCGTTGCGTCATACGCCAGACGCAGCGTGTAGGTCGTGTCATCATCATTGGTCGAGCCGCTTTCCACTGCATTCGGGAAATTCACGAATTGAGGGAAGAACTGGAGCAGCTGCAGCTGGGACGTTGAACCAGCCGCCGTTGCCTGGATTGTCGCGAACACCTCAGGATAGGCTGCGGCGAATGCACCGACGGCCGCCGGGTTTGTCGGGTCCACGCCTGCCTGCAGCAGGAGGGCGCCGGTAGCGACCTGCGAGATAAATGGCGACAGCGGATCCAGATCAATCGCCGAGAACGTATCAGTCGACACGACGCGGCCATAGGCGTCCTTGTTGTCCTGCGTATAGTTCAGGCCGACCGTCGCTGTGAGGCGGTCGGTCATGTGATAGTCGACCGTACCGAACAGCGAGAACGCCGTGTTGTCCTGGCCGTAGGCTTCGGTCATGCCTTCGCCCGGCTGGAAGAAGAAGCCTTGCGGAACGCCGAACACCAGCGGCTCCAGACCCGTGAGCAGGCCTTGAGACAGGACGTCGATATACCCGCGGATGTCGTCGCCATAGAGGATCTGGTTCTCGATATCGACGGACTCATCGAAGTAGAAACCGCCGACCATCCAATCGACAGCGCCGTCACCATTAGAGGTGAGGCGGATCTCCTGGGTGAATGTGTCGATATCGGTATCGTTCGAGTTGCGAGCCAGCAGGTCAGCGCTGGTGAAGTCGGAATCCTGATCGGTCTTCAGCTTGGAGGACCGGTAGGCCGTGATCGACGTCAGGTCAGCAAACCCAAACGCATAGTCGGCCTGCACCGACAATCCGGAGTTCTCCACATCGTTCGTCGAATCCAGATTGTTGTAGACCTCATAAGAGAACGGCGCTTCCGGATTGAGCATGCCGCCGAGAGCCATGATTGCCGCACCGGTCGGGCCGTTCACGACATTCGCCACCACGCAGCAGGTTTCGTCGATCTTGTCGAAGTCGCCGATGATGCGGAAGCTCAGATCTTCCGTCGGCTCGATCAGCAACTGGCCGCGAACGCCCCAGCGGTTACGGTCATTGATGTCAGACCCGGTGTTCAGATCTTCGGCATAGCCATCGCGCGTATTGTAGTTGGCGCCCAGGCTGAAGGCGACCTTGTCGGAGATCGGGCCAGTGATGTCCCCTGCCACGCGGAACAGGTTGTAATTGCCGACCGTTCCTTCGACCGAGCCATCCCATTCATATTGGGGCTTCTCGGTCACGATCGAGATCACACCGGCCGAAGCGTTCTTGCCGAACAGGGTCGACTGCGGACCGCGCAGAACTTCCACGCGCTCGATGTTCGGCAGGTCGGCAATCTGCGCGGCAGAACGCGAACGGTACACGCCGTCAATAAAGACACCGACCGACGGTTCGATGCCGGCATTGTTGTCGCCATTGCCGAAGCCGCGGATGATGAAGTTGGTGTTGGCCGAAGTCTGGTACTGGCCGATGCGCAGCGACGGAACGATCGACTGAAGGTCGTTCAGGTCGACGATCTCAGCCTGTTCAATCACCGAACTGTCGACGACGGACACAGCCACCGGCACATCCTGCAGCGTCTGTTCGCGCTTGGTGGCGGTGATCGTGACGGTCTGCAGGGTCCGGGACGAGTCTTCGTCGCCGGCTTCCTGAGCATAGGCCGGAACCTGGCTGGCTGCGAGCGCCGACAAACCGACGCCGAGGCTGAGAACGGCTTTGAAGCCCGCACGGGAATAGGAATTGGATTTAGACACGAGGTCGCTCTCCCTTGGATAATTAATTTTTGAAAGACTGCAGAAGTGAGTGGAGGAAACGCCAGTCTTTGCGAGTTTTCTCGCACATCTTTCGTATCTTTAAGGTTAGCAACGGCAAGGCATTCGCCCATAAATTGTGCCCAAATCGGAAATCCGTTGCCGGAAAGACACGAAAGGCAGAAGAAGCGCCGCGCTTTTACGCTGTATGCGGCCCGTTTTGCCCCATTAAGCCTCCCGAATCGAAGCCTTTATCCGCCAGAAATTCGCCGGCCGGATGAGACGAACAGGCGAATCACTGGCGCGTCCCGTGAAGAGACACGTTCTGCAAACCATGCACACACGCTGCAGGGGAGCCGGCAGCACCGGTTCGCGTGAATTCGCGGATTCATTCCCTCACAGGGGAAAAGCCGGGCCGGTTCAGCCCCGGAATTCTCCAAGCGAGGGAAAAGCCGCTTCTGGAACAGTTATTGCGCAAGAGAGCTCCGAACCGGCCCGCGGGGGCCAGAAAACAAATTCGGAGTTCCACCCAGTCATGAATGATCGGTCCATTCATCCCAACACCAAAGTCCTGCTGGACGCCTGGCGCCGCATGAACGCAAACAGCGCATCCGGCGCCATCGAATCGCCGCGCGTGGAAGACCACCCCGGTCTCATCGATCGCCTCTTCGTTCTCGAGAACAAACGCGACGGCGCCTGGCTGTTCCGTACGGCGGGCGGATCGCTGACCGACCTCCTCGGCCGGCCACTGGTGGACCACGACTTTCTGAACCTCTGGAGCGGGCCGGACAAATCGATGATGTCCGCCTTCCTCGACGCTGTTCAGCTCGATGGCGCACCGGGCGTGATCCGCGGCCGCGGCGAAACCATGACCGGCCAGCGCGTGGAACTGGAACTCACCATCATGCCGCTGGCAAAGCAGACCGAACGCCCCGACAGCAACCGCCTGCTCGGCCTCTACCAGACGCTGGGCGGTGAACCGCTGCTCAAGGGCCGTCCTGTCTGGCGCCACCGCGTCTCGATGCTTGTACCGCCGGACACCCGTGTCAACGAACCCTGCGTGAAACTGGTGGCCTCGAACGGCTAGGCACCCATTGCCGGGTCACTGATACTGTGGCGGCCGGTTTCGATCCGGCCCGCCAGACGCCGCTCAAAGCCTTCGGCGGAAACGGTGATGTCATACCAGGCGCCACTGTCGCGAGTCTCGAATTCCCGCTTCAGCGTCCGGCCGGCGCCGACGCTTGCCTTGACCGGTTCCGAGCCGTCATAGACGCCCGCATAGACGGACACTTCCTGCTTCGTCCGGCCCGTATTCTTCATGGAAAGGGTGACCAGTCCGGTGCGCAGATTCATTTTCGCCGAGGTTTCGATCGCGCGAGATGCGTCACCGCGGAAAGTGCGCAGGAAACCATTGGGTCCCAGCACCCACAGATCATACTGCCCCTCATCCGCTGCCAGGCTCCACGTATCCGAAATCGCCTTGGCTGCCTCGACCGTATAGCGGCGCGGAATGCGATCCGGATGCCGCTTGTCATAGACGTGGACTACCGCGCCCGTCTTGCCGGCGTTGGAGAACTTTAGCGAGATCGTGTCCACGTCTGCGCTTGCGGTGACATCCAGCGCATAAGGCAGCGCCCGCGATGGCCGCGCGCCTGTTTCCTGCGACAGAAGCTGCGGCTCGGCCGGCGGCTCGATGCGTTTGCGGTGGATCTGCGCCAGCACGGCCTTCCGGGAGCCCTCCGCTGACGGAAGATCCGGAAAGACCGGGGCATTCGGCGTCTCGAAATCGAAACAGGACGTCAGGTCGCTGCATACGGCGCGGTGCCAGGGGCTGATCGCCGGCACGGTAACGCCGAAGCGCTGTTCCAGGAACATGCCGACCGATGTGTGATCGGCCACCTGGCTGTTCACCCAGCCGCCACGGCTCCATGGAGACACGACATAAAGCGGCACGCGCGGGCCGAGCCCCCAGGGACGGACACTGCCGCTGATCGTGTCGTCTTCTTCCAGCAGTTTCCTCTCCGGATCGGAGAAGTAGAAGCCGTTGAGATCCACCGTCGACTTGCCCGCCAGTTCGCCGTCCGCCGTGTAGGAGGGCGGCGCCGCCGGCGGCAGGTGATCGAACAGCCCGTCATTCTCGTCGAATGTCTGGAAGAATACGGTCCGGCTCCACACCTCCGGATTGGCCGTCAGCGCCTTCAGGATGCGCGCTGTGAACTCGGCGCCCTGCAGCGGCGTCGATGCGCTCGGATGCTCCGACCAGTCCTTCGGCGGCAGGATCCATGAAACCTCCGGCAACGTGCCCGCCTGCACATCGGCCGCAAAGCGTTCCAGCGAATAATCCGTCATGCCTTTTTCATAGAGCGGCGAGCCGGGCTTTGCTTCACGGAAGCTTTTGAACGCCAGCCCGCCATGCATGGCGCCGGTCCAGTTGTCATTCGTGTCCTGATAAATCCGCCAGGACACCCCGCCCTCTTCCAGCACGTCAGGAATCGTCTTCCATGGCAGGGCCGAGCCCTGATAAGTGTAGCCCGGTTCCGGCAGGGCGCCCTTGATCCAGCAGCGCAGATTGTTCGGCTCGCTGTCCGCCTCGGTGCCGTTGATGCCGCGTGCCCGCAGCTCCGGATCATGATTGGAGCCCGACCAGAACACGATCCGGTTGGGGTCGGTGCCGGTGGTGATGGAACAATGATAGGCGTCGCAGATGGTGAACGCCTCGGCCAGTGCGAACTGGAACGGCAGGTCGTCCCGCTTGAAATAGCCCATCGAGTAAGGGTTCTTGTATTTCGGCCAGTATCCGAACTTGCCCTGGTTCCAGGCCGCCTGGGAATCCGCGAAGGAATGCGGCGTACCCGGATGAGCGATGGCGTCGGTTGTTTTCGTATCGAGGTGGAAGGGCGGCACGTCTTTCTGCCCGTCCGACTGGAACCAGACCGGCTTGCCGCTTTCCATGGGGATTGTATGCCGGTCGCCAAACCCGCGAACGCCGCGTAGCGTTCCGAAATAATGATCGAAGGAGCGGTTCTCCTGCATCAGGATGACGACATGCTTCACGTCCCGGATCGTCCCGGTCTCGCTGGCAGCGGGCGTCGCGAGCGCCTCGGCAATGGCACTGGGAAAGGTGTTGGCAGCCGCGCCTGCAGCGGCGCTGACCCCCATGATGCGCAGGAACTCGCGGCGGTCGGTCGTCATTGTCTTGCTCCCAGGTGATTGCGTGCCGGCCGCCAGAACTTTGTGCGGCCCGCCATTGAATGCCTGTGAGCGGATCTAACCCGGCTGCATGACAGCCGAATGAATATTCCTCAATTTTGTTCGAAGTTTTTATGAAATTAAATAAATTAGCTTCCGGCATCGGAGGGGCCATTCCGTCACGATCGAGGATTGAAGCGTCAGGAACGGCCGCCTCAGGCTCGGCTCCTTTGACAGTACATCAGGTTTGACCCCCATCTTGCCAGCAGCTTGAACGCCTCTATGAGGAAATCGCCGGACCCGTAAAAACCGGCGAACCAAATCAATGGGGCAAAGCACCGATGACATGGAAAACCTTGGAAAGCTGGGAGATGCATCTTCATCCCGACCGATGGTCTGGTGCGCTGATCATTCTCGCGGTCTTCCTGGTCGCCGGACTTCTGCTGTCGCGTCTGCTCAAACGGATGATCCTGCTGGTCGTCGAGCGAGACCGCGACAATCGCCTCGACCGTATGTCCATCGCGTTCCTCTCGAAAGTCGCGAGCGCTTTTGTCTGGATCATGGTCCTGATGCTCTACGCGCACATGATCCCGGCGCTCGACAAGCTCGCCACTGCCTTGCTGGCAAGCGTTTCAGTTGCGTCCGTTGTGTTCGGCCTGGCTGCGCAATCGACCCTGTCGAATTTCGTGGCGGGTTTCAGCCTGATTTTCTATCGCCCGTTCCGGCTGGGGGATAAATTGCAGATCAACGCGCCAGGCGGTGTCGAAACCGGGATCGTGGAGGACGTGTCGCTGGGCTACACCATGCTGAAAACCTATGACAATCGCCGGGTCATCATCTCGAACTCCTCGATCTCAAGCTCGACCATGATCAACCTGTCCGCCAAGGAACAGCGCACCATGGCGATGATTCCGATCTCGATCGGATATGACTCCGATATCGACAAGGCGCGCGCGCTGATCCTGGAAATTGCCGCGGGACTTCCCGAAATCGAAGAGGTCGTCAGCTGCCCGGTCACCAATCTGGGCGCCTCAAGCGTCGATTTCAGTCTTCGCGTATGGTGTGCCGATTCCGGTGTTGCGGCCGGCGTCAAGAACACCGTGTTCGAAGCCGTGAAGAAGCGTTTCGACGCAGCCGGGATCGAGATCCCCTACGCTTACCAGAACGTCCTGATCAAGGAAGTGCCGAAATCGGCCGACCAGGAACAGCAGGACAAGACAGAGTGATCAAGGCTATGGCCGTCCTGGTGCCGGCGGCCGCGATCGCTGAGAACACGGGCCTGCAGCCCGAAGGCTGAGGCCGTTCTTTCTCTCCCCCGTTACGAACCCCCCGCCAGTTCCGGCAGTTCCGCCGGCGCGAGCAGCGGCTTCTTCAGGATCAGGTCGGCAGCCTTCTCGGCGATCATGATGGTCGGCGCATTGGTGTTGCCGCCGATCAGCGTCGGCATGACAGACGCATCGATCACGCGCAGCCCTTCGACGCCTTTCACGCGCAGCTCTCCATCCAGCGGCTGGGAGTCGCTGACGCCCATCGCGACCGTGCCGACCGGGTGATAGATCGTCTCGCCCGTGCGGCGGATGAAGGAATCGATGTCCTCGTCCGACGTGGCGCCCGGCCCCGGCATGATTTCCGATCCGGTGAAGGGTCTCAGGGCGTCCTGCTGGCAAACCTCGCGCACCATCTTCACCGCCTCACGCATCGCGCGGCGGTCTTCTTCCGTGGCCAGATGGTTCGGGTCGATGGCCGGATTGGCGAACGGATCATCCGAAGCGAGGCAGACCGTGCCCCGGCTTTCCGGACGCAGCTGGCAGGCGTGGACGGTGTAGCCATCCTTCTGCGGGTCGTGCTTGCCGTGATCCATCATGATGGCGTTGACGAGGTGCAGCTGAAGGTCCGGCATTTCGAGACCCGGACGGGATTTCAGGAAGGCGCCCGCCTGAAGGAAATTGTCGGCGCCCGGCCCGGTCTGGTTATACAGGTAGCGCAGGCCGACCCCGAGTTTCTTGATCCCCTTCTGCATGGAATAGGCAGAGATCGGCTGCGTCATTTCGTGAATGACTGTGACGTCCAGATGGTCCTGCAAATTCTGGCCGACCCCTTTGGACTCGACCACGGTCTTGATGCCGAACCGGCCAAGATGTTCCGGATTGCCGATACCCGACAGCATCAGGATCTGCGGCGACTGGACTGCCCCGGCGCAGATGATCACTTCGCCATCGGCGAAGATCGACTGCGGCAGGCCGCCCTTGCCTTCCACGACTTCCACGCCGGTTGCGCGCGTGCCGTCGAACAGGACCTTGGTGACCCGGCCGGTGGAGATGACGGTCAGATTGTCCCGCACATCCACGATTGGACGCAGATAGGCGTAAGAGGCGCTCCAGCGCTCCCCCTTGTGAATGGTGCGCTGGTAAGGGCCGAAGCCTTCCTGATGGGCGCCGTTGAAATCGTCCGTCGTGGCATAGCCGGCCTGTTCCCCGGCCTGAATGAAGGCGCGATAGAGCGGGCTGGACATCGGCGCGGACGACACGCGCAGCGGGCCGCTGCCGCCGTGATAGGCGTCCTCACCCTTGTCCAGTGTTTCGGATTTCTTGAAGTAAGGCAGGACGCTCGCATAGTCCCAGCCCTTGAGGCCCATCTGGCCCCACTGGTCATAGTCGCCGGCATGGCCGCGGATATAGATCATGCCATTGATGGAGGACGATCCACCCCAGCCCCGGCCGCGGGGCCAGTAGAGCTTGCGGCCGTTCATGTGCTTCTGCGGCTCGGTCCAAAACCCCCAGTTGAAATCGTTTTCCTCTTTGATCAGGCTCCCGACCCCGGCCGGCATGCGCACCATCAGCGATTTGTCTTTCTTGCCCGCCTCAATAAGACATACCTTTACCGCAGGGTCGGCCGACAGCCGGTTGGCAAGTGTACATCCGGCGCTTCCTGCACCAACGATTACATAATCATAGCGTTCCATGAGGTCTCGGTTTCTTCGTCTGACGGTAGAATTTTGACGGTTCGTGCAACACTTTGTGAACGAAAGCGTGCTAAGTAAAGAGCGTGGGGAGAAGTAGTCCGAAAGGACGGGTCAGCTCAAGGAGTGATTCATGACCTTCTCCACTTCTCAGGCTCTGATGACATCAGAAACGCCAGAAGAATATTTCGACCGCCGCCGTCACAAACGTGTCGACCTGCGCCTGCCCGGGCGATTCCTGACCCAGGTTGGCAATGACGAGTCGCTCTCCACGATCAATCTGTCCTGCTCGGGAGCCCTGGTTCAGTCCAGCACCCTCCCCGATCCCGGCGCAGAACTCGTCTGCTATTTCGACGATCTCGGCCGTGTGGTCGCCACTGTGGTCCGCCATACCGGCGAAGGCTTTGCCCTGTCCTTCAACGTCGCCTCGCACAAGCGCGAGAAGATCGCCGACCGCCTGACCTGGCTGCTCAACAAGGACATGCTGAACCTCAGCGAAGAGCGCGAAGCCCCGCGTCATGCCGCCGATGTGCCGGCCCAGGTGATCCGCGCCAACGGGCACAAGCTCTTTTGCCGTGTCCTCGACATCTCGCTCACCGGCGCAAATTTCGAGTGCAAGGGCGTTGCGGCTCCGAGGATTGGCGAGATCGTCAGCGCAGGGTCCATTCCGGCGGAAGTTGTCCGCACCGGAATTGGCGGCTTTGCTGTGCGCTACCTCCAGAAGAACGAACGCGGCGCGGCCTGACTCTGCGGGGGGCGGATCAGTCGATCCGCTTCAGCCCGCTTTTGTGACGCTTCCAGTTTTCGACATAATGCACCGCTGACATTTTTATGACCTGGATCTGGTGGTCTGAAACCTCTTTCACGACCTTGCCCGGTGCACCCATGACCAATGAATTATCGGGAATTTCCTTACCCTCCGGGATAAGGGAATTCGCCCCGATGATGCAGTTCCTGCCGATCTTCGCGCCATTGAGTATGATCGAACCGATACCGATCAGCGTCTCGTCGCCAACCGTGCAGCCATGCAGCATCACCATATGACCGACGGTCACATCACGGCCGATGGTCAGCGGCATGCCAACATCCGTATGCAGAACGCAATTGTCCTGGATGTTTGAATTCTCGCCGATCGTGATCGGGTCATTATCCCCGCGCAGGACCGTCCCGTACCAGATCGAGGCATTTTCCTTGAGGATGACATTGCCCATCACCTGGGCCGTTTCGGCAACCCAGTAATTCCCGCTTTCGGGCAGGTCTGGTCGTTTTCCATCCATTTCGAAAATTGCCATGCCGGTGTCCTTTATTTCGCTTGCGGATTTAATGTTTACCATCTGATAACTCTGGTAATGTCTATTCATCAACAGATTCGGACGTGGAGTACGGTCATCCTGAGACTGTTTCATACCCCGCCGCCCGGAAGTTACCGGGTTGAGGTCCTGCCGCCCATCGGGCGTGTTGCCTCCCCTTCCCCCCAAGTTTCCAGCCAGCCGCTGTGCATTCCTGCCAGCGGCTTTTTTAGT
>PACZ01000038.1 GCA_002700305.1 Hyphomonas sp. | reverse complement strand
TATTCCCTCAGTCTCGATTGTACCGGTGCGGTTTATGCGCCGGCTTCGTCAGCCGTTTCGTCTGCTGCAGCAACATCAGCATCCACAACGCCTGTAACGTCTTCCAGCTCGCCCAGATCCATGCCGAGACCGGCGGAGGATTCTGCAAGGCCGTCGAGAACGGCATCGGCGAACAGGTTGCAGTAGAGCGAGATAGCGCGTGCAGCGTCGTCATTGCCCGGGAAGCCGTAATCGGCGTCTGCCGGATCACAGTTCGTATCCAGGACGGCCACAACCGGGATACCCAGCTTGCGGGCTTCCTGAACGGCGATGGCTTCCTTGTTGGTATCGATCACGATCATGGCCGACGGCAGGCCGCCCATGTCAGCGATACCGCCCAGAGATTTATGGAGTTTCTCACGGCGGCGCTCGAGGTCGAGCAGCTCTTTCTTGGTCAGGCCGGCGCCACCACCCGTTTCAAACATCGCGTTCAGTTCGCGCAGCTGCTTGATCGAGTTGGACACGGTAGACCAGTTGGTCAGCGTGCCGCCGAGCCAGCGGTGGTTCATGTAGTACTGGGCGCAGCGCTGCGCGGCTTCAGCGACCGGCTCCTGGGCCTGGCGCTTCGTGCCGACGAACAGAACGCGGCCGCCCTTGGCCACCGTATCACGCACGAACAGCAGTGCCTGGTGCAGAGCCGGCACAGTCTTGGAAAGGTCCATGATGTGAATGCCGGAGCGGTCGCCGTAGATGTACGGCTTCATACGCGGGTTCCAGCGGTGGGTTTGGTGACCGAAGTGAACGCCAGCTTCGAGCAGCTGACGCATGGTGAAGTCAGGTAGGGCCATCGATTGTCTCCATCCGGTTGGCCGTCACGGGTGGAACTTTGGACCACCATGGCCCGCAGCACCGGATGCACCCGTGAACTGGTTTAAGATGAGGCGGCTTATACAGAAATTCCCCTGCCGGGCAAGCGCCCAGACACCTGTTTTGGCAGGCCTTCCAATGACCATTTCATGACTATACCGGACTACACCATGACCATGGCTGACCCGGGCATGATGACAGATGTCCTCAGGCGGCCTTCTGCGGCTCCACCCGTTCCACGCCGGGGACATCCTTCAATGCCCGCTGGGCTTTCAGGCTGATTGTGTAAGTGGCCGGCAGCTTGAGAATGACCAGCCGGCCATCCTCCAGCGGCACCTCGACCAGGATTTCCCCGCGCTCGGCATCCGGCAGCTTGGCGAGGTGGTGGACAACCCCGGCAATCTCCGACGGATTGGCCCCGACGGCGAGGCGCACTTTCAACGCCCCCATCCCCCGGCTGAGACGGGCCGATTCCAGCGGGAGCACCCGTTCGGCGTTGAGACGGATCTCCTCCCCGTTCCGCTTCACACCGACCGTCACCGCCACGGCATTGCCGACCTGTAGCAGGTCGTAATTCTGGGACAGCGTCTCCGGGAAGACCATCATCTCCACCTCCCCCGTCGGGTCGGACAGGGTGAGAAAGGCAAACTTGCCGCCATTGCGGGCAGGCTTGTCTGAGCGCAGGCGGACAATACCGATCATTTCGATAGGCTTCCCGTCGGAGGCGCGTTCCTCGATCTCCATCGCCAGAGTCACCCGTTCCCGGTCGAGACCGGAGAGCACGTCATCCAGCGGGTGGCCGGAGAAGTAGAACCCGATCGAGCGGAATTCCTCATCCAGTTTCTGCTGGCCGTTCCAGGCCTTCACCGCCGGCATGGCGGGGCGCAGGGCCGGCTCGGCATCGCCAAACAGGCCGCCTTGCCCGCCCATCCGGTCTTCCGCCGCGCTCGCCGCCATCTGGGCCAGCATCGGCGCCCCGGCGAGCACGCGGGCGCGGTTCTTATCGAAACAGTCGAACGCACCTGCCTTGGAAAGGGATTCAAACGCCTTCTTGTTCACATGCTTCGGATCGACCCGTTCGGCGAAGTCGTAGATGTCCTTGAACGGCCCGTCCTTTTCCCGGATCGCCACGACATGCTTCATCGCTTCGAGGCCGACGCCCTTGAGTGCCCCCAGCGCGTATACGATCGAGCCATCGCGCACATCGAAATCGGCGGTCGAGGAATTCACATCCGGCGCGATCACCGGGATCTTCAGCCGCTTGGCTTCCTGAAAGAAGGCCGCGAGCTTGTCAGTGTTGCCAAGATCGAGGCTCATCGAAGCGGCGAGGAACTCCACCGGGAAGTGCCGTTTCAGATAGCCCGTATGATAGCCGATCAGCGCATAGGCCGCAGCGTGGGACTTGTTGAAGCCGTAGCCTGCGAACTTCTCCATCGTGTCGAAGATTTCGTTCGCGAGCGCGGGTTCCATCTGCTTGTTCGCCGCCGCGCCTTCCACGAAGCGCTGGCGCTGGGCGATCATCTCTTCGACTTTTTTCTTACCCATGGCGCGGCGCAGGAGGTCAGCGTCGCCGAGCGAGTAGCCGGCGATTTCCTGCGCCATCCGCATCACCTGTTCCTGATAAACCGGCACGCCATAGGTGGCTTCCAGAACGGGCTTCAGGTCGGGGTGGGCGTACTTCACGCCTTCAGGGTTTTCCTTGCCCTCGATATAGACCGGGATGTTCTCCATCGGACCCGGACGATAAAGTGAAATAATAGCGATCACGTCTTCCAGGCTGTGCGGGCGCACCTTTTTCAGCGTATCGCGCATGCCCGCGCCTTCAAGCTGGAAGACGCCGAGCGTGTCACCACTGCCCATCATGTCGTACGTGGCCTGATCGTCCAGGCTCTTCCACTCCGGGCCGACATCCTTGCCGTCGCGCCGGATGAATTTCAGTGCCCGATCGATAACGGTCAGGGTTTTCAGACCGAGAAAGTCAAACTTCACCAGTCCGGCCGTCTCGGCATATTTCATGTTGAACTGGGTTGCCGGAAGATCTGCCCGCGGATCATTATAGAGCGGCACCAGCTCCACCAGCGGCCGGTCGCCGATCACGACACCAGCGGCGTGCGTCCCGGCATTCCGGTATTTGCCTTCCAGTTTCAGCGCGATCTTGAGAAGCTCGCCAACGCGTTCGTCGGCATCCATCTCCTCATAAAATTTCGGCTCGTCGTCGATGGCGTCCTGCAGCTTCGGCGGATTGGCCGGATTGAACGGGATCAGCTTTGCCAGCCGGTCGACTTGGCCGTACGGCATCTGCATCACGCGGCCGACATCTCGCACCACAGCCTTCGCCTGCAGCGTGCCGAAGGTGATGATCATCGCCACGGAGTCCGCGCCATACTTGTCGCGGACATAACGGATCACTTCACCGCGCCGCTCCTGGCAGAAGTCGACATCGAAGTCAGGCATCGAGACGCGTTCCGGATTCAGGAAGCGCTCGAACAGGAGATCGAACCGCAGCGGATCAAGGTCTGTGATCAGCAGCACCCAGGCGACAACCGACCCGGCACCCGAGCCCCGGCCCGGCCCTACCGGAATGCCGTGTTCCTTGGCCCATTTGATAAAGTCCGAAACGATCAGGAAGTAACCGGGAAACCCCATCCGTTCAATGATGCCGAGCTCATAGTCCAGCCGTTCGAAATAGGTCTCCCGGTCTGCATAAAGCTGGTCCGCTTCCTTCAGGCGGAGTTCGAGGCCTTCCAGCGCCTGCTTGCGCAGTTCCTCCGCTTCAGACCGGCCTTCATTCGAGAAGTGCGGCAGGATCGGCTTGTGCGTTTCCGACTTCACCGAACAGCGCCGCGCAATCTCGACCGTGTTTTCGATGGCCTCCGGCAGATCCGCGAACAACAGCCGCATTTCCGAAGGCGATTTCAGGTATTGCTGCGCGCTGACCTGTTTGCGGTCCGGCTGGCCGAGATATTCGCCATTGGAGATACACATCATGGCGTCGTGCGCCTGTGCATCTTCCGGCTTCATGAAGCGGGCATCATGCGTGGCGACCAGAGGCAGCTCCAGCTCATAGGCAAGCTCGATCAGGCCTTCCTCAACGGCGCGCTCCTCCGGCGTGCCATGGCGGGTGATCTCGACATAGCACCGGCCCGGATAGGCACCCGCCAGCGTGGACAGCTCCGTCCGCGCATCCGCGACACGCCCTTTCAGGAGGTGTTTCGCAACTTCGCCCTCGGCGCCGCCCGTCAGCACGATCAGGCCGTCTGTCTGCTCCATCAGCAGTGCGCGGGAAAGTTTCGGCACGCCGTCGGCTGCGTCCAGATAGGCGCGCGACGACAGGTACATCAGGCGGCGGTAGCCGGTCTCGTTCTGAGCATACAGCGACAGGCGCGAGGGTTCGGCCCGCGGCACGTCTTCCACGACATCGAAACAGCAGGCCATGATGGGCTGGATGCCTGCGCCAGACAGGGTGAGCGAGATTTCCAATGCGCCGAACAGATTGTTACGGTCGGTGATCGCCACGGCCGGGACAAGATGCTCCTCGCACCAGGCCTTCACATCCTTCGGCGAAATCATGCTCTCCAGCAGCGAATAGCTGGAGCGAATGGCAAGATGGATGAAGGGCGACTCGGACAAGGCTTATTCTCCTGCGGACAGGATAAACTGACGGGCCCGGCCGTGCCAGACCAGACCGCAATGCCCGGGATTCACAGCTTATTCCGGTTCGTACGGAACCAGCTGGCCGTCTTCCAGCGTCAGAACGCGGTCCATATGAGTCGTCAGCGCGTGGTTGTGGGTGGCAACGAGCACTGCCGCGCCCTCTTCCCGGGCCATCTTGATGAAGGTGGCAAAGACCCGCGCCGTTGTGGCCGGATCGAGATTGCCGGTCGGCTCGTCCGCGATCACAAGGCGCGGATTGTTGGCGAGCGCCCGGGCAATGGCCACACGTTGCTGCTCCCCGCCGGACATCTGGCCCGGCTGGTGATCGGCCCGGTGGTCAAGCCCCATCTCGCCCAGCAGTTCGGTCGCCGTCTCGCGCGCCGCCTTGCGGCTGACGCCTGCAATCATCAGGGGCATCGCCACATTGTCCGCCGCGTTGAACTCCGGCAGCAAGTGGTGGAACTGATAGACAAAGCCGATCTTGGAGCGGCGCATCGCCGTGCGCGCCTTGTCGTCCAGCTTCAGGCAATCGATGCCATCGAGCAGGACCACGCCTGCCTCCGGCCGTTCCAGCAGGCCGGCGGTGTGCAACAGGGTCGACTTGCCGGACCCGGACGGACCGATCAGGCCGACAAGCTCACCCGCCTGCAGCTGAAGGTTCGCGTCGGACAGCACGTTCAGCTCGCCCGCGGCGGTCTTGTAGACGCGGTTGATGCCGGCGAGTTCAAGCACAGGGGCTGTCATCACTCGAACCTCAGGGCGCTGACCGGATCCTGGCGGGAGGCCCACCAGGCCGGTATAAGGGAGACAAAGGCCGACATGCCGAGGGCGTAGAGGCCTGTGCTGAACACGTCGCCCCAGTCGAGGATCGCCGGCAGGTGCGCGAGGCCATAGGTCTCCGCGTCAAACACTTTGCCGCCGTCCATGAACAGATTAATGAAGGCCTCGATGGCGCCGATGTTCAGGATGAACAGGACGCCAACCGTCATGCCCAGAAGCGCTCCCAGCGAACCAAGCACAGTGCCGACCATCAGGAACACGCGCAGCACGCCGCCGCGGCCAAGGCCGATCGTGCGCAGGATCGCGATGTCGCGGGTCTTGTTCTTCACCAGCATGACCACGCCGACGATAATGTTCAGCGTCGCGATCCCCATGATTACCATGACCAGCAAACGCACCATGGTCCGTTCCACTTTCAGGGCGTTGAGATAGGCCGCGCGCTGGCTCTTCCAGTCATACATCATCACGGCATTGCCGGTGGCGAGCGAAATGGCCCGCATGGCTTCCTGCGTCTTGTCCGGGTCCTTCAGCCGGATGTCCAGCATCTGGTAATGGTCCTTGGACTGGAACAGGATCTGCGCCTGGTCCATCGGCATGAAGATATAGGCCATGTCGAGCTCGACACTGCCGGTGGAGAAGATTTCGCCCACCGTATAGGCCTTGGAGCGCGGCGTCGCGCCCATGACGCTGGCATTGGTGCCGGTGGTGATGATCTCGACCTTGTCGCCCGGAATGACGCCCAATCCTTCGCGGCCCGCCGCCAAGAAAGAGCCCATCATGATCGTGTTGCCGCCATTGCGCCCGACGCCGAACCCGGCATCGATGGCCGCCTGCCCGTGGTCCTTCAGGAAGGCGAGCGTCGCGAGGTCTTCGTTGCGCAGCACACGCACGACAGCGCCTGTCTTGCGGCCATTGGCGGTGACGAGGACGTATTCCTCGATATAGGGCGATGCGCTGGTAACACCCGGCACCTCCCGGATCTTGTCGGCAATCGCCTCGGCTTCGGCCTCTGTGTACTGATTGACCACGGCGTAGACATGCGGCTGGCCGCCCAGCAACGCATCCAGGAGCGTCGCGCGGAAACCGCTCATGATCGACATGGTGATGATAAGCGCCGCGACAGCAAAGAAAATGCCGACGAAGGAGATGATGGAAATCAGGCTCGCGCCGCCATGCTCACGCCGGGCGCGCAGATACCGCCAGGCCAGGGTTCGTTCGAGACGTCCAAATGGCGCAGCGGCCTGACTCATGCGGGCGTAACCTTTGCAATGACTTCAGCGAAGGGCAGTTCCACCTTCTCACCGGTCTTGCGGTTCTTGACTTCAACTATGCCCTTTTCAAGGCCTTTCGGACCAATCACCAGCTGCCATGGCAGGCCGATCAGATCCATCCGCGCGAACTTCGCGCCGGCCCGGTCATCGGTGTCGTCGTACAGCGTGTCGATACCAGCCGCTTCGAGCTGCTCGTAGAGATCGCTGCAGGCCTTGTCGCAGGCTTCATCGCCAGCGCGCATGTTGATCAGACCAACATGGAACGGCGCCACGGACTCCGGCCATACAATGCCGTTCTCGTCATGGCAGGCCTCAATGATACCGCCGACGAGGCGCGAGACGCCGATGCCGTAGCTGCCCATCTGGACCGGTACCATCTGACCATCCGGACCCTGCACCACGGCGTTCATGGGCTTTGAATATTTGGTGCCGAAATTGAAGATGTGACCGACTTCGATGCCGCGCGCGGAGACCTGACGGTCTTCCGGAATGGCCGCGAAGGCCGCCTCGTCATGCATCTCTTCTGTGGCTGCGTAGTATTGTGTACGCTTTTCCACTTCGCCGGACAGGTCGCCGTTAAAGTCGAGGTCCAGCCCGGGCGGTTCCATATCCAGCAGCGTCTTGTCACAGAAGACCGCGCTCTCGCCCGTATCGGCGAGGATAATGAATTCATGGCTGAGTTCGCCCCCAATCGGGCCCGTGTCAGCGCGCATCGGTACGGCGGTCAGGCCCATGCGGCTGAACGCGTTCAGATAGGCGCAGAACATCTTGTAGTAAGCGACCCGCGCACCGTCTTCATCGAGGTCGAAGGAATAGGCATCCTTCATCAGGAATTCGCGGCCACGCATCACGCCGAAACGCGGGCGGACTTCATCGCGGAACTTCCATTGCTGGTGATAGAGGTTCAGCGGCAGCTGCTTGTAGCTTTTCACATAAGACCGGAAGACGTCGGTGATCAGCTCTTCATTGGTCGGGCCGTAGAGCATGTCCCGGTCGTGCCGGTCTTTGATGCGGAGCATCTCCTTGCCGTAATCGTCATAGCGGCCGGATTCGCGCCAAAGATCGGCCTGCTGCAGCGTGGGCATGAGAAGTTCGACGGCGCCTGCGCGGTCCATCTCTTCCCGCACGATCTGTTCGATCTTCTTCAGGACGCGATAGCCCAGCGGAAGCCAGGTATAGATGCCCGCTCCGTTCTGGCGCACCATGCCGGTGCGCAGCATCAGCTTGTGCGAGACAATGGCCGCATCTGCCGGCGCTTCCTTGGAAACGGGCAGGAAATATCTGGAAAGCCGCATCGAATCCCCGGGGACTTGTTGTAAAACGCGGCTCACCTAGCCGCAGCGGCGCCTATTGCGCAAGCAGGCGTGGCACGACCACGGCTGCAATGGCGGTTATCACGGCGGCGCCCATCGTGGCCCATATGGCTTTCTTGCCGACCATATGATGTTTCGGGGCCGCCTCTTCGGTGCCCTCAATCGTGGAGTCGTCTTCCCACTGGCTTTTGATGCCAATGGGAAGGACGGTGAAGAAACAGACCCACCAGGCGATCGTGAAAACGACCAACCCGCTCATGAACTGCATCAGTGGTCGCCTTTCGGGCTTTCCATCAGTTCGATCAGGACACCGTTGGAGTTCTTGGGGTGAACGAAGATGATCATCGTGCCATGGGCGCCAATCCGCGGCTTGCCGAGCACGGCTGCGCCCCGCTTGCCCATTTCTTCCACAGCCTCGTTGATGTCATCCACTTCGAAGCAGACATGGTGTTGTCCGCCTTTCGGGTTTTTCTGGATGAAATTGTGGATCGGGGACTCTTCGTTCAGCGGTTCGATCAGCTCAATCTGGCTGTTCGGCAGGTTCACAAAGCACACTTTCACGCCCTGTTCGGGCATGTCGAAGGGCGTGGTGATGTCCGTTGCGCCATACAGGGTGCGATAGGTTTCGCAGGCCTCTTCCAGATCCGGCACGGCCACGCCGACATGGTTCAATGGTCCGATCTTGAATTCACTCATGATACTCAGGTCCTCAAAACAACGACTTCGATCATCGGGCGCATGCCATAGGCTGTCTCTGCGGCCTTTCGAAGCGCGCGGCCGATCGCACGTTCCACCGCGTCGTCATCGAAGCGGTTCTTGCGTTTCAGGCCACTCACAGCAATGTCGGCTGCCTCTTCCAGAGATTCAAGGCTTTCATCCGCAAGCCGCCCGTCGGGCTCGGAAAAGCCTTTCACGACAACGACCGGCCCGTCGACAATATCGCCGCGCTCGTCGAGGGAAACGGACGCAAAGATGATCCCGTTCCATGACAGTTTGCGGCGCTCCTGAATGCCCTGCGCCCCTTCCGGCACCAGCTGCTTGCCATCCAGGAACAGGCGGCCGTTCGGCACCTCGTCCAGAATTTCGGCAGGCCCTGGCGCGAGGCGCACCAGGCTGCCATTGCGGGGCGTGATGGCCTCGGCCACCTGCAGGGATTTCGCATAAGCCGCGTGTTCCATGATGTGCCGCCGTTCGCCGTGCACAGGCACCGAAATGCGCGGCCGGACCCATTGGTACATCCGGCGCAGCTCATCCCGGCACGGGTGGCCGGAGACGTGGATCTTCTGCGGCACCATGCGCGGCGTGATCACGCGGATGCCCTGCTCCGCCAAACCGTTCTGGAGGGCGAAGATGCCCTTCTCGTTCCCTGGAATCTGGCGGGATGAGAAAATCACCGTGTCCCCTTCGCGCAAGGCCACATGACGGTGGTCACCGCGTGCAATCCGGGACAGCGCAGCCCGGGGCTCTCCCTGACTGCCGGTGCAGAGATAGAGAATGTTTTCCGGCGGGAAGTGCCCGGCCTCTCCCTCTTCCACGAATTCGAGTTTTGGCGGCAAAATGCCAACGGCTTTCGCCGCATTGGTGATCTTGTGCATGCTGCGCCCGACAAGGCAGACATGGCGGTCTGCCTGCGTCGCGGCATCGATGATCGATTTCACGCGGGCAACATTGGAGGCAAAGGTCGTCACGGCCACAGCGCCGGTTTTCTGCGCTGCGATCAATTCGACGAGTCCCTGCCGGACAGTTTCCTCGGAACCGGCCTCGCCTTCCTCGAACACGTTCGTGGAGTCGCAGACCATGGCGAGCACACCTTCATCGCCAAGCGCTGTGAGGCCTTCAACGTCCGTAGTCGAACCGATTTGCGGATCCGGGTCGATCTTCCAGTCACCGGTGTGCAGCACAACACCCGCAGGGGTACGGATCGCCAGCGCGTTCGGTTCCGGAATGGAGTGGGTCAGCGTGACATAGGTCACTTCGAACGGCCCGGCCTGAACCTTGGCGCCCATCGAAATCGTTTTCAGGACATCCGTATCGACACCGCGCTCTTCCATCTTGGAACGGACGAGTTCAGCGGTAAATGGCGTCGCATAGATCGGCACGTTTATGCCAAGGCGGGGATAGATCAGGCCGACGGCGCCAATATGGTCTTCATGGGCGTGCGTGAGAAATACCGCATCAATGTGTTCGCCGATCAGGTAATCCGGATCCGCACAGATCAGGTCGACGCCTGGCGTATCCTCCCCGCCGAACGTCACGCCGAGATCGGCGAGAATCCAGCGGCGCGCCTCCGGCGGTCCATAGCCGTAGGCGTTGAGGTTCATGCCGATTTCGCCGCAGCCGCCGAGCGGCAGGAAAACGAGTTCGTCCTTGGTTTGCGCTGTATCGGGCATAAGGTCCTATTTATTGAGGCGGTATATTTCCAGAAGCCCCCGGATCAGGAGGTCCTGGTCATAATGATTGATGGTTTCGCTGGCGCCTTCAAACAGAGAGGCCACACCGCCGGTAGCGACTACGCTCATCGGCTTGCCATACTCTTCCTTGATCCGGTTCACGAGGCCATCGATCAGGTCGATATATCCCCAGAACACACCCGACTGCATGGCCGAGATCGTGTCCTGACCGATCACATGCGGCGGGCGCTGGATCGCAATGCGCGGCAGCTGCGCGGCAGCGTCGTGCAGGGCCTTCACAGACAGGTTTATCCCCGGTGAGATGATGCCGCCTTCAAACGCGCCGTCTTCGGCGACCACATCGAAGGTTGTCGCGGTGCCGCTGTCGATGACGATCAGGTTTCCCGGATACTTCTTGTGCGCGCCGAGGGCGCTCACGATCCGGTCGGCGCCGACCTGTTCCGGCCGGCGGATACGGATTTCCATACCCGTCTTCAGGTCCGGATCGCCGATGAACATCGGCTCCACATTCAGGTAGCGGCGGGCAAGGTTGCGGAAGTTGAACACGGCCTGCGGCACAACAGTCGAGATCACGCAGCCATTGATCAGGCTGAGATCGGCACCATGCATGTCTGCGAGGCGCCACAGCCAGGCAGCGTGATCGTCAGCGGTCTTGGTCGGATCGGTGGCACTCCGCCACTGGTTCACCCATTCCTTGCCGTCATGGATGCCGAAGACCGTATTCGTGTTGCCAACGTCGATAGCGAGCAGCATTCGCGTCAGACCTCTCCAATAAGATGTACGTCGCCGGCCCTTATGGTCTGTCGCGATCCATCCGGCAATCTGAGGATCAGACCGCCATCGGGAGCCATATCCTCGAAGATGCCTTCAATGGCCACGCCGCCAGGGGAAACGCGGACCATGCCGCCAAGGCCTTCGGCACGCTTAAGCCAATCCGTCCGGACCGGACCGAAGCCGTCACGCGCCTGCGCGAGCCGGGTCATGAAATGACGCGTGAGGGAGCCGAATACATCAATATGATCAAGGGCTTGCATGCCTGAGAGGTCTGCGAGGCATGTCGCCGCCTGCCCGGCCTCTGGCGGCACTTGCGCGACGTTCACGCCCATACCAGCGATCACCCAGAACCCCTGCGCATCCTGGCCTGTTTCGATCAGGATGCCAGAAAGTTTGGCTTTGTTCACACGTACGTCATTCGGCCATTTCAGGCGCACATCGGCGCCCGGCGCGTATTCCAGTGCCGTGTCGCTGACTGCCAGCGCTGCCGCGAAAGGGATTCGCCCGGCGACCTGAATGCCGCCTGGTTCGCGAAACAGGGCCGTCGTGAAGATGTTGCCCTTCGGTGAAGCCCAGTTGCGCTGCAGCCTGCCCCGCCCTGCGGTCTGTTCGTCCGCAAGGATCCAGCAATTCTCGAAACTGCCCGCCTGAGCCCTGCGCCGGGCCTCAGAATTGGTGCTGTCTATCGTATCGTGGCGATGGACGGGCCAGGCTTGGTTCAAGCCGTGATCCCCAATGCCGCCTGATTTGCCCACCCGCTGAGCAGAACGAAGAATACCATGAACACGATCACGAACAACGACGATGCCAGCACAACCAGGGTGACGGATCCATCAATGGCTTCAAACCGCTCTGTCGGCTCATCGAACCACATGATCTTGATGAGGCGAAGGTAGTAGCCAAGGGACACGACCGAAGCGATCACGAGTATGATGGCCAGCGGGTAAAGCCCTGCGCTGATACCTGCCTCCAGCACGACCCATTTGCCGAGGAAGCCACCAAAGGGCGGCAGGCCGGCAACGGACCAGATCAGGATGGACAGTGCAATCGCCAGCCAAGGACGCTTTGTCATCAGGCCGCCAAGCTCGGAAATGCCTTCCACCATGCCGCCCTGACGGCGCATTGCCAGCACAGCGGCGAACAGGCCGAGCGAAGACACGACATAAAGCGTCATGAAGGTCAGCAGCGGGCCGGCGCCCAGTTCCTTGCCTGCGGCCACAGCCACCAGCGCGTAGCCGACATTGGCAATCGAGGAATAGCCCAGCAGGCGCTTGATATTGGTCTGCGTCAGGCCACCGAATGCACCGATCAGCATGGAGAGACCGGCAATGATCGTGATGATCAGCTGCCACTGGTCGATCGAGTCACCGAAGATCTGGAACATCACGTTCGCGAACACGACCATGGCAGCCATTTTCGGCGCCGCACCGAAGAAGGCACCGACCGGCGTAGGTGCGCCTTCATAGACGTCCGGCGTCCAGACGTGCATCGGCGCAGCGGACACCTTGAAGGCCAGGCCCACAATCATCAGCACCATGCCGAACATCAGGCCGACAGACGGCTCTGCAGCCGCAATCCCGGCATAGAAGGTCGTTCCGGAGAAGCCGTAAACCAGCGAGGCGCCATAAAGCAGCATTCCGGAGGCGAGCGATCCGAGGATCACATATTTCAGGCCCGCTTCCGAAGAACGTGCGGAATCCCGGTGGAACGCCGCCAGCACGTAAGACGACAGGCTGAGCGTCTCGATGCCCATATAGAGCGTCATCAGGTTCGCAGCCGACAGGATGATGCCCATGCCAAGCGATGCGAAGATCGTCAGCAGTGCATATTCGTAGCGCGCGGTTTCGTGACGCTTGAGGAAGCCTTCCGACATAACGAGCGCCAGGCCGCCGACAATAAACGAAACGATCTTGGCGAAATTGACGAAGGTGTTGGTTTCCACAAGGCCGTTAAACGCCTCGCCGCCCTGATAGGTCATGGCGGCAATACCCGCTGCGGCAAACAGCACGAGCGCGCCGAACTTGAACGACAGGCCGTTGAATTTGTCCTTGAGCAGCGCGCCAAGCAGCACGCCGATCAATCCTGTGGCAGCGAGCCAGAGTTCCGGCCCGATCGCCAGGGTCATGGCAGTGAAGTCGAGCATGGGCGGTCAGCCTCCGGCCATCAACGAGAGAATGCTCAGCGCAGCGCCCTCGGTCAGGTTAAAGATCAGGTTGGGCGCGACACCGAAGAGCAGCGTCAGCAGCGCCAATGGGACGATAGTAACGAGTTCGATCCGGTTCATGTCCTTGAGGCCATTGAGGTCCGGATTGGTGATCTGGCCGAACACGGTACGCCGGTAGAGCGTCAGCATGTAGACAGCCGAGAAGATCACGCCGAGGGCTGCACCAGCCGCCGCCCAGGTGGAAGCCTGGAAGCCGCCGACCATGGTGAGGATCTCGCCGATGAAGCCCGACGTGCCCGGCAGGCCGACATTGGCCATCGTGAACAGCATGAACAGCGTGGCATAGACCGGCATCTTGTGCACCAGGCCGCCATAGGCCGCGATTTCGCGGGTGTGCATACGGTCATAGACCACGCCGACGATCAGGAAGAGCGCCGCAGAGATAAAGCCGTGGCTGATCATCTGGAAGATCGCGCCCTGCACACCGATTTCGGTGAAGGAGAACACGCCGAGCGTCACGAAACCCATGTGAGCGACAGAGGAGTAAGCAATGAGCTTCTTCATGTCGGTCTGGCGCCACGCCACGAGCGAAGTGTAAACAATGGCGATCACCGCCAGCGCGAACATGGCCGGCTGGAACAGATGGCTCGCATCCGGGAACATCGGAAGCGAGAAACGCAGGAAGCCGTAACCGCCCATCTTCAGCAGAACACCTGCCAGAATGACCGAGCCTGCCGTCGGCGCCTGAACGTGCGCATCCGGAAGCCAGGTGTGGACCGGCCACATCGGCAGCTTCACCGCAAAGGACGCCATGAAGGCCAGCCAGAGCCAGGTCTGCACGTGCGGGTCAAAGGCGAACTTCTCAAGCACTTCGAAGTCGGAGCTGCCTGCCGTGATGTACATGTACACAACAGCGACCAGCATCAGCAGCGAGCCGAGCAGCGTGTAGAGGAAGAACTTGAACGCGGCGTAGATCTTGTCCTTGCCACCCCAGATACCAATGATCAGGAACATCGGGATCAGGCCGGCTTCGAAGAAGATGTAGAACAGGACAAGATCGAGCGCGGTGAACACGCCGATCATGAAGGTCTCCAGCACCAGGAAAGCGACGACATATTCGGTCACGCGGGTGTGGATCGAGTTCCAGCTGGCCAGAAGACAGATCGGCGTCAGGAAGGTCGTCAGCAGGATCAGCGGCAGCGACAGGCCGTCGATGCCCAGTTTGTAGCTGATCGACGCGTACCAGACATGCTGTTCCACCAGCTGATAGCCTGGCGTCGACGGATCGTAATAGAAGAACGCCGCCAGCGAGACCAGGAAGGTCGCGCCGGAAATAACGAGCCCTGCCAGGAGCGCCGTGCGGCCCTCATTGGCCGTCTCGGACGAGCTGCTGCCGGCCGTGGCAGCGCGCACGGCCATGATGATCAGTGCGCCAACCAGCGGCAGGAAGGTCAGCGCCGATAGAATGGGAAACCCGCCCATTAGTGTGCCCCTCCGGCGTTCAGCCACATGAGCGCCCCGAAGACGAGGGCTGCGCCAATAATAATGAATGCATAGTGATACAGACGGCCGGTGTGCATGGCCGACAGGCGGCGGGCACTCAGCAGCGTGAGCGCGGTCATGCCGTCAGCGCCGGCACCGTCGATGATCTTCTTGTCGGCTTTCCAGAAGATATTGCCGAGGAACGCCGCGCCCCGCACCAGCGTCGCGTTGTAGATCTCGTCGAAGTACCACTTGTTGTAGAACAGCGAATAAAGCGGGCCGCCACTGTCGGCGATACGCTTCCCGACGCCGCGATTGAAGAAGTAGGTCATTGTTGCCAGCAGGAGACCGCCCAGTGTGACGATCAGCGGGGCATAGATCACCCACTCCGGCACTTCGTGGCGGGCATGAAGAACGTGGTTCTCTGCTGCACGGTAGATCGCGCCTGCCCAGAAGGCTTCGTTCGAGTGGTCGACGAAGTAGTTGTAGAAGAAGAAGCCCGAGAAAATCGCGCCAAGGCTCAGCAAGCCGAGCGGGATCAGCATGACTGCCGGGCTCTCATGCGGCGTGTGGTCATGGCCGTGATCGTCGTGCGCGTGATCGTCATGGGCATCATGCGCGTGAGCATGATCGTCGTCATGGGCATTTTCCCATACCTTCGGTCCATGGAACGTCATGTAGATGAGGCGCCAGGAATAGAAGCTGGTCAGGAAGGCCGCGACGATACCGAACCAGAATGCCATCTGGCCGAAAGCAACATGCTCCATACCGCTTGCAAAGGCGCTTTCCAGGATCGCATCCTTCGAGAAGAAGCCGGCAAAGCCAAGTTTCGTATGCGGAACACCAAGGCCGATAATGGCGATCGTACCGATCATCATGGCCGCATAGGTCAGCGGCATGAACTTCGCGAGACCGCCCATTTTGCGCATGTCCTGCTCATGGTGCATGCCGTGGATCACGGAGCCCGCGCCAAGGAACAGAAGCGCCTTGAAGAAGGCGTGCGTGAAGAGGTGGAACATCGCCGCCTCATAGGCGCCGACACCCGCCGCGAAGAACATGTAGCCGAGCTGCGAACAGGTCGAGTAGGCAATCACCCGCTTGATGTCGTTCTGCGCCATGCCGACGGTCGCGGCGTAGAGTGCCGTCACAGCGCCCACCACGGTGATCATGCCGGCAGCGACGAGCGTGTACTCATACAGCGGCGACAGGAGGCAGACGAGATAGACACCCGCGGTGACCATGGTCGCGGCGTGGATCAGGGCGGAGACCGGCGTCGGGCCTTCCATGGCGTCCGGCAGCCAGACGTGAAGGAAGAACTGGGCCGACTTGCCCATCGCACCAATGAACAGCAGCACGCCAATCACTTCGACCGCCCAGACGCGGTGGCCGAGGAAAGTCATGATGACTTCGCGCGCCGGTGCCGGATCGGCAAAGGCAATCGGCGTCACCATGGCATTCTCGCGCAGCGCTTCCATGAAGGGTGCGAACTCAACCGTCCCGTAGATGCAGAACACGGCCATGATGCCGAGCGCGAGACCAAAGTCACCCACGCGGTTCGTCACGAAGGACTTGATGGAGGCATCGTTCGGCGCCTTGTTCTGGTACCAGAAGCCGATCAGCAGGTAGGAGGCGAGCCCCACACCTTCCCAGCCGAAGAAGAGCTGGATGAAGTTGTCAGCCGTCACCAGCATCAGCATGGCAAAGGTGAAGAGCGACAGGTAGGCGAAGAAACGCGACTTGTGCGGGTCCTCGCTCATATAGCCCCAGGAATAGAGGTGCACGAGGCCGGACACGCCCGTGATCACTGCCATCATGACGATGGACAGCGTATCGACACGGATGGCCCAGTTGGCGTGGAAATCGCCAACATTGATCCAGGGCATCAGCGTGATGATGTGCTGGGTAATGGCGTGGCCATGTTCCGCGGCACCATGAGCGTCCCCGCCATGTCCGCCGACACTGGCCGCATAGGCGAACAGCTGGAACAGCGACAGTGCACCAGCCGTCAGGACGACGCCGGTTGTCGCGTACATGACGATCTTGTCGCCAATGATCTTGTGAACCAGGCCGGTCAGAGCCACGAGGCCCGGTGCAAGAACAATAAAGAGGAGGAGTGCGTCAGGAAGCATACCAGCCTAGCCTTTCATCAGGTCTACGTTCTCGACCGCGATATCACCGCGGTTCCGGAAGTAGACGACCAGGATGGCAAGACCGACGGCGGCCTCGGCGGCAGCGACAGTCAACACGAGCATGGCGAAGATCTGCCCGGCGATGGTGCCGGAGAAGACCGAGAAGGCCACCAGGTTCAGGTTCACCGAAAGCAGGATCAGCTCGATCGCCATCAGGATGACGATGATGTTCTTCCGGTTCACGAAGATGCCGACGACACCAATCGTAAACAGGGCGGCTGACACCGCGAGATAATGGGAAAGACCGAGTTCCATAGGTATCAGATCCCCTGCCCCGGCTTGGGGTCCTTCAGTTCATAGGCATCGCCGCGGCGGCGGGACGTTTGTTTGGCAATGTTCTGGCGCTTGGTTTCCGGACGGTGGCGCAGCGTCAGCACGATGGCACCGATCATGGCAATGAGCAGGACGACACCCGCCAGCTGGAACAGCAGCAGATAGTCTGTGTACATGACCTGCCCGATGGCCTCGGCATTGGTGTCAGCGCCCGGCGCCGCGTCGAATGCATCCGGCAGCGAGTGCACGCCGAACACAGATGCCATCACGATCTCGGCCGCAAACACGATGCCGACAAGGATCGCGAATGGCCAATAGCGAAGCGTACCATCCTTCAGCTCGACGAAGTCCACATCCAGCATCATGACGACGAACAGGAACAGCACCGCGACGGCGCCGACATAGACGACGACCAGAAGCATGGCGAGAAATTCTGCCCCGATCAGGACGAACAGTCCTGCCGATGAGAAGAAGGTCAGGATCAGCCACAATACGGAGTGAACAGGGTTCCGCGCACGGATCACCATCAGTGCGGAGATAACCGTCACAAAGGCGATCACACAGAAAGCGTAGAATGCCACAGCCCTTCAGGCCCCCTTCTTGGCAGGGCTTGCGCCCCGCAGGTTTCAGTTCAGCGCCTCAGCGATAAGGCGCATCAAGTTCCAAATTCTTGGCGATCAGCCGTTCCCAGCGGTCGCCATTCGCGAGCAGGCGGTCCTTGTCATAGAACAGCTCCTCGCGGGTCTCGGTCGCGAATTCGAAATTCGGTCCTTCGACGATGGCGTCCACCGGGCAGGCTTCCTGACAGAAGCCGCAATAGATGCACTTCACCATGTCGATGTCGTAGCGGGTCGTACGGCGGGCGCCGTCTTCGCGCGGCTCGGCCTCGATCGTAATGGCCTGTGCCGGACAGATCGCTTCGCAGAGCTTGCAGGCGATGCAGCGCTCTTCGCCCGATGCATAGCGGCGCAGGGCGTGCTCCCCGCGGAAGCGCGGCGACAGCGGGTTCTTCTCGAACGGGTAGTTCACCGTGGCCTTGCGGCGGAACATTTCTCTCGTAGCCAGCCAGAAGGCCCCGAGGAAATCGGTCAGCAGCGCGCCACGGATAGTCTGCGCGAGGCTCATGACTGCACTCCCATGTAAGCGACGTATCCTGCGACCACGAGAACGGCCACCAGCGATGTCGGCAGGAAGATCTTCCAGCCAAGACGCATGAGCTGGTCATAGCGGTAGCGCGGCACGATGGCCTTCACCATGGCGAAGAGGAAGAAGAAGAAGAAGGTTTTGAACATGAACCAGAACAGCCCGGAGAAGCTGGTCAGGAACGGATGGTCGCGGGCGAAATCGTCTCCCAGGGCGATCGGGCCATGCCAGCCACCCAGGAACAGGATCGTCATCATCGAGCACATCAGAACGATGTTCAGGTATTCGCCCAGCATGAAGAGCAGGTACGGCGTGGAGCCATACTCGACCTGATAACCGGCAACGAGCTCGGATTCTGCTTCCGGCAGGTCGAACGGCGGGCGGTTGGTTTCCGCCAGCGCCGAGACGAAGAAGATGACGAACATCGGCACCATCACAATGACCAGCGGGAAGTTCTGGAATGCGAGGACGTGCCAGTTCCAGAAGCCGCCATCCTGATTGTTCACAATATCGGTCAGATTCATGGAACCGACCATCAGGATCACCGTGATGATCACGAAACCGATGGAAACCTCATAGGACACCATCTGGGCCGCAGAGCGCAGCGCGCCGAGGAACGGATATTTCGAGTTGGACGCCCAGCCGCCCATGATGATGCCGTAGACACCGAGAGAGCTGATGGCGAAGAGGAACAGGATCCCGACATTGAGGTTCGAGATCACCCAGCTCGTGCCGCTCACCGTGCCCGGCGCGACCGGGATGGCCGACCAGGCCGCGAAGGCCAGCGTACAGGTCAGGATCGGCGCAAACAGGAAGACGAACTTGTTCGCGCCGGCCGGGATGACGATCTCTTTCAGAAGGAATTTCCCGAAGTCCGCAAAGGACTGAAGCAGGCCGAACGGGCCGACCACGTTCGGGCCTTTCCGCATCATCACGCCGGCCCAGACCTTGCGGTCCAGCAGCAGAAGGAATGCGATCGAGAGAAGCAGGACCAGCGTGAAAAGGCCGATCTGGCCGAGGACCATCAGAGGGCCCCAGAGCTGTCCCATAGACTCGATATAGTTACTCATGGCGCCCGCCCTACTCCGCTGCTACCGGAGTGTCCAGCGCTGTCGCCAGCGCAGAGCATTCCGCCATGGTTTTCGATGCCCGGGCGAT
>PACZ01000037.1 GCA_002700305.1 Hyphomonas sp. | reverse complement strand
ATTTCGCAAAGAATCGCAGGAAGGCGTTAACGCTTGATTGCCGGTTCACGAACTTTCCACGTTAGCGCGAGGCGGCCTCAATCCCGCACGGAAAAGTGCCATGCGCGCGATTCCCGACAGGGTTCTGGATCATAAGTCCTGCATCGGCCCGGGCCTGTCCTGACCCAAAGGGGGTCAGACCTGCCCGGACCGGTGCGGCACTCCGCTGAAGCATGAGACACTGCGGTCGTGCGCATGGCAGATCCTGTTTACCACAGGCTTGAGGGGGCGAAAAATGAAACCCGTGCTGCAGTGCGGAACGCACCTCCCGCCACGTCAGAGCTTGCTCCCTTCGGGGCACTCCCTATTGTGGAGGAAAGACAGATAAGGACGGCACACCCATGCGTTTCGAAGGCACTGAAAACTATGTGGCAACTGACGACCTGCGCGTGGCCGTCAACGCCGCCATTGCACTGGAGCGCCCGCTGCTCGTCAAAGGCGAGCCCGGCACCGGCAAGACCGTGCTGGCCATCGAAGTGGCCAAGGCCCTCGGCTGCGAGCTGATCGAGTGGCACATCAAGTCTACCACCAAGGCGAACCAGGGCCTCTATGAGTATGATGCCGTGTCCCGCCTGCGCGACGGCCAGATGGGCGAAGAGCGCGCCAAGGACGTCAAGAACTACATCAAGAAGGGCAAGCTGTGGGAGGCGTTCACCGCCGACAAGCGCCCTGTGCTGCTGATCGACGAGATCGACAAGGCCGACATCGAGTTTCCGAACGACCTCTTGCAGGAACTCGACCGGATGGAGTTCTATGTCTACGAAACCGATGAAACCGTGAAGGCGAAGCAGCGTCCGATCGTGATCATCACTTCGAATAATGAGAAAGAGCTGCCAGACGCCTTCCTGCGCCGCTGCTTCTTCCACTTCATCAAGTTCCCGGACGAAGACACGATGCAGGAAATCATCGATGTTCACTATCCGGGCATCAAGCAGAAGCTCGTGAAGGACGCGCTGACGACCTTCTACGCGATGCGCGAACTGCCGGGCGTGAAGAAGAAGCCGTCGACCAGCGAGCTGCTCGACTGGCTGAAACTGCTGATGAACGAGGACATCGACCTCGAAACCCTGCGCGAGAAAGCCCCGGAGCGGCTGACCCCGCCGCTGCACGGCGCACTTCTGAAAAACGAGCAGGACATCGCCCTCTTCGAGCGCCTCGCCTTCCTCGCCCGCCGCCAGGACGGCCCCGGCGGCGGCCGCCGCGGCCCTGCGGGCTGATAAGTCTCGACAAAGCGCAACGAACCGCCCAGACTTCTCCCTGAAATTGAAGGAGAATTCTATGTCGATCATCGGGAAAGGGCCAGCTGCACTGCTCGCAGCTGCCTTGCTTACGAGCTGCGCGTCGGCACCGGAACAGGCAGCAACCGATGAGGCGACAATCTACGTCGACGCCGAAACGGGCCAGGTTGTTTACCCAAATGAAAACCCATCGGATGAAGAACTCGCCATGGGGGCGCTTCTTGGCGCTCTAACGGGAGCGCTTAAACCTGAGCCGCTTGAGGATGACGAAATCCTGAGCGTCGATACATCTGGCAATGTAGTCCACATTCAATCCGGCCTCTCCTGTCCAAAAAATTGGTCGCAGCTGATCTTGCTGGATACGCAGATCTACAAAAGAGATGGGCAAGATGTCGGCTGCACCTATCAAGACAGGGATGGCGCGATCCTGACGCTCTACGCCTACCGCTCACCCATGACTGTTGGCGACGAATTGCAGGCCCTCATGGATCAGGTCGTAAAACCACGTCACCCCATCCACGAAGAAGCCGACATTCTCAACCTGACAGAGCCGGACACCATGGTCCGCTTCGAAGCTGACGCGATCACTTTCAAAGGCGGTGATGGACGATTGATGAAATCCGGCCTTGCGCTTGCCGATTATGCCGGCTGGCGGATGAAAGCGAGAGTCACCTATCCGGAATCGATTGCAGACGAGTTTGAGCGCTTCCTGACAGTCGTGATGCTCAACGAATATGACAACATATCAGCGCGCCAAAAGCAGCTCGACGCGATTGCCACTGACACCAGTGATGATCTCTGATTTTCAGTCGTCCGCCTTCATGGGCGTGACGCCCTTCGTCGGGGGGCGGAAGTTGACGTCTTCGCGGCTTTTCAGGAAGTCGGCCATCTTGGTCTTGTCGGTGCGTTCGTCCCACCAGGTTTTCCAAGCAAGCGTGATCCAGCCAATATGGAAAGCGATACCGCAGATCAGCGCCACCCAACCCGGAATTGGTCCGATATGCGCGCGGCGCACGAAGTGGGCGAAATTGTCCACATCGGTCGGATGAATGGCGATCTTGGCGAAATAGGCCGCGCCGAGGATCGCGAAAATCCAGCCATAATTGCGGCGCAGGCGCCTGCCGACCGACCGGATCATCGAGATCCGGTATTGCGGTTTGACATAGTCATCTGACAAGGCCGTGCCCCGGTCGAGCGGGATCCGCGCGCCCTCCCCGCGCAGCATCGGCACGTAGAAGGCAATTTCCAGCACGCGCGCCCGGAACCGCCAGACATAGAAGAAGCGGTAGCGCCGCGCCTCCAGCATCAGGAACATGATGCAAAGGGCGCCGACCAGCACGATCGGGAACGGCGAGGCACGCTCTGAGGCAAACGCGGCGGACAGGCCAATACCGGTCGAGATCACCGCCCAGTTGGTGGTCTGGTCGAGGCGCTGGCGCCAAACGGTCGAGCGATAGACTTCCGCCCGGTAGAGGTGCGCAATCGCACCGACTTCCTTGTTGCCGGAAATACCTGATGGTGGATCGCCGTCAGGGTCACCATCAGTTGATGTGGCCATAGCCAGATCGTCTCTGTCGTCAAATTCGGTCATGCAGGCGTTTCCTTGCCCCCGCCTACTCCCAAAAAGGCCGCCGGATCAAGCCGGACAGTAGCCTCGCTGAAGAATTGCGCCGTAGCCTTCCAGCGCTTCCCGGACGTGCCGAGTGTCCTGCGGCTGGCTGGCACCGGCGCGCACCCGCGCCGCGAGCGCCGCTGCGTCTCCCGTTATCCGGGCGCGCCAGAAGGCGTAGCGCAGCCCGTCCGGCTCCACCGTCAGCTGAACGGCCCGGTCGAACATGGCGAGATCGCAGGTCTCCATCGCCAGTTCGCTCAGCACATGGCCGAAATCCCCGCGCTCGAAATTCTCGAGCGGCCGGGCGGCCGGCTGGGCCGGACCGGCAAGCGCGAACATTGCGTCTGTGACACGCCGGCGGGTGACTGCATCCGGCGCGAGGCGCGCACCAGCAGCCATCAGCTCCGGACGGCCGATATTGAAAGGCGGAAGCCCGGCCTGGGCCCGCTGCAGGAAGCGATTCCAATCAGCTTCCTGCAGCTCGGCTTCCGCCCGCTCACGGACATAGTCGGGATAGTGCGGCTGCGGCGCTGCCTCGCCGCCCAGCCTGCCCTCCCATTCCGCGAGCAGCGCTTTGTCCCCACTCAGCGCTAAGGTGTTCAGGAATAGTGTTTTCAGGCGATCCCGCTTGTCGGCCGGGAACCCGGCGGTCGCCTCCCAGATCGTCTGCATCATGCAGCCTTTCTCCTCCTGCCCTGCCGCGCAGCCGGGCATCGCCGCCGCAACAGGGGTGGTGAACACCACGAATACGGAGAGGAAAAAGACACGCATCATGCCGATACAGGCCTAACCGGCCAAAGCTGAACGCAAGATGAGCAGGCAGTTCGCGTGACGTCATCTTGGACAGAGGCCGGCAGGCGGGCTATGTTTATGACAGGCTAAAGTGAGACATCCCCATGTTCCTCAATTTCTTCAACCAGTTACGCGAAGCAAAAGTGCCCGTCACGCTGAAGGAATACCTGATGCTGATGGAAGCGATGGACGAGAAAGTCATCGATATGGATGTCGAGGACTTCTACTATCTCTCCCGCGCCGCGCTGGTGAAGGACGAACGGAATATCGACAAGTTCGACAAGGTTTTCTCCCACGTCTTCAAGGGGCTCGATTCCCTGGCGGATGCGGTGGACGTGCAGGACATCCCCGAGGAATGGCTGCGCAAGATGACCGAGAAATTCCTGACCAAGGAAGAGATGGACGAGATCGAGGCCATGGGCGGCTTCGAGAAACTGATGGAGACGCTGAAGCAGCGTCTTGAGGAACAGAAGAAGCGCCACGAAGGCGGCAACAAGTGGATCGGCACGGGCGGCACCTCCCCTTTCGGAGCCAATGGCTACAATCCGGAAGGCGTGCGGATCGGCCAGGAGAAATCCCGCCACCGCCGCGCCGTGAAGGTGTGGGACAAGCGCGAATTCAAGAATTACGACGACAGCGTCGAGCTTGGCACGCGCAATATCAAGGTCGCGATGAAGCGCCTGCGCAAATGGGCCCGCAAGGGCGCACCGGACGAGCTGGACCTGGACGGCACCATCAACAACACCGCCCGCAAAGGCTATCTCGACATCGAGATGCGCCCGGAAAAGCGTAATACGGTTTCGGTCCTACTGCTGCTGGATGTCGGCGGATCCATGGACCCTTATGTGCGCGTGATGGAGGAGCTGTTCTCCGCGGCACGGTCCGAGATCAAGAACCTCGAATACTACTACTTCCACAACTGCCCCTATGAAGGCCTGTGGAAGGACAATCGCCGGCGTATGAACAACCGCATCCCGACCTGGGATGTGCTGAACAAGTATCCGTCGGACTACAAGGTCATCATCGTTGGCGATGCCACGATGAGCCCTTATGAGATCACCTATGCCGGCGGCTCGGTCGAGCACTGGAACGACGAGGCCGGCGGTCTCTGGATCCAGCGTTTTGTCGAGCGATATCCGAACCTTGTCTGGCTGAATCCAGTCAAGGAAGGCGCCTGGGAATATACCGGCTCCATCAAGTTGATCCGTGAGCTGATCGGTCCGCAGCGCATGTTCGAGCTGACACTGGGCGGTCTTGATGAGGCGATGAAAGAACTCAGCCGTTAAGTCCCACTTCCTCCCATGGACCTTGCGAATGGCCTGACGCACCTTCGGTGCCAGGGTCAGGCGTGTTCCGGAAGGGGGAAACAATGATCCGATATCTAAAGATAGTCCTGATTGTCTTTGTAGGCCTTCAGGGCCTGTTCTATTTCATCTCGAACGCCGTGAACTGGGAATATGCCCAGATGGCGGTGAGCGCCGTGCTGAGCCAGGCGGACAGTCCGGCTTATCCAAACCTGGTCGTGCCGGCGATCACATCGCCACTACTCGTCAAACTGGCTCTGATCGGGATCATGACGGGCGAATTGCTTGTCGGCCTGGTCTGCCTCAAAGGTGCTTTCGACATGTGGAAAATGGCTGATGGCCCGGTCGACGGATTCAATGCCGCAAAGACCTGGGCCATTGCGGGCTGTTGCCTGGCGCTGATCGTGTGGTTCGGCATATTCCAGGTCTTCGGTGCCGCCTTGCTGCAGATGTGGCAGGGCCAGGTCGGCATTGGCTCCTTTGAAGGGGCCTTCATGTATCACGCCGCCAGCGGCATCATTCTGATTTTCGTCAATCAGAAGGACGACTGACAAACATTCATGGCAATCTCCAACGGCACGCTTGAGGTTTGAGCCGGGTCTCCTAGTGTGAGCCGAAATCAGCTTCCGGAAGGAGACGGCCATGCCGCGTGTCAGAGCAAACGGTCTTGAAATCGAATATGAAGAGACCGGCTCACCTGACCATCCGATGATCCTTCTGGTGTCTGGCTATATGGGCCAGATGACGGAATGGCCGGACCGTTTCAAGCAAGCCCTGGCGGATGCAGGCCGCCGGGTGGTTGTGTTTGACAATCGCGATATCGGACTCACAACGGCAATCGATGATCCGGCCCTCGAAGATTGTGTCCCACCGCCCATGGAGGCGCTCATGCAGGGGGCGGCCGAGGGCGAGCCGGTGCATGAACGCGTACCTTATGTTCTCGACGATATGGCCGCCGACGCCGCTGCGCTGATTGAGGCGTTGGGCGCCGAACAGGCTGACGCGCTCGGCCTGTCGATGGGCGGCATGATCGTCCAGTTGATGGCACTCAACCATCCGGAGCGGGTGCGGACACTCATTCCGGTCATGACCACATCCGGAGATCCGGACCTGCCGCCTGCGCAACCGGAAGCGCTCGAAGCCCTGACGGCAGAACCGGAAAGCGAGACCTTGGAGGCGATCGGCGATCTGGCAGTGAAGACCTATCACGCCATCGGGTCTCATCCGGACCTGCGGGCCTCGGATGACGAGCTGCGGGCGGCTGCGATCACTGATGTGCAACGCGCGAACCGCCCGCTTGGTCTTGCCCGGCAATTCGCCGCCCTGTTGGCCCAGCCGCGGTGGCACGACCGGCTTGAGACCGTCCGGAAGCCCACACTTGTGCTGCACGGACAAATGGACCGGCTGATTCCGCCAGACTGTGGGCGCGACATCGCCCGGCGGATACCGGAAGCGGACTTCAAGCTGATCGAGAAATGGGGCCACGACCTGCCGGAAGCGGTCGTACCGGACCTGCTCGACCAGGTCCTTCCATTTCTGGCACGTGCATAAAACGCGGGAACGCAAGCCCCGTCAGAAGAAACAAGAAGCAGGAGGAAGAGACACATGGCAAAGATTCAGGCCAACGGCATCGACATCGAGTATGAAGAGTTCGGGTCGAAGGATGATCCGATGATGTTGCTCGTCATGGGGTTTTCAAGCCAGCTGACCAATTGGCCGGAAAGTCTCATCCGGGGGCTGACAGATGCCGGGCGCCGGGTCGTGATCTTCGACAATCGCGATATTGGCCTGACAACGGAACTCGAAGGCCAGACACCTCCTTCGCCGCGCGACATCGTGAAAGGGATCGCTGCCGGAGAACCGATGCATAAGAAAGTCCCCTACCTGCTGGACGACATGGCCGCCGATGCAGCGGCGCTGATCGAAGCCCTCGGCGCGGACCAGGCGGATGTGATGGGCGTCTCCATGGGCGGCATGATTGTGCAGCTGATGGCGCTGAACCATCCCGAACGCGTCCGCACGCTTATCCCGGTCATGACCACGTCCGGGGACCCGTCCCTGCCGCCTGCGACACCGGAAGCCACCGCCGCACTGACTGCTGTGCCTGAGGAACGTACGCCGGACGCCATCGCAGACCTCGCCGTCAAGGGACGCGCGGTCTATGGCTCTCATCCGGACATCCGCACGCCGGACGATGAAATCCGTACCAATGCGATTGCCGCCATGCAGCGCTCTGACAGGCCGATGGGAACAGCCCGGCAATACGCAGCCATTCTGGCCCAGCCGCGCTGGCATGAGCGCCTCGCCACGCTCGACGTTCCGACACTGGTCCTGCACGGCGAAATGGACACGCTGATCCTTCCCGCCGCAGGACAGGATATTGCCCGGCGGGTCCCCGGCGCAAAAATCGAGATCATTGAAAAATGGGGGCACGACCTCTCAGAAGCCGTCATGCCGGTCCTGTTGAACAGGATCGTCCCCTTTCTGGGTCAAACCACGCCTGCAGGAGAAAATTGATGCTGGAGAAGATCGACACGGATGTCTGGCTCACCGAAGGCCCGATTGTAGACTTCCACGGGTTTCCCTATCCGACCCGGTCGATCATCATCCGCCTGCCGGATGGCGCGCTCTGGGTCTGGTCGCCCGTGGCCCTGACGCCGGAGCTCAAGGCGGAAGTGGACGCGCTGGGCCCGGTCGCCCACCTCGTCAGCCCCAACAAGATCCACCACCTTTACCTCACCGAATGGCACGAGGCGTATCCGGACGCCAAGCTATGGGGACCGGCGAGCACGATCCGCAAGCGGAAGGACCTGCCCTTTCAGCCACCCCTGGAAGACACCCCGCCCGACGCCTGGCAGGGCGTGTTTGAGCAGGCCTGGTTCCGGGGCTCTTTCTTCATGGACGAGATCGCCTTTGTCCACCGGCCGAGCGGAACAGCCATATTCGCCGACCTGTCCGAGCATTTCAGCGAAAGTTTCCTTGAGCAAAACTGGAAAGGCTGGAAAGGGCTGTTCGCAAAGCCCTGGGGCATTGTCGTTGGCAAGGGGTATGCCCCTCTCGAATGGCGGCTCAGCTTCATCAACCGAAAACCTGCGCGTGACGCCTTCGACAAGGTCGCGGCGACCCATCCCGACAGGATTATCATGGCCCATGGCGAGTGGATCCCGACCGGCGGAGAAGCTTTCCTGCGCCAGGCCTTTGCCTGGCTGGTCCGCTGACAAAGGAGACTGACATGACCGCCCCCGCCCCTTCCGGCATCCGGACTGAAACCGATGGCAACATCCTGATCGTCACCATCGACCGGCCCGCCGCCCGCAATGCTGTCGATCGTCCAACGGCCGATGCGCTCTACGAAGCCTTCAAGGCATTCGATGCGGATGAGGCGCTGTCTGTCGCCATCCTGACCGGAACAGGCGGCAATTTCTGCGCGGGCGCCGACCTGAAGGCCGTTGCCGCCGGCCGGGGAAACAAATCGGTGCCCGATGGCGACTATGGTCCGATGGGGCCGTCGCGGCTTGACTTGTCCAAACCGGTGATCGCCGCGGTAGACGGTTACGCCGTCGCGGGCGGACTGGAACTCGCCTGCTGGTGTGACCTGCGCGTGGCCTCACCCGGCGCAAAGTTCGGCGTTTTCTGCCGCCGGTTCGGCGTACCGCTGATCGATGGCGGCACCATCCGCCTGCCGCGCCTGATCGGGGCCTCCCGCGCGATGGACATGATCCTCACCGGCCGCGAGGTCGGTGCGGAAGAAGCCCTGTCGTTCGGATTGGCGAACTATTTGTCCGGCGAAGACACCGCCCTGCCAATGGCCAGGGAGATTGCCCGGCGCATTGCTGGCTTCCCGCAAATCTGTATGCGGACAGATCGCGCCTCGGCCCTGGCGCAGTGGTCGCTGCCGATGGAAGAAGCGCTACGCCGGGAGATCGCAGGTGGCTTGACCGTCATCGAGATGGGCGAAACCCGGGATGGCGCCAAACGTTTCACCGCCGGCGTCGGCCGTGGCGGCCTCTTCTGAGAGATAGGGTGCGCCCGGACGCTCAGTCAGGCGGCGGCCCTGCCACAGCGTGTAGAAGCCGATACCGACCCAGATCACATTGATCGTGGTCGACGGGATCGCACCATTATAGCCGCTGTTGACGATGAAACCGGTCGCCCCGATGACGTTCATCACCTGGTAGGCTTTCGAACGGCCATCCATCTTGCCAGCCGACAAAAGCAGGTATGCGATCAGGATGAGAACAGCGCCGGCCCAGCCGGACATCTCGATGAGGAAGTGCGTAACAGACATGGGGCGCCTCGCGAGTCCGGTATATTTTCGCCCCGTAATCTCACTTTTCTTTCCGCGCAATCATAAAATTGCACTGCCCTGAAAATTTCATTTTTCGGACATCCTGCCAGGCAGGAAAACCTACCAGCCGCCGCCCCCGCCGCCACCGCCGCCGCCACCGGACGAGCCCCCTCCGCCCCCACCGGACGAACTCGAACTTTGTGGCAGCGAGCTGGAAACCCCGGTGCTCATACTGGACATGATGGCATCGTTCATCCCGCCGACATTGCGGAAGGACCGGCTGCCAAAATGCCCCCAGGCCGGGCTGTAGTTTTCAGCCTCTGTGGGTAGTTGGTCCTCAAAGTATTTGGTCCACGGTTTCTCGACATTCAGCGCAACCGCATAGGGCAGGAAACGCTCATACCGCTTCAAGCTCATCGGCGGCGGCGCATCGCTGCCCACTTTCACGGCATTCATCTGGAGCTTCTCGGCCGTTTCGAGGTAAAGCCTGAAACCCTCGATTTCTGTACGGATTTTCTGCCCCTTCACCGTCGGGGCCGGCATGAGGTACATGAAGAGGCCATTCAGCGCCGCAAATGCCAGAACCACGAGCGTATGTAGGCCCGACCAATTGGTCGACTGAACAATCGCGAAGGCGACGGCAGCAATCGTCATCACGGCGGCGGCCAGCGTGTAGCCGATGTTCCAGCGGAAATATGCACTGCCATATTTTCGCGAAAGGGACTTGCGGAAGCTCTGATAGGCCGAGGTAAAGCTTGCATCATACTTGCCGCCGAGAGTCCGCACGGTACGCCCGCCAAACAGGCCAGCGTCGAGGATGGCTTCATCCGGCGTGATTGCCGCCGCGTTGCCCGGCTTGCGGGTCAGGGTCGTTTCCTTCTTGTTCGAAGCATCTATGTCCACCAATCCCTTCACGCCCATGCCGATGAGGGTCGAGATCAGGGCGCCATGACCGCGCATACCGCGATAATAGATGTGATGGACGGCCGCGGGCGAATAGCCTTCCGGCGGCTCATAGCGCGGAAAGACCGGCCCCTTGGGCGGGTCCTGTCCCACCTTCCGAAAACCGGACAGGAGGAACCAGAAAACACCGCAGAATGACGCGACCAGTATGGCCAGCGCGCCATTGCGCAACCACCACAGCATGCCCTTGTCCCCGACGGACGGCGGCGCAATCGTTCCCTTCGGTACTGAAATGGCGATAGTGAGACCTTCCCGGCGATCCAGCGGCCGGGTCGTCTCGAATACCTGAACGCCGTTTTCCTGCCTGTAGGCATAATCGCGGCCGGTTTCGCCGCGTTTGCCGGTGTAGGCGACCGCCTCAAGGATGTTGGCGCCGTCCGGAAGAGTCACACGTGCCGACGCCGCTTCGATCGGGAACAGCCAGTAGCTGCCCGTGACGTTCCAGTAGAGTTCATCATGGTCATCGAAGTAGCGGATCTGGTTCTTCACTTCGTATTCGATGACATAGGTATGGTCGCCATAGTCCAGCAGCACATCAGCATCACCGATCCGGATACGATAGGCATTCCCCTCCTGCTCGACCGTGTAGGGCTCCTTGCGGCCGTCGCGGCGCACCCGGCGCACATCATATTGATAGGGCAGCTTGTCGCCGGGCTTTACATCATCTGCGTAGTAGCGCGGCAGGTCCCGGAAGATGCCGCGGCGGATGTCCCTGCCTTCGACGGTTACATTGATCGTCTCGGTGACGATGATGTCGCCATCCTTTTGCACCTTGATACCGACATCGAAGCGGTTGATCTTCTCCTCCGCCCCGGCCGCCAGAACGAACAGGCAGGCAGCAAGCGTGGCCAGCAGGTACCGCACCATCAGCCAGCGCCTCCGAGGTCGACTTTCGGAACCGCCCGCTCCGGCATGGACACTTCGAAGAATTCCCGCGTGCGGAACCCGAACATGCCCGCCAGCAGGTTGGCGGGGAAGCTCTGCACGCGCGTGTTCAATTCGCGCACCGCGCCATTGTAGAAACGCCGGGCCATTTCGATCTTGTCTTCGGTGTCGGCCAGTTCCTGCTGCAAATCGAGAAAGTTCTGGCTGGCTTTCATGTCAGGATAATCCTCCGCCACGGCCATCAGCCTTGCGACGGGGCGGGACAGCTCACTTTCGGCTTCCCCCCTGCTGGAGAGGTCATCGCCGGCGGCCAGCGCCCTGGCGCGTTTCTCCGCAATGTCGGCAAACAGTTCCCGCTCATGCGTGGCATAGCCCTGCACAGTGTTGACGAGCTGCGGGATCAGATTTGCCCGGCGTTTCAGCTGCACATCGATATCGGACCAGCCATTGTCCGCCATCTGAGATTTATGCACGAGCCCGTTATAGATCAGGATCACGCCGATGATCAGCAGGATCAGGATGGCACCGGTTATGTAAAGTCCCACGTGTCGCGTCCTCCAGTTCTGGAAGCTTCATGCATATCCAGCATCGGGCGCGCTGTTAAGGTGTCTCCCCAAGGGGATCAGTGGGACGCCGTCCATTCCTGGCGCGTCATTTCCCACACGAGCGATTCCCGCGTCGTGCCGTCTGGCCGCCTGGAGGTCACCTGCCCCTTTCGGTGAAAGCCCATGCCATCCAGCATGCGCTGGGTGATCACATTCTCCAGACTGGCCGTTTCGCAGATCAGGTCCAGGTGCAGCGCCTCGAACATCCAGGTGAAGGTCTGCGCGGCACCTTGCGTGCCAGTGCCCCTGGAGTGAAGGGACGGATGCAGGCCGCCGCCGATTTCGCCCGCTGCCCATTCCGGCCAGACCTGAATGTCGGAATAGCCCATGATCTGCCCGCCGCCGGTGTCCCGGACGAACAACAGCCCCTCCCCGCGCGCCTGCTGGGCGACGTGATCCTCAATGAACAGGCGGACCGTCTCGACGGTCAGCGGGCGCGGCAGCGAATAGATCGGCGCGTTGACCTTGGGCTCTGAAAACAAGGCATAAAGTCCCTCGGCATCCTCAGGTCTGGCCAAGCGAGAATCGTTCAACTGCTCCGCCTCGCGAACCGCCGCGCGGATGCGTTCAACCTGCTCCGGCGGGGCCGGATGGCGAGTAATCGGAATGCCCTCCGTCATGAAGGCGATCCTGCGCCCGCCTCGCCGCTTCGACAATCCATCACCCAGCGTCAAAACCGATTGCCCCATCCGGCGGGCGGGGCCAAACCTGCCCGCCATGACTGACAGCGCACCTCCCAGAAAACACGGCAAGAATGCCTTCTTCTTCGTGATCGTGACGGTTGCGCTGGATATGCTGGCTTTTGGACTGATCATTCCCGTGATCCCGGCGCTGATCCGGGAGCTGGCGCATGTCACGTCAGAGCAAGCCACGCTGTGGCTCGGCCCATTGGCGGCGACCTATGCCGTGATGAATTTCCTGTTCGGCCCGGTCATGGGCGCCTTGTCGGACAAGTTTGGCCGGCGGCCCGTCCTTCTGGCATCTATTTCGACCCTGGCGCTCGATTTCCTGATCATGGGCTTTGCCCACAATATCTGGCTCCTGTTTCTGGGCCGGGCCCTTTCCGGCATTTCCGGCGCCACCTATTCCACCGCCAATGCCTATATCGCCGATGTGACGACATCGCAGGACCGGGGACGCGCCTTCGGCATGATCGGGGCGGCGTTCGGGTTCGGCTTTGTGTTCGGCCCGGTAATCGGCGGCTTTCTGGGAGAGATCGACCCGCGCGCGCCCTTCTTTGCGGGCGCAGGACTTGCCCTGATCAACTTCCTCTACGGCCTGATTGTGCTGCCGGAATCGCTGGCTCCGGAAAACCGCCGCACCTTCGACATCCGGCGCGCCAATCCGCTGGGCGCCGTGAAACATTTCTCAAAACTTCCGCATGTCGGCTGGTTCCTGATCGCCGCCGGCATCTTCATGCTGGCGCATACGGTCTTCCCTTCCACCTGGAACGTTTATTCGGAAATCCGGTACGACTGGACGCCGAAGGAAATCGGCTTTTCGCTTGGCCTCGTCGGCGTCGGTGCCGCCGTCGTGCAGGCCGGCCTGATGGGCCTGATCCTCGACCGGATCGGAACGGTGAAGACGGCATTGCTCGGCTTCGGCGTGAACGTCGTCGCCCTGTTCGCCTATGCTTTCGCCAGCCATGGGTGGATGGTCTATGCGATCATCCCGTTCGGCGCGCTCGGCGGCGTCGCGTCTCCCTCGCTGAACTCCCTGATGTCGACCGTCACACCCGCAAATGCGCAAGGTGAGCTGCAGGGCGCTTCGTCCAGCCTGAACGCGATGGCCATGATTGTCGGGCCGCTTACCATGAATGGGGTGCTGTTTGCCTTCACACATGAAGGCGCGGCGGTTCACTTCGCAGGCGCCGCTTTCCTGCTCGCCGGCATCCTGACGCTGATCTCGCTCGCACCCTTCATGCGCGGGGTTGCCGTGAACCGCGACGCAATCCCCGCCGAAGCGGACTAGGCAGCGTCAGGTTTTCTTCCGCATCATCAGTCCGCCCGCCAGGCCCAGCAAGGCCCCGCCAGCCGCGCCCAACAGGACAGCCTGCACCATGCCCGGCATGGCGCTTTCCGACGCAGGATAAAGATAAAAGCGCAGCGCCATCGCGCCCGTCATGCCGCCCAGCAATCCGCCTGTCATGTTCCCACGGACCAGCCGGGCGACCGCCAGACCCGCGCAGATCCCGCCCATCGCACTCAGCAGGACAGACACAAGAAACGTCACAACAACCGACATCGGCACAATCTCCCGGCAGGCCTGCAACAAACGCTGTCTTGCCCCCGGCGTCCAGCCCCGCAGTATCGGGACACAGTTGCCAGCATGACAGGATGCAGGCAAAGACCAGCCTGATGGCTGACCTGCGCCCTGCCCTCTTTCTCGACCGAGACGGCGTGATCAACGTCGACAAAGGCTATGTCAGCCGCATTGAGGATTTCGAATGGGTGGACGGCGCCGCCGAGACGATCGCCGCCTTCAACAAGCGCGGCTGGTTCGTCTTCGTGGTCACCAACCAGTCCGGCATTGCGCGCAACTATTACACCGAGGCCGACATGAAGGCCCTGCATGACTGGATGCAGGCAGAGCTGGCCAGGGCCGGCGCGCATATCGACCGCATCTATTACTGCCCCTTCCACGAAACCGGCGAAAACCCCGCCTACCGGAAGGACAGCTTCGACCGGAAACCGAAGCCCGGCATGCTGCTGCAGGCCATGTCCGACTTTCCGGTGAAACGGGAGCTGAGCTTCATGATCGGCGACAAGGAAGCCGACATGCAGGCCGCCCGCGCCGCCGGTGTCGCCGGCTTCCTGTTCAACGGCGGAAACCTCCTGCAATTTGCGGAATGGACGCTTGCCAGCTTTGAAGAAGGCAACCGGGGCTGATCCAAAAACAACCTCGCGCCGAAATCCATTCCGTGATACAGACCACGGATGATCTATCTGCCTTCTGATATTATCTGGCCATGAGAAATTATGGTCCGGAGACGTTCGGCGAACTGAACGCTGACGAGTACGATCTTCTGCACAATCCGGGAACGACCGAAGCCGCCATCGAGCTTTTGTCGGAATTTGCCCTGCCCGGGCGCACGCTGGAACTTGCCATCGGCACCGGCCGCGTCGCCCTGCCGCTGGCCGAACGTGGCTGCCGGATCGAAGGCATCGAGGCCTCGCCCCTCATGGTGGAGAAGCTGCGGCAAAAACCGGGCGGACATGGCATCCCGGTCACCATCGGGGACATGTCCGAGGTGAAGGCGGACGGCATGTTCGACTTCGTTTTCCTGATCTTCAACACGCTCTACAATCTCACCAGCCAGGCCGCGCAGGTAAACTGTTTCCGGAATGCGGCCAGCATGCTTGCGCCCGGCGGGGCGTTCCTGATCGAAGCCTTCGTGCCGGACCTCTCACAGTTCCACGATCACCGCAGCGTGAAACCCCGGCATGTCGGGTTCAGCTCGCTGGCGCTCGAAGCGGCGGTGCATGATCCCACAACGCAGCGGATCGACTATCAGGTCCTGCGGGTCACATCCGAAGGGACGAAACTGACACCGCTGCCGATGCGCTATGCCTGGCCGCAGGAAACGGATTTGATGGCGCAGCTGGCCGGGATGGATCTTGAAACCCGCTGGGGCGGCTGGGACAAATCAGACTTCACCGCCAACAGCCGGATGCATATCTCCGTCTACCGCAAACCCGTCTAGACCGGCTTCAGCGTCTTCGGATCGATCCCGCCCATCTTGCAGACTTCCTTCCACTCCGCCGCCGTCACCGGCTGGACGGACAGGCGGAAGGAGGTGACGAGGCTCATCTCGCTCAGCTTCGGATTGGCCTTCACATCTTTCAGGGTCACGGGCTTCGGCATCGGCGCCAGCGCCTTGACCCAGACACAATCCCAGCGCGGATCATCCGTCGTCGAATCCGGCGTGCTTTCCTTGCAAACTTCCGCAATGCCGACGACTTCCAGCCCCTTGTTGGAATGATAGAAGAAGAGCCGGTCGCCGATCTTCATTTCGCGCATGAAGTTCCGGGCCTGATAGTTGCGGATACCGCTCCACTCTTCGCCTTCTTCCCCTTTGGCGACCTGTTCGTCCCAGCTCCAGGCATCGGGTTCGGATTTGATCAGCCAGTACTTCATTGCGTCTTCCGTCTCTCGTTCAGGGGTGTGTGATTCCGTCTGAGGCATAACGCGGTTGCCTCCCTCAGAAAAGGCATGTCAGGAAAGGCAGCGGAGTGCAGCGCGTACCAGCCGCTCATAATGCGGCCAGCCCTTATAGGCGGCGAGCGCCGGGTCTGTGCCATCCCACGCCGCCCGGAAAGCCGCGATCCGTTCCGGAGACGACAGCGCCGCTTCCAGAGGATCGACCGCGATCCGGATCGTGAACAGAAGGAGGCCGCTGCCCGCCAGTTTTGAAATCGTCTGCCGTTCGACGCGCAGATGAAGGACGCTCAGCGCGGAGTCGTCCGGCGTGGCTGCGGCCAGCGCCTTCAGCGGCGCCGCGTCAGGCGTGAACCGGGCATCGCCAGCCTGGACTGTCCAGTTGAACCGCTCCAGAACCTGCCCCGGCCGCAGACCATCGAACATGCGCGCAATCCGCGAGACGAGGCCGAGATTGGCGTCCGGCACCGGATCGTGCAGCCCGCCGAGCGGCTGACCGGCCTTGTCCGCGAGACGCCAGAACGTCGGCGCAACGAGGCTCGCCGCTTCCAGCCGCCAAAGCCCGTCCGCGCCCCGCTGAAGCAGGCAGAGGTCGTCAGAGACGCGGGCAGCGGCCGCCTCAAGCGGGGTTGGCCAGTCTTCCTCCGATGGCGGAAGGTGATCCGTCACCAGCGCCGAGGCTTCGGCCAAAAGGGCATCCGGCAGGTTTGAGAAAAACACCTCTGCGCGGCGATCCCGCATGATCCGCCGCTTGTCCGGCAACCAGACCTCTGCCTCCGTATCCGGCGCAATCAGGTTTTCCGGTGCGATGGGTTTCAGTCCGGGCGCGAGGCTGGCCGGACCGGACAGGAATGGCAAATAGGGCGGCTCCCGCATGTCAGACCGGAACGGCGGATCCCCAGGAACAGAAGCCTGCAATTTTCGGCGTGCCCGGCAGATACATGGTTTCGGCGTCCTGCAATTCGAAGCCCGCCTCTTCCAGCATCTTCTTAGTATCGCGGGTGAGGTGGCACCCCCCTGCGAGCGGTTTCCAGACCGGTTCGACCCGGCGCTGCCACTTTGCGACACCTTCATCCGGCGCAAGCCCGTGCTCGGAAAAGATGATCCTCCCGCCCGGTTTCAGAAGGCGGCGGGTTTCCTGCAACGCGCCTTTCCAGTCCGGGATCGTGCAGAGGACAAAAGTGTAGACGACCGTATCGATCGAGTGATCTTCCAGCGGCACCGATTCCGCACCGCTCTCCAGGAATTCGATACTGCTGCCGATCCCAAGCGCGCCTGCCGTGCGGTGCGCCTTTTTCAGCATGCCTTCAGACGGTTCCAGCGCATAAAGCCGTTCGACCTTTTCCGGGTCGTAATAGCTGAAATTCGTGCCGCTACCGCACCCGATTTCCAGAACCTTGCCTTCCGCGTGCGGAATGACCTTTTCCCGCTGCTTCATCATCGGCTTCGATGCGCAGGCGCACGAAATGAGATTCGGAACGACGTATTTTTCCCAGGGGTTCAAGGCTTTGTCTCCGCCCCGGGCTGATAGCCGGGATAAGCGGCACGCTGCATCAACAGGCGAGTCGCCTCGGTCGGCCGGGCGACCAGGGCGTCCTGCGTGATATTCACATCGAACTCGTATCCATCACCCATTGGCATATAGGTGGCAGAGCCATACTGCGCATCTTCCAGACCAAAGCGCGCGCCCTGCTCTGCCGCGAATTTGCGGACATCCAGCCCCGGATTGGCATAGAGGCGGATGCCATTGGACTCCGCCTTCGTGACAGCTTCCGTAGAGTAGCGATTCGAGTTTCGGCCTTCGAGATATTCCAGCCGGTAGACGGAATCATAGCCCAGCATATTGGCCAGCGGCTTGAACTTGATCACCTGGGCGCCCATCGAGAACTCATCGCCTGTCAGCGTGTAAACGCGCGGCTCGACCTCCTGCGGCACGGTCAGGGTTGCCTGATAGGTATTTGGCTGATCGACGACGGCGTCAAAGCGGATATGCGCCGCATCCCGCTCCAGCGTCAGGCGTTTATAAGTCTGCAGGTTCAAGCCCGACAGCGCCACAATTCCGGTAAGACCGAGGAAGCCGACGCCGAAAATCAGCCGGCCTCCGCCGCTCACGGGCTTCAGGCTGGCCAGTTTGCCGAACCCGGCAAACAACAGCATCAGCCCGATAACACCTGAAATTGCTGGCAGAATCCACCAGATCAGAGACATCCACCTACTCCCAAAAGGCCGCCATGTGCCGGCAGCTCAACCGCTCACCCTTATACAGGTTAACTTAAACCCAGCCTGAATGCGGCCACAAGTGTACGCATGAAACTGGCTCCCGGTTCCCCCACAGGAAGGGGCTTACAAAGTCTGCCCAAATCGGGAAAAGCCTGATACGGGGCAAACATGAATTTCCGCGATTTTCTTCTCCTGTTCGGTGTCTGCCTCGTCTGGGGCCTCAATATCGTGCTGACGCGGTGGGTTGTGGCGGACATGCAGGTGCCGCCCCTGTTCTTTGCCGCCGTCCGCTTTGCCGGTGTCGCCCTTTTCCTGATCCCGTTCCTCCGGCCGGTACCGGACAAACTGTTCACCCTGCTTCTGATCTCCATCATGATCGGATCGCTGAACTTCGCCCTGCTGTTCCTCGGCCTGCAATCGGCCGAAGCCTCGGCAGTTGCGGTTACGGGACAGCTCGGTGTGCCGATCTCCACGCTGATGAGCATGGCCTTCCTCGGCGAGACGATCGGCTGGCGCCGGGGGCTGGGCATCATGATGTCCTTTGCCGGTGTGGTGCTGATCGCATTCGATCCGTCGAGCTTCCAGATTTCTGTCGGCCTGATGTTCGTTGTCGGGTCGGCCTTCATCGGATCTTTCGGGGGCATCCTGATGAAGAAGATGCCCCCGCTGACCGGCCTTCAGGTTCAGGCCTGGGTCGGCCTGTTCAGCTTTGCCCCGCTGTTTGCCGTGTCCTTTCTCTGGGAACGCGGCCAGGTGGACGCCTATATTCAAGGCGGCTGGCAGGTCTGGCTGGCCAGCCTGTTTGCCATCGCGGGCGTCTCGATCTTCGGGCATGGCGCTTTCTACACGCTGATCAAGAAGTATGATGTCTCCATGCTGTCTCCGCTGACCCTGATGACGCCGATCTGGGGCGTCGTGTTCGGTGTGGCCCTGCTGAACGAGCCGGTCTCGCCAAGGCTGCTCATGGGCGCCATCATCGCGCTCGCCGGCGTGTTCATGATCGCCGTGCGCCAGAATACCCGCCTGCCGGAAGCCGCCCTTGGCCGCAAAGCCGGCGCCGGAGACAGCTGATGGACATTACCCTCTCCCCCAGCCCGAACCATGATGAGCGCAAGCATCCTGTGGACATGATCGTGCTGCACTATACCGGCATGCAGACCGGACAGGCGGCCTTTGACCAGCTGCGCAACCCGGACGCCAAGGTCTCCTCCCATTACCTCCTCTGGGAGGACGGGCGGGTGGACCAGCTGGTCGCCGAGGATCGCCGGGCCTGGCATGCCGGGGTCTCCAGCTGGCAGGGCGACGACGATCTGAACTCCCGCTCCATCGGGATCGAGATCGTCAATGGCGGGCACGACTTTCCGGCGGCGGACGGCACGCTGCCGCCGTATCCGGACATTCAGATCCAGACCCTGATCGAGCTATGCCACAGGATCCTTGCCGGCCGTAACATTCCGCAATCGCGGATCGTCGGCCATTCCGACATCGCGCCCCTGCGCAAGCAGGACCCCGGCGAACACTTCCCGTGGGCACGCCTTGCCCAGACCGGGATCGGCATCTGGGCGGATATAGAAGACCTCGAGACGCCCAGAGTCACGGGCAAAGGCCTGTCCCCCGGTGAGCAGAGCGCCAGCGTCCGCCAGATGCAGGAACAGCTGCAACGCATTGGCTATGGCCTCTCCCCATCCGGCACTTATGACGACCTGACCGAAGCGGTCGTCCGGGCCTTCCAGCGCCGCTGGCTGCCGGACCGGATCAGCGGAACGGCCGACATCGCGACGCTTCGCCAGATCGGCGTGATCCAGGCGCTGTGTACGGCGGACTAGCCTTCCCCGCGCACGACGATGTCGTCGTCCTCATCATCTTCGTCAATCAGTTCCGGCTCTGCCTGGCGGGCGGCCCATTCGGCGGTCAGGGCCGCGCCGAAGAGGAGCGATGACACAGACGTCGCCAGCCAGATAAAGCCGAGGATGACAGACGCCAGCGCGCCATAGAAATTGTCGAGCGCCGTGAACTTCAGATAGAGGTGAAAGCCCCAGGTCGCGATCACCCAGCTGAGCGCCCCGGCCGCCGCGCCGGCTGCTTTCGCCCGGTGTCCTTTGAGCCGCCCGTGCAGGGCGACGGCGAGGATCATGTAGAAGATGGCAAAGCACGCGATCCATTTGCCGAGCCAGAGCCGCGAAGCAAGATTGCTGATGTGCACGGCAAGGTCATAGGCGATAAAGCCCTGCTTCTCGGTGATGAAGGACAGGATCAGCTGCAGCGCGCCGAGCAGCCAGACCGCCAGGATCAGCAGCGCCGTCATCAGGATCGACACGCCCTGAAAGCGGATGATACGCGTGCGCCGCTCAGACCCGGTCACCATGCGGATGCCGGTGATCGCCGCTTTCGCGCCAGAGCTTGCCGTATACAGAACGATGATGACCGCCACGAGCGCGCGCAGGGTGACCCCCTGCGGCGTGACCTGCCGGATGGTTTCCAGATCTGCCTGTGAGAGCGGCGCGACAGCAGACACAAGCACATCGTCCACGGTTGCCGCAAGGCGCTGCGAAAACTCCAGCGGCATGAAGGCGAACAACAGGCTGAGCGTCAGATAGATGATCGGAAAAATCGAGAACAGGGCATAGAAACTGATGCCGCCCGTGACGATGCGGACCTCCGGCTTCGACAGACGCATGATGGCGCCCCAGACCGGCTCAACGGCCCAGACCTTCAGCCAGGCCGGCAGGGGAAGTTTCTCAATCCATGGGCGCATGGGAATCCTGTCACTCCGATGATCCTGCCCTGTCTAAAACGGTTCGGAACGCTTGACCATTCGCGGCGCCGTCTTTCCGGTGTCATCCCGGAATTTGCGCAGCAAATGTCCGGGAGCCAGTTCGTGATGGCTGAGCAAAGTCGAAGCACGGGCGCGGGCGCCCCAGCACGTCCGCCCGGAAACGCGTCCGCGCTCCGGCAAAAGTCCTGATTGTGCGTGAGTTCAGCTCGAATCCGGCCAGCGTTTCAGCGCGCCGATCAGCTGCACGGTGAGCCCACCCGAGACGAGGGCGAGCGCAGCCGGCATGCGGTGGCTGCGCGGAATAGGCGGCACATGCGGCCGGGCTTCGCCGGCGGCCTGCCAGCGATGGATCGTACGGGCCAGGCATTTCGCCCGGCGCTTGTGATGTTTGAGGGTGTCCAGCATGGCCTGCCACCGCGCGATCAGCGGGGCGGCGGGGACAGGGCCGCGACCCGGCACCGTCACCGGTCCTTTCAGGAAGTGCGGGCATGGGCGCGATGGCGCAGGCACCATGGTGAAGACGTAGCGATACTCTGCATCTTCCTTCCTGGGCTCGTAATAATTGCTGCCGACGCGGGGCGTCAGCGGCGCGAGCTCCAACCACAATGCTTCCAGAAAGATCAGACGGCGGAGCAGAACGGCAAGGCGCTTCAGCTCCGCCCGCACGCGCCGGTTCACCGATTGCGCAATCGTCTCAGGCGTCTTGAACAGGTCCACATTCACGCCCGCCTCGGCAATGGCGCGGGCGATCGTGTAATAGGCCTGAGAGAAGAAATCGGTGCGGTCTGTCATGGCGGGAAGACTGCCATACGGGGTTATCCGGTTGGATAGAGACGCCGGATTTTCCGTATGCTGCGCAACAAGTCCGGGCATGCGGGTGGTGGGTATCGCTCTGCTCAACCCACCCTACTTGCTCTTTCGATCAATTCGGTCGGAGGTGCACGGCAGAGGCATCAACGCTCTCAAGAAACAGGTCGAAGAACCGCACATATGCAACGACGCCCAGCTTAATGATGTCCGACCAGAATTCAGGAGGAACAGTGTCGATCGGCCGCAGGCCGGTTCTGGAATCCCGCGGACCCATCCTCGGATTTATTGCTCCCCTCATGAGACTATAAACATGCATCGCTGTAATAATGTCCCACGGCTTGAGCCACATAGAATCCAGATATTGCGCATCTGTACATAGGTGGAAATTTACCAAGGGGGGAAGGGGAAGCCCAAACTTTACAATGGCTCCTTTTCCGCCCGAATCCACTCCGAAAAACCCGGTGATACCTGCATTCGGCATTTCCTTCACAAGGATCGAAGGCATGGGCGGCACTCTTTTGGAAAGATGTCGGAATCCATTACGCTCGCCGACCTTTCTGAGATAAGCCCGAACGTCGGAATTCCTGACAAGCAATTCGGAATCACTCGCCGGGATAAGAGCAAGTTCCTGTATCTTTTGCGCTTCCAGCACTCCGTAATATTGTCTGCCTTCTTCCTCAGGCGACATACTGTGCAGACGTTTTGTCAATATCTCATTGAGTCGATTTGGATAGTTTGCGAGCAAAGCTGTATCCGGCGCGACGGCATATCTGAGTCTAAAATACGCCCTAGCATCAGATTCATCGAGATATTCGCGAGCTGTAAACGCCCCGTCGCATAGGACACTCGCCAGTTCCGCATGAACGTCGATCAATTCGAAGCCCTCGGTGCGAAGGCTCTTGCGAAGCTCCGCCGCCGCCTCCCAGTAACGAAGATCTACTCCGTGAGTAAGCATTATCCATTCAACCTTGAGCGGCAAGCGTAGGGTGGATTGAGGCGAAGCCGGTACCCACCGGCTGTGCCGCCATCCTAAACAAGACTTTCATGCACCCACATACCCCCGCATGACTTGCCATGACCATACCGGACTATAACGGATCATGAGGGGCTTGCTGCAGGGCTGGAACGGGACTTCCGTCTTGTCTCTCCGATTCCACTCACGAGTGTATCGCTTTGGCGGCGGGGCGGCGTTGCGGTACACAGATGCCCTCACCGCCTTTGGGAAACCGCCTTGTCCTATTCCTTTCGCTTGTCCGATCATAGCCTGACTGACGGGGTGCGCCGCATCGCGCGCAGCCAGATCGAGACGGCGATTGCCGAGATCGACGATGAGACGCTTGGCCCGGTGACGACCGTCCATCAGTTGCGCAAGCGCTGCAAGAAGGTCCGCGGGCTCGTGCGCCTCGTGCGGCCGGGCTTCAAGGCCTATGCGGACGAGAACGCCGCCTTCCGGGACCTGTCACGCAGCCTTGCCGACCTGCGCGATGCGGGCGCCCTGCTGGAAACCGTCGCGGCGCTGGAAGCGCGCTTCGGCGAGGTGATTGGCGGCACCTTCTTTGCCGATGTGCGCGAGACGCTCGCCGCCGCCAGCCCGCCCGCAGGCGATGAAGACGTTACAGACCGGCTGGCCGGCGCACGCGCCGCGTTCGAGGACGCCCTCACCCGCACCGATGACTGGAAAGTCAAAGGCAAGGCACCGGATGTTCTGGGCCGCGGCGTGGCGCAGACCTACAAGCGCGCCGTGAAGACGCTGGCGGACGCCGAAGACGATGGCACGCCGGTCGAGTTCCATGAGTTCCGCAAGCGGGTGAAATATCACTGGTATCACATGCGCCTCATGAAACATGTCTGGCCGAAAATGATCCATGCACGGATTGTCGAGGCGCGGCATCTGGCAACGTCTCTGGGAGACCTGCATGATCTGGCCGTCTTCCGGCTGACCGTATTGCCGCTGATTGAACATGCCGATGCCAAAGTGGGCGAAGTGCTGGGCGGCCTGATCGAGGCGGAGGAAAAACGCCTCGCGCCGGATTGCCTGCACCATGGCCACCGCCTGTTCGCCGAAAAGCCGCGTCCGTTCGGCGAGAGTATCGGCGCGTACTGGACCACCTGGCAGGAGACGGCCCAGATCTGATTGGGGCCTGATTTCCACTTGAACCCGGCCGCATCCGGTTCTATCTCCCCCTTCCCTCGTATTGCCGCGGCTGCTGACCCCGACAATATGAGGAAAAGACAATGTCACACCCCGCAAGCCGGGCCGCGCGACGCGTGGCTGCCCGCAACCATAACGGCGACCGCAAGGTCGAGCCGACCTATCGCGGCTTTGAACAGAAAAGCTGGAAACTGATCTACCGGCGGGCGAACAAGCTTGGCCGCGCGCGCCAGATCGGCAAGATATGGCCGCACCGGGAATGGGAGAAACTGATGGCCGATGCAGAACCGGTAAAGGTCCTGTTCGTCTGCAGCCACAACAAATGGCGCAGCCCGACGGGCGAAGCCATGTTCTCCCGCGCCCCCGGCGTCGCCACCCGCTCAGCTGGCACCGCGCACAATGCCCGGCACAGGATCACCTTGGCCGACATCCGCTGGGCCGACATGATCCTCGTCATGGAGGACAAGCACGCCCAGCGCCTGCGCGCCGATTTCCGTCAGGAAGTCGCCTACAAGGCGCTGCACGTGCTGGATATTCCGGACGACTATCAGTTCATGGAAGATGAGCTGATCGACCTGCTGCGCGCGAAGTGCGAACCGCTGATCTTCGGGGACGCGTAATCGCGGCTGGCCACGGGCCGTCCGCTTGCAGTAAAGACGAGTCTGGTCTTTACTCCGCCAGCCCGTGGCAAGAACTTGCGAGAGAGTCCCAGCGGTTCACCAGCACCGAGTTTTGCTGGAAGCGGACCCTGTATAAGTCCGTCAACGCTTGGACTCGCGCTGTAGTTTTATCACTGACAGGTACAATGGCAGTGACGCGCTTTGAATCTTCGTGCCAGATCTTGCGTGCGTCACTGTCGTATCCGGCACCGTGCAAATCCGCCACCGAAAAGCCGTTTGGGAAGGTCTCGACAATGTGTTCGTCAACGAACGCGTCCCATTCGGCCTTACTGACGTCTTGTTCCCTGTTTGCGATGCTCAATCCGAAGTACAATTCGACTGTTTCGTGAGGCGCTTCAGCGAGGGGCTCACACACAGTGTCGGAATAATTGGTAGTGGCATCTACAGGAGGATCGGCTGCAGCTGGAGTTGCGCACGCCACCATCAACGAAAGCCCCGCGCACGTCAGCGATAGCTTCGCCGATTGAAAAAAGACACCCACACATTTTGTCATAATACGCCCTCCGATAGCATGCTCTGCAACCGCCATATCATGTATGATCTCATCGGTCAGTGCATGCGAGTAGGTCGTGGAGAGTAGCTTCCGTTTGTCAGCTGCCGCCATGCGTCCTATATACCGCGCCAGACCAGACGGCCGGGCAGCCGCTGGTGCGTGGGTAACCGCGTACTGGAGGAAAGTCCGGGCTCCAGGGATACAGGGCGACGGCTAACGGCCGCCCGGCGCAAGCCGAGGGAAAGTGCCACAGAAAGCAAACCGCCTCCCCCCGGGGAGGTAAGGGTGAAAGGGTGGGGTAAGAGCCCACCGCGGACCTGGCGACAGGACCGGCACGGTAAACCCCGCCCGGAGCAAGACCGAATAGGGGGCGCGCATGGGCTGTATCCCGCCTGCGCCCCGGGTGTGTCGCGTGAGGTGCCTGGCAACAGGCATCCCAGAGGAATGGCTGCCAGACCTGAGCAATCAGGCGAACAGAACCCGGCTTACAGGCCGTCTGGTCTTTTCTTCCGGTCGCGCAAGGCGTGACAATTCGATCGAGGATCGAATTGAGGAAGAAAAGGCCCGAAGCGCAAGCGAGGGCTTTCTCCGCATTCCTAGGCGTCAAGCACCATGTTGAAGCCGCCAAAGATCATCCGTGATCCATCGAATGGCATTTCCTGATCCGCCATCCGGCTGTCTTCCATCATCCGGGCCCACCCGGCATCGCGGATTTCCCTGGATGGCCAGATGATCCAGGAGAAGATGATGGCTTCCCCTTCCTTGCGCTGAACGGCTGTATGCATGGAATTGATCTTGCCTTCAGGCACGTCGTCGCCCCAGCATTCCACGACCTGCGTCGCACCAAACTCCCGGAAGATCGCCGCCGCCTGTCGGGCATGTTCAATATAGGCGTCCTTGTTTGCCTCCGGCACGGCGGCCACGACGCCATCCACATAGCTCATGCTCATTCTCCTCGATTGTCTGGCAGGGTTGGCGGGTAATACCTGTCGCGCTGAGACGTGCCTGCGTCATCTTTCAGAGGGAACAGGTTTGGCGGGCCGATGAACAGTTCATAATTGTGGCTGCTCCCCATTTCTGCACGGCGGGCGCGTATGGCGTCTGACGCTTCCTCCGGGAAGACAAAGCAGAAATCCGCGGGGCAAGACGGGTCATCCAGCGTCTCGGCCCGGAACCGAATTGTGCCGGCCCGCCAGTCATTTTTGTTCCATGCCATCAGGTCCGGCTCCTTCTGGACAAGGAGTTCCGCTTCCAGCGTTTTCGGCCCCCAATTGGAAGCATCCTTGCTGACCAGGATCACGATCCGTCCACTGTTCATCACGCCTTCCGCCTGATTGATCCGGATCTTTACGCCGGACGCATCACGGATGTCCGGGTGAAACCGGTGGCCAAGGCGGGCCGGGAAATAGGCGCCGTCAACATTCGCAAGCTTTGCCCGATAATATCCCGGTTCGCCCGGATAGGGCTGATACACGTAATTCTTCTCGCCGAGACGGATCTGCCACAAGGCATCGTAAACGCTGGACTGAATTCCCTTCCAGGCACTGGAGGGCGTCACCCCCTCAGTCGAATTCTGCGCGGCCAGCTGACTGGCGACGGACTGATAATTGTCACCAAACATCTGCCCGGCGAACTGGCCAAGCTGCATGGCCGCATTCTTTTGCCCGGCGCGGCCCGAATTCAGTTCAGGCGCATTCCGGGCGGCCAGCATGGCTCTCAGATAGAAGGGCGCATAGGCAGAGCGGGCCGCCGTGATGTCTGCGTCCGCGCCGGTGCAGGGCCTGTCGCTCACATCTGCCTTCGCCTGTTTGCGGTGCGCGTTCAGCATCGCCTTGTATTTGGCGAATGTCTCCTCAAACCAGGACTGACCGGCCGCAGAATTGCTGGCTTGTCCTTCCGGCGTATCCTGAGCCGCTTCATTGATCGCCTTGTCGATCGTGCGGACTTCGAAATAATTGAGCATGTTGCAGCGCTCATTCAGCGCTTCTGCACGCATCCAGGAATCCAGGGACGCATAGGGATCCGGACTGGAAGCTTCATCTTCGGCGTTCGCTGGAACGCCCTGAACCAGCAGAACAGCCAGGCAAACGAAAGTGAGCCATCTGATATTCATATGTGTCCCCGTCCAATGCGGCCAGGCCAAGACCCTGCCAGGACCGTGTCCGTACATTTAATCAAAGAGTCGACGCATGAACAAACTCAACCTCATTTCGGGATGCTCCGGCGGGGGCAAATCGACACTGCTGAAGGTGCTGAAGGCCCGCGGCCATCATGTCGTGGAAGAGCCGGGCCGGCGCGTGGTCGAGGCGGAAGAGGCGCATGGCGGCGATGCCCTGCCCTGGCTGGATATGGAGGCCTTCCTGCAGCGCACGCTGTCGCTGGCCATCGAAGACTTCGAGGCGGCCCGCGCCCCGCCGGGCCCGGTCTTCTTCGACCGCGGGATCATCGATGCATTGTCCGGCCTTCAGCACCTGACCGGCCAGGTGCCGGACGGTGTCGCTCGCCGCTACCGCTATGCTGATGTGGTTTTCCTGACCCCGCCCTGGCCGGAAATCTACGAAACAGATGCAGCCCGCAGGCATGGGCTGGACGACGCCGTTGCTGAGTATGATCGACTGAACGCAGCATTTCCTGAATTCGGTTATAAAACCCAGATACTGCCCAAAACATCTCCGGATGAACGCGCAGACCTTATCCTGTCCACACTGCAGATCCCCTGACCAGCCTTACCGGCTTTTCCGGCGAAGGAATTTCAGGCCGGACCAGTCTGAATCCACGGCGCAGACTTTCACATCGACCCAGCCGGTGGGCAGGATGACCTCCCGCAGCATGTCTTCGGTCAGGTCCCGGAACAGGGCAGAGCTTTTCTTCGGCCAGGACACCCACAGCATGCCGCCGAGCGAGACCTGCGCCAGCGCCGGGGCAATCTCCGCCTCCAGGTCTGCGCGGACCCGGCAGAACAGATGGACGATGTCCGCAGGCCCTTTTTCAATGAAATCAATCCCTTGCGCCCCATCGACCAGCGCCTGATACGGTCCCGGCGGGTTCAGCGGCAGGCAGGACATGCCGGGCTTCAGGCCCAGTTTCTGCCAGAGCGGCTTGCCGGAATAGCCCGCAGGTTTTGCCATCTGTCGTCCCCTTCCGGTACAGCGCTGACATCATTCTGGCACATGCTGTGCACAAGATCCGGCAGAAACTGCGTTGGACCCGGTCAAAGGAGACGGAATCCATCATGTTGAAACGTATATTGCTGAGCGCCCTGCTGCTGGCCATGCCGTCCTGTGCCAATCGCGAAATCCCCAAGGGCCCGCTGCCGGACCTGCCGGGCAAAGTGCTGATCGTGGGCGATTCCATCTCGCTCGGCCTCGGTGCCATGGGGCCGGATAAATCCTGCCCGCTGACACCGGAATACACGTCCGAGCGCCACTCCTATGGGGTCCAGGTCGCCGATGCGCTGGGCGTCGACTATGAGATGTTTGCCTGGCCGGGCATTGGCCTCGTGCACAATTACGGGGACAATCAGACCAATACGATGTCGATGCGCCTGACGCGGGCCGGAGAGCTGGAACGCCTAGATGCGACCGGCCCGGTGCAACTCGTGCTCGTCAATCTTGGTACCCATGACTTCTTCCACAACGACCCGACCGACCGGTTTGTCCCGGCCATGGAAGACCTGCTCGCGCTGATGACCATGCGCTATCCGGATGCCACCATCTATGCCCTGACCGGGCCGATGCTGGGCGGCACGGACAATGCCCTCCATGGCCATGCCGTGGAAACGGCGGTGAAGTCCGTGAACAAGGATTATGACGCAGACATCCGCTATCTCGCCCTGAATGGCGGCGACCCGGCGGTTGCCTATGGCTGCCAGTGGCATCCGTCCGTACCGGCACATGACCATATGGCGGAGATGATCCTGGACGATCTGCGCAGCAAGAACCAGTAGACGCGCCGCCGGAAGACTTACATACCGCACCTACGCCGCAGCGCCTGTCATTTCGGGCGCGGGCGGCCTGCTGGCCACCTGAAATTGTGCCGGCAGTCCTGGAGAATTGCCGGACGGGTGAAGCCCCATCCGCGGCAATTTCGGTCCGGCAGGCGATTCTCGTACACGCAAAAATGGCAATTCCGAGCGCACTTTCCGTGTCGGCGAGTCGTACGGAAACAAGGCAACACAGCCCGGAACACGGGAAATTGAGCGTCTTTGCGCCACGATGCTGAACGAACCGCGTTGACACTTCCGATAGCATTACACTAGTCGCAGCTACTGAATTCGGATATTCACTCCGATGGAAGCCGTTTTAACGGTAAAGAGAGGCAGGCCCCTTCATGGCCCGAACACCTGGCGCCCGGAACTACAACTTTGACGCGAAGCGCGCTGCATTGCTCGAAAGCGTCATCGACTTTGCCCTGTCCGGAGACATCGAGCGCCCTTCCCTGCGCCAGCTCGCAATGGCTGCCGAAACCTCAGAGCCGACGCTGCGCCACTATTTTACCGACCGCAAAGGTCTGGTCATCGCCATGATGGCGGAACTGGGCGAGCGCGCCCAGCCCATCTGGGCGCAATTGTCCGAGCCCTCCGCAAGTGTGGACGAAGCGGTCAGTGCCTGTTTCCGGCACGCCCTGACGCGGATGAATGACGACCTGTTCGTCCGCATGCACGCCTTCGGCATGGTCGAAGGCATGGCTGACCGGGATGTCGGGCAAGCCTATCTGGAACATGTGCTGGAGCCGTCGCTCGAGTGCGTCTGCATCAAACTCTCTGGCACGCCGGGCTCGCCCGAAGATCCGAACGAACTGCGTACAGCTGCCATCGCCATGTTCTCTCCGGTCATCATGATGAGCCTGCACCAGCATTTGCTGGGGGGACGCGCCGTGGCACCCCTGGATGACCAGTCATCCGTCCAGCATCTCAGCAACTGGCTGAGCGGGGCCTTCGCCGAAAGCGCCTAGGCCTTCAGCGCCCCGGCGAGCGCCGCGATGTCCGCCTCGGCCGTATTCCACGAACAAACAAACCGGCAGGCCCCGCCCGGCCAGGGATAGAATTTTGCACCGGCCGCCATCAGCCGCTGCGCGACATCCTCCGGCAGGATCGGGAAGACTTCATTCCCGTCGACCGGATAGGCAAGCGCATAGCCGGCGCCGGTGAACACATCTGTCAGGGCCGCGGCGCTTGCATTCGCCTGGCCAGCCAGCGTCAGCCACAGCCTGTCCTCCAGCATCGCATGGGCCTGCGTCGCCAGGAACCGCATCTTCGGCGGCATGTGGCCGGACCGCTTGGCCCGGGCCCGCAGCTCGGAAAATTTCTTCCGGGCACCGCCGAACAGAAGAATGATCTCGCACCCGATCGCGCCGGTCTTGGTCAGGCCGAAAGTCAGCACGTCGACACCGGCCCGCCAGCTCATGTCCGCCGCCGAGGCCTTGCCGGACGCCAGCACATTGCCAAGCCGCGCGCCATCGAGATGGACGCTGAGCCCCTTCTCTTTCGCCAGCCCCGCATAGAGCGCGATCTCTGCGGCGCGATAGGCCGTGCCGCATTCCGTCAGATTGGTGAGGGACAGCACTTCTGCCGGGGTTCCGTGTACGAAGCCCGGATTGATCTGGCCAAGCGCCGTCTCCAGCGCCGCCCGGTCGATCCGCGCACCGAACCCCGTCAGCAGCTTCAGCTTGCCGCCGCCGGAAAAGAATTCCGGTGCGCCGCGTTCATCCATGGCGATGTGCGCCTCTTCATGGCAGAGGACCGCGCCGATCGGCGAGCAGAAGCAGGACAGTGCCAGCGCGTTGGAGGCCGTGCCCGACGCGGTCAGCCAGTAATCGAAATCTTCCGTATCGAACACGGCAGCGAGCTTCGCCCGCAGGCCGGCCGTAACGCTGTCGCCGCCATAGCTGGCTTCCATGCCGGAATTGGCTCCGGCCAGCGCCTCGATGACGGCGGGGTGCGCCGGCGCCGACGTGTCGGAGGAAAAGTTCATAGATTCATGTCCGGGGTTTGCCACATCAGATGCTGGCCGCCATCGCTGGCGATCATCTGGCCGGTCACGCTGCTTGCGGCGATCAGGTAGCGCATGGCCCGCACGATCTCTTCCGGGGATGAGCCCTCCCCTGTCAGGGTCGCAGCCTTTTCCGCAGCGAACTCCTCCGGCGTCTGATGAACGCTGGCCAGCGTCGGCCCGGGGCCGATCCCGTTGACGCGGACATTCGGCGCCAGTGCCTGAGCCAGCGTCTGCGTCGCCTGCCACAGCGCCGCCTTTGACAAGGTATAGGTGAAGAAGACCGGGTTCAGCTTCCACACGCGCTGATCGATCATGTTGATCACCAGCCCATGCTCACCTTCCGGCAGGTCTGAAGCCATCAGCTGCGCCAGATGGATCGGCGCGCGCAGATTGGGTTCCATATGCGCGTCCCAGCCCTCCCGGGAATGGGTCAGCGCGGTGTCGTCATGGAAAGTGGAGGCTGAATTGACCAGCAGGCTGACGGGGCCGCCCAGCAGGTCCGCCACACCGGGAATGAGGCTGCTGCGGGCCTTCTCGTCTGCCAGATCGGCCTCGATGGCTTCTGCCGTTCCACCCGCTTTCCGGATCAGGTCGCACGTTTCGTCTGCGCCCTCCGGTGAGCTGTGATAATGGACGGCAACCTTCCAGCCGTCCTCGCCAAGGGCGACGGCCATGGCGCGACCGAGGCGGGCCCCGGCGCCGGTGACAAGTGCGATACCGGGCGTCATGTCCCCGCCGGCTGGAACAAGCCGGTAATATTGAGCCCGGTGATCAGGCCATAGATGTAGGCCACATAGATCAGCAGCAGCAGCAGGCCGAAGAGCCGGCCGATCCGCGCCTTGGTCAGGATGACATAAGCAAGGACCAGCGTGGCAAGACCAAGGGCCCAATGGTCATATTGCTGGAAGGTCGGCGCCATCTTCACCGGTCCGAACAGGGAAATGATTCCGCCCGCGCCGAGGATGTTGAACACGTTTGAGCCCAGCACATTGCCGATCAGCACTTCGCCCTGCTTCTTGACCACGGCGACGAGCCCCGCGCCGATCTCCGGCAGCGACGTACCGACCGCCAGCAGGGTGAGGCCGATATATTCTTCCGGCACGTTCAGGAACATGGCGATGCCGACGCCGCCCTCGATCACGAGGTCTGCGCCCAGCACCAGGCCCAGAATGCCGAGCGGGACATAGACCAGCGCCAGCCAGAGCGGCAGGTGCGGGTCTTCCTCCTCGGTGACACCCGGATCCTTGCCGACCGCCACAGCGCGGCGGGCTGCAATGAAGGTGAGCCCCGAATAGGCAATCAGGAGTGCGATGAAACAGAGGCCGACCATCGGCGTCAGCGGCATGAGCGCGGTAATGCCGATCCACGCCACGGCGGCGACGATCACGGCGATCAGGCCGCGCTTCTCCCCCACCCCGCCCGCGGCAATGGGCGCGATCAGAGCCGGCAGGCCCAGCACCAGGAAGACGTTCGCGATATTGGAACCGACAATATTGCCGAGAGCGAGCCCGGACCGGTCCGACAGGGCCGCGTCGAGCGATACGATCATTTCAGGCGCGGAGGTGCCGAAGCCGACAATAAAAATGCCCGCGACAAGAGGAGAACCCCCCATCCGGGCAGCAAGAGACACAGCGCCGCTGACCAGCGCGTTTCCCGCCAGTGCCATGATCACGAGGCCCCCGACGAGGGCAGCGATCAGAGAGAGCTCCGGCATTAACAAGCCTAGCGGTTAGTCCAGCCGCTTGAATTCAATCAGGTTCAGGACGCCGAAAACGACGACGATGGCGGCAATGGCAAGCAGGGACGGATGGATCATGTCGCTTTCTCGCTTGTGAAATCTTTGTCACATGATTGTGTTTGTTGGCGTGTGCATAGCGCGGTGCGCCGCGCATGGCGAGCCCAATTCGACAGGGTTTTCACCCGATTTTTCACCGGAAACGCGGATTTTTCGCCTGAACGCGGGAAAATTTTTGCATTCACCTCATCTTGAGACGACACCATTAGGGACATTGCATGGCCCGTATCCGCACCCGTATCTTCCAGTCCTGGTTCCGCCTGTCCCGGCCGATGACACTCGGCGTGCGGGGAGTCGTGGAAAACGAGGCCGGGAAAGTCTTCATGATCCGCCACACCTATACGCCGGGCTGGTACCTGCCGGGCGGCGGGGTTGAGAAGGCCGAAACCTGCCTGAAATCGCTGGAACGCGAACTCCTCGAAGAAGGCGGCTTCTCGCTGACATCACCACCGGACCTGGTCGGCATCTATTCCAACCATCACGTGTTTCCGAATGACCATGTCGTGCTTTACCGGGCCCGGCCGGGCACATGGACGCAGGGGGACGCGACCTCATACGGGGAAATCGCCGAAGCCGTCTGGGCCGATCCGCTGTCTCCGCCGGAGGGCACAACAGGCGGCACGCGCACGAAGCTTCAGGAAGTTTTCGGCGGCGCCCCGCCATCGCCCTATTGGGCCCCGCCCCGCTAGGCCGGATCAGCTGGCCGGGACGATCTGGTAATCCCCGTCAGATACACGCACGGCCGGCACATGGCCCGTCTCTTCAAACGCCTCCCAGGCCGGGGCCAGCGACCGCCAGAAAGCGGCGTTCGGGTCTCCGGCATGACGCTGCAGGTTCGCCGCGGTCATGGGGAACGGAAAGATGTGGACCGGCACCGAGCGCTGGCCTTCTTCCATCGACGCCTGCATCAGCGTCCAGATTTCCTCGATGGCTTCATTGGTCATCGCGTAGCAGCCGATGGACACGCAGTCGCCATGCACCATGAGGTAAGAGCCCGTGCGGCCCTGTGCCCGGTCATAGGCGTTCGGAAAACCGAGATTGAAAGCCAGATGATAGTCCGAGGCGGCATTCATCTGGCCCGGCGCGACCGTGTAGAAGCCTTCGGGGGCCTGCATGTCCCCTTCCGCCAGTTTCGGACCCAGTTTGCCTGAATAGGCACAGACCGGCCAGGAACGGAACGGCTCGTACACTCCATCGGCATCGGCGACATAGGCCGTCAGCACAGCAGGTTCCTTGGTAAGCCGGAGGTAAACGGGCGCCCCGAGGCGCAGGCCCTCTTCTGCCAGCGCGTCGCTGAGGTCTGCTGTGTGCGCCTCGACCACCTCCCGCGAGCGCGGTGTTTCGCGGACATCGTCCACCCCTGCCACGGCCAGGACCGCCGGCAGGCAGAGGAAGGCCATCGCCGCGCCGAACACGGCGACGAGCTTCCAGGCAGCGATGGGACGTTTACGTTTCATAAACCCAGTGGTCTGCCCCGAATGCGGCAGCACAGGGGCCAGTCCTGTGGCGGTTCCGTGGAAATGGCGCCTCAATCCTGCCTTGAGTGTTAAACCTCTTTTAAGTGGCCGGTGAGACGCTTTTCAGGTGACGGGGGAGTGAACCAGTTCTCGTCATTCGAAAGACCATCAGCGCTGCAGGTTCCCCTTGTTCTGCGCGCCGGTGACGAAAATGGAACGCCGGCTCTTTATTTCCCCTTGGAGCCGGCGTTTCTGCGTTCAGTTCCGGGGGCTGCGGCCTGCCGCCACCATGTAGCGCCACCCCGTCAGCAGCGACAGCCCCGCCGCGATCCAGAGCAGGCCAACCAGCACAACCGCCGTCAGCTCAGCCAGATTGCCCGTCGTGCCACCCTGCGTCACGGCACTCTGCGGGATGGCCGCCAGCGGCAGCATCAGGCCGATAATGGCGGCCATTTCAAACGCGGTTTTCCATTTGGCGAGGTTGGACGGGTCCACAACGGCCTTGCCCGCCGGTGTCGTGCGCAGCCAGGTCATGAAGGCATCGCGTGCAATGATCGCCGCAGCCGGAATGTAGATCAGCCAGGTGTGGAAAATCAGGGCGAGGCCCAGCAAGGCAAAGCCGACCAGAAACTTGTCCGCAATCGGGTCCAGCCACACGCCAAATCGCGACTGCGCGTTCAGCTTGCGGGCAAGCCATCCATCCAGGAAATCCGTCAACGCGCCCGACAGGAACGCCAGCAAAGCAAACTGATACCAGAGCTGTTGAATCGCGATCCGTTTCTCTTGAACAGCAGAGACGGCATCTTCCGGCACGATCATGATCAGGTCCTGCACTTTCAGGGCCTGCACGATGCCACCGAGGCAGAGCAGTGCGAACACGCAGCGCGCGATGGTCAGCGCATTGGGGAGCCATTTGAATGTCATGCGGCCCCATGTGCCAGCGGGCGGGCGGCGAAGCAATGCGGAATGTAGGAGACGCCCGGCCTCCCATTCACACGGAATGAAAGGCCGGGCCTGTTTCTAGTTGGCCGCGCCGGTGACCTTTTCGATCGGCACCGTGTAGTGGCGGCCGCAGAACTGGCAATCGATCGACAGCGTGCCATCGTCCTCCACGAGGTCGTGCAGGCCGTCGTCCGGCATGTTTTGCAGCGTCGCGATGAGGCGTTCCTCATTGCAGGTGCAGCGATCGTCCAGCGTGACCGGCATTTCCATCCGTACACCCTGCTCGTGGAACAGGCGGTAGAGCAGCCGGTCCATCGGCAGGTCCGGATCGGCGAGTTCCTGGTCGGTGACCGTCGCGAACAGGGCCTGCGCCTCGTTCCAGGCTTCCTCGGTATCGCCGCGTGTCTCGTCATCCGCGATACGCTGGACCATCATGCCGCCGGAAACCCAGAGGCCTGGCTCGCCCTTGCGCTCGAACTCGGCAAGCGACAGGCGGATGCGTGTCGGCACCTGTTCGGACTGGGCGAAGTAATCCTCCGCGCATTCCGCCAGCGTACCTTTCACCAGCGGGACGATGCCCTGGTAAGGCTGGATCGCCGGATTGTCCTGAATGATGATCAGGCCAAGACGTCCGGCAGCGCCGAACAGCTGCGGCATGTGCGGAGCTGCACCCTTGTTCAGCTTGTCCAGATGCGCCCACGCTTCGGCATCGAAGCGCGCATAGCCGCGCACGCCGCCATCGGAGCGGTATTCGCCAACCAGCATCTTCACCGGGCCATCGCCTTCGGCCTGCACCAGCAGGCGGCCTTCGAACTTGAGCGACGATCCGACCAGCGCCGCCAGCGTGACGGCTTCACCCAGGATGCGGGCGAGGTTCACGGGATAATCGTGGCGCTGCAGGATCGGCGAGATGCTGCCTGCGCCCATACGGACGGCCCGGCCGCGCACGGGCCGTTGTTCGATCTGGAAATTGGCAACGAAATCGCTGAGGGGGGTGGATGTGTCAGCCATGACGGGCTCCTTGTGACGCCCCCATGTGGCAGCGCCCCGCCCGTGTATCAAGGTCCTGCTATGTGATCGCCAGGCCTCAGCTTTGTATTGACTTGCACGCACTGTCTTCGTCTATTTCCTCCAATGAGGGCTGGGCTGAAATCCTCTGAGTTGAAGATCGCGCACCTGGACCTGGACGTGCCGGAGGAATTGCGGCCGTCCACCCTGCGCCGATTGGGCCTGCGCCCGGAACTCGATGAACGGATCGATGCCTTGCCCGCCTTGAAAGGCTGGGGGCTGCGTCAGGCCGCTATCGGTCTGCTGCGCCTCTATCGGCGGATACGGCCTGAAGCCATTGGGAACCGTTGCGGATTTGAACCAAGTTGTTCGCGCTACAGCGAACTGGCCTTCAGGACCAAACCGCCCGTCACCGCATTCCGCCTCACCCTGTCGCGCCTGCACCGATGCAAGCCCGGACATGGGGGAACTGATATGAAAGACTTGGAGCTACCAGAATGAAATACCGGATCCAGCCCATTGGGAAAGTGTTCTCCGACAAGGCTGTGAAGACGCTGGAAGACCGGCTGAATACAGCACACGAAAAGGGCTACCGCTTTCATAGCGTAATGGAAGTTCAGCAGCCGGGCTGCCTCGGTCTCGGTGCGCCGACGATCACCTATCTCGCCGTATTCGAGCAAGTCGAACCGGGCTTCGGAGAGTAGGTTTCAGGCTCGGTCAGGCCGAGCAGCTTCCTCCGCCCAGCACACAGAAACTGGCGCACCAGGGATGGTTCAGCTTTACCGGCTCCGCCGTCGCCTGTTTCAGCGTGTGGCCCAGTTCAAAAGCCGGGTCGTCCACCAGCAGGGTGCAGGCCGTGACGCTGGCACGGGCAGCGCCCTTGCGGCGGATGACCATGCGCTGGTCTGAGCACATGATGCTCTCAGGTGACTTGTTCAGGATCCCCCAGCACTCTGTGGTGATCTCAGGCGGATCATCCTGTGCGATCATCTCCGGGAACAGGACGAGCTGTTTCGGATCCGCCGGGTCGAGCTTCAGGCCGAGGGAACGGGCGAGTGCGCCATAGGCCGCGCGGGCGGCGGCCTCGTCCTCGTGCAGGGACTGGCGCCCGGCAATCGCCACGGGGAAGCCTTCTTCCGCCAGCCAGCGAAGCCCCTTGCAGGCTTCCTCGAACGCCCCTGCCCCGCGTTCGGCATCGTGCAGGGCCTGATCATGGCTATCGAGTGAGACGCGCAGGATGAGCTTCTCCGCAAGCCCATTCCGGCGAAGGCGCAAGAGGCCTTCCTGGAGACGCGGCCGCATCATCGGGCGCATGGCATTGGTCAGCAGCAGAAGGCTGTGCCCGCGGAACAGGATCGCTTCCATGATGGGCAGAATGTCCGGGCACATGAAAGGCTCACCGCCGGTAATGCCGATCTCCACCTCGTTGGCGCTCAGTCGCTCAATCTCGTCCAGATAGGGCATGACATCGGCGAGGCTGAGATAGACCAGCCGGTCGTTCTTCGGCGAGGAGAGAATATAGCAATTGCGGCACTCGATATTGCAGAGCGTGCCGGTGTTGAACCAGAGCGTTTTCAGCCCGGTCCAGGCGACGCTGGCGCGGGCCTCGCCTTTGGCCGTGATGTCGGGGTGAGAGAATTTCTCGGTCGGAAAGTCTGTGTCTGCCATACGGGCACCCTATCCATGAAGGACGCGTGTGCCAGCCGGAAAATACCGTTCTGACAAAGGTTTGATCCGTGCGTGTGACCGGGTCAGCAGACGCCCCTGCACCTTTGCAATTGTCTTTTGGCCGCGAAACGTGATCCTTTCCCAATCCGAACCGCTGAGGGCTGACTGGCAATGGCTGAGGACAAGAAGAAGGCGGTGTTCCGCCTGTTGACCTCGACGAGCGAAACGCCGGGCCATCTCGATATTTCAGACACGGCCCGCGAACACGAGCCCGACAATTTCTTCCGGCATGTCACCAGCCTGTCGGCCAGCAAGATTGCCGACGGCCTGATCGATCCGAACCTCGTGCTGAGCTGGCTGCTGACCACGCTGGGCGCCCCGGCAGGTTTGCTGGGCCTGCTCGTCCCGATCCGCGAGGCCGGCGCCCTCTTCCCGCAAATGTTCACGGCCGGGGCGCTGCGCCGGCTGAAACGGCGCAAATGGGCCTGGGCGGGCGGCGCACTGGTCGAAGGCCTGGCCGCCATCGCGATGGGACTGGCTGCACTGATGCTGACCGGCGCCGCGGCCGGCTGGGCGATTCTGGCAGCTCTGGCCGTTCTGGCGCTCGCCCGGTCGGTCTGTTCGGTCACCTACAAGGATGTCCTCGGCAAAACGATTGCGAAATCCCGGCGCGGCACGGCGACGGGAACGGCCGGCACGGTCGGCGCAGGCGCCGTGCTGACCTATGGCGTGCTGCTGGCCTTTGCGGGCGAAAGCCGGCTCACACTGGTGACGGGCGGGCTGGTGCTGGCAGGCTTGCTCTGGATCGCCGCCGCTGTGGTGTTTGCCAGCCTTGCCGAAGAGGCGAGCGAACCGGAAACCGGTTCCAGCCCCGTCCGGCGCCTGAAGGAGGATTTCGGCCTGCTGGCCCGCGATGCGCAGCTGCGCCGGTTCATCCTTGTCCGCGCCCTGCTGACCTCCACGGCGCTCGCCCCGCCCTTCATGGTGGCGCTCGGCACGGAGGCAGACGCAGCAAGCAACATGTTCGGCGGGCTCGGCCTTCTGGTCGTCGCCTCGGCGGGCGCGGGCCTGCTCAGTTCCTATGTCTGGGGACGGCTTGCCGACCGGTCGAGCCGCAAGGTTCTGATCCTGACAGGCCTTGCCGGGGCGCTCTCCCTGTTCGGCACGCTGGGCCTCAACGCGGGCGGTCTGCTCACGGCGACGGTGGGCCTGCCCGCCATGATCTTTATCCTGATGATTGCTTATCAGGGCGTGCGGCTTGGGCGCTCAACCCATCTGGTCGACATGGCGACGGCGGAAACGCGCGCGGCCTATACGGCGCTATCGAACACGATCATCGGCACCGTGCTCATCCTCGGCGGGGGCTTCAGCCTTGTGGCAAGCTTTGCCGGGCTCACCGCCGTCATTGCCATCCTCGGCGCCATGAGCGCAGTTGCCGCCCTGTTTGCGCTGGGGCTGGACGAGGTCCAGTCCGGCTGAGGCTTATTTCTCGAGGCACCAGCGCAGCACGGCCTTCTGGGCATGCAGGCGGTTTTCGGCTTCGTCGAAGACGAGGCTTTGCGGACCGTCGATGACCTCGGCATCCACTTCCTCGCCCCGGTGGGCCGGCAGGCAGTGCAGGAAATAGGCGCCCTTGTTTGCCAGCTGCATCAGGTCTTCGGTGACGGCATAGGGTTCCAGGATTTCAAGGCGGCGCTCGGCATCCTTGTCGCCCATGGAGACGAACGTGTCGGCGATGACGACGTCTGCGCCCGCGACGGCTTCTTCCGCCGTCTCATAGAGATCGACCTTGCCCTGCAGTTCGCGGGCGATGTCGAGATCCTCATCATCCGGTGCAAACCGGGCGGGGGTGCCGACAGCCAGCGAAAAGCCGAACTTGGCCGCCGCATGAATGAAGCTCGCGCAGACATTGTTGCCGTCGCCGACCCAGGCGATGCGGGCGCCGCGCAGCTCCAGCCCGGTCTCTTCCAGCGTCTGCAAATCCGCCATGATCTGGCAGGGATGCGACCGGTCGGTCAGGCCGTTGATGACGGGAACGGAGGAAAACTCGGCGAACGCCTCGACATCGGAGTGGTCGTTGGCGCGGATCATCACCGCATCGACATAACGTGACAGGACACGGGCCGTGTCCTCGATCGTCTCGCCCCGGCCGAGTTGCATGTCGCTGGATGTGGCCGTGATCGACGAGCCGCCCAGCTGGCGCATGGCCATGTCGAAGGAGAAGCGCGTACGGGTCGAGGATTTCTCGAAGATCATCGCCAGCGTGTGGCCTTCCAGCGGGGCGCCATCATCGACACGGCCCTTCGGCCAGCCGGCGCGCGCTTTCTTCATGGCGTGCGCCATGTCGAGAATTTCGCGCAGCTCGACATGATCGAGATGCCAGAGATCGATGAAGTGACGGCCTGCCATGGCGTCCCCCTGTTTAAAATGAAGGGCGCGCCTTAGCCTAAATCTGCCCATACGGCTAGATGCGATCCGGATTGGCCTGGCCGCCGTATAGACAACAGGATACCGAAGGGCACGCGATGATCCGTTCCATATTGGCCTGCGCCACCCTGCTTCTATGCGCCGCTTGCGCCTCTGCGCCAAAACCTGCGGGGAGCTGGGTCAGTTTTGCCACGCTTGAGCCTGGCCTGCCGACCAATCGCTACCTGGCTTGCAACCCGTCCATCTGCGAGGCGGCCGGAAATACCGGAGACGCGCTGGAATTTGCCCATCCGGCCACGGACGTGGCAGCGGCACTTCTCCGGCTTCAGCCGGGTGCCGAGCAACGGGAATTGCCGAATGGCGACATCCAGCTGCGCTATGTCGCCGTGACCCCCATCGCCCGGTTCCGGGACGATGTGGACGTTCTCATCCGGCCGACCGGTCCGGACACGTCACAGGTGGCGGTCTATTCCCGCTCCCGCATCGGCTTGTCAGACCTCGGCAAGAACAAGTCGCGCGTCGAGGCGCTTGCGAAACAGCTGGATGCCGAACTGGCGGGCTGATGCCCGCCGCGTCAGGCGCGCTTCAGCACACGCACAATCAGAAGCAGGACCACAGCGCCGATCGTGGCATGCAGAATGGCCGCGACAATGCCGGCGCCGAGACTGATGCCGAACGCCGGAAACAGGAAGCCGGCAACGAAGGCACCGATGATGCCGACAGCGATATTGCCAATGATGCCAAAGCCGCCGCCGCGCACGATCAGCCCGGCCAGCCAGCCGGCAACGCCGCCAACCAGCAGAAAAATGATAATCCCTTCAAGGGTCATCTGGTGTCTCCTCATGTATCGCCGGCACCGGGAACGGCCGGACTGTTAAGCGTATAACCCGCAGAAGTGTCATTCGTTCCCATCGGCAGGCCAGAACATGGCCAGAGCGAAACGGAGACGACCTGCGACATTTTTGAGAATGACTTGCAATTAGCGCCAGCATGTGTACTTTCAATTTGTGAATGCTTCTTAATTGCAAGGAGACGTGTGATGTGTGTTCCGGTCGATGACCCTGCCATGCTGTGCTGGCTGCAAACGCAGCTGCGCGTGATCAAAGCCTGGCAGGATGAGCTGGCCAGCCGCCCCGATGCCGACCTCCGTCAGGTCGAACGGCTGGGCCACCATCGGGACTGGCTGGCCGAAGAACTCGCACGCCTCACGCCGCACAGGCAGGCAGCCTGACCCTTCCCCCCGGCGCAGCGTGGGCGGCCAGTCGTTTCCTCCCATCCTCGCGACCCGTTCGCGCTGCGCCATCCTCTCATGTCTCCACTGGCGAAGCCCTCCGGTTTGCCCTATGTGACGGGTCAATTCAGGAACCCCGCAGAGTTTTGGAGGCCCTCCCATCATGGACCGCGTTCTCATCATCGGTGCCGGCGCTGCCGGTTCGGTCGTCGCCCAGAAATGCGCGATGGACCGCGACACGTTCAAGCACATCACGCTCGCCTCCCGCCGCATCGAAAGTTGTGAGAAAGTCGCGAAGCTCTGCAAGACGCCGATCGAGATCGCCCAGGTCGATGCCGACAATGTGCCGGAAGTCGTCGCCCTCATCGAGAAGGTGAAGCCGGACCTCCTGATCAACATGGCCCTGCCCTATCAGGACCTGCCGATCATGGATGCCTGCCTCGAAACGGGCTGCAACTATATGGACACGGCGAACTATGAGCCGCGCGATGTGGCCAAGTTCGAATACCACTGGCAGTGGGCCTATCATGACCGCTTCAAGGAGAAGGGCATCACCGCCATTCTCGGCTGCGGTTTCGACCCCGGCGTGACGAACGTCTATTGCGCCTATGCGCAGGAGCACCTGTTCGACGAGATCGAATATATCGACATCGTCGACTGCAATGCTGGCGACCACGGCAAGACGTTCGCGACGAACTTCAATCCTGAGATCAACCTCCGCGAAGTCACGCAGGACGGCAAATACTGGAAGAATGGCGAGTGGATCGAGATCCCGGCCCTCTCCATCAATTGCGACATCGACTATCCGGAAGTCGGCCCGAAGGATTCCTACCTCATCTATCACGAGGAAGAGGAAAGCCTGGTCAAGAACATCAAAGGCCTGAAACAGATCCGTTTCTGGATGACGTTCGGCAGCGAATACATCAAGCACCTTCAGGTGTTCAAATCCATCGGCCTGATTGGCCTCGAACCGATCAAGCACAAAGGCATGGACATCATTCCGATGGAGTTCCTGAAAGATTTGCTGCCGCCGCCCTCCTCCCTCGCCGAGAACTATACCGGCAAGACCAGCATCGGCGTGATTGTCCGTGGCAAGAAGGATGGCCAGCCGCTGACCAAGATGATCTACAACGTCTCCGACCATGCCGAGACGAACAAGGAAGTCTCCGCGCAGGCCGTCTCCTACACCACGGGCGTGCCGCCGGTCTCCGGCGCGGCCATGTTCTTCCGCGGTGAATGGTCCGGCAAGGGCGTGTTCAATGTCGAGCAGTTCCCGGCGAAACCCTTCCTCGAAGATGTCGCCCAGCGCGGCCTGCCCTGGCATGTCATTGACGTGAAGCCCGGCGACCAGGACGAACTCTTCGCGGTGGAAACCTGAGCCGCATGCGCCGGGCTTTCGTCGCACTCGTCGCTGCCATGGCTTTCGCGGCGTGCAGCCAGGAAGCCGCTGCGCCTCAAGGGCCACTCGTTTTCGAGAAGGCGGTCGACTATGGCACCTTCCAGCCGATCGAAGGCTGTACGGGCGAGCGGGCAAAGCCGACCTATTACAAATGCCTCGATGCGCGTGAGCTCTACGATGCGGCCGTCGCGCAGGCTGCGGAAGAAGACCGCCCCCTGATGATCGTCTGGGGTTTCGACGAATGCCCCTCCTGCATGAAGCTGGAGAAGACCGAACTCTCCGGCCGGAAGGCCTGGACCGTTGACCGTTTCCTGAAGGATGCGCTGACACCGGCCCAGCGTGACGCCGCCCTCGCCAGTCAGGACGATTACCGCATCCTGACCCTGAAGATCGACGTCCGCCGCCCAAGTGGCACGGCGCTCGCCGAAGAGATTGGCGTGACCGACATCGCTCAATCACGCGGGTATGATCGCATCAGGACGCCCTTCATCACCCTCACCAATGCGGACACCGGCGCTCTGGTCTCGCAGGCGGAACTGAGCGAGGGCTTCCGCCCCTGCACCCGCGAAGATGAATTCGTTCTCAATCTCGTCGAGGCCGGTTTCCTGCCGGACGATCCCGCGCGCGACCGCAGAATGTGCTAAATGGAAAAAGCCATGACTTTGCCCGCCGACATCCCCACCCCCGTCTTCGTCCTGGACGTCGCCCGCCTCCGGCAGAATCTGGAGACGGCGAAGCGCGTGCGGGAAGAAGCCGGCTGCAAAGTTTTGCTGGCGACCAAGGCCTTCGCCATGCCGGCGGCCTTCCCAGTGATGACAGACTATCTGGACGGCACCACGGCCAGCGGCGAGCATGAAGCCATCATGGGGCATGAGAGCTTCGGCAAGGAAGTGCATGTCTACTCCCCGGCCTATACGGAAGATGAAGTCCGCCGCCTGACGAAAATTGCCGAGCACATCTATTTCAACTCCGCCGAACAACTCGCCCGGTTTGGCGATATTGCCCGCGACGCAGGCGCGCATATCGGCCTGCGGGTGAACCCCGGCTATTCCAACGCGACGCTCGGCGGTGACCTTTACGATCCCTGCGCACCGGGCAGCCGGTTTGGCGAAGTCCCAGCGAAGCTGGACGAGGTGGACTGGTCGGGTGTCGACATCTTCCACGTCCACGCCCTTTGCGAGAGCCTGGCTGACGGCTCGGCCGGTCTGATCCAGCATGTCGCCGACAAGTTCGGGCAATATATCGAACAGGTCTCCGCCGTGAATTTCGGCGGCGGGCATTTCCTGAACAAGCCGGGTTATGATGTCGACGTGCTGATCGAGGCGATCAAAGACTTCAAGACACGCTTCGGTGTTGACGTGATCCTGGAGCCGGGCGCTGGCCTCGTCGTGAATACCGGTGAACTCTACGCCACCGTGCTCGCCCTGCACTGGAACGAGATGGAGCTCGCCATTCTCGACGCCTCCGCCTCCACCCACATGCCGGACGTTCTGGAAGTCCCCTACCGGCCGGACATTGTCGGCGCGGGCCAACCCGGCGAGAAGCCCTACACCTACCGCCTCGGCGGGAAGACCTGCATGACCGGCGACGTGATCGGGGATTACTCCTTCCACAAACCATTGCAGCCGGGCGACCAGCTCGTCTTCACAGACCAGATGCACTACAGTTTCGTGAAGACGAACACGTTCAACGGCACGCCGCTGGCAAACCTCGCCATCCGCTGGGAAGACGGCCGCGTAGAGCAGGTCTCGCATTTCGGTTACGAGGAATTCCGCAGGCGGCTCGGGCGCTAGACCCTGTCGGATTGTTTAGCGCACCTGTAAAAATCCACCGGATTTCTTTCACGCAATCTTCCAGTCATTCTGCCAGACTGCAGGGCTCGGAGGAATGCGCATGGCTGGGCGTATCGCACTCGGATGTCTTGTTCTCTGCCTGCTGGCAATCTGCCTGCTCGCACCGGCAGCGGCTGCCCATGGCGGCGGACTGAATGCCGAGGGCTGTCACACAAACAGGAAGACGGGCGATTATCACTGCCACAAGTCAGGTTCCGCGGCGCCTGCTCGACCGCAAGCCCTGACATCGACTCCGCCCCCTTCACAGACCCAGCCGCAGACCGGTCAGACAGGCTGGTCTTATCGCAATTGCAGCGAAGCCCGCGCAGCCGGCGCGGCGCCCGTGCGGCGCGGCCAGCCCGGCTACGGCCCGCACCTCGATCGGGACAATGACGGCATAGGCTGCGAATAGGCCAGTGCTCAGCCGCCGGACTTTGTGATCGAAATATCGCGGTCGTTCCCAAGTGACGGAATGCGTCCACGGGCCTTGGCCACCTCATCGAGATCCAGTTCCGCAAGAACGATTCCCGGCTCCGCCCCATTGGCTTCCGCGATCACTTCGCCCCAGGGCGACACGATCAGAGAATGACCGAATGTCTCGCGTCCATCCTCATGCTTGCCGCCCTGCGCCGGGGCGACGACGAAACAGCCGGTCTCAATCGCCCGCGCGCGGACCAGCACATGCCAGTGCGCTTCCCCCGTCACGCGGGTAAACGCCGCCGGAATGGTGAGGATGTCCGCGCCCGCTTGCGCCAGCTTGCGATAAAGATGCGGGAAGCGGAGGTCGTAACAGATCGTCATGCCGATCTGGCCAAACGGCGCCCTGGCCAGGACAGCCGCCTCGCCCGGCCGGTAGGCCCGGCTCTCGCGATAGTTCTGCCCGTCGCCAACCTCCACATCGAACATGTGGATCTTGTCGTATCGCGCAATCACGCCGCCGTCCGGCCCGATCAGGAAGGACCGGTTAGCGAAGCGCTCCTCGCTCTCCAGCGTTACCGCCAGTGAGCCGATCAGCAGTGTCACCCCCAGTTCCGCCGCCAGCGCCTGGAAGGCATGCAGGGGAATATCGTCCTGTTCCACGATCTTCGGCCGCGCCATGCCGGGGCGGATGTCCAGCAGGTTCGTCATTTCAGGCGTTGCGATAAATTTCGCGCCCTTCCCGGCTGCCTCCCGGATCAGGGCGGAGGCCGCCGCAATATTCGGGGCGACTTCCACGCCGGAACGCATCTGGACACAGGCAGCAATAATCTTGGTCATGTCCTGATCTTAACGCCGCAAATCTCCGGCGCCAGCACGCATCTTCAACCACCCGCGCCGGGCAGCAGGTCTTCCAGAAAATAGGCCGACAAGGCATTGCGTCCGGCAAGGCTGCTCTTGCGATACACTGCACGCGCCTGCTCGCGCACGGTGCGCTCGCTGGTCTCACGAAGATCAGCGATCTCCTGCAGGGAGAGGCCTTTCAACAGCAGCAGGCCGACATCGGATTCGGCGTCCGTCAGGCCCCAGGCCGAGAACTGCCGCGCAATGGCCACGCCGAGCCCCTGCACCAGCTCCCGGTTCTCCTCTTGCCAGCGTCCGGCATCCTGGCGCGCATCGGCCAGGGCCCGGCGCAGACGGCCAAGGCGCCACAGCATGGCGCCCAGCCCAAACGATGCGGCGACCAGAACGACCAGTTCTGCCGCGAGGTGCCCCGCCCCGGCGCCTTCCCCGCTGTCGGTGATCAGGTCTGCCCCGATGAACAGGGCAATCGTGCCAAACAGCACGGCAACACCCAACAGGCCTCTGCGTCCGGATACGTCATCTGACATACGCCCTTCTCGCCCATCCCGCCGCCAAAGGGAATGCGTCATGTGACGGATGGACCGCGCAGCGTCCAGGGCGCCATCTCCCAGCCAAGCCAGCAGGTAGCGCCGGAGACAATGACATGAGCCAGATCAAGACCCCCACCCGCCCGGTATGGGACCCCCTAATCCGTATCGGGCACTGGACTCTCGTGATTGCCTTCTTCACGGCCTACCTGTCTGGCGACGATCTTTTCAACATCCACAAATGGGCCGGCTATGTCGTGGCGGCCTATGTGCTGGTCCGAATCGTCTGGGGCATCATCGGCAGCCGCCATGCCCGGTTTACAGATTTCGTGCGCGGGCCGGGGGCTGTCTTCGGGTATCTGCGCGGCCTCATGACCGGCAAAGTGAAAGACTATGCCGGCCACAATCCCGCAGGCGGCGCCATGGTCGTCGCCCTCCTGTTCAGCCTGCTGGTCACGACATCGTCCGGAATGGCGCTCTATGCCGTGGAGGACAATGCAGGCCCGCTTGCCGGGTTCGTGACAGAAGAGACCTTTGCCCCGCTGGCCACCGCTTTCGGAGAAGGCGAAGAGGAACATGAACGCGGTGGCGGTCACGAAGAATCCGGCGCCGAGGAATTGCTGGAAGGCGTGCACAAGGCGTTTGTCTACATCACGCTCGCCCTGATCGGGCTTCACCTTGCCGGGGTCGTCGCTTCAAGCCTCGTCCACAAGGAGAACCTCGCCCGCGCCATGGTCACCGGCCGCAAGAAAGCCCCTGACGACGAAATCTGATCACGCGTGTCAGAAGACCTAGAGAATATGGCAGCGCCTTCCGCAACAAGACCCCCCTGAGGAAGATTTCCCGTCAATCTTCGTGGGAATTTATCCAGTCTGTCGCGGCCTGCAATGCACGGTCCGGTCCGGCGCCATTGTCGGCGAGGACTTCATGAGGCGGGCGCCACGCTTCGCGCGGCGTGCCATCAATATGGGCCAGCGCATAGGTTGGGATACGGATTGTCAGGCCCGATGCGTCCAGCGTGAATGTCTCCACGCCGCCGGCCAGCCCTGCCATGCGGCTGCCGAACACCTCGCCGCGCCGCAAACCGTCGAGACCGACGGCCATGCCTTCGCCCATACTGCCCGTCCAGTGCCCCACCAGAACCGCCAGCGGGCCCTGTGCCGTCCAGTCTTCACGCGGAGACACGGTCTTCTGCCACTCCGGCGCATCCATCGGACGGATCAGTTGGTAGGCTCCTGCTTCGTCTATGAGGCGGCCCATCACGGGTTCGGCGACATCAGTGTTCCCGCCACCGGGTGTATCGCGCAGATCCAGAACCCAGCCGCGTGCACCGCGAAGCGTCTCCATCGCGTCATCGAACGCGGTAACCGTATCGTCTTCGTCTAGCGAATTGTTGAACCGGACATAGCCGATCTGTCCGGGCAGCATGCGGGCCGTGACCGGACCTTCCGGCGGTTGCGCCGTGGTGTCCAGTGAGAGGGTCATCTCCTGTCCGTCCCGCAGAACAGTGACCGTATGCGGACGATTGCGGTATCCCGCTGCGGCGGCCAGCTCGGCCCAGCGCCGCTGCGCGTTTGCCGCCTGCACGCCGGAAGGCTGAAGGCGCTCCGCGATCGCGGTTTCCAGCGGTTGGCCATCCACGGCGATGACCCGGTCCCAGACCTGCAGGCCTGCCATGGCAGCCGCGCTGCCGGCCCGCACGCCGGTCACCTGTCCGTCTTCAAGCCAGTAATCATTCCCGGACGGCACAAGGCGCGGCGACTGGCCGGAATTGGTCCCGAAGGAAACATGCGCATCGTAGAGTGTGTCGGTCAGGTCCTCCAGCACGCGCAGGCGCTCCGGCCCTGTGCTGGCGGTGGCCGCACGCGCAGGCAGCTCTGCACAGGCGGTATCCCAGGCGGCCGCTTTGCCGTCCAGATAGACATAATTCTCCCGCACGAGCGCGCACAGCTGCGCCCCGTCGGCGATCAGGCCTTCCTGCGCCGGGGTCAGCGGCGCAGTCGGCACAGGCTGGGTTGTGCAGGCCCCGAGGACGATCAGCAGGAGCCCTGCAATCGGCCGGATCAGATCTCCCATTCGGAGATCGCTTCGTCCATCACGCGCGTCGCTTCGCGGACGTTCTCGTCCGTGATCACCAGCGGCGGCGCGAGGCGCAGGACATTGTTGCCCGCGACACCGACCAGCAGGTTCTTGTCGCGGCAGACACCCTGCAGGCTTTTCGGATCAGCCTTCATCTTCAGGCCGGTCAGCAGGCCCTTGCCGGTGACGGCCTCGACCTTGTCCGGGTGGCTGTCGGCGATGCTCTTCAGGCTTTGCGCGACCGTGCTGGAAACGCGGCGCACCTCGGCCAGGAAGTCCTCATCGGAGATGATGTCCCAGACGACATTGCCGACGGCCATGGCCAGCGGGTTGCCGCCATAGGTGGAGCCGTGGCTGCCCGGCTGCATATGCTCGCCGCAGGCTTCGGTCGTCAGGCAGGCACCGAACGGGAAACCGCCGCCGATGCCCTTGGCCGAGCACAGAATGTCCGGCGCCGCGCCTTCCGCCCATTCATGGGCGAACAGCTTGCCGGTCCGGCCCATGCCGCACTGGACTTCGTCATAGATCACCAGCACGCCGTGTTCGTCGCAAAGCTCGCGGAGGCCTTTCAGACACTGTTCCGGCATGGCGCGAACGCCGCCTTCCCCCTGCACGGGCTCGACCAGGACCGCTGCAGCAGTCGGGCGGGCCACAGCTTCTTTAAGGGCTTCGTGGTCACCCCATTCGAGGTGCACGAAGCCGGGCAGCGCCGGGCCGAAGCCTTCGAGGTATTTCGGATTGCCGCCGGCATTGATCGCCCCGATGGAGCGGCCATGGAAAGCACCGGTGAAGGTGATGATGTCGATCCGCTCTTCATGGCCATTGGCCCACTGATACTTGCGGGCCGACTTGATGGCGCATTCGATCGCCTCGGTGCCGGAGTTGGTGAAGAAGACGCGGTCCGCAAACGTGTCGCGGCAGATCTTGTCGGCCAGCTCTTCCGCCCCGCGCACACGGAACATGTTCGATGTGTGCCACAGCTTGCCCGCCTGCTCGCGCAGGGCGTCCACCATGGCCGGGTGCGAATGGCCAAGCGCGTTGACCGCGATGCCGGCGATGAAGTCCAGATATCGCGTACCGTCTTCAGTGAAGAGGTAGACGCCCTCCCCTTTTTCAAAGACCTGTTCCGGCGGCCGGTAGACCGGCATGATATGCTGGCGGGGATCGCTCATCTTTTGCCCTTCCGATGTCGCGAGGATTTCTCTCAGGGCGCCACGCATGACGGGGGGCTGACCGGAAGTCAACACACCGCAGGCGGGGACATGTGACAGAGGCCACGATTCGCGCTTTAGTGCGGGCGAAGTGAATGGGAGTGAGAGGATGAAACCGCTTGCTGGCCTGGCCGCCGGGCTTGGTCTGGTCGTGCTGCCCGCAGCCGCCCAGGACAGCCCCCAGCGCCTGTCTCCCCCGCTCAATGTGGTCCAGTCCCGCACCGCTGCACCAGCCGCGGACGGCTCTGAAATGACCCAGCGTCAAACCATGGTGATCGAGGAAGACGGCACTGTCCGCTTCCTGACGCCGGTCGAAGCGGCGGAGCTGTTCGTCTCCCCCGACCAGGCCAGCGCGGTCAATGTCGAGCTGGACCAGCCGGCCGACGCACCGGATTCGCTGAAGATCGAAGTCTCAGGCGCGGAAATCAGCGAAACGCACACACCCGATGGCCAGACACGCATCCTGCGGGTCATCCCCGAGGATGGCAGCCCGAGCTGGTTGATTACAATTACAAAAGATTAATCGAAAAACGATAATAGTACTTGACGATAAACGATAAGTGCTTATTGTTATTCATGAAGCCGGGCGGGACGGATGTGATGTCCAAACGCCCCCTACCTCACCTGAGCCGTTGCTTCGGACTGCCCGGTTTCCACACCCCTGATTTCCTGATTACCCCCTGAACGGAAAGAGGCGCAGACCCTTGGTCCGCGCCTCCCACCGTTTGCAGCGTTTCCTCCCAGAAACTTGCTGGGACATAAGGCCGCGCTTTTGCGGATGTGTCAAGAATGTGTCCTAGATTTTTTCTATTAATTCCTTGGGTTTAATTGCTGCACCTGCGAACAAAACCTCAAGACTGGCCTTCGCTTCAGGTGACCATACGGCACCCGGCGACACGGCAAAGACGGCCTCACTTTTCAGGATCAGCCCGTCCGACAGGATTTTCAGCCCGTTGGCTTTCAACGTCGCCCCGGTAGAAGTGATGTCGACAATCACATCGGCTGAGCCTGTCGTTGGGGCAGCTTCCGTGGCCCCGGCGCTCTCGACGAGCCGGTATTCTCCGACAGACCGGGCCGCGAAGAAGCGGCGCGTGAGGCGCATATATTTCGTAGCGACCCGCAGGCGGCGATGGTGCGCCTTGCGGAACGCCGCCCCAGCCGCTTCCAGGTCCGACATCGTGTCAACATCGACCCAGGCCTGCGGCACGGCGACGATCACATCCGCCCCGCCAAAGCCCAGCCGTTTCACCACTTCGAAATCGCTCTCCCCGACGGGGGCGAGGTCATGCAGCAGGTCTTCACCGGTGACGCCGGCATGCAGGCTGCCATCGACAAGGCCCTGTGCAATCTCCCGCGCGGACAGCAGCCGCATCTCGACATCGCCCAGGCCTTCGATCTCGGCCTGATAGCCGCGCTCGCCGCCGATCTGGGTAACCGGGAAGCCGGCCGATGCCAGCCAGGCTTCAGACTTTTCCTTCAGCCGCCCCTTGGAAGGGATCGCCAGTGACAGACGGGTCATGCCCCCCTCCTTTTTGCACGCAGCACACGGTCGGGCCGGACCACGCCGCCGATCGCGGTTGCATCCGCCTTGCCGTTCGAGAGCCCGGAAACAAGGCCATCATAACGGCCGCCTGATGCAATCGGCTGGCTCTCTGCGAGGTTGGCGCCCAGCGTCTCGAACAGGAAGCCATCATAATAGGTGAAGCGCCGCCCGAAGCCGGAACGGAACCGGCAGATGGCTTTCACTTCCGGCAGCAATTCGCGGATCAGCTCCATCCGCCGCGCCACGCGGTCAATCGCGGCAGAGGTGCGCGGCAGGCTGTAGCGCGAGGCAATGGCATCCAGCTGGTCTGCTGCTTCGGCTGCCGTGCAGTTGACTGCGGCAAGGGCCCCGATCACTTCGCGCACCTTCTCCGGCACACCGCCTGCTGCCAGCGCCGCCGCCCGCGCGCGCAGGCCCGCAATGATTTCCGGAACGCTCCGTGTTCCGATCAGCGGAATGCCTCGCTCGGCCAGCGCCGCACGGAAGGCCGTTTCGGCTTCCTCCGGCGTCGCCGCTTCCAGCGTCGGCACAAGGTCTGCCTCAATCGGTGCGGGGGACGCTTCGACCAGTGCCCGCACGCCGCCTTCCTGGCGGAAGGCCCGCTTCAGCAGGTCCGCCGTCACGCGCGGCAGGCCGAGGGCATCGATGAAGGCCGGGAAGATGGCGAGGTCTCCCGTCGCGATCCCCGCCGGAACGACATCGCAGGCCCGGACGGCTTCATGCACCAGCGCGAAGGCCTCGGCATCTTCGGTGGGATCGGACTCCCGGCCGAAGCGCTCAAAGCCGACCTGGGTAAATTCCATCGGGTCGCCATCGGCCGCAGGCAGGCGGAACGCCTCGGCGGCATAACAATACGCCTTGGGGCCATTGGTGCCGCCGGCGAGCCGTTCGGCTTCCAGCCCGGCCACCGGCAGGGTCAGGTCCGGCCGCATGACCATTTCATTGCCGCGATGATCCGTGAACACGCAAAGCCGCGCGCGGACCGCTTCGCCGGACAGTTCCAGCGGAATGTCCGACGGCAGGATATAGGCCGGATTCACCGGTTCGGCGCCGGAGGCCTCGAACCGGGACCGGGCCGCTTTCACCACAGCTGCATGTGTCATGCCTGGGCCTCGACGATGCGGCGGATGGCTTCCACCATTTCGGCACGCGGTACTTCGATCTGGCCGGGGCGGGCTTCGCGGTATTCCTCATTGGACTTGATGGCCTTCGCTTTCAGCGCGCCCATTTCAAGATCCTTGATGGTGACTGTGCCCTTGGCGAGTTCATCCTCACCCACCATGACCGCAACCGGGGAGTTGCGCCGGTCGGCATATTTCATCTGTTTGCCCATATTATTGGCCCCGCCCATATAGGCTTCGGCGCGCAGGCCCGCCTTGCGCAGCTCCGCAGCAATGGACAGCGCGATGGCCGGATTGTCCCGGTCGAGATTGAGCACGACGACCGGGCCGTCGAGCTTCGCCGTTTCGCCCATGATCTGCATCGCGGCAGCAAGGCGTGAGATACCGATGGAAAAGCCCGTGGCCGGAACGCTTTGCCCGGTGAAACGCGCGACGAGATCGTCATAGCGTCCGCCGCCACCGATGGAGCCGATGCGGTAGGTCTTGCCGTCCTCGCCGGTCACTTCGCGCAGCAGCTCTGCCTCATAGACAGGGCCAGTATAGTATTCGAGGCCGCGCACGACCGACGGGTCGATCAACACATCGCTTTCGGGCGCGCCAAGTCCTTCAAGGGCGCTGGCAATGGCTTCGAGTTCGGCGAGCCCGGCCTTGCCCTGCTCGCTGTCTCCCGCGGCTTTGGCGAGGTTGGCGAGCGTGGCTTCGCGCGTCCCCGCGCCAGCTTCCGCGAAGGCGAGGACGCGTTTGACCTCTTCAGGCCCGAGCCCTGCGCCTTTGGTATAGTCGCCGCTCTCATCAAGGCGCCCTTCCCCGAGCAGGTCGGCCACGCCGCCCGCACCGAGCCGGTCGAGCTTGTCGAGCGCACGCAGGATGGCGAGGCGCGTCTCCTGGCTCTCGGCGCCGACGGCATCCAGCACGCCGTTCAGAAGCCGGCGCGTGTTCACCCGGATCGCAAACTCACCCGACTGCATGCCGACCGCCCGCAGCGCTTCGGCGCCCATGGCGATCATTTCCGCATCGGCATGGAAGCCCGGCGCCCCCACTGTATCGGCATCGCACTGCCAGAATTCCCGGAAGCGGCCGGGGCCCGGCTTTTCGTTGCGCCAGACCGGCCCGGCCGCATAGCGCCGGAACGGGCGGCCAAGGTCCTGGCCGGCTTCAGCGACAAAGCGGGCGAGCGGCGCTGTCAGGTCGTAACGCAGGGCGATCCATTGCTCGTCATCGTCCTGCAGGGCGAACACGCCTTCATTCGGTCGGTCGGTATCGGGCAGGAATTTGCCAAGCGCGTCGACATACTCAAAGGCGCCGGTTTCGAGGTGCTCAAAGCCCCACTGGCGATAGACGCCGGTAATGGTTTCCACCAGCCTTGCCTGTGCATGCAGGAGGCCCTCGCGCTTGTCGGGAAAGCCGCGCGGCTTGCGGGCAAGCTGCTTGCCGGAGAGAGGCTTGCTGTCTTTGTCACTCATGGGTCGCTCTTGGTCCTGTTTGCGCACCGCATAGTCGGTGCTGGTCCGGATTGGAAGGCGACACGTCAACATCAGGCACGCCCCGGCTGTGGCCTGCCTCGTCTGTTCTGGTTCTTGGAGGAACACTTTAGCAGAGGCGCAGCCGGACCGGTTCGCGCCTCATCGGCGCGTCACGAATGGTGATGATGGTGGTGCAGTGCTGTGTTCATTACGAAAAGGCCGATACGAGGGCGGCCCGGCAAAGTCAACCGAAAGCTCAGGCGCCTTCGGTCTGACGCGTGAACGGTTTCTGCTGCCCGTCCCGGCGCTCGATCACCTTGAAAATGCCCGTGCCCCGCATCAGCAGCTTGTCGCCTGCCCAGATCTTGCCCTCGACCGTGAAGACATCGTCCTGCCGGCCGATCACATGGCCCTTGCCTTCGACGAAGCTGCCCATGCTGGCGCCGGAGAGGAAGTCGCACATCAGACGGACGGTCACCCACCAGGTGTCGTCGTCCTTCTCCACCGCCGCGCCCCAGGCCATGTCGGCAAAGGTCATGAGCATGCCGCCATGGGCGTTCATCATGCCGTTGGTGTGGTGCTCCTCGACGCGGAAGGCGCGGGTCAGGCCCGTCTCGTCGCGCTTCTCGAACAGCGGGCCGACCTGGCGGCCGAAGCCCCGGTGCCAGGGCAGCATCTGGTAGCCTTCCGGCAGGTCGAATGTCTGGTTGCGTGAAAGATCGTCAGTCATGGCGCCCGCTTAGCGCTGTCCGGCGCGATTTGCCAGCCCTCTCCCCGCGCATGGCCCCGAGACAGGGCCGGCTACACCGCCAGGGAGATAAGATTGATGAACAAGTGCGCCATGATCGGCAGGAACAGCCCGCCGCTGGCCACGCGCAACAGGCCGAGCACGAGACCATAGACCAGCACCATCAGAATGCCGATCCAGCCATACTGGAAATGTTGGAGCGCAAAGATCACCGCCGCCAGGCCCGAAGCGTTCAGCGGCGTCCAGCCCCGTTCCAGCAGCACACCCATGAACAAGCCGCGATAGATGAATTCTTCCGCAAAAGGCGCGACGAGCACGATGGTGAACAGGAGTTCGGCGCGAGACGCGGCATGCAACTGGCTGACGAAGCTCTCGCTGACACTCAAACCCTGCGATCCGAACACCGCCGCCAGCAGGCCTGAGAGGAAGGTCGTCAGGGCCACGGTCACCATGGCGGCTGCCGCTGCGATACCAACGACGACCAGGTTCATATCGCCCGGTTCCGCCACTTCCCAGGCCACACCGCGCATGTTCAGATAGGCATAGATCACCATCACGGTCAGCACATTGGCGAGGCCTGCGAGGGTGATGAGCGAGATGCCCGGCATCAGGCTGCTGACCAGAATGGCCGGCACGATGACCAGGAACTGATAGGCGACGGCCACAAAAACCGCCGTCCAGATCATCGAGCGAAGCCTGGTCAATTGTGTCGCCCGTCCCTGCTGAAGGCCAAGAAGTCCGGAATCCGTAGAACTCCCGGCCGGGCGGATCAAGCATTCCCGGAACACAATTGCGCCTGACAAGCGGAAACCGCCGGCGCGAACCGGCGGCTTCTGAAATTGTTCAGGGGCCCTATTCGCGGAAGTTCAGTTCCTGCAGCAGGCTGGTGCCGGTGATTTCCCGGAATTCTGCCCGGTCGGCATTTTCCGAGGCAAGCTGTTCGGTCGTGGCCTCGGCCCATTCCCGGAAGGCATCATATTGCGCTTCGGATTCCGGACCGCTCGGGATCTTCTCCATGATGGTCACGAGATAAAGGTCCGGCTCGCCAGCCCGGTTATAGTAATTGCCGAAGACCATATAGTCCTTGATCCAACCCTGCGACTTGGCGAACTCCTGCGAGGCGCGCCAGCGGTCTGCCAGATGGTTGGCATAGTAAAGGCCGCCGCCGGGCTTGATGTCGACGCCAGTGATTTCCCAGAAGTCGCCGCTGACCAGCGGATATCCGTCATCGGCCGGAGCGGCTTCAGCTGCCGGCTCCTGCGCGGTCGCGCTGGTGATACAGCCGGCCAGCACGACGGTGAGCGCCACGCCGGAGATTCTCAGTGATTGGATCAAACGCATTATTTCCTCCCTCATTTCTTATTCGATATAGTTAACACAAATTAACTATTTCTCCTATCGCTTGTTTTTTGGGATGATTTTCGCGTCTTTCCTTTCAACCTGAAAAATAATTCGAACCTTAGACCCAGGTCCGCTCAAGCCCGCCTAAAGCTCGATCATGTCGAAGTCGGATTTCGGCGTGCCGCACAGCGGGCAGACCCAGTCGTCCGGAATGTCGGCCCAACGCGTTCCGGCCGCCAGCCCCTCGCCCGGATCCCCGTGCTCTTCTTCATAGATGTAGCCGCAGGTACGGCACTGCCAGACCTTGTAGGGCGCGTCGCTCATTGCTTCTTCCTCCTCAGACCGGTGCCAGCCGCGCACGCAGCGACTGGACCAGCGCATCCCGGACGGGCGCGATCTCCGTATCCGGATCAATCATGTTCTGGATGCGGATGCCGATCAGCGCGCAGCCGGCCATCAGCGCGGTCGCGTCGGCATCGGCATCCCTGCGGATACTGCCCTCGGCTTGTCCGCGCTCGATGATCTTCCGGATCAGCACACGTTCCAGCTCGTGCGACTCGGCAAAGGCCGCGCGGGTTTCCAGCCGGTCGGCCACCGCCGCCGCCAGTAGCATGTAATAGGCCTTGTCCTCTTCCCGCCCGTCCAACGCCTGGCAGTGCAGCTCGACAAAGGCGCAGAGGGCCGTGAGGCCGTCCATCCGTTCTACATGGGCCGCCGCCAGCGCCTCGCGCTGCCAGTCGTGAAGCGCAGCGATGAGGCTGCGGATCAGCCCGTCCTTGGACCCGAAGCGCTGGGTGACGAGACCGCGGGAATAGCCCGCCTCCTTGCCGATGGCATCGAACGTCGCCGCGGCCACCCCCTTCTCGGAGACGACGCGCATGGTGGCTTCGAGCAATTCCTGCTCGGACCGCTCACGCCGCTCGGCCTGGGTCATCCGCCCCGCATTGGCGGACGCGGTTGAATCTGTGGTGGGGGCTGTCTTCGTATCCGACATGAGTCTGCCTAACATATTTGTTGGCCGTATAGCAAGTATATGCTAAACCGCCTCTTGACCGGGGGCCGCCAATCGCTCCCGCACCGGAGGAACGCATGACCATACCCGCCAATATCGCCGAAGCCGTTGTCGATCCCAAGGCCTATGCCGACTGGGACCGTTCGCACGAAGCCTTTGCCTGGCTGCGCAAGAACGCGCCGCTGGATGTCGCCGAAATCGAAGGCTTCGATCCGTTCTGGGTGGTCAGCAAACATGCCGACATCCAGGCCATCGAGAAGCAGAACGACCTCTTCCATAATGAAGACCGTTCCGCGACGCTGACCAATATCGAGACCGACAAGAAAGTCCGTGAGATGATGGGCGGCTCGCCCAACCTGCTGCGCTCCCTCGTCCAGATGGATAATCCGGACCACATGCAGTACCGCCGCCTGACGCAGGCCTGGTTCATGCCGCAGAACCTCCGCAAGCTGGAAGACCGCATCCGCGAGATCGCCCGCGGCTTCATCGACAAGATGGCCGACAAGGGCACCGAGTGCGACTTCGCCCGCGACGTGGCCTTCCTCTATCCGCTGCACGTCATCATGGAAGTGCTGGGCGTGCCGGAGATTGACGAGCCGCGCATGCTGAAGCTGACACAGGAATTGTTCGGCGCGCAGGATCCGGAAGTGAACCGCTCGGGCGCCGAAGTCACCGACTCCGACACCGGCCTCGCCAACATCCAGGCCACGGTCGCAGACTTCTTCACCTATTTCGTCGAGATGACCGAGGACCGCCGCAAGAATCCGCGCGAAGACCTCGCCAGCGTGATCGCCAATGGCGAAGTCTATGGCAAGCCGCTCGGCCACCTCGAAGCCATGTCTTATTATATCATCGCCGCAACGGCCGGGCATGACACGACGTCCAACACGACCGGCGGCGCGCTCTGGGCCCTTGCCGAGAACCAGGACCAGTTCCGCAAGCTGAAGGACGACCTCTCGCTGATCCCGTCCATGGTGGAAGAATCCATCCGCTGGGAAACCCCGGTGAAGCATTTCATGCGCACCGCCACGGCAGACACGGAAGTTGCCGGCAAGCAGATCAAGAAGAATGACTGGCTGTTCCTGGCCTATCCGTCCGGCAACCGCGACGAGGACGTGTTCGACGATCCTTACAGCTTCAAGATCGACCGGTCTCCGAACAAGCATGTCGCCTTCGGCTATGGCGCCCATGTCTGTCTCGGCCAGCACCTCGGCCGGATGGAAATGCGTATCCTGTGGGAAGAGCTGCTGCCGCGCCTCCAGTCTGTCGAGCTGAACGGCAAACCGACGCGGGTCCAGGCAAACTTTGTGAGCGGGCCGAAGTCGATCCCGATCAAGTTCAAGATGAACTAAGGCCCTCGCCCCACACGCTTCAGTTCAGGCCGACCGCTGCCAGCGCGTCGGCCTGTCTTTTTGAGACTGCCTCCACCGAGAAGCCCTCAAGGCTTTCCTCGAACAGGCGGCAATAGTTCAGCTCCGCCCCGAGACGCAGGTAAGCGGCACCGAGGCCGATGGCGGCGCGGTCCATGAAGACGAATTCGCGCGGAATCTTCACCGGGCCCTTTTCCTTCAGCAGCTTGCGCACGGCGAAGGCTTCCTTGCGGCCATACTCGCCCGCGGTCACCCCGTCCGCGACGCTGCGCACGCGGTCGTCCAGCAACGGGCCATAGATGAAGCGCGCCCAGATGTTCAGCACTTCGACGAGATCTTTCGACAGGCCGTCAAAGCCCCATTTCTCATAGGCCGCATAGGTGGCGTCGAAATCGTCCTTCTGGAGGGCGCGATAGAGATCGACCACGCCTTCCACGAAGACCGGCGGGAAAATGCGGATACAGCCGAAGTCGAGCAGGTTGAGGCCCGTCCCCTCCCCGGTGACCTGGTAATTGCCGAGGTGCGGATCGCCATGGATCACGGCATAGGTGTTCATCGGACCCCACCAGGTCCAGAACAGCATTTCAGCGATATGGTTGCGCGTCTCCTGAGGCGCGTCCTCGAAGGCGGTGAGGCGCTGGCCGGTCAGCCAGGTCATGGTCAGGAGGCGCGGCGTGGAAAGCTGCTCCACCGGCTCCGGCACCTGAACGAACTCCTTGTCCGCCAGCATGCGCGCATAGAGTGCCATATGTTTTGCCTCGCGGGCATAATCGAGTTCCTCGCGCAGGCGGTCGGTGATCTCCTCCACCATGGCGGTGGGGTCGATCGAGCCGTCCATCCGCTTGAAGAGGCCGAGCACCGTCTTCAGCTGGCCGACATCGGATTCCACGGCGCTCGCCATGTCCGGATATTGCAGCTTGCAGGCGACCTTGCGGCCGTCATGCAGCGTCGCAGCATGGACCTGGCCGAGGGAGGCGGCGTGAGAGGCCTCATGTCCGAAGTCCGCGAACCGGCCCTGCCAGTCTCCGCCCAGCTCTGCCCGCATGCGCCGGCGCACGAAAGGCCAGCCCATGGCCGGAGCCTCGGCCTGCAGCTGCGCGAACTCGGCGGCGTATTTCTCGGGCAACAGGTCCGGCACGGTGGACAGCATCTGCGCCACCTTCATCAGCGGGCCTTTTGACTTGCCGAGGGCCGCCGCCAGCGCCTTGGCGATCTTCTCATCGCCCTGATCGCCGCCAAACAGGCTCTGCGCCGCGAAGGTCAGCCCCGCACCGGACAGGTTCGCGCCGACCCTTGCAGTCCGGCTGAGGCGCCCGGCGAGGCGGTTGCGTTCGGGATCTTGTGTCGGGTCGGATGTGTCGCTCATGTCTCTCATATAGAGTGTACGCACGAGACTGGCACAGGGTTTGCGCCGCCGCAGGCCAGAATACAGGCGGAAATCACTTTCTGACTCCATGGGGTGACAAGCCCATCCGGCGGCGTTATAGCGCCCGCCTCGAATTCATGACCGGCCCGTAATGCCAGGTTAACCACAAGAGGTACCCGCCGGTACGCCCGGCCCTGCCAATCCCTTCTTAACCAAGACCCCCTCATATTGGGCCCTTGCGCTGCCCGGCAGGCAGCGCGCGGCCACAGAAAGGATACCCTTTCCAATGCCCTACGAGACCCTGCTGACCGAGTTTGACGAGGATACCGGCGTTGCCGTGATCCAGATGAACCGCCCGGAGGCGCTGAACGCGCTGTCCGAAGCCATGATGAACGACCTGACCAGCGCGCTCGACCGCTGCGACAAGGAAGACAAGGTCGGCTGTGTCATCCTGACCGGCTCCAAAAAGGCCTTTTCCGGCGGCGCCGACATCAAGGAAATCAAGGACAAGACCTATCCGGAGTCCTATTATGAGGACTTCATCTCCCGGAACTGGGAGCGGACGGCCCGCCTGCGTAAGCCGATCATCGCCGCCGTGGCGGGCTATGCCGTCGGTGGGGGCTGTGAGCTGGCCCTGATGTGCGACATCATCCTGGCGGCCGACAATGCGAAATTCGGCCAGCCGGAAGTGCGCCTCGGCGTAATGCCCGGCGCCGGCGGCACCCAGCGCCTCGCCCGCGCGATCGGCAAGTCGAAGACGATGGAACTCTGCCTCACCGGCCGCCTGATGGACGCGGCCGAAGCCGAACGCTTCGGCCTGGTCAGCCGCGTGGTGAAAGCCGAGGACCTGATGGACGAGACCCGCAGCCTCGCCCGCACCATTGCCTCCATGCCCATGGCCGGGGCGATGATGACCAAGGAAGCCGTCAACTATGCCTATGAGACCCCGCTCTCGCAGGGCATCCAGTTCGAGCGGCGCCTGTTCCAGTCCCTCTTTTCGACCGCCGACCAGAAAGAGGGCATGGAGGCCTATATAGAGAAACGCTCGGCGCACTTCCGCGATAAATAGGACAAGCAGGCAGGCAGGTGCATTTTTCCCGCTTCAGACGGGACTCTCCGGTTGACGCCAAACCGGCCTTTATGTATCTCCGCGCCTTCAGCCTGAGGGTCGCCCCTCGGGCAACAGGAGTTTGATATGGCTAATACCCGTTCCGCCAAGAAAATGGTCCGCAAGATCGAGCGGCGCACCGAGGTCAACAAGGCCCGGCGTTCGCGCGTGCGCACATTCGTCCGTCAGGTCGAAGAAGCCATTGCCTCGGGCGACAAGACCGCTGCCGCGGATGCGCTCAAGGCTGCCCAGCCTGAGCTGATGCGTGCCGTCACCAAAGGCGTCATGCACAAGAACACCTCTGCGCGCAAAGTCTCGCGCCTGGCTGCCCGTGTGAAGTCGATGGCCTAAGGCCAGACGCTCTACAAATTCGGGCCGGACCACCGGCAAGAAACAAGACCCGCCCGGCGCCTCGCCCGGCGGGTTTTTTCTTGCCCGGGATTTGCGTTTGGTCTTAAATTTCCGTGCGCCCAATTCATGGCCAGCAACTGCCCGATTGAGTGTCACAGATATGATCGAACAACCTACAGAAATGCAATTTTGCAGGCCTCGCCCCTGCCTCCCCCGCACGAATGCGCACTCACGCGAAGGTCTGAAACCGTTCCAAAATATTTCCTGTTTTTGATGCGAATTTCACAGCCTATATCAAGCAATACGTGTTGACAGAACAAAAGTGAACTTTAGTGCGCAAAAGCTCACTTCAAAAAAAATACATGCTTTGCAGGAAGCAAAAAACCATTGAGCCATATAGGTTTTTTTCGCCTCACAAGGGTACTGTGGAAAGAGTCAACACGCCAATCACGGCTCTCGGGAAAAAGATGCACTTGTCTTTGAAACCGCCCGTCGGTACCTTGAGTTTACCAACGATAAACATCCCTGTACGGAGTATTTTCGGGGCCAGTTTCGGGTGACTGGACAGGGGTGTTGCGTGCCGGTTT
>PACZ01000036.1 GCA_002700305.1 Hyphomonas sp. | reverse complement strand
TTGCGCCAGTTGCAGTGCAGGGCGATAGTCCGCGCGCTTGAAAAGGGATTGAACGACCATGGCTTCACAGACGCACCGCCCGCGCCGCTCCTGTCTCTATATGCCGGGCGCCAATGAACGGGCCCTCGAAAAGGCCCGCGGCCTGCCAGCCGATACGCTTTTGCTGGACCTCGAAGATGCTGTGGCGCCTGACGCCAAGCTCACGGCGCGCGAAGCCATCGTGAGCGCCGTGAAGCAGGGTGGTTATGGCCATCGTGAGATCGTCATCCGTATGAACGGGCTGAACACGGAATGGGGCGAGGATGACCTCAAAGCCGCCGTCGCGTGCGGCGCCAAGGCCGTTTTGGCGCCCAAAGTGGAATCGGCTGCAGACATCATGACCCTGGATGCGGCGCTGACTGAAGCTGGCGCGCCGAACGATTTTGGCCTCTGGGTCATGATCGAAATGCCGAAGGCAATTCTAAGGGTCGAAGAGATTGCAGCGGCGTCTGAAGACACGCGCCTGACCACGTTCGTGATGGGCACCAACGATCTGGCCAAGGAATATCGCGCCAGGATGACGCCGGACCGGATTGCTTTCCAGACGGCATTGCAACTCTCCATCGCGGCGGCGCGCGCCTACGGCCTCTATGCGATTGATGGCGTCTTCAATGACATCAAGGATGAGGATGGCCTGATCAATGAATGCGAACAGGGCCGCGACCTCGGCTTTGATGGCAAGACGCTGATCCACCCCTCGCAGCTGGAAACGGCCAACCGCGTCTTCGCGCCGAGCCAGCATGATGTGGAACAAGCCAAAGCCGTGATCGAAGCCTTCGCCGACCCGGCCAATGCCGGCAAGGGTGTGCTGAAGGTGAATGGCAAGATGACCGAGCTGCTGCATCTCGACGAAGCCCGCCGCACTGTGGCGATGGATGAAGCCATCCGCGCATTCGAAACGGCCTGACCGGAAGAGGGGAGACGCTGATGACCTATACGATCCTCCACAATCCGAACTGCTCCACCTCCCGCAAGGGACTGGACATGCTGAAAGAGGCCGGTGTTGAGCCTGAGGTGCGCAAGTACATGAACGCCACCGAACGGCTTTCGGTTGAGGAGCTGAAAGACATCGCGAAGAAGATGGGCGGGGTCAGCCCGCGCGCCTTCCTGCGCGCCAAGGACGCCCCGGCGGCCGGCATCGATGCGGATGCCAGCGATGAGGCGGTTTTCGAGGCGATGGCGGAGAACCCGAAGCTGATCCAGCGCCCGATCGGCATCAAGGGCAAGAAGGCCGTGCTGGGCCGCCCGCCGGAAGACCTGCTGAAACTCGTCTGAAAACTGCGAATTCGGGCCGAAATGGCCCGATTCGATCAAATTTCATCGATTCCTGTCGCCGGATATAAGCCATTCCGCGCGAATCTTGCGGCATGATGATGTTTGCTCTTCCCGCCGCTGCAGCCCTTTGCCTGGCCTTTGCCGGTTTTTGCTTCTTCGGGCTGCCATACCTCGTGTCCGGTCCGCACATGCTGGACCGGCTGCGCGTGCGCCTGACGGACAAGGCGATGTTGGGGGGCTTGCTGACTGCGGCGATTTCGCTGGTTTGGGTGCTTCAGGCGTCTCCGGCCTTGATTTCCCATGGCACGAACGTGCAGGTAATGGCCGATCAGATGACGGGCGGCGGCTGGCAGATCTAGGGAGATCTGTCGTCCAGCAGCAGCCCCGCAACCGAGGCTGCCATGACCGCACAGACCAAATCCAATCCCGGCAATTATTTCGAGGACTTCTCGATCGGCATGGAACTCGTCCATGCCACGCCCCAGACGGTGACCGAGGGTGACATCGCGCTCTACCGCGCGCTGACCGGGAACCGCTACGCCCAGTATTCCTCGGCTGAGTTTGCCCGGGCCGCTGGCCTGCCGGGCCTCGCCATCGATCCGATCCATGCCTTTCATGTGGTCTTCGGCAAGTCGGTCCCGGACATCTCGCTGAACGCGGTGGCAAACCTCGGCTATGCCGATGGCCGCATTCGCCGTCCGATCATGCCGGGCGACACGCTGAACACCGTGTCTGAAGTCATCGGCATGAAGGAAAACTCCAACAAGCGCACCGGCGTTGTCTGGGTCCGCACACGCGGTTTCAACCAGAATGGCATCGAGGTCATGTCGTTCGTGCGCTGGGTGATGGTGAACAAGTGGGAAGAGGATGCCGCCGTACCGCCCACCCACATTCCGGACCTTCCAGACGCCGTGCCGGGAAATGAGCTGGAAGGCTTCGCCCCGATGGAGGACTGGGACTTTTCCCTCGCCGGCTCGCCATACGGCTATGAAGATTATGAGATCGGCGAGAAGATCAATCACGTCGACGGCATGACGGTGGAAGAAGCCGAGCACCAGATCGCAACCCGCCTCTACCAGAACACCGCGAAGGTCCACTTCGACGCTCACGGACAGAAATCCAGCCGTTTCGGCAAGCGCCTGATCTATGGCGGCGTGGTCATCTCGATTGCCCGTTCGCTCGCCTTCAACGGTCTCGCCAATGCGGGCCAGGTGCTGGCCATCAATGCCGGCACGCATGCCAGCCCGTTGTTCGCCGGCGACACGATCTATGCGTGGAGCGAAGTGCTGGACAAGGCGGACCTGTCGGACAAGGCAGGGGCCCTGCGCCTGCGTCTCGTGGCCGTGAAGGACCAGGATCCCGGCGCCTTCGCCTACAAGACCGGCGATGGCAAATATGCCGACGGCGTGCTGCTGGACTTCGACTACTGGGCCGCCATCCCAAAGCTCAGCGGCCGTTGATCTTCCGGAACGGGCCGCCCACGCCTATATGCACGCCATGAGCGGGTATGGCCCTTTTGACGGATTTACGCTGATGGCCATCGCACTCGCGGTGTTCCTGTCGGCATTGGTGAGCCTGATCGGCACGTCGGGCCGCAAGCGGAACATTGCGCTCGGCGAAGCGCAGGTCGGTGATCTTGCCGAAATGACCGGTATCCGTGATCCGAAACGCCTTCAGGAAGTGTTCGGTCCGCCGGACATGGGTCGTGTCTGGCGCAGCGTGACATTGCTGGATGTCCGCCGGGCCCGCACGCCGGAAGGCTGGCTGATGTCGTCGGACCTGGTCGACTATGGCTGTATGGCAGCCGCTGCGCTTTCGATGTTCGTGTCGCACCGTCTGGTCCCTGCCATTCTGCTTCTGGCGCTTGGCATTCAGGTCGCCGGATGGATCGTCTCGACGCGGCTGCCGCGATAGGGCAATAGAACCCGCGGCGCAGTTGCCTGAATACCGGAGCCGGAAACGTACATGAAAATCTGGAAGATGAACGGGGCGGGCAACGCGTTTGCCATTTTCGACGCCCGGTCTGTGCCGTTCTCCCCGACGGAGGATCAGGTGCGCCAGCTTGCCGAGGAAATGAAGGCGGACCAGGTGATCGCGCTGGAGCGGGATGCCGCGCGCGACGTGTTCATGCGGATCTGGAACAAGGATGGCGGTGAGGTCTCGGCTTGCGGCAATGCCAGCCGCTGTGTCGGCCGTCTCCTGCTGGACGAGACCGGCAAGGACCGGATTACAATCCAGACTGAAGCCGACATGCTGCGCGCCTTCCGCGCCGATGACGGGTTGATCACGGTGGACATGGGTTCGCCCCTGATGGGCTGGGAAGACATTCCGCTGGCGGAAAAGATGGATGTACGCGGTGTCGACGTGAAAATCGGCCCGATGGACAACCCCATCCTGTCACGACCGGCGGTTGTTTCCATGGGCAATCCGCACGCGGTGTTCTTCGTCTCCGATGTCGATGCTTACGACATTCCTGCGCTCGGCCCGTTGGTGGAGTGGCACCCGCTCTTCCCGGAAGGGACGAATGTCGGCTTCGCGCAGGTGATTGACCGGAACACGATCCGCCTGCGCGTCTGGGAACGCGGGGCAGGGCTGACCAGGGCGTGTGGCACGGGCGCCTGCGCAGCACTGGTCTGTGCGGCGCGGGCCAAGCTCACCGACCGCACGGCGAAGCTGATCCTTGATGGCGGCGAATTGCTGATCGAATGGCGCGAAAGCGACGACCGCGTCTACATGACCGGCCCGGTCGAACTGGAATTCGAAACCGAAATCTGAGCCTGAATGCTTGATTCGTGTCCGTTCCGGCGCGATGTGCGCTGGACGATATCGCCATGACGAAGCCTGAAACCCCCTCCAGCCCGACGCTGATAACGCTCGGATGCCGCCTCAACTCCTATGAGTCCGAGGTGATGCGCGGCCATGCGGTGGAGGCAGGGCTGCAGGATGCGGTGATCGTGAACACTTGTGCGGTGACGGGGGAGGCGGTGCGCTCCGCCCGACAGGCCATCCGCCGTGCCGCGAAGGACCATCCGGGCGCGCCCATTCTGGTGACAGGCTGCGCTGCCCAGATCGATCCGGACATGTTCGCGAAGATGCCGGAAGTCACCCGCGTCATCGGCAATCATGAGAAGATGAAGGCCGAGACCTGGAAACCGGCAGACCTACTGGGCGGACACGAAAAGGTCCGCGTCAATGACATCATGTCGGTGAAGGAGACCGCCGCCCACCTGATCGATGGCATGGACGGGCGCGCGCGGGCCTATGTTCAGGTCCAGAATGGCTGCGATCATCGCTGCACCTTCTGCATCATTCCTTACGGACGTGGGAATTCCCGCTCCGTCCCGGCAGGGGAGGTCGTGGAGCAGGTGCGCCGCCTCGTGGGGACGGGGCATTATGAGGTTGTGCTGACGGGCGTGGACCTGACCAGCTGGGGCGCGGATCTTCCCGGCACGCCGCAGCTCGGCAATCTGGTCCAGCGCATCCTGAAACTGGTGCCGGAGCTGAAACAGCTCCGCATTTCCTCCATTGATGCCATCGAGATCGACGATGCCCTGTTTGAGGCGATGGGCGAACCGCGCCTTGCGCCCTTCATGCATTTGTCCCTGCAGCACGGGGACAATCTCATCCTGAAGCGGATGAAGCGCCGCCATTCCCGGGATGACGCGATAGCGCTGGCGGAGAAATTGCGCGCCTTGCGTCCGGATATTGCACTCGGCGCAGACATCATCGCAGGGTTTCCAACCGAGACTGAGGCGCATTTCGAGAACTCGGTCCGTCTTGTGGACGATTGCGGCCTCGCCTTCCTGCACGTCTTTCCTTACAGCCCGCGGCCCGGCACGCCCGCCGCGCGAATGCCTCAGCTGGACAAGGCCGTGATCAAGGAACGCGCCGCGCGCCTGCGCGAAGCGGGCGAAAACGCGCTCAAAACCCATTTTTCGCGCCATATTGGCCAAATCTGTGACGTTCTGGTGGAGCGGGAAACCTCCGCGCGCCTGCCTGACTTTACCCCCGTAGAACTGTCGCGCGACCCCGGCCAAGCTGGACGGCCCGTGCGGGCCCATATAACCGGGCATGACGGCAGGCAGCTGATCGGAGAAATAGACGCATGATCCTCTGGTTCGGGAAGAAAAAGAAAAAAGAGGAGATGAAGGCGGCGGGCGCGGAGATGGCCTCGCCGGAGCTGTCGGCTGAGGAGCTCGCCGCGAAGGAGGCCGCTGAGGCCGAAGCCGCGAAGGCGGCTGCCGAAAAGGAAGAAATCGAACGCGTCGTCGCCGAAGCCAACCGTGCCTGGGAAGAGCGTCAGGCCCGCGAAGCGGAAGAGGCGGCGGCCGAGGCCAAACGCCTGGAAGACGAAGCGCGCCGGGCGGAAGAGGCCGCCGCGGCGGCCGATGCGGAGGAAGCCGCCCGCCTTGCAGAAGAGGCGGAAAAAGCCCGTAAGGCGCGCGAGGAACGCGCCGCTCAACAGGCGAAAGCCGAAGCCGAACTGAAACTTCTGGCCGACCGGCGCGAGGCCGAACGCCTGCGCGCGGAAGCCGAAGCAGCCGCCCGCGCGGCAATGGAAGCCGAAGCCAACAATCCGGGCTTCGTTGCGAAGCTGGGGCAGGGCCTGTCACGGTCTTCCTCCCGCCTGACGGAAGGCCTCGCGGCACTCGGCCGCCGCAAGCTCGACGATGATACAATTGAGGAACTCGAAGACCTTCTGATCACGTCGGATCTCGGCTCGAAAGTTGCGGCCCGGGTCACGAAAAACCTCTCAAAAGAGCGGTTTGACCGCGAAATCAGCGAAGAAGAGATCAAACTCGCGCTCGCCAGCGAGATTACAGACGTGCTGAAACCGCGTGAGAAGATCGTCGATTTTTCCGATGGCACCAGCCCGCGCATTGTCTTGTTCGTGGGCGTCAACGGATCCGGCAAGACGACGACAATCGGCAAGATCGCGTCGAAACTGAAAGAACAGGGGGCGAAAGCCCTTCTGGTGGCAGGCGATACGTTCCGGGCCGCGGCCATCGAGCAGCTGACCGTCTGGGGCGACCGCGCCGGAATCCCGGTCATGTCGAAACCGACGGGAGCTGATGCGGCGGGTCTCGTCTATGAGGCCATCGAAAAGGCGAAGGCGGAGGATCTGGATCTTGTCCTGATCGACACGGCCGGGCGCCTGCAGAACAAGACCGAGCTGATGTCGGAGCTTGAGAAAGTCGTCCGTGTCATCAAGAAGCTCGACCCGACCGCGCCGCATGATGTGATCCTGGTTTTAGATGCCACGGTTGGCCAGAACGCGCTCAGCCAGGTGGAAGCCTTCCGCAACACGGCCGGTGTGACGGGCCTCGTCATGACCAAGCTGGACGGCACGGCGAAGGGCGGCGTGCTGGTTGCGATTGCCGAAGCCTATGATTTGCCGATCCACTTCATCGGTATCGGAGAAAAGGCAGAAGACCTCCGCCCGTTCAGTGCGGAGGCCTTCTCGAAAGCTTTGGTGGGCGTCAGCGCCTAGGCCGCTTATTCGGCGGCTTCGGCGGTTTCAGCTTCATCATCGAAGATTTCCTCGATGCTGCGCCCGAACAGGCGGGCGATGGCGAAGGCCAGCGGCAGGGACGGGTCATACTTCCCGGTCTCGATGGCGTTCACGGACTGGCGGGAGACGTCGAGCCGGTCGGCCAGCTCGGCCTGGCTCCATCCCTTTTCTGAACGCAGGATGCGGAGAATGTTCTTCATACCCAGCCCTATACCGTCCGGCCAAGGCATTCCGGAAGGCGAGCCAGGCCGAAGGCAAAGAAGAAAAGCGGCCCGAACCAGAACACGTCGAGACTGCCGACCACATCGAAGATCTGCAGGAAACCAAACAGAAAGATCACGCCGCAGGTGATCAGCCCGGCATCGCGCAGGGCCTTCAGATAGCGCATGCGCGTATATTCATCCGTTTCATCGGTCTGGCGGCGAATGGCGTAAAGCGTTCCGAAGATTGGCAGCGTGGCTGCGATGGCGCACGCGGCATTTAGCCATGTCGGCGCGGATTCGTCATCAATGAAGAATTTCGCCCCCAAAACCACGGCCACATAGATGCCCATCATTGTCCAGAAGAGAAATCTGTAGCGGCGATTGGCCGTGCGGAAACCACGTGTCTGGGCCATAAGTCAGGTCCTTTTGTCAAGTTACCCTGACAATATGACAAGCAGGCTTTACTTTGTCAAGCACCCTTTACAAAGGTTCTATTCCGCCGCGATGGCCGCGGTCTGAAGGGCCTGCGCTCCGCGGATCATCCGGCCCGGCTTTGCGCCGGTCGGGTCGCCATCCCGGTGCGTGATCTCGCCTTTGAGGATCGTCGCGGTGTAGCCGGAGGCCCGCTGCATCAGGCGCCGTCCGCCGGCTGGCAGGTCATATTGCACTTCCGGCAGGTGGAGTTTCAGGTTCGCCAGGTCGATCACGTTGAGGTCTGCGCGGTAGCCGGGCGCGATCACGCCGCGGTCGTGCAGGCCCATCCACTGAGCCGTGCCCTGCGTCTGGCGCTTCACCAGATACTCGATTGGCAGCTTCGGCCCACGCTGGCGGTCCCGCGCCCAATGGGTCAGCATCGTCGTGGTGAAGGAACCATCGCAGATCATGCCGACATGTGCCCCGCCATCGGACAGGCCGGGCAGGGTGGCCGGGCTCTCCATCATCGCCCGGATGGGTTCGAGCGAACCCTGCGAGTAATTGAGGAAGGGCAGATAGAGCACGCCATGCCCGTCGCGCTCCAGCATCAGGTCGAGGGCCATCTCCTCCGGGCTGATCCCGCGCGCATTGGCCGTGTATTCCAGCGTACTTTCCGGACCGGGCTCGTAATTCACCGGGTCACGCAGCTGGAACATCTTGCCGAAGCTGCGCAGCATGACTTTCAGGAACGGATTGTCCGAGGCCGGTTCTTCCGACAGCAGCTTTTCGCGGAAAGCCGGGTCGCGTAGCGCGGCAACCCGTTCGGCCAGCGGCTGTTTGGCAATCGCCGCATAGGACGGATGCGCGCTGAACGGGTTCATTGTCAGCTCAAGGCCAAGCAGCACACCCACGGGGCGCGGCGCCACCTGTGCCCGCATCGGCAGGCCGTCATTCATGGCTGTCTCAATCGCGCCGAGAAGGGCGCGCCAGCCTTCCGGCGCGACATCGGCCTGAGCGAGGGAGACGGATAGCGGCCGTCCGGATTCTTCGACGATCCGGCGCAGCATGGCGGCTTCTTTCTGCGGATCATTGAAGTCAGACACGAACTGCAACACGCCGCGGCCTGCTTCCTTCAGGCCTTCCGCAATGCCGATCAGTTCTGCTTCGCTGGCCGTCAGGGTTGGCGTCGGCTGACCATCGGACGTGCGATGGTTCAGTGTGCGGGAGGTGGAGAAGCCGAGCGCGCCGGCCATCACGGCCTCCTTCGCCAGCTGTTTCATGGCGGCGATGTCTTCGGGGGTCGCGTCTTCGCGGTTCGCGCCGCGCTCGCCCATCACATAAACACGCAGGGCGGCATGCGGCAGCTGGGCGCCGATGTCGGTGTCGAACTGGCGGGATGACAGAAAGTCCAGATAGTCCGGGAAACTCTCCCAGCTCCAGGGCAGGCCTTCGGAGAGGACGGGGAAGGGGATGTCCTCCACACCCTCCATCAGGCGGATCAGCCGGTCATGGTCTTCCGGACGGCAGGGGGCAAAGCCAACGCCGCAATTGCCCATGATCACGGTCGTGCAGCCATGAAGGGAGGAAGGGCTGATCGCTTCGCCCCAGGCCGCCTGGCCGTCATAATGGGTATGAATGTCGACAAAGCCGGGCGTGACGACCTGTCCGCGCGCGTCAATCTCTTCGATGCCCTTGCCGGAAACCTTGCCGATGGCGGTGATCTGGCCGCCGGAGACAGCCACATCGCCTTCGAAGGGTGCAGCGCCTGTGCCGTCCACGATTGTCCCGCCGCGGATAATCAGATCGCTTGTCGCCATGGTTTCCTCCTTTATCTTTTCCGGAAGGATGCCAGAGCAGCCGGGCAGGAGAAAGCCTGACCGCGCGTCAGCAGTTTAAAGGCTTCGGAAACTCGGGCATGAGACGGGCCTTCCAGCTGCCTCCCGGAACGACATGCCTGTCTCTGAAATCCTCCCTATTGCGCTCTGCCTCATGTCGGCGATCACGCTGGCGACTACCAATGTCCTGGTCAAAGGCGGCGGCGACATCCTGACCGGACGGATGCTCGTTCAGGTCACCGCGGCGCTGATCGTCCTGCCTTTTGCATTTGTCTTTCCGATGCCGCCTCTGAGCACCTGGCCGCTTCTGGGCATCTCCATGGTGTCACACTGGTTCTATCAGGCCTGCCTGATCCGGGCGATGCACCGGGGCGATCTTTCGCTCGTCTATCCGGTGATGCGCGGGCTTGGTCCGCTTGCCACAGCGGTGTTCGCGACATTCCTGTTGCAGGAGCATCTCGCGCCCATGCAGCAGATCGGCCTGTTCTGCGCATCCTTTGCCATTCTTTTCTTTGCCCTGCCGACCGCTGCGACGCGGGAAGGGCGCAGCCTCGACCGGCGGGCTCTGTTCTGGGCCGTGCTGACGGCGGTCGGGATCGGACTTTACGCCGTCAGCGACACGCGCGCGGCGCGGGCGATGCCGCACCCGATGACCTTCGTCATTATCCTGTTCCTGGTCGACTGGATTGGTGTGACGCTCGTCTTCCTCTGGCAGCGGCGCGGACGGTACATGCAGACGATCCGCCCACAGCTCCGCTCCGGCGTGATCGGCGGCATTGTCGGGTGCCTGTCATATGGCATGGCGATCTTTGCCTATACGATGACAGATGCAGCCATGGTGACGGCGCTGCGGGAGACCTCCGTCGTCTTCGCGGCCATCATGGCGGCCGTGTTCCTGAAAGAGAGTTTCGGTGCCCGGCGCATCGTCGCGGCCTCGGTTCTCGCCACCGGTCTGGTCCTGATGCAGGCCGGCGCAGTGTGAGACTCGCCGTCTGTGACATTTCGTGCGACAGCGGTTTTAACAAAACCGCAAGCACGGATGGTGCGTAGGAAGTACATGACCGAGTTTGATCAGAAGACCGCGCCCCACCCGGACGATGACCCGCAGCAGGCGAACGTCAAGGATGCTGCCGCACGTGCCGGGGGAATCTGGACCGAACTCGGCCCGACGCTGGCCTTCATTGTCATCTACAACGTCATGCTGCGCTTTCCGGAGGAGGGGTTGTTTTCCAAGGAAAACGCACTCTTCTGGGCCACGGGTGTTCTCATCGTGGCAACGACTGCCGTGATTGGCATGAAACTGATCCGTAAACAGAGAATTCCGCCATTCCTGCTCGTTTCCTCAAGCCTGATCGGTGTATTCGGCGTTCTGGGCATCGCGTTTCATTCCAAGCTTCTGCTTTTCCTGAAGCCCACCATTATCAATCTGATGTTTGCCGGTGCGATTTTCGGCGGTCTCGCTGTTGGCCGCAATATTTGGAAAATGCTGTTCAACGAGCTTTTTCATCTCCCGGACTATGCCTGGCGTGTGCTGGCTATCCGTTGGGGCCTATACTTTATCGCAATGGCGATATGGAACATCGTGGTGTGGCAGGCCTTCGGTGAGGCTGCCTGGGCGAACTGGAAGATGGGCAACATCGTCATTGGCTTTTTGTTCGCCCTTGCGAACACGCCCTATACCCTGAAGCACATGCAGACGCACCCTAACGAGCGCTAACTCGCCTAATGGGTGAGCTTTTCAGTTCCCGGAGGGTTGGCGAAGGGCGGAAAGGCGGGCAGGTGCCGGGTTTCCGCATAGTGGGTCAGCGCCCAGATGACAGTCGGAAAAGCGAGTTCCGACCAAGGTATGTCCTTCCAGGCAAATAATCCGACTTCCTCACTCTCCGGCCCGGCGGCAATGTCAGACATCAGCTCCGCCCGGAACATGACCTGAACCTGCGCAATGCGGGGAACAGAGTAAACGGCGAGTAACTGTTGGATCCGGATATCCGCGCACGCTTCTTCCTGGGCTTCCCTCCGTGCACCTTCCTCGACCGTTTCCCCTTCTTCCATGAATCCGGCCGGGAGGGTCCAGTAACCTTTTCGGGGCTCGATTGCGCGCCGGCAGAGTAAAATCCGGTCATCTTTGGTCACAACCGACCCGGCAACGATTTTTGGGTTCACATAGTCGATAAACCGGCAATGCGCGCAAACACGCCGCAATTTATCGTCTCCTTCGGGCGTTTCCATGTGAAAAAGGGGCGAAATGAAAGGATTCGATAATTGATCCGTCATCTGTTGTTATCCAATCGCGTTCTAAGAGAGGGGTATTGATCCGCACACGGGCCTCTGCTTTAGGGGGCTTGTGGGTGGGTCGGCCGCCGATCTAGTTAAGTCATCCCTCGAAAGGTAAACGAAAATGTCATTCAATCTCAATGCTTCGCCAAGCCACCTGCTGCACCGCGCTCAGCAGGCTGCTGCAAACCACAGCGCCAAGGCGCTCCGCTCCGCCGGCATCACGCTGCGCCAGTTCTCGCTGCTCGCAGCCCTGGACGGCAATGAAGGCGCCAGCCAGTCGGATCTCGTCAATGCCACCGGCATCGACCGTTCGACCCTCGCAGACATGGTCGCCCGTATGGAAACCAGCGGTCTGATCAAGCGTGCTGCTTCGAAAACCGATGCGCGTGCCAAGTCTGTCTCCCTGACGGCAAAAGGCAAGAAAGCCCTGGATAAGGCCCTTCCGGCTGTTCAGGCTGCTGACGCTGCACTCTTCTCCGGCCTCGCGAAAGTGAAGCAGGACGCCCTGATGTCCGGCCTCGTCGGCCTGACGGAAGAAGAAGCCAAGCCGGCCCCGGCTCCGAAAGCCGCGCCGAAGGCTGCTGCACCGAAGAAGGCTCCGGCCAAGAAAGCACCTGCTGCGAAAAAAGCACCGGCCAAGAAGCCGGCTGCCAAAAAGGCCGCTGCACCGAAGAAAGCTGCCGCAAAACCGGCCGCCAAGAAGGCCGCTCCGAAAAAAGCCGCTCCTAAGAAGGCTGCACCGAAGAAAGCCGCTGCTGCTGCAAAAGCACCGGCCGTGAAAAAAGCTCCGGCCAAGAAGCCGGCCGCTCGTAAAGCCAAGAAGAAGTAATCTGGCTTAAAGGGTTCAGGGGCGGGGCGCGCTGAGCGCCTCGCCCACCCGTTTCACCGCGTCCGCATCGAGCGGTCCGGCAATATGCTCCAGAATCTCGCCATCGGCTGAGATCACAAAGGTTTCCGGCACACCTGTCAGGCCGAAGTCCAGACCGCCCTGACCATCCGGATCCAGCACGATATCGGCATACGGATTGCCAAGTTCGTTCAGGAATTTCCGTCCATTGGCCGGTGCATCCTTGTACAGCACCCCATAAACCTGCCCCGGATGGGCCTTCGCCAGCGCTGTCAGACGCGGATGCTCGGCCTCACAGGGCGCGCACCAGCTCGCAAACAGGTTCACGGCGATCGTCTCCCCGGTCGGACTGGGCGCGAAACTCAGCGTGCCGCCTTCCAGCCGTTCGAAGCTCCGGTCCGGCGCTGTGCGGGAGACGCGCTCGAAATCGCCTTTCGCCGGATGGCTGAGTTCCCAGCCGGCCAGGCCCGCAAACAGGACGAGTGCAGTGACCGGAATGGCCGCGAGCCAGCGTTTCATGCTGCGTCATCTCCGCGCAGGCGCGCTTCAGCCCGCTGCATTTTTGCCTGCGAAGCTTTCGCCCGCAGGGTGACGATCAGGATGGTCAGGCCCAGGCTGACGGCGCCGATGCCATAGCAGGCCCAGATGAAGACGGCATTCTTGTCGAAGTCCGGCAGCATGATTGCTCAGCCCTCCGCCATAAGTTTTGCATTCGCCTGTGCGGTGCGCCGGTCCCAGATCTCGGCGCGCATCAGCGTCTGCGTCAGGCCAGCGAAGAGCAGGGTGTGGCCAAGACCGCTGGCCAGCAGGGGCCAGAGATAGACGGCGGCCATTTTCGGGCCGTCTGCGGTCAGCACGCTGGAATCCTGGTGTAGAGAGGTGAAGAGGTCCACGGAGAATTTGATCAGCGGCACATTGATCGCGCCCACCATGGCGAGGATCGCGCCCGCCCGGGCCGCCTTCTGGCGGGTATCCATCGAGGCGCGCAGCGCCATGTAGCCGAGGAAGAGGAAGAACATGAACAGGACCGACATCATCCGGGCGTCATCCCATTGCCACCAGGTGCCCCAGGTCGGCTTGCCCCAGATCGATCCGGTGGCCAGGCAGATCGCCGTCCAGACTGCGCCCAGCGGGGCGATGGATTTCGCCGCGATGTCAGCCACTTCATGGCGCCAGATGAACCAGATGAAACTCATCACCGCCATCGCCATGTAGCTTGCCATGGCAAGCCATGCGGCCGGCACATGCAGGAACATCACGCGCATGATGTCCCCGCCCTGATATTCGTCCTTCGGAACCACCCAGAGGCCTTGCCACAGGCCCCAGCCGATCAGCAGCACGGCCAGCGCATAGCAAAGCGGGGCCAGCCAGTTCGACAGGCGCATGAAACGGAGGGGGTTTGCGAACCAGGAAAACATGGACTTGCGATACCGCTCCCTCAGTCTGCCGCCAAGCGCAAGGCTGCAGCCATGGCAAACGGCGCGACGGCCAGCGCGAACAGGGTGGAGGCCGCCAGGAACAGGGGCGCGCTTTCGCTGCCGGGGCCATGGGTCATCGAGAGCGCTCCGAAAATGGCGGTCGGGACATACAATGGCAGGGCGATGAGGCTGATCAACAGGCCGCCTCGCCGCACCGTCGCTGACAGGGCTGCGCCGACACCGCCCCAGAAATAGAAGGCAAGTCCGCCAAGGGCGTAGAGCGCTGCATTGCGCAGGAGGTCAGCGGAGGCTTCGGCCTGGAACATCAGCGCAAGGAGCGGGGAGAGCAGCGCAAGCGGCAGGCCCGCGGCCAGCCAGTGTGCAAACGTCTTGGCCCCGGCAATCGCGGAGGCAGGCGCGCCCGTCTGCAGCCACAGGTCCAGCGCACCGTCTTCTGTATCCGCCTGGAAGATCCGTTCCAGCGTGACGAGGCTGGAGAGCGCAAGCGCAACCCAGAGAATGCCGGGCCCCACGGCACGCAGCGTTGCCGGGTCGGTGCCGATGCCGAGCGGCACGAGCACGGCAGCGCCAGCAAAAAAGCCAAGCGGCAGCAGCGCGCCTGCCCCGCCGGCCCAGGCTTCGCCCAGTGCCTGGCGGAAAGCGGAGAGGATCGGCGCGGGCCTCACAACACGACCTCATTCGATGGGACGAAGCCGGACTCGCCATGGATGGCCGCAATCACGCCGCCGCCGGATTTCAGATGATCCTCGATCAGCTCCAGCACCAGGTCGCGGCCTTCGGCATCAAGGGCGGTGTAGGGTTCGTCCAGCATCCAGATCGGCCGTTTCTCCAGCAAAAGACGGCCAAGGGCTGTGCGACGGCGCTGCCCGGCGGAAAGATAGCGTGCGGGCACGTCTGCCGGGCGTTTCAGTCCCATTTGGGTGAGCACTGAGTCCAGATCGGCGTCCGAGCCCCAGGCCTTCGCCCAGAGTCCAAGATGTGTACGCGGGGTCTCGTGCGGCTTCAGCCCTTCGCGGTGCGCGAACCAGTGGTGCAGGCCGTTGCGGGTCACATCGCCAGCCTCCGGCCGGGTCAGCCCTGCCAGGATGCGCAGCAGGGTCGTTTTGCCCGCGCCGTTCGAGCCGCGCAGGACGAGGCTTTCGCCCGGCGCCACCGACAGGCCGACGCCGGTGAATAACACCCGTTCCCCCCGAATCATGCCGAGGCCGGTGGCAGAGAGCAGGGTATCCGTCACGCTGCGCAGCACCCGTTTCCGCGCCCGGACTGGCGCAAATCAAGGGAATCTGGCGTGTGTGGGGACATCAGGATCTCCTACCTGCCTGTTTGAAGGCCCGTTTTATCGGCTCAGGCGCTGCAGGATAGTCCCTTTGTCCCGATTGCGTCAGCGCGTTCAGCCTTATATGAGACGGGCACGCGCCGCCCATTCCGCCAGGCGGCCCCGGATTCACATCTCAGACGCGAGGTTCCCCTCCCATGCCGTCCCTCGACAGCTTTAATTCCAAACGCACGCTCACCGCTGGTGGCAAGACTTACACCTATTATTCCATCGAGGCCGCCGCCGAGAACGGACTTGGCGATGTTTCCCGCCTTCCGGCCTCGCTGAAAGTGCTGCTGGAAAACATGCTGCGCTTTGAAGACGGCAAGACCGTCACCAAGGACGACATTCTCGCGTTCAAGAAATGGCTCGACAACAAGGGCAAGGACGATCACGAGATCGCCTACCGCCCGGCGCGCGTCCTGATGCAGGACTTCACCGGCGTTCCGGCCGTGGTCGACCTTGCCGCCATGCGCGACGCCGCCAAGAAGCTCGGCGCTTCGGCTGAAGCCATCAATCCGCAGGTCCCGGTCGACCTCGTCATCGACCACTCGGTCATGGTCGACAGCTTCGCCGGCCCGGACAGCTTCAAGAAGAACGTCGAGATCGAATACAAGCGCAACCAGGAGCGCTACGAGTTCCTGCGCTGGGGCTCGACCGCGTTCGAGAATTTCCGCGTTGTGCCGCCCGGCACCGGCATCTGCCACCAGGTGAACCTCGAATATCTCGGCCAGACCGTCTGGACGAAGGAAGAGGACGGCGAACTGGTCGCCTATCCGGACACCTGTGTCGGCACCGACTCGCATACGACCATGATCAACGGCCTGTCCGTCCTTGGTTGGGGTGTCGGCGGGATCGAGGCTGAAGCCGCCATGCTTGGCCAGCCGGTCTCCATGCTGATCCCGGAAGTCATCGGCTTCCGCCTCGACGGCAAGATGGCTGAAGGCGCCACGGCGACCGACCTCGTGCTCACCGTCGTGCAGATGCTCCGCCAGAAGGGCGTTGTCGGCAAATTCGTCGAATTCTATGGCCCGGGCCTGTCGAACCTGACCCTGGAAGACCAGGCGACCATCTCCAACATGGCACCGGAATACGGCGCGACCTGCGGCTTCTTCCCGGTCGACCATGATACGGTGAAATATCTCAGCAATACCGGCCGCGATGCGGACCGTGTCGAACTGGTCGAAGCCTATGCCAAGGCGCAGGGCTACTGGCGTCCGGACCAGGCCGAGCCGATCTTCACCGACACGCTGGAACTCGACCTCGGCGCCGTTGTGCCGTCGATCTCCGGCCCGAAACGCCCGCAGGACCGCGTGCTGCTGTCCGAAGGCGATATCGCGTTCGCCGAAGCCATGTCGAAAGAGTTCGGAAAGGCGTCCGACGCGGCTGAGCCGATTGCCGTGGAAGGCGAAGACTACACGGTCACCCATGGTGACGTGTTCATCGCTGCCATCACCTCCTGTACCAACACGTCCAACCCGTCCGTGCTGATCGCCGCGGGCCTCGTGGCCAGGAAGGCCCATGAACTGGGCCTCACCCGCAAGCCGTGGGTGAAGACGTCGCTGGCGCCCGGATCGCAGGTCGTCACCGACTATCTCGACAAGGCCGGCCTGACCGACGACCTGAACGCCCTCGGCTTCAACCTGGTCGGCTATGGCTGCACCACCTGTATCGGTAACTCCGGACCGCTGGATCCGCCGCTGGCGAAAGCCATCGCAGACGGCGACCTCGTGTCCTGCTCGGTTCTCTCGGGCAACCGGAACTTCGAAGGCCGTATCGGCCCGGACATCAAGGCGAACTATCTCGCCTCGCCGCCGCTGGTCGTCGCCTATGCGATTGCTGGTACGCTGCGCAAGAACCTGACCAAGGATCCGATCGGCACCGACAAGAATGGCAATGACGTCTACCTGAAAGACATCTGGCCGACCTCGCACGAGATTGCCGAAATCATGGCCAAGGCCGTGACCCCGCAAATGTTCGCCGAGCGCTATTCCGACGTCTTCAAGGGCGACGAGCACTGGCAGGGCATCGAAGTCTCCGGCGGACAGACCTATAGCTGGCCGCCTGCCTCGACCTATGTCCAAAACCCGCCTTACTTCGAAGGCATGACCCTCGACGTGGATGCGCCGACCGATGTGAAGGATGCCCGGGTGCTTGCCGTCTTCGGCGACTCGATCACCACCGACCACATTTCTCCGGCCGGTTCGATCAAGGCCTCCAGCCCGGCTGGCATCTACCTGCAGGAACACCAGGTCTCGCCGCTGGACTTCAACTCCTACGGCTCGCGCCGGGGCAACCATGAAGTCATGATGCGCGGCACCTTCGCCAATATCCGCATCAAGAACCAGATGGTTCCGGGTGTCGAAGGCGGCGTGACGATCCACTATCCGGACGGCGAACAGATGCCGATCTATGATGCCGCCATGAAGTACGAGGCCGAAGGTACGCCGCTGGTCGTGTTTGCCGGCGACCTCTACGGCAACGGATCTTCGCGTGACTGGGCCGCCAAAGGCACCGTGCTGCTCGGCGTCCGCGCCGTGATCGCTGGCAGCTTCGAGCGGATCCACCGCTCCAACCTGATCGGCATGGGCGTCCTGCCGCTGGAGTTTGCGGAAGGCGAAAGCGTTGGCGCCCTCGGCCTGACCGGTAAGGAGCAGGTGACCATCGAAGGCATCGGTAACATCAAGCCGCGCCAGTCGATGGAAGTGAAGATCACCCGTGAAGACGGCACGACCTTCACCGCCAACACGGTGGTCCGCATCGATACCGAGAACGAGCTGGACTATTACCGCAATGGCGGCATCCTGCACTATGTGCTGCGCAACCTGGCGCGCGGCGCTGCCTGAGGCGGCTGACCGGAACACATCTTCAGAACCCCCGCAGCAGGCGCTGTGGGGGTTTTTTGCAGCCCTCACACCGCTGTGATTGTGTTGTCAGGGCAAGGGTGATCTATACATAAAACCGCTATGAAACGCCTGCTCGCAGCCCTTTTCGTCCTGTCGCCCGTCGCCGTCCCCGCCGCCCAGGCGGAGTCGCCGACCCTCATTGAGCTCTTCGCATCCCAGAATTGCCGGGCCTGTCCGAAGGCGCATGCGACACTGAAGGCTGTTGAGGAAGCCCGCGACGATGTCCTGATCCTCACCTGGTCGGTGGATTACTGGGACTATCTGGGCGGCAAGGACCCCATGGCCATGGGTGAGTCGAAAGAGCGCCAGCGCGCCTATGTCGACCGGTTCCGCCTGCGCGGGCCCTATACGCCTCAGACCGTCTATAACGGCGTCGAACAATGCCCGGGCAACAAGCCCGGCAAGGTCGAAACCGCCATCTCCAAGGCCAGTAAGGAAACGCCGGCCGGCGTGCGTCTTGTGCGCAAGGGAGACGGGGTGGAGCTGAGCGGCAAGGCCGATGGCCTGACCGACATCTGGTATGTCGATTACCTGGACGGCGAAGACAACACGACCGACATGGTTCATCCCGTCACGCAGGTGACCGCGCTCGGTCCGTGGCTTGGCGGGCGCACCCAGATCACGCTGCCCGTCTGCCATTCACATTGCGCGCTGATCGTGCAGGAAGCCGGCTTCGGGCCCGTGCTGGCCACGCTGCCGCTGGATCCGCCGGCCGCAGAGTAAGCTCAGGGGTTTTCCGGCACCGCGATTTCCGGCGGCCGGACGATGGAGCTGACCGCCGGTGTGAAATCGTTCCAGTCATATTCCGACAGTTCGAATGCCCAGCCTGTGGCCTTGTCATTGATCGTGCTGCCCCGGTGGGCGCCTTCGCCGGCCTCAATGGCGCGAAGCGTGACGAAGAAGCCATCGGGCTCGCGATAGGCTTCGACTTCCACTTCCAGCCCGTCATGCGTTTCCGTGATGTGCCGCCCGACCGGGCGGGTTGTCAGGTCGTCCGCTGGTTTCACGCCGATGGGCTGGAAACGCGTCAGGGCGAGGGCAGGGGTGGAGGCGGCCAGCCGGCTGATCAGGCGGAAGTCCTGATAGGGCGGCCCGGGACGGAAACTGCGTTCGCTCGTCCCGACGGCGCGCTGCAGGTAAAGGCTCTCGCCATATCTGTCGAACAGGCGCACGGCGGAGACGGCATCCGGGCTGATGTCGAGAATATCGAGGTCCAGCCAGGCATCGCCATTGTAGAGCGGTGGCAGGTCCCCGGTGACGCGATAGGCCTGCATCTCGTCTGGCCGGCGCGCATAAAGGTGCTCTCCTTTGCGCCCCGTCACGATGGAAGCGGTCACTTCCCCATCGCTATTGGCCAGCTCGATCAGCGCGCCGGTGCCGCCCTTGCGTGGATCGCCGAGGCCGACCCGGTTCAGCTTGTCCGGATCGCGCGTGCGCGCTTCGCCCCAGGTCAGTTCGCCAAGCCCGGTCGCGAGGTCCGCCAGCCGGTCGGCGCGGACGGGATAGCCATTCGACCCTTCCAGCGTCCAGCCATCGGCCGTGTTCAGCAGACGGTAGGATTCGTCGGCCAGCGTCACGCGGATTTCCGTCGCTTCGGCGCGGGTTGCAGCGAAGTCCGGCAGAACGGGCTGGCCGGTCCGTCCGGTCTGCGCCGGGCCACCCCGGAAATCCATATTCACGAGCACGGCGAGGACCGTCAGCACGGCTGCGGCTGCGCCGAGGATCTGAAGGCGTTTGCGCCGCTGGCGCTGGCGGAGCTCTGTCATGACTCCCTCCGCGCACGCGCTTGCTGGCGGCGCCAGACAAGCAGGCCGGCCAGCGCAATCAGAATCGGGCCGCCCCAGATATTGATGGCTTTCAGCGTCGCTTCCATCCGGTCGATGTCGTGGCGGTAGTCACGTTCGATGGCCCGCAGTTCGCCGCGCAGGGTCACGATCCGTTCGCGCAGCTCGGCCAGTTCGGTCCGCTCGTCGTCGGTCAGATCAGCGGCCTCGTCGCCCTGGAAGAAGCCGTCGGTGGAGCCGATTGCCTGCAATTCCTCCAACCGGCCCTGGGCTTCGTTGAGGCTCGCTTCCAGTTCGGCTTGCTGGCGGAAATAGATCGCTTCGGCAGACGCGCGCATATCGTCGATCCGCGTCATGGGCCTGAGGCTCGGCGCGCGTGAGCGCAGACGGGAAAGTTCCCCGCCGCCCGCGAGCGCGTCCAGCGCATTCAGGACCAGCGCGCCATTGTCGGCCACCACGATGCCGCGCCCGGGGACGATGTAGAAATCGTCCGCAATGAAATCGACATCGGCGATGAAGACAAGTTCGGCGTCCGTCTGGCTGGCGGAGATGTGCGGCGGGGCGTTGGCGGCGTCGGCCCGGGCAAGTTCGGCCATGACGGGGTCGGACGGTTCCTCCAGCGCCGGTGCCCCGGCCGGGAAGGCGGTGACCAGCGGCCCTGAGAGGCGTGCGGCGAGCACCAGCGGCCCCGGCTGGGTCTGGTAGGCTTTCAGTGTGTCGGACGGGGTCATGTCGCGCACGGCCCGGTCGGCATCGATATAGGAGGGGCTGGGCCCGGTCTCGATCAGGGGAGAGAAGGTCACGTCCGCCGGCAGCTCGGAGGTGACCAGCGCGCCCGGCGCGCCGAAATTGACGGCGCGGGTCAGGTCTGCAGTGATCAGGTCGTCCTGGTTCATGTCGCCGGCCGGCGCGGCGATGAACAGCGGGTGGGCCTGTTCCTCGACCCGGCCATCGCCCAGATCGACCGGAACGGGCAGGGACCCTGCCGCATCGGCAACGGCATCCATCGACAGCGAAATGCCCCAGGAGTCACCCAACAGTCCGAGATCGGACTTCGCCTCCGCAGTGGACACGTCGAACAGACCCTGTCCGACCGCCGTCTTGGCCGCCGGATCGACGAGGAACACGGCGCGGCCCTTGCGCAGCACGAACTGGTCGATCAGCCATTCCTGACGATCCGACAGGGGCGGGGGATGGGCGACCAGAAGCACATCGAGATCGGATGGCAGGGACTGGAAGTTGTCGGCAATCGGGACAATTTCAAAAGACCGGTCGATGTCCGCCAGAAGCGTGTAGCCGCCCTGTCCGCCCGGCGCGGACATGCCCGGCAACGTGGTCAGGATGCCGACACGCGGCGGGTCGGGATCGTCCAGACGCGCGACCATGCGGGTGAGATCATATTCCAGCGTGACTTCCCGTTCCGGCGCGAGGAAGGGGATCACCCGCTGGTCGTCGATCGTGTTGTGCCCGATGATGCCGAAATAGAGCGGGTCGTCGCCATTCGTGTCGATGGCGGTGATCCCGGCCGCCAGCGCTTCGTCTTCCGCGGTCGAGAAGGGAGAAGGATCGATCTCCCGCACCCGGACATTTCCGCCGGACTGGGCCTCATAGGCTTTCAGCAATTCCCGCACGCGGGCGGCATAGGCCCGCACGGCCGGATAGTCCTGTCCGACGCTGCGCGAATAGACGAGCGTGATGTCCACCGGTTCGGCAATGTCCGACAGTTTCTCCTTTGTCGCCTTCGACAGCGAGTAAAGGTGGTTCTGGGTGAAATCGATCTGGACGCCGGTCAGCACTCTCTGCGCGAGCAGGTTTCCCGCCACGAAAATGACGGTCACCAGCGCTGTTGCAATGAGGAGGTAATGCTTCGACTTCATCTCAGCTGAGCCTCTGGCGGGCGGCCCAGAGGCCGTTGAGGATGGACCAGAAGGCGGTGAAGCCGAGGAAGAACATGACCGAGCGTAATTCCAGCACGCCACGCTGGGCGCCCTCGAACTGGGTGAGGAAGGAGAACTGCGCGACAAGGTCGGCAAAGCCTGTGCCGAACACCGCTTTCACGGTCGAGAGCACCAGCGGCCAGCCGGCGGCGGTGAAGGCAAAGGCGATCAGGACACTGATGACAAAAGCCGTCACCTGGCTGCCGGTCAGGGCCGACACGGCCGAGCCGATGGAGAGATAGGCACCCGCCATCAGGAAGCTGACCAGATAGGTCAGCGCGATGGCGGTATTGTCCGGCCCGCCAAGGTAATTCACCGTGATCCACATCGGGAAGGTCAGCAGCAGGCCGACACCGGCCACTGTCCACGCCGCGCAAAGTTTGCCGAGGACCAGCCCCGGCATGCCAAGCGGCAGCGACAGCAACAGCTCATCCGTTCCCGCGCCCTGCTCGTCTGCCCAGAGGCGCATGGCCAGCGCGGGCAGGAAGATCATGTAGAGCCAGGGGTGCCAGACGAAGAAGGTCGACAGGTCTGCAGAGCCTGCGCCGAAGAAATTCCCGGCCTCCCAGGTGAACACGCCGACGGCCAGCAGGAAGACGGCGAGGAACACATAAGCCATGGGCGTGGCGAAATAGGCGCCAAGCTCACGCCGGTAGGTCGCGCCGAAGCCGCCCATCTGCTGGCGAAGGAACTCCATCATCGCGCGTTCGCCTCGGCCTGGTCGGTCAGGCGCATGAAGGCGCCTTCCAGCGATCCGTCATCGGATTTCTTCGCCAGCTGTTCCGGCGTGCCGTCGGCAACGATCATGCCGCGGTCGACCACGATGGCGCGTGTGCACATGGCGGGCACTTCGGTCAGCGTGTGGGTGGAGATGAGGATTGCCTTGGTCGGGGCCATCCGCGCGATCAGGGCGCGCACGGCGCGTTTCTGGTTGGGGTCGAGGCCATCGGTCGGCTCGTCCAGCAGCAGGACCGGCGGGTCGTGCAGGATCGCCCCGGCAAGGCCCACACGCCGGCGATAGCCCTTGGAGAGAGAGCCGATCCGCTGGCTTGCCACGGTCGTGATACGGGCGTCCGCAATGGCGCGCTCGACGGCATCCTTGCGCTTGCTGCGTTCGATCTTGCGGGCGGCGGCCATGAAATTCAGGAATTCCGGCGGGGTCATGTCTTCATAAAGCGGTGCGCCCTCTGGCAGATAACCGAGCGCGGCCTGCGCCTGCCGGCGGTGAGAGACGATGGATTTGCCATTGATCAGCGCGTCGCCCGAATCCGGCTCAAGAACGCCGGCAATCATGCGCATGGTTGTGGACTTGCCGGCCCCGTTCGGACCGAGAAAGCCAAGCACCGTGCCCTTCTCAAGCGTGAATGAAACGCCCTGCACGGCGCGCTTGGCGCCAAAACTTTTCTCCAGACCTTGAATGTCGAGCATTCTCTGGTTCAGACGCCTCTTTCCATTGGAAGATTCTGATACCGCCCTTGGCCGCGTCTGGCCAGACTTTGGAAAATTACGCTGTCAGTAAGGTTGGGTTACGCCGCGAAGCGTTTCACCTCGTCCAGAACGGCTTTCGCGGCGGCCTCGACGATCTTCGCTCCGTCTTCGGCATTCGACTGGGTCGGGTCCGAGCCGATGCGGCCATCCGGGAAGTCGCGGCGGTATTGCACCGCATCGCCGATCTTGCCGTTCGGCGCGATTTTCGGGTTCATTTCCACCTCAGGCCGGGCCCGGTCCGGATAGCCGAAATAGGTGACGGAGACTTCAGACGCCGTCGCGTGGCTGCCATGGCCGACCGGATAAAGCTGGTTGCAGAGCTGCATGACCGGCGAGAAATCCCACCAATTGCGCAATTTCAGCTCCAGGCCTGGGCGGTTGTCTGCGCCGCGCGGGTCGAAACTGCGCCGGGCATGGATCTCGGAGAAGGCCGCCTGAATCGTGGCGACGTTCCCGCCATGGCCGTTCAGCCAGTAGATTCGCTCGAAGCCGTGCCTGATCAGGCTCTCGGTCCAGTCCGCCATGGCGGCGATCATCGTGGAGGGGCGCAGCGTGATCGTGCCCGGGAAGCCCAGATGGTGCTGCGCGCAGCCGACCGAGAAGGTCGGGCCGACGAGAACCTCGTCCGGCGCCTGCGCTTCGGCATGGCGGGCGATGATTTCCGGGCAGAGCGCATCGGTGCCGATAAAGCCGTTCGGCCCGTGCTGTTCCATGGACCCGATCGGGATCAGGATGGTGCGGGATGTTTTCAGCCAGGATTCGATGTCCTGCCAGGTCGAAACGGGAAGCAGCATGGCGTCAGTCCTAGATTTCAGGCCTTCCGGGGGGCGAGTCTGCGGGTGATGTGGCCCATCTTGCGGCCGGGGCGGGCCTCGTGCTTGCCATAAAGGGTCAGCACGTCGCCGGGGGCAAGGGTGGCGGGGTCCACATTACCCGCTTCGCCGATCAGGTTTTCCATCTCGGCATCGAACAGGCGGCGCGTATCGCCCAGCGGCCAGCCGCAAATGGCGCGGATATGTTGTTCGAACTGGCCGGTCTGGCAGGCTTCCGGCGTCCAGTGGCCGGAATTGTGCACGCGCGGGGCAAATTCATTGGCCAGCAGGCCGCCATCCGGCAACACGAACAGTTCCAGCGCCAGCACGCCGACATGGCCCAGCGCATCGACCAGCGCGATGGCTTTCTCCCGGGCGGCCTGTTCCACGTCCAGCGGCAGGCCGGAGGGCACGGTGGAAGTGGCGAGAATGCCGTCCCGGTGCATATTTTGCGGCGGGGCCCAGGTGGCGGTCTCGCCCCGGCTGGAGCGGGCGACGATGACAGAGATTTCGCGCTCGAACGGGACAGGCGCTTCCAGCACGCAGGGAGCGGCGCCGACCCCGGCCCAGGCGGCGGCGATATCATCGGGGGAGCGAACCCAGGCCTGGCCCTTGCCGTCATAGCCGTCGCGGCGGGGCTTCAGCAGTCCGGTTCCGCCCAGTTCCGGAAGGGCTTTGGCAATGTCATGATCCGAATTGATCACGCGATAGTCCGCCGTAGCGATGCCGATATCGTTCAGGAAGGCCTTCTCTTCAGCCCGGTCCTGCGACACTGCGAGCGATTTCGCGCCGGGGTAAAGATGGTGGCCTGTGGCCTCAATGACGTCAGCGGCGATGACGGGGATGTTCTCGAATTCCAGCGTGATAACGGCGCAGGCCTCGGCGAACTCGGTCAGCAAGGCCTTGTTATCATAGGCGCCTTTCCAGTGATGGCGGGCCACACGGGCTGCGGGCGGATCGTCTTCCGGGCAATAGATGTCGACATCGAAGCCAAGTCGCTGCGCGGCATTGGCCAGCATGCGGCCGAGCTGGCCGCCGCCAAGGATCCCGATAACGCTGCCTGGCGCGACGGGGGTCATCCTTCCGGCGTCTCCCCGACCCCATCGGTCTGCGCCTGACGGTAGGCGTCGAGCTTTGCCGCGACGCCGTCATCTTCCAGCGCCACGATGGAGGCGGCCATGATGCCGGCATTCACTGCGCCCGCTTCGCCGATGGCGAGGGTACCGACCGGCACGCCGCGCGGCATCTGGACAATGGAGAGCAGGCTGTCGAGGCCGGACAGGGTTTTCGATTGGACCGGCACTCCCAGCACGGGCAGGGGGGTCATGGAGGCGGTCATGCCGGGCAGGTGCGCAGCCCCGCCGGCGCCCGCGATAATCACTTTCAGGCCGCGGCTCTTCGCGTCCTTGGCATAGCTGACCAGCCGGTCCGGCGTGCGGTGCGCTGAGACAATCCGGGCTTCATAGGCCACGCCAAGCTCGCCCAGCAGGCGAGCCGCTTCCTTCATCACGGGCCAGTCCGACTGGCTGCCCATAATGATGCCGACCTTGGGGGATTCGCTTGTTGCCATGGCTTCCTCGCTGGCGGAAAGCGCGCACCATATGCAGGCGGCCTGCCTCGTCAACTGCCGCCTGCTGGGAGAACTCGCTCTACAAGGCGCGGGACTGCAAGTATCGTCATGAAATGGCAGATGATGGCTTTTCCCTGCAGGCAGACCGGCGGCGCGCGCTGATCGACATTCTGGGGGTCGATCTTGAGGCGGTGGACCGGCGCACCCGCGCGGCAATCGAGGCGCTGTGCGATGAGGTGATTTCTTTGCGCGAAGAGCTGGCCGGGGCACGCAAGGCGCTGTCTGAGGCCGAATTGCTGGCCGACAATGATGCCCTCTGCCCGATGTTCAACCGGCGTGCTTTTGAGCGCGAAGTCCGCCGGGAGATCGCGCTGGCGAGCCGGTTCGGCACGCCGCTGAGCCTGATTTTCACCGATCTCGACCATTTCAAGCCGGTCAACGACATTTACGGCCATGCCACGGGCGATGCCGTCCTGTTGAAAGTCTCGGAAATCCTGCTGGGCCTGACGCGGGACACCGATATTGTCGGCCGCCTCGGCGGCGACGAGTTCGGCATCGTCCTGTCGCAGGCCACGCTGGCCGATTCAGAGCGCAAGGCCCTCCAGCTGACCGAGCAGATCGATGCGTTGACGGTGCGCGGCGCTGACGATGCGCCAGACCGCGGCTTGCGCATCGGTGCCTCCTGCGGCGTGGTCGCCTGGCAGCCTGGCGAAGACGCCCAGCACCTCATCGCTCGGGCCGATCAGGCGATGTTTGCACAGAAGGCGCACAGGAAAAGCGGGCGGTCTGCCCGCAAGTGAGGCGGAGTCCGAATCTAAAGGAGGATTCATTTGAGATCAGGGTGACGAACCGCAAACCTTGTGCTTAAGTGTTGCCGTTAGGACACAGCCACTTAACTAGCAAGAAGGAGGCAGATATGTCGCTACAGGGCCGGATCAGTGAGCTCGCAAACAAGCACCGTAAGCTGGACCAGAAAATCGAAGAAGAAGAAAAACGCCCGGCTGCAGACGCCCTCCGCCTCAAAGACCTCAAGCGACGGAAACTCAAGATTAAAGAAGAGCTGCGATGGCTTGAAGCCAGCTAACGGCTGAATGGACCCCAGGTCCTTTCGCCGTTGATTGCAGCAGGCGAAAGGACCGGTTCCATGCGGGACATTTTCGATCAGGACAAATCGCTCAGCCTTGGCGTGATCCGCCAGGCAGCGGGTATTTTCAATCTTCTGCTGGCCGCCCTGGGCGTGCTGGCAGTGCTACGCGGGCTCGGGCGCTTTTTCACCGGGCATTTCATTAGTGCCTGCGTCGAAGTGCTCGGCGCCGCTGTTTTTCTCGCATTCCTGTTCCTCGTCGTGCGGCTGCTGACCGAGCTGCTGGCCGCGATGCACCGGCTGAATGACCGGCTGACCGTGCTGGGCGACGATCTGCGCGCAGTACGCGACGCGGAAGAAGATTGACCGCCGTGGGCTCTCCCGTAACCGCCATCCTAGGACTGGGCCGCGAAGTCGGCGACGCCGTCGCGCGCCGGTTCCACGAACTGGGGCACAATGTGCTCGCCGCCGATTCCAGCGGTGACCGTATGCTGACGGCGCAAAACGCCATGCCGGAGAAAGTGCTGCTGCATCTCGGCGACCTGCATACGAAGCTGGGCCTGCGCAACGCCGTCGCCGCGGCCGTCGAAGGCTTTGGCCGGATCGACAATCTGATCGTCATTCCCAGCATCGACGATCCCGATTCGATCCATGATTTCCAGCAGGAGAAATTCGACAAGGCACTGGCCCGCACCGTTCGCGGCGCCGCCCAGAGCCTCAAGGTTTTTGCCGAGCGGATCGCCGACCAGGCGGACCTGCCGACGAGCGGAGCCGAACGCATCCGCCAGCGCGGTACGGTGACCTTCGTTCTCTCCTATTCCGCCCTCGCCACCATGCCGGGGCGGTTCACCGAATCGGTGACGCAGGCCGGTGTTCTGGGGGTTGTCCGCGCCGGATCGCTCGACCTGGCCGAGGCCGGCATCCGCGTGAACGCCATCGTGGCGATCCGTCCGCGTGAGGAAAAAATGGAATCCTGGACCGGCAAGCGCACGCCGCTGGGCCGCGCCGCGCTCGCCGACGAGATTGCCGATGCCGCCGCCTTCCTGGCCTCTCCGGAAGCCGCCATCATTACCGGCGAGGTGATGCACCTCGATGGGGGCCGGTCAGGCCTCGCCGGTATTCTGGACTGATCAGGCGGGTTTAAGGTCTGTCATGCCGCCGTCTTCGGCTTCGGCTTTCCATGCCGAGACAGATTCCAGCGTCCAGTCATTGCTGAGGATGCCGGAGACTTTCTTGAACTCCGCATGCGCTGTGTCCGGGGTCAGCGTCATCACGATGTAGCCATGGCCGAACGGGTCGTGCCAGTCGACTTCCTTGTTGGCGTCTGTGAACAGCTGGCCGAGGTTCGGCACGTCCTTGATGACGGATCCCATGCCAGGTGATGTGATCGAGGTGCAGCCGAATTCCACGCCGCGCTGGTCGCCCGCTGCGTCGTGCAGCGTGTTGGCCCAGGCCGTGTGCGTGTCGCCGGTGACCGTGACGAGGCGCGCGCCGGTTTTCTTTGCGGACGTGTAGAGACGTTCGCGGGCGGCCGGGAAGCCGTCCCAGGCGTCCAGATTGAACGGCAGGCCGAGGGCGGAGAAGCCGACCATGCCTTCGACATAGGGGCTGTCCTGCGCGGCGATCTGTTCGGGCGTGAGGACTTCGCCCATCTTCGGCAGGGCCACCTTGGCCATGATCACCTGATTGGCCAGCACCTGCCAGGTTTTCCCGTCGGCGACGGATTTGCCAAGCTCGCCTTCCAGCCAGGCTTCCTGTTCGGCGCCCAGCATGGTGCGGGTGGGATCGTTGACTTCGGCCAGTTTCGCCTGAATCCGGGCCATCATCTCTTCCTGAGACGGATTACCGGTCACGACCGAGTACCATTCCAGTTCCGGCGAGCGGCCGGTCAGGCGCGATTCCAGTGCGTGGACTGAGGCCACATCACCGAATTCGAAGCTGCGCCAGACGGCGGACGTGATGTTGCCGGCTTCCGGTTCGCGGATCGGGATCCATTCGAAATAGGCCTGGATGGCGGCCATCTTGCGATCCGACCAGCTGCCTTCATTCTCTTCCGGATTATGGTTCTGCGCGCCGGTACGGTAGGAATCATTGGCGCTTTCATGGTCGTCCCAGGTGCAGATCCACGGCGCGGCGGCATGGGCAGCCTGCAGGTTCGGGTCGGTCTTGTACTGGGCGTGACGGCGGCGGTAGTCCGACAGGGTGATACATTCCGTAATCGGATCGTGCTGCCGGCCAAGCTTCTCGGCGATCTCACCGCCATAGCCGTCGATACCGTATTCGTAGATGTAATCGCCTAGGTGCAGGATCGCATCGACATCGGGTTCTTCCGACAGGGCCTTGTAGGCGTTGAAATAGCCGAACTGCCAGTTGGAGCAGGAGATAACGATCATCTTGACCGGCGTATCGCCGGAGGCCGCCGTGGTGCGCGTGCGCCCGGTCGGGGAGGTGACATCGCCGCCTTCGGTCATGGCGGTGAATTTGTAGGTGTAGACCGTTGCCGGCTTGAGGCCTTTCGCGTCTGCCTTGACGCAGAAATCATGCGCGGCATCCGCGCTCAGCATGCCGGAGGTGACGAGACTCCCGTCCTGGCCGAACACTTCGTATTTGACCGGGATGGCGCCGTCGCCGGTTTTTGGCGTCACGCGGGTCCACAGGATAACGCGGTCGGTCAGCGGGTCGCCGGAGGCCACGCCGTGGAGGAACTCGACTTCACCGGCATAGCCGGCCGGGGCGGTTTTCGGGGCCGGGGTGGCGCAGGCGGCAAGGCTGAGCGTTCCGGTGGCGGCAGCACCAAGCAGGCCGCGGCGTGTGACGTTTGTCATGGGGTATCCTCCAACTGGGCGGGGCCGGTCTAGCGCCGGTTCGAGACAATAGCATGACGCACGCCTCACCTTTCGTCTATAAGCCGCGCGATGACCCGCCCGACTCACAAACTGACCTTCACCGCTGCGCCCGACGATGCCGGCAAACGCCTCGATGTTTTCCTCGCCGCGGCGGCCGACGACCTGTCGCGCTCCCGCCTGAAAGCCCTGATCCTGGATGGGGCGGTGACGATGGACGGCACGGCAGAAACCAATCCGAAAAAGCCTGTCGTGGCGGGCGCGGAATATGCCGTCGCCGTGCCGGAACCGGTGGCCGCAACGCCTGAGCCGCAGGACATCCCGCTCGACGTGCTGTTCGAGGATGAGCATCTGATCGTCATCAACAAACCGTCCGGCATGGCCGTGCATCCCGCGCCGGGCAGTCATGACGGGACGCTGGTCAATGCGCTGCTGTTCCATTGCCAGGGCCAGCTCTCCGGCATCGGCGGTGTGGAGCGGCCGGGCATCGTGCACCGGATCGACAAGCTGACGACGGGCGTCCTGGTCGCCGCCAAGACAGAACCGGCGCATCTTGGCTTGTCGGCCCTGTTCAGCACGCACGATATCGAACGCGCCTATCTCGCCGTGACGCGCGGGGCGCCGCGGCCCTCGCAGGGTACGGTGGACGAGCATCTCGCGCGGTCTTCAGGTGACCGGAAAAAGATGGCGGTGGTCAAGAACCCCGAAGCCGGGTTCGGGCGCCATGCCGTGACGCATTACAAGACGCTGGAGACGTTTGGCATCCGCGAGAAGGGCACGAATTTTCCCTCCGCCGCGTTGGTCGAATGCCGGCTGGAAACGGGGCGAACGCACCAGATCCGCGTTCACATGGCGCATATCGGCACGCCGCTGGTCGGCGATCCGATCTATGGCCGCCACAAGGGCGTCTCGGTGCTCGGCAGCGGGCCGGGCCGGGATGCCGGCTTCGATGCCGCGCGCGCCTTTCCGCGCCAGGCGCTGCACGCGGCGGTGCTTGGCTTCATCCATCCCATAACGAAAGAGGCGCTCCGGTTCGAAGCGCCCCTTCCTGAGGATATGAGTGACCTGATCGCGGCGCTGAGGCGCCTGCCCAAAAAGGTCTAGTTCTCTGCCACGTTCTGTCCGGCCGCTGCCTCGGTCGTCACCAGCGGTTCGAAGCGCAGGGTCTTCGCTGTCAGGGTTACATCACCGATCTTCTTGGAATCGGCGGCAATCTTGATCGGGACGGAGGCGCCATTGTCCAGCGGGGCAAGCCACATGCGCAGCGGGCCGTCGATGCCGGTCAGATTGTCATTGTCCGCCTCGCCCTTCTTGTAGCCGGCGATCTTGTCCATGGTGACGTGGCACTCGATGGCCTCGCCGGTCCAGACCGGCGTATCGACCCGCTTAGTGCCCGCATTCTTGAGGTGTAGATAGGTCAGCTGCCGCCCGTCAAAGATACGGATCGGGCCGCCGCACGGGTCTTCGCCCGGGGCGCGGGGCTCAAGCGCGAAGGTGATCAGCGCGGTGATCGGATCATTCGTCTTCAGCACCTGTTCGGTGGTTGCGGCCGGATCGCCGAGATTCCCGAAGCGCGGGGTCGCGTTCATGGTGAAGTCGGTCTCGCTGATGGCGAGCTCCACCTTGCGGTTCTTTTTCCCGTCCTTGTTCTGCGAAACATAGGTGCGGGTCTTCAGTTCATTGTCCCGGGTTTCGCCTTCGGCATGGATGTTCATGTCGTAATTGACGAACCAGTCCGCGATGCCGGTGACCTTCACGCGGGAATCGATCGTGTAGCGGTCAGGCATCAGGTCTGTCGTGAACGTTGCCCGCCCGGTTGCCGGAATGAAGAAGATATAGGCCTTGGCCCGCAGTTCATACTCCATCCGCGTCGGCGTGCCGGCCTTCACATTGGTGAGGATGGCGCCGGACGCATTGGTCGGGGCGGGGGACTTGTCCGCAGCGGCGAGGCCGGCCGTGGCGAGCCCTGTCAGGGCCAGTGCGGCGGCGGATGCAAGGAAGATCGAACGTTTCATCATCTGAACTGTACCGTTTCCTGTCCGGCGGAAGGTCCGGACACTCTGTTTTGCCCTATATAAGCATTGGGGGCCAACGCTGCCTGAACAAGGCTGCCGTTTTCACGCCGCAATCTGGCGGATTTGAGGTCAAACCTTGTGACAAGCAGTTACAGGCCGCCGGAACTGAGGAATCGCCGCAAAGCAGAGTTGACAGGCAGGCCTCCGGCGTTTTAACAGCGCGCCTTCGAGATAAGACCCATTTATTGGAGCGAGACCATGTCCCGCGAGTGTGAACTTACCGGCACCAAGCCGATGGTCGGCCACCGTGTCAGCCACTCCCAAGTCAAGACGAAGCGGATTTTCCGTCCGAACCTTGTGCGCGTCACGCTTCACTCCGAAGCGCTGAACCAGAACTTCCCGATGCGCATTACGGCTTCGGCCCTGCGCACCGTCGACAAGCTGGGCGGCCTCGACGGCTTCCTGGCCAAAGCCAAGGACGACACGCTGTCGGCCAAGGCCCTCAAGATCAAGCGCGATATCGCTAAAAAGGCCGTTGCCTGATATCTGCCCATAGCTGCGGTGAAAATTGCAGAAACGGAACAGCGCGCCAATTCTGGCGCGCTTTTCTTTTGCCCGCCATCAGAACACGTGGCAGGACAAGGGCCGATGATCGATGGAGGTCCTAGATGTTGCGCATTGCCAGTCTCGCCCTAGCCCTGACCCTTGCGGCCTGTAGTACGGGCCAGACACCAGAGGCGGCAGAGACAGAGCCGGCGCAACGCCTGACCGTCTTCACCGGCGGCACGATCTATACCGGAAATCCTGATCTTCCGACCGTCGATGCCGTCGTGGTCGGCGAAGATGGCCGCATCGTCGGCACGGCTCCGCCGTTGTCGGAAGACTGGGACGAGGCCGAGATCGATCTCGTCGATCTCAAGGGCGCCTTCATGTATCCGGGCTTTACCGATGCCCATGCCCACCTGATGGGCATTGGCCAGCGGGAGCTGAACCTCACCCTCGAAGGCACGGCCTCCATTGCGGAGCTGGTCACCCGGATCGGCGCCGAACTTGAGGGCATGGAGCCGGGCGTGCTGCTCTATGGCCGCGGCTGGATCGAGACCGGCTGGCCGGAAGGCCGCATGCCGTCTGCGGCAGACCTCGATGCCGTCAGCCCGGACAATCCGGTCATCCTCTCCCGCGCCGATGGCCACGCCATGGTCGTGAACACTGCCGCGTTGACGGCGGCCGGCATCACCGACGAGACCGAAAACCCGGATGGCGGCGCCATCGAACGCGATGCGGACGGCCACGCCACCGACATGATGATCGACAATGCGCAGCGCCTGCTCTCATCCTTGTGGACCGAGCCGGATGCCGCCGCCAAGGCGTTGGCTCTGGAAACCGGTGCGAAGGTCTATGTCTCGCGCGGCTGGACGGGTGTGCACAATATGAGCGTCGGCCCGGACGAGGCGCCGATCATGCTGGAACTGGCCGGGGAGGGGAAAATGCCCCTCCGCCTTTGGAACGCCTTCGACGCGACCGAAGAGGGCATGGCGCTGGCCGCCGCGCAGGACTATGAGGCGCCGACGATCACCAATCACGCCATCAAGCTCTATATGGACGGCGCGCTCGGCTCGCGCGGGGCCCAGCTGATCAAGCCTTATTCCGACCGCCCGGACACGTCCGGCCTCTCCCTGATTACCGATGAGGACCTGGCTGACTTCATGAAGCGCGCCGACGAGGCCGGCATTCAGGTGGCGGTCCACGCCATCGGCGACCTCGCCAATCAGCGCCTCCTCGATATCTATGAAGCGGGCGGCTACCCGCCTGAGAAGCGCTGGCGCATCGAACATACCCAGATCCTCGCCCCGACCGACATTGCCCGTGTCGGTGCGCTTGGCCTGATCGCCTCCATGCAGCCGAGCCATGCCATTGGCGATCTTCACTTCGCGCCGTCCCGCCTCGGCATGGACCGCCTGGCCGGCGCCTATGCCTGGAAAACGCTGATCGATGACGGCGCTGTTGTGGCCGGCGGCTCCGATGCCCCGGTGGAAGTCGGCTCGCCGCTGATCGAGTTCTACGCCGCCGTGGCCCGGAAAGACCTGAAAGGCTTCGAAGGCGAAGGCTGGCACCCGGAACAGAAGTTGACCCGCGAGCAGGCGCTCGCCCTCTTCACCTCGGCAGCCGCCTATGCGGCCTTCCAGGAAGACGATCTCGGCACGATCGAAGCCGGCAAGCTCGCAGACTTCACCGTCTTCGACATCGACCTGATGACCGTGCCGGAAGCGGAAATCCTCGATGCGAAAACCGTGATGACTGTTGTCGGCGGCAAGATCGTGTATGATTCCAGCACGGCTGAGGGCCAGTAGGGGTACAAATCAAAGGAGAGGCGCATGCCTCCTTTTATGCCGCGTCTCATCGCCCTGCCGGCGATGGGCCTTGCCGCTTGTGCCACCGTTTCCACCCCCGCCAACACGGAACAGGCGCTTCTCGCCGCCGACCAAGCCTTTGCCGCCCGGGCACTGGAGATCGGCGCCGGTCCGGCCTTTGTCGAGTTCGCCGCCGATGACGTCACGATTTTCCCGTCTGCCGGGGTGCCGGAAACGGGCAAGGCCGCCGTCGAAGCGTGGACGTCCCAGTGGCCGGAGGAGATGATCGTCGAATGGGCGCCGGAAGCCGCTCATGCCGGGAAGGGCGGGGATTTCGGCTATACTTGGGGCTATGCCACCTACACACGGGAAGGGCAGGAAGGAGCATCCTACGGCAAGTATATCACGGTCTGGCAGCGTCAGGAGGACGGCAGCTGGAAGTGGATTGCCGATATGGGCTCCGGCGCGCCCGCCCCGGAAGACCGCTAGCTGGCCGAAACAGCTGCAGGATTTACCCTACGTCGCACTAGCCCGGACACGTAGCCGTGCTAGAAGCCTAGATGTATGATTAGACCTCCCGAAGCCTGAGATATTTGCAATGACCGTAATGAGTGACACCACCGCCCTGGACGGCATGGAGCCGACCGAGAAAATCAATGTCCGCAAGGTGTTCGGCCTCGATACGGACATGGTGGTGCATGGCTTCAAGACCCGCACCGAATATGTCCCGGAGATTGACGACGCCTACCGGTTCGACCCGCAGACGACGCTGGCGATCCTCGCGGGCTTCGAGCACAACCGCCGCGTCATGGTGCAGGGCTATCACGGCACCGGGAAATCCACCCATATCGAACAGGTGGCCGCACGCCTCAACTGGCCGATGATCCGGGTCAACCTGGACAGCCATGTCAGCCGGATCGACATGGTCGGCAAGGACGCCATCGTCCTGAAAGACGGCCAGCAGATCACCGAATTCCGCGAAGGCATTCTGCCATGGGCCCTTCAGCGCCCGGTGGCGATCACTTTCGACGAATACGATGCCGGCCGTCCGGACGTGATGTTCGTCATCCAGCGCGTTCTGGAAAGCTCCGGCAAGCTGACCCTGCTGGACCAGAACCGTGTGATCGCGCCGAACCCGTATTTCCGCCTGTTCTCGACCACCAACACGGTCGGCCTCGGCGACACGACGGGCCTCTATCACGGCACGCAACAGCTGAACCAGGGCCAGATGGACCGCTGGAACATCGTGACCACGCTGAACTATCTGGAGCACGATGCCGAAGTGGAGATCGTGAAGTCCAAGGCAACCGGCGTCGACGACGACACGCTGGCCAAGATGGTGACGCTGGCGGACCTGACGCGGAACGCCTTCATGTCCGGTGATCTCTCCACCGTGATGAGCCCGCGGACCGTGATCACCTGGGCGGAAAATTTCGCTATCTTCGGCAATCTCGGCCATGCCTTCCGCATGACCTTCCTCAACAAGTGCGACGAGCTGGAGCGGCCTCTGGTGGCCGAGATGTACCAGCGCTGCTTCGCGGAGGAACTGCCTGAAAGCGCCCTGATGGTGAAGGTGGCCTGAGATGAACACCAAGGTCATCGAGCTGACGAGCGGTGACGGCTTCCGGTTCAATGCGCTGCATGTATCGGCGCAGGGCGCACGCAAGGGCGGCCTTGTGCTGGTGCAGGAAATTTTCGGCGTGAATTCCTACATGATCGAGGCGTGCAAACGTTTCGCCGCCGAGGGCTATGAAGTGCTCGCCCCGTCCATGTTCGACCGGCAGGACAAAGGCTTCTCCACAGAGAGCCACTCGCCCGACGCCATCGCGCAAGGCGGCGGCTATGCCCGCGCCAATGGGCTCGACAATGCGATGGCGGACATTGCGGCCTGCATCGCCGAATTGGAGGCGCCGGTCTTCATCACCGGTTTCTGTTATGGCGGGTCGATGGCCTATCTCGCCGCCTGCCAGCTGGACGGGCTGTCGGCGGCCAGCGGTTATTATGGCAGCCTCGTGCCCGGCGCGAAGGACCAGTCGCCGAAATGCCCCACCATCGTCCATTTCGGCCAGCATGATGCACACATCCCGATGGACGGCGTGCGCGCGTTCGAACAGGCCCGGCGCGATGTGCCGGTCTATATCTATGACGCCGGCCACGGCTTTGCCCGGCGGCGTTCGGACGATTATGACGCCCACGCCGACGAACTCGCTTTCCGCCGCACGCTCGACCTGTTCAACCAGGCCGCGGCCGATGCCGGCTTCTAGACTGCGCTGAAGGCGCACAAGACAAGACTTATATGGCCAAGGACACCACCCCCCAGGAACTCTTCAAGCAAGCGCTCGCCGTGACGACCAAGGCGATGAGCGCCGACCGGGACGTGGAAGTCGGCTTTGGCAATGACGCAGGCGCCGATGCCGAACGGATCGTCCTGCGCCCGCCGCCGGTCACGCTGCCGGCGGAAGTGGCCGCGCGGATCCGCGGCGAGGCAGACGCTGTCGCGCTGCGCAAGGCGCACCATGATGCGAGCGCCCATATGAAGCATCGTCCGCAGGGGGATCTGCCCCGGCAGGTCTATGATGCGGCCGAAACCGCCCGGATCGAAAGCCTCGGCGCAAACGCCATGCGCGGCACGGCGGACAATCTGGACGCCGTCCTGACGCATCGCTGCGAGTCCGGCGAGTTCGCCATGGGCACCGAAGAACCGGAGGCCGTCCTGGCCCCGGCCATCGAATTCCTGCTGCGTGAGCGCCTGACCGGCCGGGCCCTGCCGGAGGCTGCAAGCCGCGTCGCCGATGTCTGGCGCGAGCAGGTGGCCGAGAAGACCGGCGACGCGCTCGACAAGCTGATCTCCCAGCTGCACGACCAGCCGGGCTTTGCCCGCACCGTCCGCGACATGATCCGCGACCTGACGGCTACCGATGTGCCCAGCGACGACGCTGAGACCAGCGAGGACCAGCAGGACAGCGAAATGGAGTCCGAGCAGCAGCCGGACCAGGGCGATCAGGACATGCAGTCCGAGGAGGAGATGGGCGCCTCCGCCGAGCAGATGGAAGCCGGCGACACGGATGAAATGGAAGGCGAGGAAACCAATGTCTCTGTCGATCAGGACATGGACATGGAATCCGACGACACGCCGGATGACGAGGAAGACGGCACCCAGCCGCTGCGCCCCAATTTCCGCGATGGCGACGACAAGGACCGGTTCACCTATTCGGTCTTCACGCGTGAGCATGACGAAGTCGCTCAGGCGCCTGACCTTTGCGACGCCGAAGAACTGACGCGCCTGCGCGCCTATCTGGACCACCAGCTGCAGGGCCTGCAGGGCGCGGTCTCGAAATTGGCGAACAAGCTGCAGCGCCTGCTGATGGCACAGCAGAACCGGTCGTGGAGCTTCGATCTGGAAGAGGGCGTGCTGGACACCGCGCGCCTCACCCGCGTCATCACAGACCCGACCGCGCCGCTGTCTTTCAAGCAGGAAGACGATTCCGAATTCCGCGACACGATCGTGACGCTGCTGCTGGACAATTCCGGATCCATGCGCGGCCGGCCGATCATGGTGGCGGCGCTGTGTGCGGACATTCTGGCCCGCACGCTGGAACGCTGCAATGTGAAGACCGAAGTGCTCGGCTTCACCACCAAGGCGTGGAAAGGCGGCCTGTCGCGCGAAGACTGGGTGAAGGCGGGCAAACCGTCTTCTCCGGGGCGTCTCAATGATGTGCGCCACATCGTCTACAAGCAGGCCGACGCCCCCTGGCGCCGCGCGCGCCGGAACCTCGGCCTGATGATGCGCGAAGGCCTGCTGAAAGAGAATATCGACGGCGAAGCGCTGCTCTGGGCACATGACCGTCTGCTGGCCCGGACCGAACAGCGCAAGATCCTGATGGTGATTTCCGATGGTGCGCCGGTCGACGATTCAACGCTGAACGTGAATGTCGGCAATTATCTTGAGCGCCATTTGCGCCAGGTGATCGAAGAGATCGAAACGCGCAGCCCTGTGGAACTGATCGCCATCGGCATCGGCCACGATGTGACGCGCTATTACAAGCGCGCCGTCACCATCGTGGATGCGGAGCAACTCGGCGGCGCGATGACGGACCAGCTCGCCAGCCTGTTCGACGAGAACCAGCCGAACCCGAAAGCCATGGCCATTCCTCCGCTGACGGAACGCACCGTCCGCCCCGGCGCCGTCTCAGGCGCCACCAGCGGCGCGCCCTCCTATGGCAAAGGCCGGAAAGTCGACATCGGCCGCGCCGTAAAGACGACCAGCTTTCAGGAAGTGAAGGGCGCTAAGAAGTAGCAGCGCTTTTCACAGGAAACCCGCCCGCCTTGCTGAGGGCTGAGCTGACGGGATGCTGCAGGACTGTTTCCAGCCATTTCGCGGTTTCGATCAGTTTGCTGAGGTCCAGCCCCGTTTCGAAGCCGCCGCGTTCCAGCATGTAGACGACGTCTTCGGTTGCCACATTGCCCGTCGCCGCCGGAGCGAAGGGGCAGCCGCCGATGCCGCCGCAGCTCGCATCGATGACATCCACGCCCGCATCCACGGCTGCTGCGACATTTGCCAAGGCCTGTCCGCGCGTGTCGTGGAAGTGCATGCGCAGGTACACGTCCGGCGCTTCCATCCGTACCCGGTCGATGGCGCGGCGCACGGCCCACGGGTCAGCGACGCCAATTGTGTCGCCGAGGGCCAGTTCCGCAACGCCTGCGCGCTGCGACTGGGCCGCAAGATTGGCCACCACGCCGAGATCGACCTCGCCATCATACGGGTCGCCAAAGGCGACAGAGATGGTGGCGGAGAGGGGGATGCCCGCCTCATGCGCCAGCGGCGCGCACTGGGCCAGCATATCGGCGCTGTCCTGCGGGCTCATGCCCTGATTCTTGCGGCCGAAGGTTTCACTGGCCACCAGCACGAAATTGATCTCGTCGGCCTGCGCATCGATCGCCCGGCGTACGCCTTTCTCGTTCAGGGCGAGGGCGATGTGGCGCGTCGGCTTCGACCGGTCGAGCCCCGCGAAGACGGCCGGGCTGTCCGCCATTTTCGGCACGGCCTTGGGGTTCACGAAGCTGCCGGATTCCATCCGCTTCACCCCGGCCTCTTCGAGGCGGGAAATGAATTCCAGCTTCTGCTCAACCGTCAGATTGGCGGGATCGTTCTGCAACCCGTCACGCGGGCCGACTTCCACAATGTCGATGCGGCGGGTCATGTTGCTCCTATCGTCCTTTGAACTGTGCGGCACGGCGCTCCACAAAGCTCGCCACGCCTTCCTTGAAGTCGAATGTGGTGAAGCTTTCCTCCATTGCAGCATCTGCCTCTGCAAGAGAGTCACCGAAACTCTGGAAATAGGTCTTGCGCACCTGCTGTTTCATCACCGCGATGGAGCGGGGCGAGACCATATTGGCGAGATGGTGGGCAGTGTGCTGGACATTGCCCATCAGTTCGCCGGTCGGCAGGGCGTCGTTGACGAGGCCCAGCTCGGCGGCCTCGGCCCCGGTAAACTTGCGGGCGGTGAAGAGAAGGTCCAGCGCCTTCGCCTCGCCGATCAGCCGCGGCAGCAGCCAGGCAATGCCATGCTCGGCAATCAGGCCGCGCTGGGAAAAGGCGGTCGTGAATTTCGCCTCGGCCGCGGCATAGCGCAGGTCTGCGAACAGGGCGAAGATCAGGCCGATCCCGGCGCAGGCGCCATTGATCGCCGCAATGATCGGCTTCGGGCAGGCATACATGTAGCCGAACCGGCCGGGATAGAGATCGCGCACATCGGACGGGGCCTCCTCGATCTCCGTCAGCCGGTCGCGCGCGCCGCCCTGAATGCCCTGCAGCACGTCCATGTCCGCCCCGGCGCAGAAGCCGCGCCCGGCGCCGGTCACAACGATCACCCGCACGGCGTCATCACTGCTGGCGGTGACGATGGCGTGTTTCAGCTCATTGTGCATGACATCGGTCCACGCGTTCAACCGGTCGGGCCGGTTGAGGGTCAGTGTCAGCACCCCGTCCTTCAGGTCGCTCAGGATCTGCTCATAATCCGCCATGGTCATGCCTCCGTCATGGGTTGGTCCGGTTTGGACTCTTATGAACACAGCCTAGACTCTGGCTGGCGCGAAGGGGAGGGGTGACGTATGGAGCGGGCATGACTCAATTTCCGCCCCCCCTTTCCGGCAGCGCGCAGGACGAGACGCCGGACCTGCGCCCGAAATTCAATGCCGACGGCCTGATCGCCGCGATCGCGCAGGACGCCGATACCGGCGATGTGCTCATGATGGCCTGGATGAACGCCGACGCACTGGCCGCGACGCTGGAGACGCGCCGGGCCACTTACTGGTCCCGTTCGCGCGGGGAATTATGGGTGAAGGGCGAAACCTCCGGCCATGTTCAGGAAGTGGTCGAGGTGCGGATCGACTGCGACCAGGACGCGGTCCTGCTGAAGGTAAAACAGACCGGTGGGGCCTGTCACACCGGCCGGGCGAGTTGTTTTTACCGCATTGTCCCCTTTGACGGGTCTGCGCTTTCCCGCGATCCGGACATGGGTTAGGCTCTCCTTCACTGGGTTTTCAGAGAACTGAAGGGGGTTCCGATGCGCCTGTCACATGCGCTGCTCGCCACAACTGCGTTCCTGCTTGCACCTGCCTGTGCGCCGAAAGCAGCCCCGGCGGATACGCCTGCAGACACGCCCGCCATCGAAGAAGTGGCCGAGGCCGAAGCACCTGCACCGCTGACCGTGAATGTGCTGGACTGCGGCACGATCAACGTGCTCGATCTCGATGCCTTCTCCAGCGCCGGGGACTATGCCGGCCAGACGGACACATTCACCGACACCTGCTACGTCATCAACCATCCGGATGGCCGCCTGCTGTGGGATCTTGGCCTGCCGGGCATGCTGGCTGGCGCCGGGGAGCAGAATCTCGGCGGCATCTTCAACGTCTCGCTCGACAAGACGATCACCGCGCAGCTGGCCGATCTCGGCCTCACGCCGGACGATATCGACTATGTCTCGCTCTCGCACGACCATTTCGATCATATCGGACAGGTCGGCCAGGTTCAGAACGCCACCTGGATCGTGCAGGAAGACGAGTATAACGACATGTTCCCGCCGGAAGGCACCGAGTCCAATGCCGACCCGCAGCTCGCGGCCATGTGGGCGGCCTTCGCCCCGCTGAAGGTGGAGAAGATCAGCGGCGACTATGATGTTTTCGGCGACGGCACGGTGAAAATCATCGAAATGCCGGGCCACACGCCGGGCCATTCGGTGCTGTTGCTGGACATGCCGGAAAGCGGCCCGGTCCTGCTCGCAGGCGACCTGTATCACCGCAAGGAGAGCCGCGAGCTGCGCCGCGTACCCCGCTTTAACTGGAGCGAGCCGGAAACGCTGGCCTCCATGGACAAGTTCGAAGCGCTGGCCGATGAGCTCGGCGCGGAAGTGATCCTGCAACACGAACCGGATGATGTTGAGCCGCTCGGCGGCATGATCCGGTAGGGAGGCATGAAACGCCTCCTTGCGCCCCTGTTCCTGGCCCTGTTCGTCTCGGCCTGTGAAACCCCGACCTTTTCGGCGCTGGATGAACAGTCGCCGGAATGGCGCCTGGTGTTCCAGGACGAATTCAGTGGCAAGGGCCGTCCGGATCCGGACAAATGGATTTCCAGGGAATACAACCGCCGGCCCAACAGAAACGGCCCCGATGGCTGGTGGGACGCGGGCAATGTCTATCTCAATGGCCTCGGCCAGCTCGTCATCCGGACAAGCGTGATCGATAACCGGAACCCGCAGGAGGATTCCGACCCTTACGACTATGCCAGCGCGATGGTCTCGACGGAGGGCAAGTTCGAGCAGGCGTTCGGCCGGTTTGAAGTGCGTGCGAAACTGCCCCGGTCGGCAGGGTGGTGGTCAGCCTTCTGGCTGTTCTCCCGCTCGGTGCACAATGTCGACGGGTCCGGCCGGGACGGGACGGAAGTCGACATCATGGAAACCTTCGGCTGGACCGACAAGGTGAACCACGCCCTGCACTGGGACAGTTATGAGGAAGACCATCAGTGGAGCGTCTTCGCCTCCATGCGGCCGGGCATCCGGAAGGGCTGGCACACATTCACGCTGGAATGGTTCCCGGACAAATACATCTTCTATGTCGATGGCGACGAAACCTGGCGTACCTCTGCGGGCGGCGTTTCCCAGGTGCCGCTCTGGGTGAAATTGTCCGGTGAGGTCGATACGACTGACGGCGCGGCGAACAAGTGGTGGGCGAACGTGCCGGACCCGGCAACTTTCCCGGACAAATTCATTGTCGACTGGGTCCGCGTTTACGAACACGTCCCGCCTGCGGAATAGACCGCCTGCAGACAGACGGGCCTGGAAAGGCGGGGAGGGCTAGTTGCCCCCCTCGACCAGACGGCGCGCGATGACCATGGCCTGAACTTCGCCGGCACCCTCGAAGATATTGAGGATACGGGCATCCTGCAGGATGCGGCTGATCGTGTATTCGAGGGCGAAGCCGTTGCCGCCATGGATCTGCACGGCATTGTCCGCTGCGGCCCAGGCCACGCGGGCGCCGAGCAGTTTCGCCATGCCGGCTTCCAGGTCGCAGCGCTTACCTTCGTCCTTCTTGCGGGCAGAGTAATAGGTCAGCTGGCGCACGCCGACGAGTTCGGCCGCCATCATCACCAGCTTGTTGGCAACGCGTGGGAATTCGAAGATCGGCTTGCCGAACTGGTTGCGGTCGAGGGCGTATTGCAGGCCGGTCTCGAACGCGTTCTGCGCCACGCCGATGGCGCGGGCAGCTGTCTGGATGCGGGCGCTTTCGAACGTGGCCATCAGATGCTTGAAGCCCTGGCCTTCGACACCGCCGAGCAGGTTCTCGGACTTCACCTTGAATTCGTCAAAGCCGATTTCGTATTCCTTCATGCCGCGATAGCCGAGCACTTCGATCTCGCCGCCGGTCATGCCGTCAGCCGGGAACGGATTGGCATCGTCGCCGCGCGGCTTTTCGGCCAGGAACATGGATAGGCCGGAGAAATTGTTCGTCGCCGGATCGGTCCGGGCGAGCAGCGTCATCACGTCGGCGCGCACCGGATGGGTGATCCAGGTCTTGTTGCCGGTGATCGTGTAGTTCTCGCCGTCGGCATCCTTCACCGCGCGGGTGCGCAGGGAGCCGAGGTCGGAGCCGGTGTTCGGTTCGGTGAAGACAGCTGTCGGCAGGATCTCGCCGCTGGCGATCATCGGCAGCCATTTTTCCTTCTGCTCCGCCGTGCCGCCGATGAGGATCAGCTCGGCCGCGATTTCAGACCGTGTGCCGAGCGAGCCGGTGCCGATATAGCCGCGCGACAATTCCTCGGAGACGACGCACATCGCCGTCTTGCCCATGCCGAGACCGCCGAAGTCTTCCGGAATGGTCAGGCCGAACACGCCGAGCTCTGCCATTTCGTTGACCACATCCATCGGGATGTAATCATTGCGCAGGTGCCAGCCATGGGCGTGCGGCTTGATACGCTCGGAGGCGTATTTGGCGAACTGCTCGCGCACCATGCTCATGGTTTCGTCGAGACCGGTCTCCTCGACCGTGTTGCGCGTCAGGGCGTCCGGCAGGAGGGCGGCAGCTTCGGCCATGGAGGCCGGCGTCTTGCCCTCGGTGATCAGCTTCCGGATCGCCGGGTCTGCGAACAGCGCGCCCGAGGCCTCAAGGCTGCCAAGTTCGTGCGGGCGGATGGTCTCGCCCTGGTTCATCGGAATGCCGCCGACGATCTGGGCGCAGTATTCGCTGAACAGGATCTGGGAGAGCAGGGCCTCGACCTGGCCGAACTTACCTTCGGCTTCGAGGCGGGAGGCCCATTCAGACACCTGGCGCAGCGTCTCGACATAGGTGACCAGCCAGGACAGGCCGTGGGCGAGGTGCTGGTGGCGTTCGAACGCCTTCCGGTCCGGGCGGCCGTCTTCGCCGACAAGCTCGCCGCGTGCGCCGGAAGTAGCAGCCGCGGCATATGTGTCGAGCGCGCCAAGGGCGTCGCGCATCGTGGCCGTGAGGCCGTCCATGACCGCAGATTGCTTTTCCTGAACCATTTCGCCGGTGCTCATATCCTTGCCCCTTTTCAGTTTTTTGCCCTTATAGGGGCCTCTTTTGGCTCTGTCAGTCCATATTTGTGCGGTGCAACAACGCAGGGACTCAGTCGATTTTGCGGAAACGCTTTCCCTGAGACCGTACCATGGCCCGGCCCAATGGTTCCGGCAGGATACGGGACAGGGTCGCCATTCCCTTGTTGACCAGGCCCGGCACAATTACCGGCTGTCCCCTGTTTACGGCCTCGATGCCCTGCCGGACGACCGGTTCTGCGTCCATCCACATCCATTTCGGCATCTTGTTGGTCTGCTCGCGCGTGCCATTGGCGTCATGGAACTCGCTCCAGGTGAAGCCGGGGCAGAGCGCGGTGCAGTGGATGTCCTCATGGCCGAGGGCCTCGCATTCGGCATTCAGGCTTTCGGAGAATTTGATCATGCCCGCTTTCACACTGGCATACAGCGTGTGCCCGGCGCTTCCGGCGGCATAGCCGGCGAGGGAAGCGACATTGATGATGCGGCCATAGCCGCGCTCGGCCATGCCCGGCAGCACGCGGTGCGCCAGCTCTATCGGCGCGGTGTAGAGCACCTGGATGAAATCGCCCTGTTCCTTCCAGCTGGTGGAAAAGAAGGTGCCCGGCAGGCCGTATCCGGCATTGTTCACCAGCGCATCGACATGGCGGCCCTTTTCCTCCAGCGCGGCGAGGATCTTGGCCGGGGCAGACTTCTTGGCGAGGTCTTCGGCGATCACGATCGCCGTGATCCTGTATTTTTCCTGTAGCTCGGCGGCGAGCGCATCCAGCCGGTCGGCGCGGCGGGCGGTCAGCGCCACGTCCCAGCCGAGCGCGGCATACTGGCGGGCGAACTCCGCGCCGATCCCGGCGGAAGCTCCTGTAATCAGGCAAAGGCGTCGGTCCATGGGCGTAGCCCTCCTTGGCAGCAAATGTAGCGCATTGTGCCGCCGGGAACAGGGCCAGTCGGTTAAGACCGGTCAGAGACGCCTTGTCAGATGCGGCGGACGAGGAATCCTGCGCGCGGGAAGTGGACATGCACGGTCTCGGCTTCTTCCGAAAACCGCTGCAGGATCACGCGCTGGGAATCTGCGTGCACGATCTCCCCCTCCACCCAGACCTGCCCGTAATCGTCCGGGGCCACGGCCACCATGTCGCCGGGCGCGATGTCCTGCGGTTCGTATTTCGTCGTCGCCATGACAAGGCGCGGCGCGGCATGCTTGCCGATTTCCAGCGCTTCCTTCGACGAGATGGTTTCCGGCTCCTGGCCTTCAAACTCCCTCAGGCGCTCGAACCAGGCCTTTGTCAGGTCCGCCGTCTCGAAACACTTCTCCAGGAAGTCCGGCACGTTCTGGTGCATGAACCAGACATTCATATAGGCGTGCACGTCCACCAGGCCTGGCTTTGCGCCAACGAGGTACAGGCCTGCCCCGGCGCCCTGCCCGCCCTGCAGGCGTTCCTCCAGCAGCATCAGCCGGGCGCGCCACTGGTCGCGCATCATCGGCGCGACGGCTTTCATGGCCTCCACGTCGAACGGACGGCCCGAGAGTTTTTCCCGGTCCTTTTTGAAGTCCTCGCCGACCTTGTCGCCCAGCTCACCGAAGATGACGGCGACAGACGACTGGAACCAGCGCCCGTCCGTCCAGCCGGCCACCATCTGGGCAAGACCTTCATGGCCCGGCAGTTTCAGCGCCGGCATCGGATAGCGCGCTTCCAGTTCGCGCAGGATGATCGCCGTGTCGCAGTAAATGTCGGCGCCGATCTGCATGACCGGCGTGCGGCGATACCCGCCGGTCAGTGGCATCAGGTCCGGCCGGGGCATGATGACGGGGATTTCGACGCACGACCAGGCAAGGTTCTTCAGGCGCAGCGCCAGGCGGATTTTCTCAGCATATGGCGAAGTAGGGTATTCGTGCAGAATAATGCTGCGTGCGTCCGCCATGGCCGTTTCACTCCGGTCTCTTGTTTTCGATCCTGTAGTCATGCCGGGCTTTTCGCAGGCAGGGAAGAGGCCAATTCTGACCAGGCCGCTTTGCGTCCATGCGCAAGAATCGGGTGGCCGGAACCTGGGGGCTCAGGCAGATTGCGGCACATGACGAACCGGATGCCCCCTCTCGATGAACGTGCTGCAGCCTATGACCGCATGGCGGAGGCCCTGTCCTATCTGGGCGACACCTGGCGCGACTGGCCGGACCTTGCCTCGGTGTCCGGCGGGATGGGCCTCAGCCCCAGCCATTTCCAGCGGGAGTTCACTCGCTGGGCCGGAATCTCTCCGCGCCAGTTCCAGTCGGCCATCGCCCATGCCGAGGCGGGCGAGCTGTTGCGTCAGGGCGCGAGCGTTCTGGACGCGACATTCGAGACCGGTCTCTCCGGGCCGGGGCGGCTGCATGATCTGTTCATTGCGCATGAGGGCCTGACCCCCGGCGAAGCCAAGGCGGGCGGGCGCGGGGCAGACCTGGTGCTCGGCCGCGCACCGACCCCGTTCGGGGAAGGGGCCTGGCTGATTTCCCCCCGCGGCCTCGTCGCCCTGGGCTTCATCGATGACGGGGCGCCCGAAAAGGCCGGCTTTGTCCATCCGGGCTATGGCGAGGATGCAGCCTTTGCCGATCTTGCCGGGCGGTATCCGGATGCCGACATCCGGCGCGATGATGCGGCGGCGCGCAGGATGGCGGCGCAGGTCTTCGAACAGGGTGAGCCGCTTCCCGTTGCGCTCTATGGCACGCCGTTCCGGCGCCAGGTCTGGCGCGCCTTGCTGGAAATTCCCGCCGGGACGACCTGCACCTATGGCGAACTGGCGCGGGCGAGTGGGCATCCGAAAGCGGCGCGCGCGGTCGGGGCGGCGGTCGGGGCAAACCCGGTCAGCTGGTTCATTCCCTGTCATCGCGCCCTTGCGGCGGATGGGCGTCTTCATAATTATCATTGGGGTGTGGCCCGCAAACGCGCCATGCTCACTTATGAACGCGCCCA
>PACZ01000035.1 GCA_002700305.1 Hyphomonas sp. | reverse complement strand
TAGTTACTCATGGCGCCCGCCCTACTCCGCTGCTACCGGAGTGTCCAGCGCTGTCGCCAGCGCAGAGCATTCCGCCATGGTTTTCGATGCCCGGGCGATCGGATTGGTCAGATAGAAGTCTCCGATCACCGGCTTGAAAGGTGCACTCGACAGGCCGCCAGTCCCCTCCGGAACGGCCTTGAGTGCCTCGGCACCCGCTGCGCCCGGGGCGTAGCCGATGCCTGCAAACACTGCGTTCTCACGCAGGCTCTCGCGCAGCGCTTCGACCGTGTCATAAGGCAGCGTCTTGCCCATCACGTCAGACAGGGCACGGAAGATGGCCCAGCCTTCGCGCGCCTCGCCTTTCGGCTGGACGGCTTTCGACGTGACCTGCACGCGGCCTTCGGTGTTCACATAAGTTGCCGCCATTTCGGTGTAGGCCGCCGACGGCAGGATGATGTCCGCGCGGCTGGCACCGGCATCGCCGTGCGAGCCGACATAGATGACGGTCGCCGCAGACGTCTTGGACAGATCCGTGTCATCGGCGCCGAGCAGGACAATCGTCTCCTTGCCGCCGCCGAGGATATCCGCCGTCGCTTCGCCGCCTTCGCCCGGCACGAAGCCGACATCCAGCGCACCGACGCGGCCGGCGGCATTGTGCAGCACGCCGAAGCCGGCCCAGTCGTCGGCGATAGCGCCAGTCTCATTGGCCAGCTTGATCGCCGCAGCCAGGACAGCGTCGCCGTCATCATGGCAAAGTGCGCCTTCGCCAAGCACAATCATCGGGCGCTTGGCGCCTTTCAGGAACTCGGCGGTTTCGGCCTTGTTCAGAGCGTCAGCGCTGTTGCCAAGATGGGTGTATTTGTAGGTCAGGTCGGCCGCTTCGCCGATCAGAGCGACTTTCAGGTCGGCCCAGAGCCAGGTCTTGCGGATACGGGCGTTCCAGACAGCGGCCTCAACGCGCGGATTGACGCCGACGAGCAGCAGCGCGTCCGCCTCTTCCACACCGGCCAGCGTCGGGTTCAGGATGTAGTGCTCACGCACGCCATCCGTGCCGTACTTGGCACCAGCCGGGCGGCAGTCGGTGTTCTGCACACCGAGCGAGCGGAACAGGTCGAGCGCGGCCTTGGCCTGTTCGACTTCAATCAGGTCGCCGGCGACCACGCCGATCTTCTCAGCCGGTTTCGACAGGGCCTCTTTCGCGGCCGCGAAGGCTTCGCCCCAGCTCGCTGGCTTCAGACGGCCATCGACGCGGACATAAGGCGTATCGAGGCGCTGGCGGGCGAGGCCATCCCACACGAAGCGGGATTTGTCTGACAGCCACTCCTCGTTAATTTCCTCGTTCACTTCCGGCATGATGCGCATCACGCCGTCGCCTTTGGCATCGACGCGGATCGAGGCGCCCATGGCGTCCATCACATCAATGGAGGAGGTCTTGCGCAGCTCCCAGGGGCGCGCATTGAAGGCGTAGGGCTTCGAGGTCAGCGCGCCGACCGGACAAAGGTCGATCACGTTGCCGGAAAGCTCAGACGTCAGATTTTTCTCGAGATAGGTCGTGATTTCGGCGCTCTCACCGCGCGAAATCATGCCGATCTCTTCCACGCCGCCGACTTCGGCCACGAAACGGACGCAGCGCGTGCACTGGATACAGCGGGTCATGATCGTCTTGACCAGCGGGCCCATATTCTTGTCTTCAACGGCGCGCTTGTTTTCTTCGTAGCGGCTACCGGAACGGCCATAGGCCACGGCCTGGTCCTGCAGGTCGCACTCGCCACCCTGGTCACAGATCGGGCAATCCAGCGGGTGGTTGATGAGCAGGAATTCCATCACCCCATTGCGGGCTTTCTCGACATAAGGCCCCTTGGTGCGGATGTTCGGCGCGGAACCATCGCGGTTCGGGCGCATATCACCGACCGTCTGCGCGCAGGACGCAATCGGCTTCGGTGCGCCTTCCCACTCGACGAGGCACATGCGGCAGTTACCGGCCACGGACAGGCGCTCGTGATAGCAGAAGCGCGGAATCTCGGCGCCCGCTTCCTCACACGCCTGCATCAGCGTGTAGGACTTCGGAACCTCAATTTCCTTGCCGTCGATATTGATTTTGAACAGATCGGACATGGGCCCCTACTCCGCCGCGACGACTGCGCCCTGCACCATGGCGCGCGGCAGTCTGTACTGGTTGATGCGGTCTTCGATTTCCGGCCGGAAGTGACGGATCAGGCCCTGGATCGGCCAGGCTGCTGCGTCGCCAAGGGCGCAGATCGTGTGACCTTCCACCTGCTTGGTCACGTCCAGCAGCGTGTCGATCTCGTCATGCTCGGCTTCGCCCTTCGCCATGCGCTCCATCACGCGCCACATCCAGCCGGTGCCTTCGCGGCACGGCGTGCATTGGCCGCAGGATTCGTGCTTGTAGAAGTAAGCGAGACGGGCAATTGCCTTGATCAGGTCGGCATCCTTGTCCATCACGATGACAGCCGCCGTGCCGAGGCCTGATTTCAGGTCACGCAGCGTGTCGAAGTCCATATAGGCGTCCATGATCTGCTCGGCCGGAACCATCGGCACTGACGATCCACCCGGGATCACGGCCTTCAGATTGTCCCAGCCGCCGCGGATGCCGCCGCAATGGGTATCGATCAGCTCACGGAAGGTGATCGACATCTCTTCTTCAACATTGCACGGCTTGTTCACGTGTCCGGAGATACAGAACAGCTTGGTGCCGGTGTTGTTCGGGCGGCCGAAACCGGCGAACCATTCGGCGCCGCGGCGCAGGATCGTGCCCGCAACAGCAATCGATTCCACATTGTTCACGGTCGTCGGGCAGCCATAGAGACCGGCATTGGCCGGGAATGGCGGCTTCAGCCGCGGCTGGCCCTTCTTGCCTTCCAGGCTTTCGAGCAGCGCGGTTTCCTCGCCACAGATATAAGCGCCGGCGCCGTGGTGGACGTAGAGATCGAAATCCCAGCCGTTCACATTGTCCTTGCCGATCAGCTTCGCTTCATAGGCTTCCTTGACGGCTTTCTCGAGCGCGTGGCGCTCGTTGATGTATTCGCCGCGCAGATAGACGTAGCATTTGTGCGCCCGCATCGCGCGGCTGGCGATCATGCAGCCTTCGATCAGCAGGTGCGGATCGTGGCGCATGATTTCGCGGTCTTTACACGTACCGGGTTCGGACTCGTCAGCATTGACGACGAGATAGTGCGGACGGTCGCGCACTTCCTTCGGCATGAAGGTCCACTTCAGCCCGGTCGGGAAGCCAGCGCCGCCGCGGCCACGCAGACCGGAGGCCTTGATCTGGTCGCAGATCCAGTCAGGTCCCTGATCCAGGATTTCCTTGGTCAGGTGCCATGCGCCCCGCTTCTTCGCCGCGTCGAGTTCGGGCGAATGCAAACCATAGAGATTGGTGAAGATGCGATCCTTGTCCTGCAACATGGCCTAGTCCTCATCTTCCTGGCTGGAGGGGACGTCGCCCGCATCCACGCGCTTGGAGAATTCCGTTTCGCCGCCTTCGGCCAGCGTTTTCGCCTGGGTAATCCAGTCTTCGCGCTCAATGCGCCCGGGGAAGCTCATGAAGTCTTCGACCCAGTCGACATTTTCCGGAGTCCACTCGGCGATCTGCTTGAACGTATAGATGCCGAGCTCGTTAAGCGCGTCTTCATTCTTCGGGCCGATGCCCTTGATACGCTTCAGGTCATCGTAGGAAGCTGGGTCGATCGTCAGGGCCGCCGGGCGCGCCCCCGTCTCGACCTTCTTGCCAGTATCAATCAGCGTCGTCTTCGTGTTGGAAGCGACCGGCTCTTCGCGTTTGGTATTGGTCGGCGCATCCACCTCCGGCTTGCCTGCCGCTTCAGCCTCGGCAGGCTCGGCGGATGGCAGGTTCGGCAGTGTGGTGATGGCGTTCTTGCTGCCATCAAAGAGGGCCGGATCGGTCAGCGTGGTTGCGCCGCCTTCCGGCGCGCTGTTCACGCGGTCAATCTGCGGACCCGGCGCAACTTCGACGCCATTCTTGAGCTTGCCGAGAATCTGCGACAGCGTTTCCGGCGTCAGGTCTTCGTAATAGTCGTCATTGATCTGCACCATGGGTGCGTTCACGCAGGCGCCGAGGCATTCCACCTCTTCCCAGGACAGACGGCCATCGTCGGTAACATACATGATGTCGCCGATTTCCTGCTGGCAGACTTCTTTCAGCTTCTCGGCCCCGCGCAGCTGGCACGGCGTCGTGCCGCACAGCTGGACGTGATACTTCCCGACCGGCTGAAGGCGGAACATCGTGTAAAACGTCGCGACTTCGTAGACGCGGATGTAGGGCATTTCCAGCCTGTCCGCGACTTCGCGCATGGCCGGCTCGGACAACCAGCCATCATTGTCCTTCTGCGCAAGCCACAGCATGGGGATGACGGCCGAGCGCTGCTTTTCCGCCGGATACTTGTTCCGCCAGAAGGCAATCTTCTCTTCCGTTTCCGGCTTGAAGGCGAACGTATCGCCACCAGCCTCAAGATCAAAACGGCGCAGTGCCACTACTCGATCCTTCCTGCAAAATACATTTCGGTTTCATCCTGAGACGGACGAAAATTTTCTACTGCGGACATCAGCGGTCGATCTCCCCGAACACAATATCGAGGGACCCGAGAACGGCCGAGACATCGGCCAGCATGTGGCCGACGCAAAGGTGATCCATCGCCTGAAGGTGCGGATAGCCCGGGGCGCGGATCTTCGCGCGATACGGACGGTTCGTGCCGTCGGACACAAGATAGACGCCAAACTCACCCTTCGGCGCCTCGATGGCCGCGTAGACCTCGCCTTCCGGCACGTGGAAGCCTTCGGTGTAGAGCTTGAAGTGATGGATCAGCGCTTCCATCGAGTTCTTCATCTCGGCGCGGCGCGGCGGCGACACTTTCGAGCCCTTGGCCAGGACCGGCCCCGGCCCTTCGCGGTTCATGATCTCGATGCATTGCTGCATGATCTTGGTCGACTCGCGCATCTCTTCCATACGGCAGACATAGCGGTCGTAATTGTCGCCGTTCCGGCCAACCGGAACCTTGAAGTCGAGCTCGTTGTAGCACTCGTAAGGCTGGGCGCGGCGCAGGTCCCAGGCATAGCCGGATCCGCGGACCATCACGCCGGAGAAGCCCCAGTCCATGATCGTCTTCTCGTCCACGACGCCGATGTCGACGTTACGCTGCTTGAAGATGCGGTTCTCGGTGATCAGGCCTTCGATCTGGTCGAGTTTCTTAGGGAACTGCTCGCACCATTCGGCGATGTCATCCAACAGGGCCTGCGGCAGGTCCTGGTGGACACCGCCCGGGCGGAAGAAAGCGGCGTGCATGCGGCTGCCGGAGGCGCGCTCGTAGAAGACGCACAGCTTCTCGCGCTCCTCGAAGCCCCAGGTGATCGGGGTCAGCGCGCCGACGTCCATGGCCTGCGTGGTCACGTTCAGCATGTGCGACATGATCCGGCCGATCTCGGAATAGAGCACACGGATCAGGCTGCCGCGGCGCGGCACTTCCAGGCCGAGCAGCTTCTCGACCGCCAGGCACCAGGCATGCTCCTGGTTCATCGGGGCGCAGTAATCGAGCCGGTCAAAATACGGCATGCCCTGCAGGTAGGTCTTGTACTCCAGCAGCTTCTCGGTGCCGCGGTGAAGCAGGCCGATATGGCTGTCCACGCGGGTCACGACCTCGCCGTCGAGGTCGAGGATCATGCGCAGCACGCCGTGGGCGGCCGGGTGCTGGGGCCCGAAGTTCAGCGTGAACTTGCGGTCTTCCATTTCGGAGATGTGAGCGGTGTCGGCCATGTCTTACGACTCCGTCGCTTTCTCGTCGCCGGGGATCTGGGACGTCATGCCCTCCCACGGGGAGAGGAAGTCAAAGTTGCGGTATTCCTGAACCAGCTGCACCGGCTCGTAGACCACCTTCTTCTCAAGGTCGTCATAGCGGACTTCGTAATTGCCGGTCAGCGGGAAGTCCTTGCGCAGCGGATAGCCCTCAAAGCCATAGTCGGTGAGGATGCGGCGCAGGTCCGGATGGTCGGCGAACTGGATGCCGTACATGTCGAAGGCTTCGCGCTCGAACCAGTTGGCGGCCGGCCATACGGCGCAGGCGCTTGGCACGGCGGTGTCTTCGTCGGTCGACACGCGCACCCGGACACGGTGGTTCAGGTGCATCGACAGCAGGTGATAGACGACCTCAAAGCGCTCGCCGCGCTCCGGATAGTCCACGCCGCAGATGTCGATCAGCGTTTCAAAATCGCATTGCGGGTCTTCGCGCAGGAAGCGCAGCAGGCCCACGATGTGGTCGCGCTCGGCCATCACGACCAGCTCGTCCATGTTCATGTGGAAGCTCTTCACCGCATCCGCGCGCGAAGCGGAGATATGCTCGCCGAGATCCTTGAGGGCGTCGATGGCGTCCTGGTTCAGCATGTCTTTCCCCTAGCGCTCCAGCGAGCCTTCCCGGCGGATCTTCTTCTGCAGCTGCAGGAAGCCGTACACGAGAGCCTCAGCGGTGGGCGGACAGCCCGGAATATAGATGTCGACTGGCACGATCCGGTCACAGCCGCGCACGACGCTGTAGCTGTAATGGTAATAGCCGCCGCCATTGGCGCAGCTGCCCATCGAGATCACGTAGCGCGGTTCCGGCATCTGGTCGTAGACCTTGCGCAGGGCCGGGGCCATCTTGTTGGTCAGCGTGCCGGCGACGATCATCACGTCCGACTGACGGGGTGAACCGCGCGGGGCCATGCCGAAGCGCTCAAGGTCGTAGCGCGGGTTACCGGCGTGCATCATTTCAACAGCGCAGCAGGCGAGACCGAAGGTCATCCACATCAGGGAGCCGGTCCGCGCCCAGGTGATCAGGTCATCGGCAGCCGCCGTGAAATAGCCCTTGTCCGCCAGCTGGTCGGACAGGCCGGAATAGAACGGATCGTCCTGCCCCGGCTTGAAGCCGCCTTCGACGCCCGAACGGGCGCCACCCAGCGCGTAAGTCTTGAAGTCTTCGGCCATTATTCCCACTCCAGCGCGCCACGGCGCCATTCGTAGATGAAGCCAACGGTCAGGACGCCCAGGAAGACAACCATCGACCAGAAGCCGAGCAATCCGATCTTGCCGAGGCTGATCGCCCACGGGAACAGGAAGGCCACTTCAAGGTCGAAGATGATGAACAGGATGGCGACCAGGTAGAACCGGACGTCAAACTTCATACGGGCGTCGTCAAAGGCGTTGAAACCGCACTCATAGGCGGAGTTCTTCTCCGGGTCGGGCTCGGATGGGGCCAGCAGCAATGAGCCAACCACGAAAAGGCCCGAAATCACGGCACCGATCACCAGAAAAATGATGACCGGTAGATAGTCGAGCGCCAGCCGTTCGATGTCCGACATGAGAGAGGGCCTCCTAGCCTGTGCTGGCGCCGGATTAGGACGGTTTTGCCATCCACGCAACACATCCACGCCACATAACGGTGAGACTTATCTTAAAGTCTGCTTTCGGCCACCTCACGGGCCTGCATGTGCGGCTGTGCGTCACGGCTGATGGCGACAAATGCCCGTCCGGAAGGCACGCCTGCCCCCAAATATCCGCCAGATCTGCGCTAGTCGGGCGAAACACCCAGCGACTCAACCGTGCCGATTGTCAGATATCCCACCGGCAGGCCGTTTTTTTCCTGCCAGTCTTCCATCGCATTCAGCGTCGCCGGGCCGAAAACGCCATCAGCCTGAACATTATACCCCTTGGCCGCGAGCGCTCGCTGCACTTCGGCGATCTTGGCTTCTGTCGCATTGGAATCACACAGGACTTCCCGCCATTCGACCGTCCCGCCACCTGTGACGGTCCGCTTCTCGATCGTCTTGTACGTGGCCGGCACGACAATCGTTTCCTGTTGTTCCGGCGTCACAAGGCGCTGGACCTCAACATCCTCGTATTCAGCCGGGAGGATTTCCTCGACCACCTGGGCCGGTTCCCGCAGGACCTGCCGCTCAATTGTTCGGAAGCGGGCGGGAATCACCCTTGTTTCAACACGTTCAGGCGTTTTCAGGCGCGTCCGGCTCACCGTGTCATACTGCGCCGGCACTTCCACACGGCAGAGGACTTCCCCTGTGGCGAGCGTGACATCGCCCTCACTTGACGGCTGGCGCCCGAAAAGCCCGGCGCCGGGCTTCCAGGTGACATAGGCCGGACGCACCAGAACCTGCTCGGTGAAAGTCTCATATTCGGCCGGAATCACGACCGTCTCGGTCTGCTCCGGGACCACCAGCAGCTGTTCGGTCTCGATTTCATAGACCGGCGGCACCACGCGATAGGTCAGCGCCTGCTCCTTCACCATCACCCGCTGGATTACGGTCTCGTAAGTTGCCGGGATCACGCGCGCTTCGGTGTGCTCTGGCTGGTCCAGCACCTGTTCGGTCTGGATTTCATAGGTTTCGGGGATCAGGACCCGCGCATAGCAGGATCCGGGCGCGGCATCGGCCGGATAGTCGCCAGTGCCCTGCGCGGCGGCCGCTCCTGCCAGCACAAGGCCGGCGGCTGACAAGGTGAGAATTCTGCTCATTCCAAGTCCCCTTCCCATATGTCCCCTTCATACAGGCCGCTTCCTTCTGGAAGCGATCATGCGCCTTCAACTTAGCGTAACCCTATCCGGGCGGCCACACACTTCGCCAATCCGGCGTATCCCTATCCTTCGCGGGGATCGGGTTTTCCGGCAAGCGTGCGACCTGCCACAGGGGGTGGCAAACCAGACGGTTCGGCGTATTAGGGGCGCGAACAATCCGGCCCAAACATCAGGAATCCGCGCATGATCCCCCGTTATACCCGTCCCGAAATGGCCGCCATCTGGTCTCCTGAATCCCGCTTCGGCATCTGGCTCGAAATCGAGACCCTCGCCGCAGAGGCCATGGAAAACCTCGGCATCATCCCGGAAGGCACCACGGCGGCCGTCCGCGAGAAGGCCGCCTTCGAGGTGGACCGGATCGACGAGATCGAACGAGAAGTGAAGCATGACGTCATCGCCTTCCTGACCAATGTTGCCGAACATGTCGGCGAGCCTGCCCGCTTCCTGCACCTCGGCATGACGTCCTCGGATGTGCTCGACACCTGCCTGAACGTGCAGATGGTACGCGCCGCCGACCTGTTGCTGACCGGCATCGACCGCGTGCTCGCGGCCCTCGAAAAGCGGGCCTTCGAGCACAAGCTGACCCCGACGATCGGACGCAGCCATGGCATCCATGCCGAGCCGACCACGTTCGGCGTGAAGCTCGCCACCTTCCATGCGGAATTCCAGCGCGCCCGCACGCGACTGCTGATCGCGCGGGAAGAAGTCGCCACCTGCGCCATTTCCGGCGCCGTCGGAACCTTCGCCAATATCGACCCGAAAATCGAAGCTCATGTCGCCGAGAAACTCGGCCTCTCCATTGAGCCGGTGTCGACGCAGGTCATCCCGCGCGACCGCCATGCCATGTACTTCGCTGTGCTGGGCGTGATTGCCTCCTCCGTCGAACGCCTCGCCACTGAAGTGCGTCACCTTCAGCGCACGGAAGTGCTGGAAGCCGAAGAATACTTCTCGGCGGGCCAGAAAGGCTCCTCGGCCATGCCGCACAAGCGCAACCCGGTGCTGACCGAGAACCTGACCGGTCTCGCCCGCCTCGTGCGCTCCGCCGTGACGCCGGCCCTCGAAAACGTCGCCCTCTGGCATGAGCGCGATATCTCGCACTCTTCCGTCGAGCGCGGCATCGGCCCGGACGCCACCGTCCACCTCGACTTCGCCCTGCATCGCCTCGCCGGTGTGGTCGAAAATCTCGTCGTCTATCCGGAACGGATGCTGAAGACGCTGAACTCCATGGGCGGCCTGCACAATTCACAGCGCATCCTGCTCGCCCTCGTCGAGGCCGGGAACAGCCGGGAAGAGTCCTACCGCATGGTCCAGCGCAATGCGATGAAGACTTGGGGCGGCGAAGGCCCGCTTCTGGAACTGCTCCAGAAGGACGAAGACGTGATGGCGAAACTGACGAAGGAACAGCTCGAGGACCTCTTCGATCTCGACTATCACTTCAAGCAGGTCGACACGATTTTCGAGCGCGTTTTCGGTCGCTCCTAGTCACCTGCCGGTCCGCACTGGTCCGGCTTGGTCCGCTACAGTCATGAGCTGATCGCGCTAAGTGCCGCCCTGGCCTTGCGCGAGATGCCTTCCCAGTCACCGGAATCGACGTCGGCCTGTGTGGCAACCCACGAGCCGCCAACCGCGATAACGTTCTTCAGGGCCAGATAGTCCCCGGCATTTTCGGCACTCACACCGCCCGTCGGCATGAACTGCAGATGCGGCAAAGGCCCAGCCAACGCCTTCAGTGCCGGCACGCCGCCTGCGATATTGGCCGGGAAAAGCTTCAGCATTTCAAAGCCTTCCTCGTGCCGGCTCATCGCCTCGCTCGCCGTGGCAACGCCCGGGATCATCAACGGCTTGTGCTCGCCCAGCGCCTCCAGCAGGCCGGGGCTCATACCCGGCGACACAAGGAAATCCGCTCCCGCCTCAACCGACTTGCGCACATCCTCGCCGCTCAGCACCGTCCCAGCCCCCACCAGCAGGTCCGGCACCGCCGCCTTCATCGCCGCAATCGCCCCGATCCCCGCCGGTGTCCGCAGCGTGACTTCTGCAGTGGTTAAACCACCTTCCAGCAAGGCCTTCGCCAGAGGCGCGGCCTGCGCCACATCGCTCACCACAAGCACCGGAACGATCGGCGCTTTGGCAACTGCAAGCCTCAGGGCTGTAAGAGACGAAGTCATTTGCGTAGCTCCTGGTCATAATATGCTGCAGCCCCGATCAGCGGCGCTTCCGGGTCATGCATCAGAACGACCGGACAGTTTTCGAGAAATTCGCTCATGGGCCCGCGCGCCCGGAACCGGTCTGCTGCTTCAGGCCTGCGCAGAAAAGCAACGATACGCGCTGTCACGCCGCCTGCCAGCACCACGCCGCCCAGCGCACCATTCGCCAGCGCCAGATCCCCAACCGCCCCCATCACCGCACAGGCGCGCACGAGAATGAGCTGGAGGTACATCTCGTCGCCCGCATCCGCGCGCTCCCGCATCCCGGCAGGCGACACATCTTCGACCGGACGGCCGTAAATCTCACAAAACGCTTCATGGACGGGCCGCAACCCCGTTCCGGATGCGACCAGTTCATTGGAGACATAACCAAATTTCCTGAGGAGGATGCCTGCCAGCTGAAACTCCAGCTCGCTTCGCGGCGCAAAAGCCATGTGGCCGCCTTCTCCGGTCAGGACGTGCCAGTCTCCGTGATCTGGAATCAGTGTGGCCACACCGAAGCCCGTGCCCGGCCCGGCGACAATGACCGGCGCCTCAGGCTCCGGCGTCCCGGGGAGGATCTGTTCGAAACGATCCTGTTCAAACTCCGGCACCGCGCGCGCCATCGCGGTGAAATCGTTGATCAGCTTCGCGTCGCTGAAGGCGAACCGGGTTTGCAACGCTTCCTCCGACACATGCCAGCCGCGATTTGTCAGCGTGACTTCGCCCTGCCTCACTGGCCCCGCCAGCGCGAAGCAGGCCCGGCGGGCGCGGACGCCTGATTGATCAAGATAAGCGGACAATACGTCGTCAAATCCATCAAAATCATCTCCAGCGAATTTTTCGAAGTTGCCGGTAACGATCTTGCCATCCTGCCGGTGAGCGATGGCAAAGCGGACATGTGTTCCGCCGACATCTCCCACCAGAATGTCTTCGCTCAATGCTCCGCCTCCCTGTCGACGAAATCGAACTGGCTGGCACCGGTGTCTGCCGTCCCGCTCATTTGCCGGAAATAGGAGAACATCTCACGGCCCAGTCCGACAGACGATGCATTTGGCCGGAACTCCGCCGGGGAACGGGCTGCAAATTCCGAAGGGTCAACCTTGATGTCGAGCGTACCCGTTTCCGCATCGAACACGATGACATCACCATCTCGAACCCGCGCCAGCGGACCACCACGTGCCGCTTCCGGACTGACATGAATGGCTGAGGGCACCTTGCCGCTGGCACCAGACATGCGGCCATCGGTAACGAGCGCCACCTTGAAGCCCCGGTCCTGCAGCACACCGAGTGGCGGCGTCAGACTGTGCAGTTCCGGCATGCCATTCGCGGCAGGTCCCTGGAAGCGAACGACGGCCACAAAGTCCCGGTCGAGGCGCCCCGCCTCGAAGGCCTCTTTCAGCGCTTCCTGGGATTCGAAGACGATCGCCGGCGCTTCGAGCACCCGCTTGTCCGGCTTGACGGCAGAGACTTTGGAGACACCGCGTCCGAGCGGCCCTGTCATCAACCTAAGTCCGCCATCTGACGAAAATGGATCGCTGGCAGGCCGGATAATGTCGTAATCGCCGCTTTCTTCGGGGGCTGGCCGCCAGGAGACCTTGTCGCCGTCCAGGAACGGCTCGTGAGAATAGTCCGAGATCGGCCCGGCAACCCCTTGCGCGTCGCCATTCATAAGTCCCGCGCCAAGCAGTTCGCGCACCACGAAGCCCATGCCGCCCGCGGCATGGAAATGATTTACGTCAGCTGGCCCGTTCGGATAGATCCGGGTCAGCAATGGCGTGACGCGGCTGATGTCCGCAAAATCTTCCAGCGTCACGATAAAACCTGCCGCAGCGGCCATGGCTGGAATGTGTAGGGCATGATTGGTTGAGCCTCCGGTCGCCATCAGACCGACAATGCCATTGACGATGGATCGCTCATCAATGAGTTCACCGGCTGGCAGGTAGTTCTCGCCCTGCGCGGTGATTGCCGCAGCGCGATGGGCCGCTGCTTTTGTTAGTGCCGTCCGCAGCGGTGTGCCCGGATTGGTGAAGGCAGCGCCTGGCAGATGGAAGCCCATGACCTCCATCAACATCTGGTTTGAGTTGGCCGTACCGTAGAAGGTGCAGGTGCCCTGTGCGTGATAACTTTCCGCTTCCGCCTTGAGCAGCGCACTCCGATCCACCTTTCCCTCCGCAAACAACTGCCGGATACGGATCTTTTCGGGATTGGGAAGCCCGGACGGCATTGGTCCTGCCGGAACGAAGATAGATGGGATCCAGCCGAAGCGCAGTGCCGCAATGACCAGTCCCGGAACGATCTTGTCGCAGACCCCCAGATGCAGTGCGGCGTCAAAAACATCGTGGCTGAGACCGACCGCCGACGCCATGGCAATCACGTCCCGCGAGAACAGCGACAGCTCCATGCCCTGCTGGCCTTGGGTCACCCCATCGCACATGGCCGGCACGCCGCCAGCCACTTGCGCAACCGCATTCACCTCGCGGGCGGCCTCGCGGATGATTTCGGGATATTGTTCAAACGGCGCATGGGCTGACAACATGTCATTATAGGCTGTGATAATGCCGATATTGGGCCAGCCTGCGCCCAGTAGCTGGGTCTTTTCAATCACGGCACACCCAGCCGAGGCGTGCGCCAGATTGCCCTCTGTCAGACGACCCCGGGCGAAACCATTCGGCCGCCGGGCACGGATCATCTCCAGATACGCAGCCCGGGACTCAGCCGACCTCTCACGTATACGTTCAGTAACTTCGGCGATTTTCGGATGGAGTTTGGTCATCTAGGGTGCCCATATAATTGTGAGACGCGGCCCCAGCTTGTCGATAGCGTAGCGAACCGGCATCTCCATCGGATCAGACTTCAGCGCGCGCTCCAGAACGTCCAGCTTCTCATCACCGAACAACAACATCAATGCCATCCGGGCGGACGTCACCGCTGGCCCCGTCAATGTAAGCCTCTGTGTGTTGGAACCCGCACCGGGGCAACCGGTTGCATCGATCGCTGCAATTGTTTCCGCATTCTCCGGCGCCAGCACGGCCTCCAGTCCTTTAGAACCGGGAAACCAGCTTGCCGTGTGCCCGTCGCCGCCCATACCGAGCAGAAGCACATCGGCCGGTGAACAATGCGGGGCATAGGCAGCGTTCCGGTCTGCCACCGCTTTTCCGGGCCGCTCCGCGGCAGTCTTCATCGGGATAAGCCCCGCTGCCCCCGCGCGGCCTTTCAGCAGACGCGTCCGGACGAGTGCTTCGTTTGAAAAGTCGTGATCCAGCGGCACCCAGCGTTCATCCACCAGACCGACACTCACACATTCCCATGGCAGGTCCCAGCTCGACAGGTGGTCGAACAACGGCCCGGGTGTGGAGCCGCCGGACGTCATGAAATCCGCTCGCCCACGGTCAGCGATTGCGCGCTCCAGTCCGCCCGCCACGAACTTTGCAGCAAAATCCAGCGCGCCTTCACGCGTATCGAAATGGACCAGCTCGTGTTTCATCCGTCTACAGTCCTTCCCACCAGGCGCGGTCGTCGCGATCCATCAGCATGGCGACCGCGAGCGGACCGTCGCTGCCGGCCGGATACGGCTCCGGCGCATCGCCAGCCTGTTCCCAGGCCTCGATCAGCGAGTCCACCCATGCCCAGGCCGCTTCGACTTCTTCCTTCCGCATAAACAGGGACAGGTTGCCACGCACGACATCCATCAACAAACGCTCATACGCATCCGGATAACGCACCGTGAAACTTTCCGCATAAGACAGGTTCAATGGCATGGATTTGACCCGCAGCCCGCCCGGCCCCGGTTCCTTGATCTGGACGAACAGACGCACGCCTTCATCCGGCTGAAGGCGGATGACCAACCGGTTGGCCATGTCATTGCCTTCGCCGAACAGAGAGTGCGGCGTCTTCTTGAACTGGATCACGATGTCGGAATGACGGTGAGACATCCGCTTGCCGGTGCGCAAATAGAACGGCACGCCCGCCCAGCGCCAATTATCAATGCCCGCCTTGATGGCAACGAAGGTTTCCGTGTCGCTCTCGTCGACGCCGGAGAGCTCCTCGGCATAGCCTTTCACCACCTCTGCGCCCTTCATCCCTGCCTTGTACTGGCCTCGCACGGTCTGCTTTTTCGCCGCTTCGCCATGGATCGGCATCAGCGCGTTCAGGACCTTGATCTTTTCTGTGCGGACATCGTCGTCATCCAGCTGGTTCGGCGGTTCCATGGCGGTCAGGCACAGCAGCTGCAGCATATGGTTCTGCACCATATCCCGCAGCGCACCGGACCGGTCATAATAATCCGCCCGCCCTTCCAGGCCGAGATCCTCCGCAACCGTGATCTGGATATGGTCGATATAGTTCCGTGACCAGAGCGGTTCGAACAGGATGTTCCCGAAGCGCAGAACCATCAGGTTCTGAACCGTCTCCTTGCCGAGATAGTGGTCGATCCGGAACACCTGACGCTCTGAGAAGACGGCACCGACACCGTCATTGATGGCCCGGGCGGATTCAAGATCTTTCCCGATTGGTTTTTCCAGAACGACGCGCGTATTGCTTGCAGCAAGCCCCTCTTTGCCGAGCGCGTTGCAGATATCCACATAGAGCCCCGGAGCCGTTGCCAGGTAGAAGACACAGGGGCGCTCTCCATCCATGGTCAGCTTGGATTTCAGCGGCGTCCAGTCTGCCTTTGTGTTCGTTGCATCAATCGAGACGTAGTGGATCAGCTTTTCGAACTTGGTCCATTCCTTGTCGTCCCAGTTTTCTCCGGTTGCCTTTTCACAGGCCTCACGGGCCATCGCGCGATAGGCTTTGTCATCCAGCTCCGAACGAGCCGCCCCGACAATGGCACTGTTTTCGGGAATCTGCCCGTCCAGCCAGCGGTGGAAGAGCGCCGGAAGGAGCTTGCGCCGCGACAGGTCGCCGGTGCCACCGAAAATGACAATGTCGAAGGGATCGACCGGTATGAATTTGGCCATGTCGCGCTCCTTTCACGCGGATGTTCAGTATTCTTGTTAGAGCATTCCGGAAGAGCTGGAAAATTTTGGTGCGAGGTTTCTCCAACGTTTCATCATTCGCCCAATCTTTCAGTGGATTTGCGCGCAAACACCTCCGATGAAGTCATCTGGACGCCTGCAGCAGAACGATACCTGCGAAACCAATCTGGCCGCATCAGAGCTTCAGAATCGCAAATGAATGGGGCGGCAGAACTCTGCCCGGCGGCTGATCCAGCCCATCGGACTGAATCAGGACCGTACCATCCAGATGAGCCGCCTCCGAAATCTCGATCGGCGATCCACCGAGATTGAAAAGACATGTCACCGTTTCAGTCCCGAAGGAGCGGATCATGATGAGCAACGGCTCCGGACTGTCAGCGAAAGACACATCGCCCCATTTCAGGGCCGGGCTCCCCTTACGGATATCCAGTAATCTGCGCGTGAAATTCAACACCGATTCCGGCTCGTCCTCCTGCACATCAACCGACAGCCGAGGATGGTCCGCTCCTACCGGCAACCAGGGCCTGGCCTGCGAGAAGCCTGCATTCGGCGCGCTTTCCTCCCAGGGCATCGGTGTTCGCGCGCCATCTCGCCCCAAGGTACGCGGCCAATTCGCGATGGCTTCCGGATCCTGCAGCGCCTCGAACGGCACATCCACCTGCGTCAGGCCCAGCTCCTCTCCCTGATACAGGATCGGATTGCCTTTCAGGCAAAGGAGCAGCGCGTTTGTGAGCTTTGCAAACCGGGGCCTGTCCGGCCCGTCATACCATCGGCTGACACAGCGTGGCGCATCATGGTTCGAAAACTCCCAGGACGGCCATCCCTCTTCCAATGATCCGGTCCAGTTTCCTTGTGACCTGCGAACGCGCTTCGCCGTCAATGTCTGGGCATACAGGAAATCGAAGCTGTAAGCAGCGGTCAGCCGGTCATCGCCCCATGTGTAAGACCGCATCGTCGGCAAGGGGTCGTCACTCGCGACTTCGGCAACGGTGTATCGGTCGCCGTATTCGTCTGTCAGTTCGCGAACCCGCTTCAGGAACTCCGGAACCTCTGGCTGGGATTGGTTATGTTCCCGCCGCTGCAGGTCAAACGGACGGGTGATCGTCCGGCCCGCCGGGTCCCATGGGGGATTGTCCCGGAATTCCCGGTCGTGCATGGCGAAATTAATCGCATCCAGCCGGAAGCCGTCGACACCCCGGTCCAGCCAGAAGCGCGCTGTCGCCAGCAATGCGTCCTGAACCTCTGGATTGTGGACGTTCAGCTGCGGCTGTTCGGGCAGGAAATTGTGCATGTAATATTGCTGGCGCCGCGCATCCCATGTCCAGGCAGCCCCACCGAAGACGGCCTGCCAATTATTCGGCGGTGTCCCGTCTGGTTTCGGATCCTGCCATACATACCAGTCTGCCTTCGGATTATTTCGGCTCTGGCGGGACTCGGTGAACCAGGCATGTTCATCCGATGTGTGGGCATAGACCTGATCGATTATTACCTTCAGTCCATAATCGTGAGCGCGGTCCAGAAGCTGGTCAAAGTCCTCCAGCGTGCCGAAGATCGGATCGACAGCACAATAGTCTGAGACATCGTAGCCAAAATCCTTCATAGGCGAGGCGAAGAATGGGGAAATCCAGATGCCATCCACGCCGAGCGAGGCAATATAATCCAGCTTCTGCGTGATGCCTGGTAAATCCCCGACACCATCACCATTCGTATCAAGATAGGAGCGTGGATAAATCTGGTACAAGACCGCGCCGCGCCACCGAGACTGCTCCGGTTTACTCATGTCATCATCTCCCGGGAAACCTTGTCTGCGATCATGATGGTTGGTGTGTTCGTATTGCCGGACGTGATCGTGGGCATGACGGATGCATCGATCACCCGCAACCCTTCCAGACCGATCACCCGCAAATCCTTGTCCACAACTGCCGACGGATCGTCGTGGCGTCCCATCTTCGCCGTGCCGACAGGATGAAAGATCGTCGTGCCGATGTCCCCGGCCGCCTTGGCCAATGCGGCATCGTCATTCCCTACAGCAGGCCCCGGCAGGAATTCCTCCGGCGAAAACTGCGCCATGGCTGGCTGGCGCATCAGTTGCCGAGTGACGCGGATGGCATCCGCAGCCACCTTCCGATCTTCATCCGTGGAAAGATAATTCGGCGCTATCTTCGGCATTTCAGAAGGCGCCGCCGACACGATATGCACTTCGCCCCGTGAGGTCGGCCTGAGATTGCAGGCGCTGACGGTGATCGCGGGAAAACGGTGCAGCGGGTCGCCAAATTTATCCAGAGAAAGGGGCTGCACATGGAATTCAATATTTGCGCGTCCCTGCCCGGCATCGGAACGTGTAAAGATACCGAGCTGCGACGGCGCCATGGTGAGCGGTCCACGCCGCCGCAACGCATAGTCGAGCCCCATCAGCCCTCGCCGGAAAAGATTGTGGTAGGTCTCGTTCAGCGTCCGCGCGCCGGTGACCCTGTAAATCGCGCGCTGTTGCAAATGGTCCTGCAGGTTCCGGCCAACGCCTTGCCGGTCAACCTGCACGGCAACGCCCGCCTCCTTCAATATCTCTCCCGGCCCGATACCGGAGCGTTGGAGGACCTGCACAGACCCTATTGCGCCGGCACTGAGGATAACCTCCCCCCGGCATCGCGCCCGCCGCGGCTGGCCATCCTGCAGGTAGTCGACCGCCACAACACGGCCGTGCTCCATGACCAGCTTGTCCGTGAGGCACCCCGTCTCCACACGGAGGTTCTTGCGTCCCATGGCAGGCTTCAGGAAACCTCGCGCCGCTGACCAGCGCAGGCCTTTCTTTTGGTTGACATGAAAATAGGAGGAGCCTTCATTGTCCCCGGTATTGAAATCATCGACCGGTTCGACACCTATCTCCCGCGCCGCCTCGCGAACGGCGTCCAATATGCCCCAGCGCACACGCGGCGCCTCGACGCGCCATTCTCCGCCTGCGCCATGTGTTTCGCTTTCCCCAAGGAAATGATCCTCAATCCGGCGGAAGACCGGCAGAACATCATTCCAGCCCCAGCCCGGCAAGCCGAGGCTTTCCCAATGATCGTAATCTGTCGCCTGCCCGCGCATGGAGATCATGGCATTTATGGCGGATGAGCCGCCGAGCACCCGGCCCCGCGGATAGTTCAGTTTGCGTCCATTAAGGCCCGGTTCCGCTGCCGTCTCGAACATCCAGTCCGAGCGCGGGTTGCCGATCGCAAACAGGTAACCAACCGGAATGTGGAACCATATCCAGTTATCCCGTCCGCCCGCCTCGAGCAGGAGTACGCGGCGTTTTCCGCCTTCCGACAGGCGATTGGCGACCACGCAGCCCGCCGAGCCTGCACCCACGATGATGTGGTCGTATTCGCCGTCCAGATCCGACATGCCGTTCAACTCAGCCTCCCGATAGGAAGGCCATTAGGCAGCACGGCGGGTGCCGCGTCCACCCTTACCGGAGCGAGGCCAGCACGCCGAACGGGCTGTCAGATGGCTTGCGCTCGGGCGCTTTCATCGTCTTTTCGGACTTTGCTGCCGGACGGCCGCCTTGCCGCTTCATGCTGAGGCCTATGCGCTTGCGGGCGGCATCCACTTCCAGAACGACAACGTTCACAACCTGCCCCGTCTTCACGACCGTATGCGGGTCCTTCACGAAAGTGTCTGCCAGTTCGGAAATATGCACCAGGCCATCCTGATGGACGCCAATATCGACGAACGCCCCGAAAGCGGTGACATTGGTCACAACACCTTCAAGCCGCATACCGGGTTTCAGGTCGCCAATTGTGTCGACACCATCCTTGAAAGTCGCCGTCTTGAATTCCGGCCGCGGGTCACGGCCTGGCTTTTCCAGCTCAGAGAGGATGTCCTTCACGGTCGGCACACCGAACGTGCCGTCCGCAAAATCCTCTGCCTTCAGCTTCGACAGGAACGCCTTGTCACCGATCAGGGCATCGACCTTGCGGCCGGTCTTCTTCGCAATGCGCTCGACCACCGGATAGGCTTCCGGGTGGACCGCGGACGCATCGAGCGGGTTTTTGCCATCCATGATGCGCAGGAAGCCGGCAGCCTGCTCAAATGCCTTTGGGCCAAGCCGCGGCACTTTCTTCAACTGGCTGCGCGACGTGAACGGTCCGTTCTTGTCACGATAGGCGACAATGTTGGCCGCGATGGTCGCGTTGAGCCCGGCAACGCGCGACAGCAACGACGCCGACGCCGTGTTCACATCCACGCCCACAGCGTTCACGCAGTCTTCCACCACGCCGTCCAGTGACTTCGCGAGTTGCCCCTGATCGACATCATGCTGGTACTGGCCGACACCGATGGCCTTAGGTTCGATCTTCACAAGTTCCGCCAGCGGGTCCTGCAGGCGGCGCGCAATGGAGACCGCCCCGCGGATACTGACATCAAGGTCTGGAAACTCCTTCGCGGCGAGTTCTGACGCGGAATAGACAGATGCTCCCGCCTCCGACACCATCAAGCGCGTCAGGCCAAGATCGGGCATCTTGTCCGACAGGTCCGCAACCAGCTTGTCCGTCTCGCGTCCGGCTGTTCCATTCCCGACACTGACGAGTTCCACCTTGTGCTTCTTGCAGAGCTTCGCCAGCGTGGTAAGCGCCCCGGCCCAGTCCTTCTTCGGTTCGTGCGGATAGATCGTCGCGGTGTCGATCAGCTTGCCGGTCGAATCCACGACGGCGACCTTGCAGCCCGTCCGAATACCCGGATCGATCCCCATGACCACTTTGTGCCCGGCCGGTGCGGCCATCAGCAGGTCCTTCATGTTGCGTGAGAACACACGGATCGCTTCACTGTCCGCCGAATCCTTCAGGCGATTGATGGACTCGCGGGAACTGGACGGCTCCAGCTTGCCCTTCCAGGCCGCTTCCGCCGTTTCCATCAGCCACTCGTCGGCCGCGCGGCCTTTTTTGGCGAAACCGAATTCGGAACAGATTTCCCGCACGGCTGGATGATGACGCGTATCCGTGTGCGGCACATCCACCTTGATCCGCAGGATGCCTTCCTTCTGCCCCCGCAGCATCGCCAGCGCCCGGTGCGACGGCATCTTCTCGAACGGCTCGTCGAAATCGAAATAGTCAGAGAACTTCGCCCCTTCGGTTTCCTTGCCTTTGACCAGAGAGGAGCCAAGCTTGCCCTGCTTCCAGACCGTTTCCCGGATCTTGCGGGAAAGGCGCGGCGTCTCCGCAATCTTCTCGACGATAATTTCCCGAGCCCCGCTCAGCGCGGCATCGGGCGTGTCCACGCCTTTTTTCTTTGAGACGAAGGCTTTGGCCTCTGCTTCCAGAGCTACCGCCGGGTTGGCAAGAATGCGTTCTGCCAGCGGCTCTAGCCCCGCTTCCTTCGCGATGGTCGCCTTGGTCCGGCGCTTCTGCTTGTATGGCGCGTATAGGTCTTCAAGCGCCACTTTCGTGGTGGCTGCCATGATCTCGCGCTCAAGGTCTGGTGTCAGCTTGTCCTGCTGCCGGATCGCATCGAGGATCGTGTCGCGGCGCTTGGCCAGTTCTGTCAGATAGTCGAGGCGCTCCGCCAGCTTACGCAGCTGTGTGTCATCAAGCCCGCCTGTCCGTTCTTTCCGGTATCGCGCGATGAAAGGCACCGTCGCGCCTTCTTCGAGCAATTCAATCACGGTCTCGACCTGGCGTTCCGAAATGCCGAGTTCCGTTGCGATCAGCTTAGCGATCGAAGGTGCGGCAGAGGTGCGGGATTTGGCTGACATGAAACGATCGCCTTTCTGGCAGGAATTGACAGATGCGCCGGTTGGCGCAGGACCCAATCAATTCACCCGAAATCGTTCACACCTCGTTTACGCTTGGCGGTGCCACAGCATTATTTTTGTGTATTGCGCAGGTATGCACGAGTTCGTCCTGAACGCGGCGGCTTCTGGCTTCAATTTCAGGAAATCCGCCTGGCAGGGGCAGCAGGACTCGAACCCGCGACCCTCGGTTTTGGAGACCGATGCTCTACCAACTGAGCTATACCCCTTCAGGCGAGGTGAGGGTTTGCCCCAAACTCCCTGCCACGGCAAGCCGGAAGCTTCAGCGAAAAGCCAATTTTGGCAATTGCCTCTCCCCAAGCAAAAAGGCCGCCCTGATTGGGCGGCCTTTTCGATTCTGTGAGGCGTTGGCCTTGAAGACTTAGTCTTTGATGGCCGAGACGACGCCGGCGCCGAC
>PACZ01000034.1 GCA_002700305.1 Hyphomonas sp. | reverse complement strand
CGATTGCGGAGTGGCGTTCGCGCTCCGACAGGAAATCGACCTTCGCTCATTGGATCCGCGACAAGCTGGTCTCAGAAGTCCGCATGAAAGCGGAGCAGAATGTCAGCCTGACCAAGGCAATGGTGTCTCTGGCACCGCTGCTCGGTCTGCTGGGTACCGTGACCGGGATGGTCGCCGTGTTCGACGTTATGGCGATCACGAATGGTGCAGACGCAAAAGCCATGTCGGCTGGTGTGTCGCGTGCCACCATCCCGACCATGGCAGGCATGGTGGCATCTCTGTCCGGCATTCTATTCACTTCCGGCATGGACCGCCGGGTTGCCCGCTCGGTCCAGCAGGTTGAAGATGCGATGGAGATTAGCTGATGCGAGGACGTTCACACGAAGCGCCTGAAGAGGCCAATGTCGACCTCACGCCGATGCTGGATGTTGTGTTCATCCTGCTCATCTTCTTCATCGTGACCTCGACCTTCGCGCAGGAAAAGGCGATGGGCCTCGAGCCTCCGCCGCCGCCTGCACCGCCGGATCAGGAACAGACACAATCCGTGCCTGCCATTCTGATCTATGTGGATGAGTCCAATATGATCACGGTCAACGGCCGGAACACCGACATCGGCTCTGTCCGGGCCAATATTGAACGTGTCCGCGCTGAAACACCGGAAAGCCAAGTCATAATTCAGGCACATCCGCGTGCGAAGAGTGGTGTCATCGTCCTTATCCGGGACGCAGCCTATAACGCCGGCTATCAGACAGGGGTTAACCTTGTTCTGTCGCAGGAACAGTAAGAGGAGCACCCAATGGCACGCAGAAAACGCCAGTCCATGGCAGCTGGGGGTGCAGAGGATGATGTGAACCTCACGCCGATGCTCGACGTGGTTTTCATCCTTCTGATCTTCTTCATCGTTACGGCGCAGTTCATCAAGGAACCGGGTGTGGCAATCATCCGTCCGGACGTGGACAACAAGGCAGATGCCAAGCCGCTCGCCATCCTGATCGCGATCAATTCGGAAAGCGAAATCTACATCGACAAGAAGCTGATCTCTCCGGAGGAAGTTGGCTTCACCATCAAGCAGATGCGTGAAGACAACCCGCGCGGTGAGATCGTCGTCCAGGCCGATGTGAACTCGACTGCCGAAACGCTGGTCGATGTGATGGAGACCATCAACCGCCTCGATGGTGCCACCGCCATCAATATCTCGGCCAAGATTGAGTAGGAGAACGCCATGTTCACTAATCCCCTGACGAGACTTCTGGTTGGTGTCGCTATCGCCATTCCGATCGTTTATCTCCTTTTCATCGTCATGAGCCAGCTCATTTCGGTGAAGGAAGTGAACCTGGAAAAGGGTGAGCAGCGGGTCCTGACCGCCATCACGCCTCAGCAGCAGGACTCCGAGGTTCGCACGCGTCAGCGTTCGAAACCGAAGCGGATCGACTCGGCCAAAAAACCGCCGCCGCCGCCGAAGGTTTCGGCCACGAAATCCAACATCAACCTGCCCACACCGCAGATTGAGGGTGCTGCACCGACCGAACTCAACCTCGGCCGCATGCAGTCGCTCGCGATCGACCCGGTGGCGATTTCGGACCGTGACGCTCAACCGATCCGTCCTCCGGTGCCAACTTATCCGCAGCGTGCTGCTGAGCGTGGTATCGAAGGTTCGTGTGAAGTGCGCTTCGACGTGGATACGCGTGGTAAGCCGTACAACATCCAGGCAACCTGTTCGGACAATGTCTTCAAGCGTGAAGCTGAACGGGCCGTTGGCCGGGTTGAGTTTGCGCCGAAGATCGTTCGCGGCAAGGCAGCTGAGCGCCGGAATGTGGTTTACCCGCTGGAGTTCAAGCTTCAGTAAGCTGCTGAGTTCATTGTGATTATCTTGGAAAAGGGCGCTCTTCGGAGCGCCCTTTTTCGTGCTGTCGGGAGGGCCCTGATTCGACCATTGCGAGACGCAATGCTTCAGCGTCGTTCATTGAAGGGGTGCAATCATCGATGGAGCGAATTTGTGGCGCTGACCAAGTTGACCTTGCGTAACTCTGTAGAACATGTAATGTAATTACATAAATAAAACGCGGAGGAAGCGATGATCAGTATTCAGGGAAACAGTGTTGGCGGAGGTGCACTTCACGCGCCCTTTGGCACGGCAAGCCAGCGAATGGCTTCAAGACAGGACAGGCGGCTTCTCACTTCCATGGTGCCGGCAGCGGCCATAACGCTCGGTCTCTTCGTCACGATGACTCAACTGATCCGGGTCGATGAGGTCGAGCTTGCGCCCGTGACCCACAGGCCGTTGCCAATCGTCACGCCGCAGCACAAGGAGACTGAGCCAAATCGGATTGACCGGTTTCCTGCGCCTGTCGCGGATGTGGAGCTTCCGCCCATGCCGCCGGTCACAAAGTCCGTTTCGTCGGTCGAAGGCCTGCCTGTACCGGTTATTGACCGCGGGAACTGGGACCTCCAGAGGGAAGCGATCCGCTTTGAGCCACCTGCGCCACAGGCGATTGGTGAACGTATTGCCCAGGCCATCCGGCGGCCTGTCGCATCCTATCCGGCAGATATGGCCCGGCGGGGGATGGAAGGCAGCTGTGACGTTCATTTCAGCCTGAGTACGCGCGGTTTGCCGTACGATATCACCGCGGCCTGTTCCCATGCCGGATTCGAAAAAGAGGCAGTCAGGGCGGTCAGTAAAGCCGAGTTCCTGCCAGAAATCAGGCAGGGTCTGCCTGTTGAGTCGCACAATTATGTCTATCCGATGGAATTCAGGCTTCAGTGATGTGGAATCGATGCGTTCTCATGTGTATCAGCATTGACGAAAGGGGCGCGACCGAACCATATCAGGGGCAAGTCACGACCAAGCTGGAAACGGGTCATTTGGCGCAGATAAAAAGCCTAAGAAGCGCGCTGAAGTCCTTGATCCTGCCGGGCAATTCCGGTTGATTGGGTACAACTCCGCTACACCAGCGGTCAGGAGAGGAATTATGGGTATCAGATCTGTTCTCAAAGGCGCCGTCATTGCCGGCTTCATGGTGTCGGTTGGCGCCGGTTCGGCACTTGCTCAGGCTTGCGAAGAAACAGAGTTTTCGTCGAAAACCGGCCAGATTTATCTGGAAGCCGAACAGGCGGCGATGACGAACAACGATTACACGACAGCTGCGAACAAGATGAACCAGCTGAAGGCGATGGGCCTGAACTGCTACGAAGAAGGCGCTGTCCTGAAGCTGTCGGCCTACATCAACATTCAGAAGGGTGATCGCAAGGCTGCTGTGAACGATCTCCTGTCGGCCCTCAACAAGGGCTATATCGCAGACAAGGACCGGGCGCAGACCTTCTACAACATCGCCCAGATCTATCTGCAGGAAGAGGACATCAACAAGTCCCTCGAATACATGACCAAGTGGCAGCAGGCTGGCGGCAAGCCGGACCGTACCCAGAAGTGGCAGCTGGCGGTCCTCTACCAGCGGGTCGACAACTTCAAGGAAGCCATCAAATGGGCTGAATTGGTCAAGGCCGAAGACGGCTCCAAATATGACCAGCAGCTCTATGATCTGCTGATCTTCCTCTACAACCAGGCTGACGACAAAGCGAAGCTGGCCAGCATCCTTGAGGAAGTGGTCGCCCACAATCCGACAGAACGTAAGTACTGGGATGCGATTGCCGGCAACTATTTCGCCAGCAACGAAGAACGCCGTGCGTTCGAAGTCCAGAAAGCAATGTATCTCGCCGGTATGCTGAAGACCGAAGACGAGATCATGCGTATCGTGAACTTCTACAACCGGTTCAACGTGCCTTATCAGGGCGCCAAGATCCTCGAGAAGGAAATGAATGCCGGGCGTGTGTCCCGCAGCCTTGACCACCTTGAGCTTCTGGCGAACCTCTACCAGGTGGCCCGCGAGCACGAGAAAGCCATTCCGGTGATCCAGGCGGCTGCTGAAGCCGGTGGCGGCGGTGCCATGTATGAGCGCCTCGGCCGGTCCTATGCCGACCTCCAGCAGTGGGAAAATGCCGAAAACGCCCTTCAGAAAGCCCTCAGCATGGGCGGCGTGAAAGATCCGGGCACGGCGTGGGTCCAGATCGGCCAGTCCCGCTATGAGCGTGATGACCGTGCCGGCGCCCGCGAAGCTTTCCGCAAAGCCAACAATCGCGCGGGCAGCAGCTGGCTTGGCTTCATGGCTTCGGAAGAGGCAACAGCTGCAGCGCTCGATTGCTTCCAGTATCAGTCGGCCCTGCTGAATGTCACCAACGAAGCGAAGATCTGTAAGCGCCTGTCGGTGCTTGGTGAAGATCAGATGACGGAAAACTGCAAGACTGTGAACGAGCGTCTCGACGCGGCAGAGAAGGCATTTAACGAAGCGCCGTCCTGCAAAGGCCAGCGCAGCTGACCGGTCCTTGCAAAGACTTTCGAAAAGCCCCGGCCAATCGCCGGGGCTTTTTTGTTACCGGGCCTCGCTTGTTTGAAAGTATCAGTTGTAGGCGCTGAGGATCTCGTCCACCGCGCGCTCCAGATCTTTCAGGGTCGAGACATGCGTGACCTGAGCACAGAAGGGCGCGTAGCGCGGGATGACACTGTCGCCGGTGCCCCACAGGCCCGGCGCTTCCGGGTTCAGCCAGATGACGCGCTTGGCGCGGGCGGCGAATTCGCGGAACAGGTCCATCCGCGGATCGCCATAGTTCGACCGGGCATCCCCCAGGATGAGAAGCGTGCTGCGGCGGTCGATGATCTGTTCGTGATGGATTTTCAGGTCAGACCAGGCCTGGCCGTAGCTGGTCGATCCCATTCCGTATTCGCGCAGGATTTTCGCCATCGCGGTTTCGAAATCGTTCTGCTCCAGCACTTCGTCCACCGAGCCCAGCCGGAAGGAAAAGGCAAACGCGTGAAGGTCCGGCACGACATCCTTCATCGACCAGAGCAACAGAAGCAGGAAGCGCACATATTGCGCGACTGAGCCGGACACGTCGCAGATGACGACGATCTTCGGCTTGTCCTTGCGTTTCTGGCGCCAGACGACATTGAAGGGGACGCCGTCGAAGCCAGCATTGGCGCGCATTGTCCGGCGCACGTCCAGCTGGCCGCGATTGCGGCGGCGTTTGCGGCGGGAGTGTTTGACGGCGAGGCGTTTGGCGATCTTGGCGATCAGGCGCTTCATGCGCTCCATATCGCTCCGGTCGATGGCGGAGAGTTTCTTCTCTGCTGCGTATTCGTCGCGGAATAGCTGCGTCTCTCCGGCCCCGAAAACCTGGAAGGCTTTTTCGGCGCGCTCCCTCGCTTTCATCGTGACATCGCGGCGGACATCGATCAGGCGCTGCGCTTCGGCGTCACCGTCCTGTCCGCCTTGTTGCAGGGCTTCCAGCAGGCGGGCCTGCAGGGCTTCGCCGCCCATTTGTTTCACCATCTGCTGGGCGTAATAGGCGACCTGGGTCGAGAAGCGGATGTTATCCACCCCGGCGGCTTCGGCGGCTTTCTCGAGGGCGAGGGAAATCGCGCTCTCGTCGCCAGATTCCATTAGGTCGACCAGGTCGGCAGCATCTTGCTGGGCGGCGGCAGAGTCGGAGGAGTCCGTCTCTTCCTGTTCGCTGCGGGAGGCGGTTTCCTGCCTTGAGAAATAGAGTTCGAACAATTCGTCGAACATGACTTTCTCTTCCGGCGATTTGGCGAGCACGCATGCCAGAGAATCCTTCAGCATGCCGCGGTCTGCATAGCCGATCAGTTTCAGCGTGTGCGCGGCGTCGAGCGCCTCGCCGGTGGAAACCCGTACGTCTGATGAACGCAGGGCACGGATGAAGTTGGTGAGCGGGCGTTCCATTGCCCCGTCAGCCTCCCGTCGTCATCCGAGATCCGGATAGCCGGAAGCCGTGCGGCTACCGGGCTTCTGAGCGGCGGCTTCACGCAGAATTTTCGGCACTTCCGGGCCGATCACTGCAATGTCGCTTTCATGCTTCAGCAGCACATTCAGCGTGTCCCGCACGAAGGTTTCGTCGAGGGCGGTCGAGTGCAGCAGGAGCAAGGTCTTCGCCCAGTCCACCGTCTCGGCAATCGACGGGCGTTTCTTGATATCGACTTCGCGCACGGATTGGACGAAGGAAATCATCTGGTCCAGCAAGGCTTCTTCCAGGCCTTCGACGCGGGCGCGGACAATGCGGCGTTCGCGGGCGTGATCCGGGAAGCCGATATGCAGGTGCAGGCAGCGGCGCTTCAGGGCGTCACCCAGTTCCCGTACATTGTTCGAGGTCAGAATAACCAGCGGCGGCACATTGGCGGAAATCGTCCCGATCTCCGGCACGGTGACCTGATAGTCTGAGAGGACTTCCAGCAGGAAGGCTTCGAATTCCTCGTCCGACTTGTCGATTTCGTCGATCAGAAGGACGGAGCCGACTTCCTGTTTCATCGCCGTCAGTAGGGGGCGCGATTCAAGGAATTGCTCGGAGAAGAACAGGTCTTCGAATGTGGAGAGCTTCCCAAGCGAGCTTTCCAGCGAGCCGGCATCGCCGATCACCTCATTCAGCTTCTCTTTCAGGATCTGGGTATAGAGTAGCTGCTTGCCGTATTTCCATTCGTAAAGCGCCTTGCCCTCATCCAGGCCTTCATAGCATTGCAGGCGCAGGAGCGGCAGGTCGAGCCAGCGCGAAAGCGATGCGGCGAGGTCTGTCTTGCCGACACCGGCCGGGCCTTCGATCAGGATCGGCTTGCGAAGCCCGTGGGCGAGGAAAACAGCCGTCGAAATCTGCTTTGTGGAGATGTACCCCACGCCTTCGAGGCCCGCAGTAATTGCGTCAACGGAAGTCATCGGCTCGTAGCCGGTGGAAAGGTCTTTAGCCATATTTCAGGGGTAGGGCGGGGGGGCAAAACTGGCAAGCCATATCGCGGGGGAAGCATCCCCCAGCACGTCCGCCCGGACACGCGCATCGCGCTCCGGCAAAAGGCCTGATTGTGGCGAGGCTCAGCTCGTGTCGGCGGGCGGCCAGTCGCGCAGGGCTTGGGTCAGCTGTACGGTGAGCGCGCCCGAGACGAGGCCGAGGGGCGCCGGCATGGCGTGGGTTCTTGGGATGGGCGCGACGTAAGGCCGGGCCTCGCCTTCGGCCTTCCAGCGCTGGATCGTGCGGGCGAGACATTTCGCCCGGCGCCTGCAGAATTTGAGCGTGTCCAGCATGGCTTCCCAGCGGGCGATCAGGGGTGCGGCGGGCACGGGGCCCCGCGTCGGCACGGTGATCGGCCCGTGCAGGAAATCCGGCGCCTCGCCCGCGGGCACAGGCAGGACGGAAAAGAACGCCTTGCGCGCTTTCGGTTCGCCGTCTGTCTTTTCGAAATAATTTCTGGCCGGGCGCGGCACCAGAGGCGCCAGTTCCACCTGCTGCGCCATCAGGAAGATCAGACGTCGGAGCAGCACGGCGAGGCGTTTCAGCTCCGCCGAGACGCGGCGCTTCAGGGTCTTCGAGATCATTTCCGGATGCTTGAACAGATCCGCATTCACGCCGGCTTCGGCCACGGCGCGGGCAATCGTCTTAAAAGTGTGCGTGATGAAATCGGTGAGGTCTGTCATGGCGCAGAGTTTGGTCCCGGGTTCTCTCAGGGAGGATATCTGTGCCGGGAACGTGTTCGCACCCTCAATGAGAACAATGGGTTGCGGCAGACACCTGTGGTGGATTGCCCCGAAATTATCCTCCCGATTCTCCTTTCAGGACGTAGAGCGCGGGACTGGACTTCGCTATATTCCGGCCTCCGGGGCGGGTCACGAGCACAGGCAATGGGACAGGCAAAAGAACCACCACGCGCGACAATCGTTTTGACGACACGGGACCGCTACAGCCTGATGCGGGACTCGATCGCGAACCTCTACGACAATACGGCGTATCCGTTTGATCTCGTCGTCGTCACGGGCGCAGCGCCCGGGCGGGTGCGGCGCTGGTGCGATGAGGAGGCCGCCCGCCGTGGGTTCCGGCATGTCGCGGTCGACCGCCCGCTGACGCCCGCGGAGGCCCGTAATACCGGCATCGAACATGCGACCGGGGAATATATCGCCTTTGTCGAGAACGACATCATGTACCGGAAGGGCTGGCTGGAAGCGCTGGTGACATGCGGCGACGAAACCGGCGCCGGGATGATCGCACCACTGACCTGCGAAGGCCGCCCGATCCACACAATCGTCCACCATATGGGTCCGGAAGAAAACAATAACGAGACGCTGGACGATGCCGGTGACGGTCACAAGGATTTCCACGAGGACTTCTACCTTCAGGGCAATACGCTGGACGAAATTCAACCACACCTGAAACGGCGCCGTACGCAGAGTGTGGAGATGCATTGTTTCATGGTGCGCCGCAGCCTGTTCGACCGTATCGGGACGTTCGATCCGGATATCGTGTCGAAGGAGTATCTCGATTTTTCCTGGCGCGCGCGGGAGGCCGGGGAGAGCATCTGGTTCGAACCGACATCGGTGATCACGTTCCTGATCCCGTCGGAGGAGGATCCTGTCCGGATGGTCGACCTGCCTTACTTCCTGCTGCGCTGGTCGCGGTCCTGGCAGAAGCGCAGCCATGACGCGCTGAAGGCGAAGTGGAACATGCAGGAAGATGGGTTCATCAGCTATCGCCGGTCGCTGGCGGACTGGCGGATCGTCGACCATGTCACCAAGCCGACCCTGTCGCATGTGCCCGTGGTGGGCAAACGCTGGGGCTTTGTCCACAGGGCGGCCGTGCCGGTGAACTTTTGCCTGAATGCCGCCTCGAACCTGATGGCCTGGCGCTATGACCGGGCGCGCGGCGGCAAGGGCAAAAAGGGCGATCACGCGACCTGACCTGAACCTGATGCGGCAGGATGACGGAGGCAGGCTGAGGGGCTAAGCCTTGGCCTATGGCCGTCGCCCGGATTCTCTTTCCCATGCCCCTGCCGGAGCCGTTTGACTATGCGGTGCCGGAAGATCTGGACGTGTCCGAAGGCAGCTATGTCGCCGCGCCGCTGGGAAAGTATGAGCGGCTGGGAATCGTTGTTGAATTGCTGGGCGATGAGGTGGCCGAGGGCCGCACGCTGAAAGCCGTGTCGGAAGTGTACCCCACGCCGCCGATGACCAAGGCGATGCGGGATTTTCTCGCCTTCGCCGCCCGTTACACAGTGAGTCATCCGGGACATTTGCTGTCCATGGCGCTCCGGGCGCGGGCCGGCCTGTTGCCGTCGCCGACCGAGACCGTGTTCACCGCCACCGGCGAGGCGCCGCCGCGCATGACGGACGCGCGCGCCAAGGTGCTGGACGTCATGGCCGCTGCGGACGATCCGATGACAGCCGCGCAGATCGCGGAGGCGGCAGGCGTGTCGTCCGGTGTCGTGCGGGGGCTGGCCGAGGCGGGCGCTCTGCGGGCGATCGACGTGCCGACCGACCCGCCTTTCCTGCCAGTGGACCCGGACCTACCAGGTGCGAACCTGACCGCGGAGCAGGCCGAGGCGGCAGACGCGCTGCGCGAGGCGGTCCGTGAGAACACATTCCATACCTTCCTGATCGACGGGGTCACCGGCTCCGGCAAGACGGAGGTCTATTTCGAGGCGATTGCCGAAGCGCTGAAGGCGGATCCGGAGGCGCAGGTGCTGGTCCTCTTGCCGGAGATCGCGCTGACGCAGGCCATCCTCTCGCGCTTTACCGCGCGCTTCGGGGCGCCGCCCGCGCCGTGGCATTCCGGCCTGTCGGACAAGGAGCGCCGCCGCACCTGGCGCGAGACGGCGCATGGCCGCGCCCGCATCGTGATCGGCGCCCGCTCGGCCCTGTTCCTGCCGTTCCGCAAACTGAAACTGATCATCGTGGACGAGGAACATGATGGCAGCTTCAAGCAGGAAGACGGGGTGACCTATCACGCCCGCGACATGTCCGTGATGCGCGGCAAGCTGGAGGAGGCGGTGGTGGTGCTCGCGTCGGCGACGCCGGCGCTGGAGACGGTCGTGAATGCCGAGATGGGGCGCTACACGCGGCTGAAACTGTCTGCCCGGCCAGGGGCAGCGCGGCTGCCGGATGTGGAACTGGTGGATCTGCGGGCCGATCCACCGGGCAAAGGCATGTGGCTGTCCTCCCGGCTGGTGCATGAGATGCAGGTGACGCTGGAAGCGGGGGAGCAGTCGCTGCTCTTCCTGAACCGCCGGGGCTATGCGCCGCTGGTTATCTGCAAGGCATGCGGCGAGCGGCTGAAGACGCCCGGCACGGAGAACTGGCTGACGGAGCACCGCTATACCAACCGTCTGGTCTGTCATGTCACGGGCTATTCCATCCTGAAGCCGCAGATGTGCCCGCATTGCGGGGCCGTCGATTCGCTGATGGGCGTCGGCCCCGGCGTGGAGCGCGTCGCCGAAGAAGTGCGGGTCCTGATGCCGGAGGCGCGGATCGAGATTTTCTCCTCCGACACGGCGCAGGGCGGCGAGGCGACGCGCGGCATTGTCGAGCGGATGGAGCAGGGCGAGATCGATGTGCTGATCGGCACGCAGATCGTGGCCAAGGGGCACAACTTCCCGAACCTGACGCTTGTGGGCGTGGTGGATGCCGACAGCGGCATGAAGGGCGGGGACCTGCGCGCGGGCGAGCGGACCTATCAGTTGCTGAGCCAGGTGGCCGGCCGGGCAGGGCGGGCTGAACGGCCAGGCCGCGCGCTGGTGCAGACCTACGCGCCGGACAACCCGGCCATGCTGGCGCTGGCCGATGGCGACCGCGACGGCTTCCTCCAGATCGAACGCGATGTGCGGGCCGAACTGGGCCTGCCGCCGTTCGGACGGCTGGCGGCGGTCATCCTGTCGGCGCCATCCGCTGAAATGGTGGACCAGGCCGCGCGGGATGTGGCGGCCCTTGCGCCGAACGGGCAGGGAATCGAGCTGTTCGGCCCTGCGCCTGCGCCGATCACCGTGCTGCGCGGGCGCCACCGCAGGCGGTTCCTCGTCAAATCCCCCCGCAATGTGGACCTGTCGGCCTATATGACGGCCTGGCTGGCGAAGATTAAGCTGCCGGCGCCGGTTCGCCTGTCTGTCGACATCGACCCTTATTCGTTCCTCTGAAGGCGCGGATCCGGTATTTCCGCTTCCATGACCGCATCCCTTTCGGTGCAGAGGAAGCAGAGGAGATAACTGGCCGTCTGGCCCGGCCCGGCTTCCCTGGAAGTGAGTCGGGAACGGGGCGCTGAGCCATCGCCCCGACCGGCCGGGATTGTGCGTATCTGCGATGCTGAGCCGGTTTCAATAATTCCTTTGAATCTATTGGTTTCGCGGGTGCATTGTCATAATTGTCATTTCGCCGCAGACATTGGCGCCATGCCTGTGTTGTCAGGTCAGATGACTGATGCTAAGCGGCGCACAGTTTTCATGGGCGCGGGCATTTCGCACGCAGCCCTGTTTGCTGTTTTCGGGCCAGACCGCCCACCTGAACATGGACGATAGACCCTTGGCTGGATCAAAGATGACACATGCGAACGAAGCTGCACGCCGTTATGCGAGTGCGCTCTTCGAACTCGCGCAGGACAAAGGCGAACTCGCCAATGTCTATAAGGATTTCAAAGCTTTCGCCGAAATGGTGAAAGGCTCTGAAGATCTGGCGCTTCTGCTGGATTCTCCGGCTTTCTCCCGTGAAGAGAAGGTGATGGCGGCGGGCGAGCTCACAGCGAAGGCCGGTCTCTCCGACCTTTTTGGAAAATTCGTCGGCACGATGGCGCAGAACGGCCGTTCGGGCGACATCCTCGGTGCCGCAATCGCTTTTGATGAGCTTTACGCTCAACAGCGCGGCGTGAAGCGCGCTCTTGTGCGCACCGCCAAGGAAATGACCGGCGCCGAGCGCCAGCGCATTGAATCAATCCTCGCCAAGGCCGTTGGCGGCGAGGTCGAACTTACCAGCGAGGTTGACGCCTCGCTCATCGGCGGCATCCAGCTGCGCATCGGGTCTCAGCTCGTTGACGCAAGCCTTGCCGCCAAACTGGAACGCATGAACACCGCCATGAAGGGAGCTTAGTCGCTCGATGGATATCTCAGCAGCAGAAATTTCGGG
>PACZ01000033.1 GCA_002700305.1 Hyphomonas sp. | reverse complement strand
TCCTCGACGTGAAGATGCCGAAGATGGACGGCATGGAATTGCTGCGGCGCCTGCGCCAGACCAGCGAATTGCCGGTGATCTTCCTGACGTCGAAGGACGAGGAAATCGACGAGGTGATCGGCTTCAACATCGGCGCCGACGATTTCGTGCGCAAACCCTGCTCCAACCGCCTGCTGGCAGAGCGGGTGAAAGCCGTGCTGCGCCGCGCCCGCGGTGGACAGGCCGGCCCGGAAGAAGGCGACCACAAGCCGATCGTCCGCGGAAAGCTGACGCTGGACCCGAACCGCCACGCCTGTACCTGGGACGGACACCCGGTGCGCCTGACGGTGACGGAATTCCTGATCCTGCAGGCCCTCGCCCAGCGCCCGGGCTACGTGAAGAGCCGCGACCAGCTGATGGATGCGGCCTATGACGACCAGATCTATGTCGACGACCGCACCATCGACAGCCACATCAAGCGGCTTCGCAAGAAGTTCCGCGAAGTGTCGGACGAGTTCGATGCGATCGAGACGCTCTACGGCGTCGGTTACCGCTACACCGAATAGGCCTCAGCCCAGCAGACCCAGGCGCCAGCTCCAATAGGGCAGCGCCAGGGTCAGCAGGGCAAAGCCCACACCCAGCAGGAAGATCAGCGGCGAATAGAACCGCCGGTTGAGCGACAGGAAGGGCTGTTCCGGCAGCGCCTGTTCGAAGGCCGGCAGCACGCCCAGTATGCCCCGCCCCATGAAAATGACCGCCGCGCCGGCGCCTGCCGCTGCGACCAGCCATTTCGACACCGGCACGGTCACATGCCGGCCCAGCACCAGCGCCAGGAAGGCGAAGGCCAGCAGGCACGCGGCCACGAACAGGCAGGAGGCCGTGGAGGGCATTTTCGTAATGCCCCGCCGGCCTACGACCATACGGGCCAGCTGCTGCTCATTGGCGGCCGGAAAGGTCACGCCAAAGCCCCAAAGGGCATGCAACAGGCCTGCAATGGTCAGAATTCCGGCCATAGTAATCGACAGAATGGGTGCCAGCATGACGTCCTCAGCCTTTGTACGGCGCCCAGCCCGTTTGGCACATTCCTGCCGCACGGGCTTGCCGCAATGGGCTTCATTCAATAGCCAGTCTGTAGATTAGCACAAGAAACAGGAACTCCCATGGCCGACCCTGAAAACACGATCCTCCTCGAAACCTCCCAAGGCAGCGTCACGATTGAGCTGCGCCCGGACCTGGCCCCCGGCCATGTCGAGCGGATCAAGGAACTTGCCCGTGAAGGCTTTTATGACGGCATCGTCTTCCACCGCGTGATTCCGGGCTTCATGGCCCAGGTGGGCTGCCCGAAAGGCACCGGCATGGGCGGCTCTGACAAGCCCGACCTGAAAGCCGAGTTCAATGCAGAGCCGCACGTTCGCGGCACCTGCTCCATGGCCCGCACCTCGGCGCCGCACTCGGCCAACAGCCAGTTCTTCATCTGCTTCGACGATGCCAGCTTCCTCAACGGGCAATACACTGTCTGGGGCAAGGTGACCGAAGGCATGGACGTGATCGACCAGCTGGCCAAGGGCGAGCCGCCGCGCAATCCGGACAAGATCGTCTCCATGCGCGTCGCTGCCGACGCCTGATCTGGCTTGAGCCGGAAGGATCCGCATGGCCGGTAAGGACAAGACCCGGAAAACACCGCGCGCCGGACTGAACAGTTCGGTCGTGTTCGGCAGCCGTATCGCCCGGCTGATTTTCGCGTCGAACCTTGCCGGCCTTGCCATTCTCATCATCGGGGCGATGGTGCTGAACGAGATGCGGGCCGGCTTCGTTGTCTCGAAGAAGCAGGACCTTGTCGCCCAGGCGCAGATCTTCACCAGCCTGCTAGGCGACGATGCCACTACGCCCCAGCCTGCGCTGGACGTGGACGCGGCTCGGCAAACCATAGTCCGCCTGAACCTGCCCGAACGGGTGCGCGCGCGCATCTACCTGCCCGACGGCGAAATGGTGGGCGATAGCTTTTACCTGTCCGAACGGGTGGATGTGGACGCCCTGCCGCCGCTGCGTGAGCCCGGCCGGGTGGCCCGCTGGGGCCGGAACCTGTCGGAATGGGCGGCCCATGTGTTCGGCCCGATCATGCCGCGGCGCTCTTCAGATGCCGTTCGCACACAAACCTTCGAGGAAGAGTTCGATACGGCTGTCGAGGGCGGCGAAGCGGCGAGCCAGCGCTTCAACGACCGCGGCCAGCGCATCATTTCCGTTTCCATGCCCATCCAGCGCGTCTCCGCCGTGGTCGGCGTGCTGACACTGGAATCCTCCGACATTGACGAGATCATCCGCGCCGAGCGGGCGGCGCTGCTGCCCTTTATCGGCGTCGCGGTGCTGGTGGCCTTCATCACCTCCGTCCTGCTGACGCTGGGCATCGCGCGGCCGCTGCGCCGCCTAGCGGTGGCGGCAGACCGTATCCGCGCAGGCGCTTCGGAACGGATCAATGTGCCGGCGCTCTCTGCCCGCAAGGACGAGATCGGCGACCTTGCCACCTCCATGCAGGGCATGACCGAGGCGCTGATCGAGCGCATCCAGGCGAATGAACAATTCGCCGCCGACGTGGCGCACGAGCTGAAAAACCCGCTGACCTCCATCCGCTCCGCCATCGAGACGCTGGAGAGTGTGAAGGAAAATCCGGAACTGACGGAGAAGCTTCGCGGCGTGATCGCGCAGGATGTCAAACGCCTCGACCGCCTGATTACCGACATCTCCAATGCGTCCCGTCTCGAAGCGGAAATGACCCGCGTGCCGAACGAGCAGATCGACATTGCCCGCTTCGTTCAGGATGTGGTCGGCACCTATGAATCCCTCGCGCTGGATGAGGGCGCGGTGACGGTCTCCTTCCATGACGCGACCATGGGCGGGCGCCTGCTCGTGCAGGGCCGCGAGGGGCCGCTCGGCCAGGTGATCCGCAACCTGATCGACAATGCCCGCTCCTTCTCCCCGCCAGGCGCAGTGGTGGAAGTCACGCTCGACCAGACCAATGACGGGCCGCAGACCATCGCCCGCATAAAAGTCGAGGATACAGGCCCCGGCGTCCCGCCCGACAAGCTGGAGACGATCTTTAGCCGTTTCTATACGGACCGCCCGAAAGGCACCGCCTTCGGCAACAATTCCGGCCTTGGCCTGTCCATCGTGAAGCAGATCATCGCCACCCATCGCGGCAAGGTCTGGGCCGAAAACCGCGACGGCGGCGGCGCAAGGTTCTGCGTGGATTTGCCGGCGATCTGAGGCCACAAAAAAAGCCCCCGCAATCGCAGGGGCTTTTCTTTATCCGATCAGAGCTGCGTCAGCCGCGATTCTGCCGGTTCTCGATCAAGTCGTTCACCACTTCCGGTTCGGCCAGCGTGGAGGTGTCGCCCAGATTGCTGAACTCGTTCTCGGCGATCTTGCGCAGGATGCGGCGCATGATTTTGCCGGAGCGGGTCTTCGGCAGGCCCGGCGAGAACTGGATCAGATCCGGCGATGCGATGGGGCCGATCTCGGCGCGCACGTGCTGGACGAGGTTCTTGCGCAGCGCCTCGTCGGCCTCCACGCCCTGCACCAGCGTGACATAGGCATAGATGCCCTGCCCCTTGATGTCGTGCGGATAGCCGACCACGGCGGCCTCTGCCACGGCGTCATGGCTGACGAGAGCACTTTCCACTTCCGCCGTGCCCATGCGGTGGCCGGACACGTTGATCACATCGTCCACGCGGCCGGTGATCCAGTAGAAACCGTCTTCGTCACGGCGGCAGCCATCCCCGGTGAAGTAATTACCCGGATAGGCGGTGAAGTAAGTGTCGATGAAGCGCTGGTGGTCACCATAGACCGTGCGCATCTGGCCAGGCCAGCTGTCGGTGATCAGGAGGTTGCCCTCCGTCGCGCCCGGCAGTTCCGTGCCGTCGGCATCCACCAGAGCCGGCTTGATGCCGAAGAAGGGATGGCTGGCCGCGCCGGGCTTCAGGTCTGTCGTGCCGGGCAGCGGCACCATCATGGTCGCGCCGGTCTCGGTCTGCCACCAGGTGTCAACGATCGGGCAGCGCGCCTCGCCCACGACATGGAAATACCATTCCCAGGCTTCCGGATTGATCGGCTCGCCCACCGTGCCGAGCAGGCGGATGGATTTACGCGAAGTCGCGTTCACCGGGTCTTCGCCTTCCCGCATCAGCGAGCGGATCGCGGTCGGCGCGGTGTAGAAGATGCTCACGCCGTGTTTGTCGCATTCCTGCCAGAAACGGCTGGCGTCCGGATAGGTCGGGATGCCTTCGAACATCACGGTCGTGGTGCCGTTCGCCAAAGGTCCGTACACGATATAGGAGTGGCCGGTGACCCAGCCCACATCCGCCGAGCACCAGTAAACATCGTCTTCCTTGAGGTCGAACACATATTCATGTGTCATCGAGGCCCAGACGAGATAGCCGCCCGTCGTGTGCATCACGCCTTTCGGCTTTCCGGTGGAACCGGATGTGTAGAGGATGAACAGCGGGTCTTCGGCATTCATCGGTTCCGGCGGGCAGTCGGAGGAGACATCCTCGGCCGCCTCGTGCAGCCAGTGGTCCCGGCCTTCGACCATGGTGACCTCGGCGCCGGTGCGCTTGACCACCAGCATCGTCTTCAGCGTGCCGTTGGAGAGGTCCGCCGCCTTGTCAGCATTCACCTTGAGCGGCACTTTGCGGCCACCGCGCACGCCTTCATCGGCGGTGATCAGCACGCCGGAATCGCAGTCGGTGATCCGGCCGGCGAGCGCTTCGGGGCTGAAGCCGCCGAACACGACCGAGTGCACCGCCCCGATCCGGGCACAGGCCAGCATGGCGTAGGCCGCTTCCAGGATCATGGGCATGTAGATGGTGACGCGGTCACCTTTCTTGACGCCGAGCTTTTTCAGGACGTTGGCGAAGCGGCAGACAGCGGCGTGCAGCTCCTTGTAGCTGACCTTGTGGCTCTCGTTCGGATCATCGCCGATCCAGATGAAAGCCGTTTTGTCGCCGCGCGTGGCGAGATGGCGGTCGATGCAGTTCGCGGTGACGTTCAGCTCCCCATCGGCATACCAGCGGATGTGCAGGTCGCCGGTCTCCCAGGAGACGTCCCTCACCGTGGTGTAGGGCTTGATCCAGTCGAGCCGTTTGCCCTGCTCACCCCAGAACGCTTCCGGATCCGCGATCGAGGCATCGTACATTTCCTTGTACTTTTCCGGCGTCAGGTTCGCCTTTGCCGCGAATTCCTCGGGAACGGGGTAGATTTTTGCCTGATCGCTCATGGTCGTTTCCTCGTAGGGCATGAAATTTCGTCCTGATGTCAGAATGCATATTTGGTGGAGAAGGTGAAGCGGCTGATCGACCCATCCGCCCCCGATTCCACTTCACGAATGCCGTGAAGCAGCTCGACACCGACGGTCACTTTCGGCGCAATATCCCACAGGACTGCACCATAAGCGGACTGAACGGACTTCGTCGTGGAACTCGCCGGGAGGTAGTCAGGATTATCCACAAAGAGACCGGAATAGCCGACATTGAACCGCGCTGTTTCACCAAACGGATGGCGCCAGGCGATCAGGCCGCCATAGCTCGGAATGGCTTCCAGCTTGCCGTTCGGATCGAGCGCCGTAGAGCGGCTGGCGGCAAGACCGACATAACGTCCGATCCCCTCGCCGCCGACAAGATTGAAGCGGATGTCGTCTTTCGCGCCGGCTTTCACCTTGCCCGAAACGCTGAGCCCATAACCGAAGGTCTCATCCTCCGACGCGCCGAAATCCGCACGCAGCTGGCGGGCGATACCGGCCACCGAAACATTGCCGTAATCGCCGCTGAAATTGTAACGCGCGACAATGTCCGGAATGAGGTTCTCATCCCGCGAACCCGCGTTCAGCGTGGTCGTGTTCGGGTTCTCCAGGGCGAACATCCAGTTGCCGTTGGTGTAGCGGATCTGAGGCTGGCGGATGAACACCATGCCGTCCGACAGGATCAGAAAGCTCGCGCTCTCCGGAATGGCGGATGTGTTCTGGAAGGTCGACCATTCCTGGCCTGCCAGCCAGTTGCCATACTTCACAAAGGCCCGTCGCAGACGCGGTGAGTAAGAGTTGGAAACCAGCTCATTGCCCTGGGCCGAGCCCAGGAAGTCAAGTTCGATATAGCCCTGAACCGTGTCCTCACCGACTGGCTTCGAGGCCGAGAGGAAGAAGCGGGAGGATTCGGCCGTGAAGTCGGTAAAGTCGGTCCCTTCCCCGCCGATCGGCGTGGCGCCCGGAATGTAGAAATCCCGCGCGATGGACCCCGACGCGATACCCCCATCGCTCAAGGACGTCGCGTGCACATCGAGGTCGACGATGCCGCCGAATTTGAGCGTCGTATCGCCGACGAGGAAACCGTCCGTCTTCGGAGCCGCGGCTGCAGGCGCTGCCTGTACCGCCACCGTCTCGATCCGGACAATGTCGGCGTCTGTGTCCGCTTTTTCGGCGGCAAGCTCGGCTTTTAGGTCAGCAACCATGGCCTCCAGCGCAGCGATGCGCTCCTCGACCGTCTGCTCTGCATTTGCCGCCAGCGCCATGACCGCAACGGACGCCGTCAGGAATAAACCTCTAATTGACCTTGGCATTAGTTTCCTCCCATGCCTTATTATTTCCAGGGAGTATCCTTCCGGCAGGGAAACGCCGCTATTGGCCATTGGTGCTACGACAAAAGTCTAATGCTCCTCGACATCCCTTTCCGCCGGGGTATGGTTCTCCCGACAAGTCGCAGACTGCGGATCAGGAAATCCGCGGCGCCGGGGAGGCAGAGAGAATGGGACTGGTTCCGACCGTCCTGATCGTGGACGATCACCCATTGTTCCGTGACGCGCTCGAAGCAGCGCTGGGCACGGCATTTCCGGATGGCGCGACAGCGCACCACGCCAGCAGCCTGGCCGAGGCGCTTTCCCGGATCAAAGAACAGTCCTTCGACCTGATCCTGCTGGACCTGACACTTGGGGACACACAGGAATTCGACGGGCTGACGCGGATGATGGCCGCCGGTCCGGGCTGTCCGATCGTCGTCGTGTCGGCAACGGACGCGCCGCAGTCCTTCGGCACGGCCCGGGTGCTCGGCGCGGCAGGCTACCTGCCCAAGAGCATGTCGATGGAAGACCTCTCCGCCGCCCTCGCCACGGCGCTGGATGGCGGCCAATGGTTCCCGCCTGACGACCCCGCCGCCAATGCCGGGCGGGAGGAACTCCTGGCCCGTGTGGCAGACCTGACCCCGGCCCAGCGCAAGGTTCTCTCCGGCCTCAATGACGGCCTGCTGAACAAGCAGATCGCCTATGAGATGGATATTTCGGTCGCGACGGTGAAAGCGCACATGACGGCGATCTTCCGCAAGCTGGGCGCCAATAACCGGACCCAGGCGCTGCTGATCTTCAAGGAAGCCACCTCGCTCTGAGCCAGCGCTCAGGCGGAAACGTTCTGCGCCAGCCCTTCGAGGAAGCGGCGGATGTCGTCCGGTGCAGCCGGCTTGCGCAGCATGGCGACCCCGTCGATGCCAGCCTGCGTCCGCACTGCATCATTCGATGCGGCGGTCAGCAACAGCACATTGCCCGGCGCTGACAGTTTCGACCGGCTCATCGCGATCAGGTCAAAGCCGTCGATGGCATCCTGCAGGTTGAGGTCCGCGATCAGCGCATCGAATGACTCAGCGCCGAGCCAGGCCTGCGCCTCGGCAGCAGAGCGCGCGCCGCGGACCTGGCAGCCCCATCCGGTGAGCAATGCGGTCATGCCATCCACGATGGCGGCCTCATCGTCCACCACCAGCACTTTCAGATTGGCGAGGCTGACGGGCTTCGGTGCGGCGCTCTTCGGAACGGTACGCTTGCGTTTGCCGGACTTGGCCGCCAGCGGAACCGTCACGGAAAAGACGCTGCCACGGCCGGGCACTGACCGGATATTGATGTCAGCCTCCATCAGGTCAGCAAGGCGTTTGGAGACCGGCAGGCCGAGGCCGGCGCCCCGGATGCCTGTATTGTCGGTATCCTCGAAGCGCCGGAATTCCTCGAACACCAGCGGCAAACTGTCTGCGGGAATGCCAGGCCCCGTATCCCAGACCTCGATCCGCGCCATGTTTCCACGCCGCCGCGCCCCGACCAGCACGGCCCCTTCACGCGTATAGCGGCGGGCGTTGGAGATGAAGTTGCGCAGGATGCTCTTCAGGAAATCCGGATCGGCTTCTACCACAAGGCTGGTGGGCGCAATACGGATGCCGATCCCTGCCTGCTCCGCCATCGGCATGGCCTCTTCCACCAGATCTTCCAGCAAGGGCCCAATTGGCAACTGCACCGGCTTCGGCGCAATGCTGCCATGGTCGAGGCGGGAAATGTCCAGCAGGCCTCGGATCAGCTCGTCCGCAGACTGAATGGCCTTGTCCGCACGCGAGACCAGGCCCTGCCCCTGATCGTCCGCCCGGATGGAGCCGAGGAACAGACGCGCGGCGTTCAGAGGCTGCAGCAGATCGTGGCTGGCTGCAGCAAGAAACCGCGTCTTGGAGGCATTCGCGCCTTCGGCATCGCGGCGGGCAAGATCCAGATCTTGCGCCATGTCTTCAAGGTCCTGCGTGCGTTCGCGCACCCGTGTCTCCAGCGTCTCGTTCGCCTCGATCAGGGCGCGTTCGCGCAGCTTGTCTTCTGTGATGTCCGTGAAGGTCGTGACATAGCCGCCGCCCGGCGTCGGATTGCCGACAATGCGCAGGAAGCGCCCATCGGGATTGCGCCGCTCATAGGTATGCTGGCGCCCGGCTTTCATGTGCGCCACGCGGCGATGGGCTTCCTCGGCCGGGTCGCCATCGATCCAGCCTGACTTCAGATTGTGTTCGATCAGTTTCGACACCGGCGTGCCGACAGCCACGAGGTCGTTCGGGTAATGGAACAGGTCCAGATAGGCGGTGTTCCACGCGACAAGGCGCTGGTCTGAATCCACCACGGAAATCCCCTGCGAGATATTCTCCAGCATGGATTGCAACATGTGCCGGTCGAACCGCTCATCCTGGGTCTTGTGGTCCAGCATGGAGAGCACGTCTCGCAGGGCCACCTGGTTGCCACCGATGGCGGATGCCAGCACGACCCGGGCCGAGGAAGCGCCCAGCGCGGATGCGAGCAATCGTTCCGTCCGCTGAACAAGCCGCCAATCCGCCGGGCCGTCGCCCGATGCGGGCACACCGGAGACCCGCTCGAAATCCGCAAATGCGTGCTCCACGGCTTCAGGGTTCAGGAAGCGGGAGGCCAGAGTCTTCAGCCCGTTGGGCGTGACCGCCGCGACCGTATCTGCCGAGCCGGGGTCCGCCTGCCCGCGCGGTTCGGGATCACCAACAAAGACCGAGGACTGGACCCGGTCGCGCAGGCGCTCGCGCGCCCGCAGCGACAGAATGATATAGGCGGCGATATTGGCGCCAAGGCTCCACACGACGCCATGGATCAGACTGTCATCGAAATGCACTCCAAGGAGGGCATGCGGGTCCAGCCAGCCCGGCACCGCGGCTGCCATGCGGTCATGCTGCAGGATCGCCGGCAGGAACAGCGTGTAAGCCCAGAGGCCCATGCCGAGCACCAGCCCCCAGACAACGCCGGCCCGCCGTCCGCTGCGCCAGTAGACGCCGCCGACCAGGCCCGGTGTAAACTGGGCCGCCGCAGCAAAGGACAAGAGGCCGATCTGCGCCAGCGCTTCGCCCGTCCCGGCCAGCCGGTAATAGCCATAGGCACACAGCACGATGACGATGATCACCCCCCGGCGGATCATCGTCAGGCGCGCGCCGGAATTGCCGCCGAGGCTGGAGAAGCGTCCGGTCTGCATCACCGCCGGCACGATCAGGTCATTGGTCACCATGGTGGAGAGCGCCACGCTGGAGACGATCACCATACCGGTCGCCGCCGAGAAACCGCCAAGAAAGACAAACAGGGCCAGCAGGCCGTTGTCATGGGCCAGCGGCAGGTCGAGCACGAAGAGGTCCGGCGGGACGTCACCGCCCAGTGTCGACAGGCCGGCGATCGTGATCGGGATCACCACCGCGCTGGTCAGGGCGAGATAGGCTACGAAAACGATCCGCGCGGTGTTCACCTCGCGCCGGTCGCGCCGCTCGATCACCGCGACGTGGAACTGGCGCGGCAGGCAGATAATTGCGCACATGGACAGGATCGTGGTCGTGATCATCCGCTGCGACAGGACGCCCCCCGAAAAAGGCTCAGTCGCATGCGCCGGCACCTGGATGTCCGGCGACGAGATCAGCGACAGGGAGAGGGCGGCAACGGCCACCAGGGCGACGATCTTGATGACCGCCTCCAGCGCCAGCACCTGCATCAGGCCGGCATTGCGCCGCGTCGCATCCGACTGGCGCGCACCGAACAGGATGGCGAACACGCCCATGGCGAGCGCTGTGAACAGCACGGTCTGGCTGGCCGGTCGGCCACCGGCATTCTCCGCGCCATAGGCCAGCGCCTGAAAGCTCATCCCCACCGATTTCAGCTGCAGCGCAATGTATGGCAGGCTGCCGGCCACCGCCGCCAGCGCTGCCAAGGCCCCGACGCCGCGGCTCTTGCCGTACCGGGCCGACAGGAAGTCCGACAGCGACGAGATGCTCTCCCGCTGGGCAACATCCCCGATGCGGCGGATCAGGTCCGGCAGGAACAGGAAGACCAGCGCCGGGCCAAGGTAAATCGCGAAATAGTCCCAGCCATTCGTGGCCGACGTGCCGACCGCGCCGAAAAAGGTCCAGGAGGTACAATATACTGCCAGCGCCAGGGCATAGATGTAAGGGCTGTGCGTTGCCGACGGCTCCAGCGCCCGCCGATCGCCGCGCCAGGCGATGGCAAACAGGCCGAGCACATAAAGCCCCGTTGCCCCAACAATCAGCCAGACCGGCATGGACAAAACTCCTCAAGCGCTGATCTTCGCCCGGCAAACGCCCGTCTGGCAAGTTCTCCCATGGTCGGGGGCCGGAACATGGAAGCGGAGATGAAAAAGGGCGGTCCGCTGCCTCGGACCGCCCAGTTCAGGAAGGTTGCAGGCGGCTGCCGTCTAGTCGGGCAGCATCTCCGCATCGGCAATGCCGTGTGCCGTTCTAGTTCCGGGCACGCGGATGTCTTCCACCAGGTCCTGGATGTCCTGCGGTGGCGGAGCGGTCATCAGGGCGACCACGACACCGACAGCCAGCGACAGGAACATGAAGACGAAGCCGATCCCTTCCGGAGAGACACCCAGCCACCAGTGCGAGGAATCGGTGTCCACGAACTTGAAGTGATAGATGTACCAGAAGGTGGTGATGAGGCCGGTCAGCATCGACGCGATGGCACCTTCCCGGTTCATCCGCTTCCAGAAGATGCCGAGCACGATGACCGGGAACAGCGACGCCGCCGCGAGGCCAAAGGCGAAGGCAACCACCTGCGCCACAAAGCCGAGCTTCGCCGTGTTCATCCCCATGACCCCGGCGAGGATCACGGCGCCGGCCGCTGCGCCACGCGCGGTCAACAGCTCCTGCTTGTCGGTCATGCCCTTGAAGAAGGTCCGCCGGCAAAGGTCATGGCTGACTGAGGACGAGATCACCATCAGCAGGCCCGCCGCCGTCGACAGGGCAGCCGCGAGGCCGCCTGCCACGACGAGGCCGATCACCCAGGCCGGCAGGCCGGCGATGGAGGGGTTCGCAGTCACGATGATGTCGCGGTCGAGCTTGGTGACTTCATTGTCGGCCCCAGCGCGGTATTGCACGACGCCGTCTCCATTCTTGTCGGTGACTTCCAGCAGGCCGATCTTTTCCCAGTCCTTGAACCATTTCGGGATCGGCTTGCCGCCCTCCGCCACGATGGCCGCGGCTTCGGTGTCATAGTCGGCATCGGTCGCGATATAGGTCGACTCATTCACCGTATCGATGAAGTTGAGACGGGCGAGCGAGGCCACAGCCGGGGCGGTCGTATAGAGCAGCGCGATGAACACCAGCGCCCAGCCGGCCGACACGCGGGCAGCGCCAGCGCTCGACACGGTGAAGAAGCGGATGATCACGTGCGGCAGGCCGGCCGTACCGAACATCAGTGCGCCGGTGATGGCGAAGACGTCGAACATGGACTTGTCGGTCTGCGTGTACTCCAGGAAGCCGAGATCCGTCACGACGGTGTTCAGCTTCTCCAGCATGGAGATGTCTTCGCCCTTCACATTGGAGATGAAGCCCAGCTGCGGGATCGGGTTTCCGGTAACGATCAGTGAAATGAAGATCGCGGGCACCGTATAGGCGAAGATCAGCACGACATATTGTGCCACCTGCGTATAGGTGACGCCCTTCATGCCGCCCAGCACCGCGTAGACGAAGACGATCGCCATGCCGACCATGATACCAGTGTTGAACTCGACACCCAGGAAGCCCGAGAAGGCCACGCCCACGCCCTTCATCTGTCCGGCGATATAGGTGAACGACACGAACAGGGCACAGACGACCGCGATCAGGCGGGCTGTGGTCGAGTAATACCGGTCGCCCACAAAGTCCGGCACGGTAAACTTGCCGAATTCACGCAGGAATGGCGCCAGCAACAGGGCCAGCAGAACATAGCCGCCGGTCCAGCCCATCAGGTAAACCGAGCCGCCATAGCCCATGAAGGCGATGAGGCCCGCCATCGACAGGAAGGAGGCCGCCGACATCCAGTCGGCCGCCGTGGCCATGCCATTGACGGTGGGGTGTACGTCATGTCCGGCGACATAGAAGTCGTCGGTCGATCCGGCCCGCGCCCAGATGGCGATGCCGATATAGGTCCCGAAGGTCAGGACGACCCAGAAATAGGTCCAGAATTGCTCGTCCATCGTCTCAGGCCTCCACGCCGTATTTCTTCTCCAGGCGGTTCATCGCCCGGCAGTAGTAGAAGATCAGTCCGACGAAGACGTAGATGGATCCGTTCTGCGCGAACCAGAATCCAAGCGGCGCCCCGCCGATCGAGACCTGGTCGAGCACGTTACGGAACAGGATGCCTGCGCCGTACGAGACCACGAACCAGATGGCGAGAAGGCTCAGGGTCAGCTTGACGACGTCGCGCCAGTATCCCTTCGCATCAATCTCTTTGATGTTATGAGTCATTGTTTCCGTTTCCTCCCTTTGACCCTTGCCGTCACCGGCTTATGTGGCCGTTCTTGTTGTCGGGGTGCGGCAGCCGCAGTTTGTACGCTGACGCAAAAGGGCTGCCTCAGACAGCCCCACTTTGGTCTTAGCTTTCCTGCCGGAGCCGCTTGGCGTAGCGGCGTTCTTTCCAGCCGCTCCAGAGCAGCGCCCCGGCAAGGCCCAGCCCGCCGATCAGGTAAGCCTCGCCGAGGCCAAACCCGTCCGACAGGCTGAAGCCCGACGCCAGACGCACCGCATAGATCGCGGCCATAAGCAGGCCGAAGGCCATCATGACGTGTGATTTCAGCATCTTTTCCTCCCGTATTCTTTTCAGCAGTTTACGCGATTTCGGCGTCCAACCATCCCAGACCTTGGTCGGAGGATGGAACCGGGCAGGATCCGCCCTTGGTCGGGGAATGCGCCACATGTCCGAAAGCCTTGCCAATACAGGGCTTATGGGGTACCTGCGCGCCTTCAGAAACGGCGGCGCGAGGCCGTGCGTGTCAGCTTCTCACCTCAGCGGAATGGCGGGGCGGAGTCGAGGGCGAAAGGAAAAACAATGTCAAAACAAAAGATTACCTTCAATGTCGAACTGCGTGAGCGCATCGGCACCGGCGGCGCACGTGCGGCCCGCAAAGAAGGCCTCGTGCCGGGCGTCCTCTATGGCGGCGGCCAGGACCCGGTGGCGATCAGCCTGAAGCGCGGTGAAGTGCAGAAAGCCATCGAAACTGGCCACTTCCTGTCCTCGACCGCAACGCTGGTCCACAAGGGCGAGAAACAGCTGGTGATCCCGCAGGCGATCCAGATGCACCCGGTCACCGACCAGCCGATGCACGTCGACCTGTACCGCGTCGATGCCAAGCAGAAGATCAAGGTCGAAGTGGCTGTGCACTTCGTCGGCGAGGAAGTCTCGCCGGGCCTCAAGAAGGGCGGCACGCTCAACGTGGTTCGCCACGCTGTCGAACTGCTCGTTCCGGCCGGCCACATTCCGGAATCGCTGGAAGCAGACGTGTCCAAGCTGGAAATCGGCGACAATGTGAAGATCTCCGACATCGCCCTGCCGGGCGATGCCGAACCGACCATCACAGACCGCGACTTCACCATCGCCACCATCGCCGGCCGCTCGGCCAAGGCCGATGACACTTCTGCCGAGGCTGACGAAGAGGAAGCTGCTGAAGAAGAAGGCGGCGAAGAGAAAGAAGACTAAGACTTCTTCCCTTCCATCCTTTAACGTGCGGCCCGCCTGTCCTATGTTGCCAGGCGGGCCGCTCACTTTTTACCCCTAAGCCCCGGCAGGAGGCGCATTCCTCATGTTGATCCTTTCCGGACAGGGAAACCCCACCGACCGCTACGCAAAGAACCGGCACAATGCCGGCTTCATCCTGCTGGACGCGCTACATACGCGGTACAATTTCGGGCCTTGGCGCTCGAAGTTCGAAAGCCTGATCGCGGAAGGAACCGTTGGCGGGCAAAAAGTCCTGCTGGTCAAACCGCAGACCTATTACAACGAGACCGGCCGCGCCCTCTCCAAGATCCTGCAATTCTACAAACGCCCCGCCGATGATGTGACCGTCTTCTATGACGAGATCGACCTTGCGCCCGGGCGGCTGCGGGTGAAGCGCGGCGGCGGGCATTCGGGAAACAATGGCGTGCGCTCGATGATGGCCCATCTCGGTGAAAGCTTCCGCCGTGTGCGGATCGGTATCGGCCACCCCGGCGACAAGGCCATGGTCATGCCGCACGTCCTGTCAGACTTCACCAAGGCTGACCTGCAATGGTTTGAGCCGATGATCGACGCGATCGGCAGCGCCCTGCCCTTCCTGCTGGATGGCGATGATGAGCGTTTCCAGACCGAAGTCATGCGTCTCGCCCCGGCCCCGAAGCACGATCCGAAACAGGCCGCGCGTCGCGGCGACGCCTGATCAGGCGTCGATTTTTGCCAAAATATCGGCTTCGGCGGCTTCCGCCATCGCGACGGCTCCGACCGTGCCATGCGCCGGCACCGGGCTGCGTGCGAGACCGAGACAGGCGGCGTAGAAGCCTTCATCGGCTGCGCCCAGCGGATCGGGCAGTTCGGCGGAAATGTCGACCTTGATCTCGTAAGGCGTGGTGTTCTCGACCTTGCGGGTCAGGAAGTCGATGGAGATTTCGCCCGAGGGATAAACGACATGCATGCTGCGCTGGCGCTCGCTGGCGGCGCGGCTGGCCGTCAGGCGGGCTTTGCCGACTGCGGCATAGGTGAACTCAGCCGTTGCCTCATCGATATGGGCCGAGTGGACGCGGCGCCCGGTGGCGCTCACGCCGGTGAACTCATTGCCCAGCATCATCGCTGCGAGATCCAGGTCGTGGATCATCAGATCCCAGATGACCGACACATCGCCTGCGCGATTATCCGGTGCAGGCGGACCGGAGCGGACCGATTCCAGCAGAATCGGCGCTTCCTCAATTGCCAGCACGCCCATTGCCATGGCAACGAAACGTTCCTGATGCCCGACCTGAAGGATACGGCCATGCGCTGCTGCCTCGTCTGCGAGGAAGCGCGCGGCCTTGCCGGTCAGCGCCAGCGGCTTTTCGCACAGAACATGGCGGTGCGCCTCGATCGCCTGGCGGGCCAGCGGCTCGTGCCAGGTGGCGGGCACGGCAATCACGACCGCGTCACACGCATCCAGGAAAGCGGCATAGTCGTCGAAGCCCTTCGCGCCGAACTGTTCGGCGATCCGCGTCGCGCGAGGCAGGTCGATGTCATAGACACCGATCAGATCGGTCCGGACCGATGCTGCAGCCTTCTGCGCATGATAATTTCCGAACACCCCGGCGCCCGCGACGCCCACTTTCAGCTTCGTCATGTCCTAGCCCTCTGTCCCCTCCGGCATGGCACCCAACTGCCGCAGCATCAAGGCTGTGGCACAGCCCTGCCACAGCCGCTTTCTTGTCAGTTGCCCCTTCACAGCGCCGGTATTCACGCCCAACTAGGGCCCAAGACAAACACAAGAAACCAAGCAGGAGGAATCACGAATGACTACACTTACATCAACGGAATGGGGCCTCGCCCGCCGCCCGGTCGGGCTGCCGGAGCAGGCGGACTTCGAAAAGAAAACGGTCGAGATCGGCGAGCCCGGCCCCGGTGAAATCCAGGTCCAGAACACCTGGATGTCGGTCGACCCGTATATGCGCGGCCGCATGTATGACCGCGAAAGCTATGTCCCGCCCTTCCAGATCGGCGAAACCATGACCGGCGGCGCCGTCGGCCGGGTGACAGCCTCCAACAATCCGGACTTCCAGGTTGGAGACCTCGTCCAGTCGATGAATGGCTGGCGTACGGCCTGGGTCGGCGATCCGGCAAGTGCCATGGCGGTGAAGCTGCCCAGCGATACCGGCCTGCCCGACAGTGCCTTTCTCGGCGTCGCGGGCATGCCAGGGCTGACCGCCTATGCCGGTATCCTGCGGATCGCTGAACTGAAGGAAGGTGATACGGTCTTCGTCTCCGGCGCAGCCGGCGCGGTCGGCTCCACCGTGGTGCAGATCGCCAAGATCAAGAACTGCACGGTCATCGGCTCGGCTGGCGGACCAGACAAGTGCGCCTTCGTAAAGTCGCTCGGCGCCGATCATGTGATCGACTATAAACAGGCCAAAGGCCTTGAAGGGCTCGTTGCCGCCCTGAAGGAAGCCGCACCGAAAGGCATCGACGTCTATTTCGACAATGTCGGCGGCGATCACCTGACCGCTGCGATCGAAGTCGCCCGTCCAATGGCGCGCTTCGCCGAATGCGGGATGATTGCCCAGTACAATGAAACCGGCACGCCGGTTGGCCCGCCCAACATCATCCAGGTCGTCGGCAAACAGCTGAAGATCCAAGGCTTCATCGTCTCCACGCATGCCGACATGCAGCCGGCCTTCCTTGCGGATATGGCCAAATGGATCGCGGCAGGGCAGATGAAATTCCAGGAAACGGTGATGGAGGGAATCGACAAGGCGCCGGACGCCTTTATCGGTCTCTTCAGCGGTGCCAACACCGGCAAGATGCTTGTTAAACTGGGATAGTCATGGCGGCTCTCTTCGACGCGTATATCATGGTGGACTGGAGCGCGGCGTCAAAGCCCGTGACCGGGGCCAATTCGATCTGGATTGGCATCCTGGCCAAGGACGCACGCCTCAAGCTGCAGTTCCGCGCCGTGAATATTGAAACGCGTCTGAAGGCCCGCGAATTCCTGGAGGACATGGTCGGCAAGCTGACGAAGCGCGGCGACCGTGTCCTTCTGGGATTTGACTTCTCGCTCGGTTATCCGGCCGGCACGGCGGAGGCCCTCGGTCTGAAGCTGGACGGTAAGGCACCATGGCAGGCGATGCACGAGCATCTCGCCTCCAAGCTCAAGGACAAGCCGGACAATTCCAACGCCCGGTACGCCATCGCAGCCGGCATGAACTATGCCGTCTCGAAGGGGCCGTTCCCCTTCTGGGGCGCGCCGGCGCGCGATGTCGTGTCCACGCTGGGCAGCACAAAACCCGATTATGGCGACGGCTCCTTGCCGGAATATCGGCTCGTCGAGGCTTATTTGCGCGACAACAAGCTGGGCCAGCCGAAATCAGTCTGGCAGCTCGCCTATACCGGCAGCGTCGGCAGCCAGTCCCTGACCGGGATTCCGCATGTTCATGCCCTGCGCGAAGCCTGGCCGGGCGCCCGGATCTGGCCGTTCGAATTCGACCCGGCAGAGCCCCTGACTGAGGAAACGCTCACTGATGTGACCGTGGTCATGACCGAGATTTACCCCTCATTGACCAAGGCAAAGCCCGAATCCGGCGAAACGCTGGATGCGGCCCAAGTCCGCGCAATTGCCCATTATTATGCGTCTCTCGACGAAAAAGGGGCGCTTTCGGCTGCATTTTCCACAGCCAAAAGCCTGGAACCGGCAGAAAACACGAAAATTAAGGCCGAAGAGGGCTGGATTCCGGGCGTATAGCCCGTGTTTATTGGGAATCCGGCGTGTTCAGGGTTTCCGAATCGTGGACTAGTCGAACCAACGGCGGGGCATCGCCGTTTAACTCAGAGGAGAACCCGTATGAACAAGGGTGAACTTACGAAGGCAGTGGCCGCTGCTTCTGGTCTGTCGCAAAGCGACGCCGGCAAGGCCGTTGATGCTGTATTCGACACGATCGCTGACGCGGTGAAATCGCGTAAGCAGGTCGCCATCGCAGGCTTCGGCACTTTCGCGCCGAAAACCCGCAATGCCCGCACCGGCCGCAACCCGGCAACCGGTGAACCGATCAAGATCCCGGAGAAGACATCGGCTTCCTTCAAGCCGGCCTCCGCAATGAAGGATCTCTAGAACCGGTCATCCGTTACCGGAACAAGTAGAGAATTCAGGCGGCGTGTCCCTTCAGGGGACGCGCCGCTTTCAATTCCAGCATCAGGGTCTGCAGCGTCCCCGCCACGAACACACCGATCAGGGCGCCTTCCATCATGCCTTTCGCTCCGTGGCCCTGCACGATGCCCAGCCAGTAACAGGCTGGCAGCATCACCAGGAAGAACGAGCCGATATGGATCAGGCTCGGCGACCAGACGATCTCCTGCGCCCGCAGCGCAAAGGACGCCGTAGCCTGAATCCCATCAAACACCGTCATGACCGATGCCAGGAACAAAAGCGATGCAATGGCAGGCGCAATCCGGACACCGTCGATCACGGCATCAGGCTTCACCAGCAGCACCGACAGCGGCCCGCTGAAGATGACCAGGCCGAGCCCCAGCGTCACGCCTGTCAGGATCGTCGCAGCAACACCGAGGCGGCCGGCATTGACGACCTCCTCCTTGTTGCCACGGCCGAACGCTTCCGCCACCCGGACACTCGTTGCCGAGGCAATGCCCATGTAGAACATGAAGCAGAAGCCGACGAGCTGGATCGTGTATCCGTATACGGTATTGGCAGCGAGGCTGATCCACGTCGCGATCGTGAAGGTCAGATTGAACCCGCCCCATTCAGCCACGTTGGAAATGGCCGAACCGATACCGACCTCGAACTGGCGCCGCGCTTCGCCCGGCTCAGCTTTCGGCGATGCCCGGAAGGCCGGGGTCAGGAAGATGACGGCAATGAACATCGCCACGGCGATCGCATAGCGCGAGCCGGTCGTCGCGATGGCAACGCCTTCCGCCCCCATCTGAGGCAGCCCCCAGAAGCCGCCGACATAAGCAAGGTCCAGAACGATGTTCAGCAGGACACCGCCATAGCTGATGATGGCCACCAGCGTGGGGCGGCGCAGGGCCTCCAGATAAAGCCCGCACACCGTGGAAATGGTGAAGCCCGGCAGGGCAAGCGCCAGAATGTGCGTGACCGACGCCGTCGACGCCGCGACGAATTCCGGATTGGCGAGGTCCGTCGACTCCGAGACCGGCGCGATCTCGACGAACAGCCAGTAGAACAGTGGTTCCGCGATCAGGACCACGACGCCCAGCAGGACGACGCCAAGCGCAATGGAGGCCAGCAGTCCCCGGCGGAAAATCCGCCCGGACTGGGCATGACGTCCGACGCCCAGCATTTCGGACGTCAGGACCTGCACCCCGATCAGAATGCCCATGCTGAAGCCCAGCGTAACGCCCATGGGCAGCCAGGAGTTCAGCACGAATGGCAGCTCGCCGGGCGCAAATTGCCCCAGCACAACCGCGTCCGTCATGCTCATCAGCATCATCGCCATCCGGGAGATCGCGATGGGCACCGACAGGCGCAACAAATCAATAATGTCCCCAAGCCGGACCCAGGCCGGCCAGTTCATGCTCCGCATTGGAATACCCTCTGCCCGGCGTCATACGCCGGGCCGTGTGTCTTGTTGAATTATGTTGTGCGAAGCAAGGCCGGATCAGTTCCGGCCTTGTAAAATTTCCGTCTCCTGAAGGAGATGGATTGAGCTGTCGCACCCGGCTTTTCAGCCGGTAAAATCGGGTGCGTCAGCCAGCCTTGCGGGCCGAATCCTTGCCGTTGCCGAGCGCCTGAAGCTTCTCTGCCACCAGGAATGCCAGTTCCAGCGCCTGCTCACCGTTCAGTCGCGGATCGCAATGCGTGTGGTAGCGGCTGGAGAGGTCGTCCTCTGAGATCGCCTGCGCGCCGCCGATGCATTCGGTGACGTTCTGGCCGGTCATCTCGAAGTGGACCCCGCCTGGGTAACAGCCTTCGGCATTCATGACGTCGATGAACTGGCGCACCTCGGAGAGGATACGGTCCACCGGGCGTGTCTTGAAGCCGGAGTCGGTCTTCAGCGTGTTGCCGTGCATCGGATCACAGGACCAGACCACCGTGCGGCCGCTTGCCTTCACGGCACGTGCCAGCGGCGGTAGTCCTTGCGCCACGCCATCGGAACCAAAGCGCGAGATCAGCGTGATCCGGCCGGCCTCGTCTGCCGGGTTGATCGTCTCGATCAGGCGGACAAGCTCGTCCGGCTCCATGCCGGGGCCGCACTTGATGCCGATCGGGTTCTTGATCCCCTTGCAGAAATTGACGTGGGCATGATCCACCTGACGGGTCCGGTGGCCGATCCACAGCATGTGGGCCGACGTGTCGTACCAGTCGCCTGACGTGGAATCGATGCGGGTCAGCGCTTCCTCATAGCCGAGCAGCAGGGCTTCGTGGCTAGTGTAGAACTCCACCTGCGCCATCTGGGGCACGGTTTCGGCATTGAGGCCGACCGCTTCCATGAAGCGAAGAGAGGCAGAGATCTGGTCCGCCAGCTTCTCATAGCGTTCGCCCTGAGAGCTGCGATCCACAAAGCCGAGCATCCAGCGGTGCACATTGGCGAGGCTGGCATAGCCGCCCTGGCTGAAGGCGCGCAGCAGGTTCAGCGTCGCCGCCGACTGGGAGTAGGCCTGAATCAGGCGATCCGGGTCGGGCATGCGGGCTTCCGGCGTGAAATCCATGCCGTTGATGTTGTCACCCCGGTAGGACGGCAGCGTCACGCCATCGATCGTCTCAATCGGCGCGGACCGCGGCTTTCCGAACTGGCCGGCGATCCGGCCCACTTTGACCACCGGCTTGGCGGCAGCGAAGGTCAGCACGACGGCCATCTGCAGAATCACGCGGAACGTGTCGCGGATGTTGTCCGGGTGGAATTCCTTGAAGCTTTCCGCGCAATCGCCGCCCTGCAGCAGGAAGGCGTCGCCCGCGGCCACTTCGGCCAGGCGGGTTTTCAGGCGTCGGGCTTCCCCGGCAAAAACCAGCGGCGGAAATGAGCGCAGACGGGCCTCTGCTGCAGCAAGTGCTGCAGTATCCGGGTAATCCTCCGGGATGTGCTTCGCCGGCAGTTCGCGCCAGTCGGAAGGGGTCCAGTTGCTCATCTTACGCTCCATTGATGGCCGCATTAATCACATGGCAGGCGAT
>PACZ01000032.1 GCA_002700305.1 Hyphomonas sp. | reverse complement strand
TTTCAACGGCACGGAAAAAACCAATGTCGAGGAGTACTGCATCTCCGAAGGCTGGATCAAAGTCGCCGCCGGCAAGGCGCTCGACCGCAAGGGCAAGCCGCTGACCCTGAAGCTGAAAGGCCAGGTCGAAGTCTGGATCAAGGACGGCGAATAAGCCCCGGCCCTATTCCACCTTCGGCGAGTGGCCCCGGCCGCCCCGTCCGACTTTCGGCACAAGCATCCCCACATCCTTCTGGTAAAGCGTGTAGCGCTCACCGAAATGCGTGGTCAGGTCGCGTTCCTCGAACCAGATGCCGATCAGGATATAGCCGGTTGTCGCAACCGCGAAGACAAGATGGCCCAAGCTCATGACCGGGGCTGACCAGAAGGCGATGATGAAACCCGCATAGATCGGGTGACGGATATATTTATAGAACAGCGGCGTCACGAACGGACCGCCCGAAGGATCATACCCCATCATCCGGGCAAAGCCCTGATGCAGGCCGAAAAGATGGAAGTGGCTGATCAGGAATGTGCTGACCAATACCACGGCCCAGCCGAGCAGCGACAAGACGAACAGGAATTGCGCCAGGCCTCCCTGTATTTCCCACATGGTCTGGGGCATGGGCTGCCAGAACCAGAACAACAGGATCAGGGCCAGGCTGGAGAACAGGACATAGGTGCTCCGCTCGGCCGGTTGCGGGACAATTCTTGTCCAGGCGGCCTTGAATTTCGGCCGGGCCATGAGGCTGTGCTGGACGGCGAAAACGCTCAGCAGGACGGCGTTGATCAGCAGGGATGGAATGAGTGGACCCGGCGTTCCGCTGTCGATTGTTTTTGGCACGACAGCGTTTTCGACAAAACCGATGGCGTAAAGGAACGTCAAAAAGAAGATGACGTAGCAAATGGCACTGTACAGTGCCGTAAGAATTCCAGACATGACTAGCTCCCGTCCAGCTGATCCGCCCCGGCAGGGCAGACAATGGCGAAAATCGCTACAACGGTCTCGAGGAAGATTCCCCGGCAGACGCCGGTCTCTGGGAAACGGAACAGTATCGCAAACCGCCGACTTCGGCAAAGATTCCCTTTCCGCGCCCATCAAGCCGCCTTAGTGTGCCCCGCAAGGGAGGGCCCCTCATGGCGTTATTCATTCTCGGTCTGGTGATCTTTTTCGGCGCGCACGTCTTTTCGGCCGTGCGCTCGCGGGAACCTGGCAAGGACCTCAAGCAGAAGATGGGATACGGGCCCTATATGGGGGCCTACACATTCGTCTCGATCATCGGTTTCTTCCTGATCTGTGTCGGCTTCAACGAAACCCGCGGCATGGGCCTCGTTTACTCCCCGCCGAGTTGGGGCAAGCATGTCAATTTCGCCCTCATGCCGCCAGCCTTCATCCTGCTGGTAGCCTCACAGCTGCCGGCCGGCCGGATCAAGAAATGGGCAAAGCACCCGATGCTGGTGGCCGTGAAGCTGTGGGCGCTGGGGCACTTTTTCGCCACCGGCCAGCTGAACGCCTTCATCCTGTTCACCGCCTTCCTGACCTATGCGATCTTCGACCGGGTCATGGTGAAGCGGCGCGGCGACAATGGCCCGGCGCCGGATACGCCGACGAAACTCTGGGCCGATATCGTCTCGGTGATCGGCGGCATTGTCCTCTATGGGGCCTTTGTCATGTATCTGCACAGGCTCCTGATCGGCGTTCCCGTCATTCCAGGCTGAGTCTGGCAGATAAACTCCCGGATAAACTCCTTGTAATCCCAGAAGGAATTCTTGCCCGCGCCTGCCGGAGCGGATAAGCCGCAGCGCATGTCAAAGCAAACCAAGATCACCCGAAAGACCGTCAAGGACATCGCGAAGGCCAAGGGCAACACGCCGCTGGTCATGCTGACCGCCTATGACGCACCGATGGCCGAGCTGATGGACCCGCATGTGGACATGCTCCTCGTCGGCGACAGCCTCGGCATGGTCGTCCACGGCCTGCCCTCCACAGTCGGCGTGACGATGGAAATGATGATCCTCCACGGCCAGGCCGTGATGCGCGGGTCCGAGCAGGCTTTCGTTGTCGTCGACATGCCCTTCGGCAGCTACGAAACCAGCGAGGATCAGGCTTTCCTGAACGCGGTGCGGATCATGAAGGAAACCGGCTGCCAGGCCGTGAAGATCGAAAGCGGCGCCTATGCGGCCAAGCAGATCGCCCACCTCGTCGAGCGCGGCATTCCGGTCATGGGCCATGTCGGCCTGCGCCCGCAGGCAATTAATGTCGACGGCGGTTTCCGCGCCAAGGGCCGGACCGAAACCGAACGCGAAATCGTCATCAACGAAGCCCGCGCCGCCGACCGCGCCGGGGCCTTCGCCATCGTGATCGAAGGGGTTGCTGAAGACCTCGCCGCCGAGATTACCGCCGAAGTCAGCTGCCCCACGATTGGCATCGGCGCCTCGGCCGCCTGCGATGGCCAGGTCCTGGTTGCCCAGGACATGCTGGGCCTGTTTGACTGGGCGCCGAAATTCGTCCGCCGCTACGCAGATCTGCGCTCGGAGACCGAAACCGCCGTGAAGGCCTTTGCCGAAGACGTCCGGAGCCGTAATTTCCCCGGAAAAGCCGAAACCTACACCCTGCGAAAACCTTGACCAGAACAGCGCTGGCACGTTGCAGCCAGCGGCGGCGGCGTCTAGGTTCCCGCAATAATTCTGACCCCCGACCGGAGCGGCCCCTTGAGCGACATTTTTGAAGAAGTCGACGAAAGCCTACGCCAGGACAAGATCGAGACCGTCTGGAAGCGGTATCGCCTGTTTGTTTACGGCGGCGCGGCGCTTCTGATTGGCGCAGTTGCGCTGAACGAGTTCGTCATCACCCCGCATTTCGCCAAACTCCGCGCGGAACGGGCGCAGGCATTCGAGACAGCTGAAACCCAGCTGATCGAAGGCGACTATGCCGAGGCCCAGACCGGCTTCCGGGAACTGGTCGATGAGGAGTCCAGCCTGTCCCCGCTGGCGGCAAACTACCTGGCCCAGACCCTGTATGAAGGCAGCGGCGACGTGGCCGGCGCCACCGATGCGCTGCAAACAGCCGGCAAGGCGGACGGCTCGCCGTTCGAGCGCGTGGCCCTGCTCAAAGCCGCCTATGCCAAGGCAGACACGCTGTCGCTCACCGAACTCGAAGCCATGCTTGGCGACATGAAGGAAGAGGAAACCGCGCTCGGCGCCCTCTCCCGCGAACTGATCGCCGCAAAGGCTTATGCAGAAGGCGACGCCGCCCGCGCGCGGACTGCCTATAACCGCCTGAAATTTGATGCCGCCGCCCCTCAGGGCGTGATCCGCCGGTCTGAAATTGCGCTCGCCGCAATCCCGATCCCGGCAGACACTGGCGAGGCAGCCCCCGCTGAAGAGGCTGCCCCTGCCGACGCGTTCGAAACCACCGAGGAGACCGGCCAATGACCCCAACCCGCAAGTACCTGCTGGCCGGTGCCGCGCTTGGCATCCTCGGCCTGACCGCCTGTTCGAGCCTTCCCAGCTTCGGCGGCGGCAAGGCGAAGGAACTGGCAGAGGCCGAAAAGGCCGGGCGGATCACGATGGTCCTGTCCGACGACAAGATCGAGGCGAACCCGGAACTCGCCACCCAGGAAATCACCCTGCCCCCGGCGCAGACGCTGGAAAGCTGGACACAGGCCGGCGCGAATGCCGAAAAGGTCATTGGCCATATCAAGGCAGCTGAAACGCTCACGGTCGCCTGGCGCACCAATGTCGGCAAAGGGTCCGGGAAGAAATCCGCCCTGTCCACGCCGCCCGTCGCCAGCACAACCACGATCTATACGCTCGACGCGGGCCAGGAAGTCGTCGCGACGGATATTTCCAGCGGCCGCACGCTGTGGCGCAAGAAGCTGAAAGGCCTGTCCAAGCGGGACAAGGCCGCGCTCGGCGGCGGACTGGCGGTCGATGGCGACTCGCTGATCGTCTCGTCCGGCTTCGGCTATGTCACCGCGCTGGATGCCAGCACCGGTGAAGAAAAATGGAAGAACCCGATGAATGCGCCCATGACCGGCGCACCGACCATCAAGGATGGCCGGATCTTCGTCGAGTCGAACAATAACGAGATCTTCGCGCTGGCGATGGACGACGGCGAAGTCGAATGGTCCGACCAGGCGATTTCCGAAACGGCGCGCGTGCTCGGCAGCCCGAGCCCGGCCGCTGTGGAAGACTTCGTCATTGCGCCGTACTCCTCCGGCGAAGTGATTGCCTATCTTGCCTCCAATGGCCGCCGCCTCTGGACTGACGCCATTTCGCAGGCTGGCCGGTTCACGCCGATCTCCGAGATCAATGACATTGGCTCGCGCCCGGTCCTCGCCGGTGGGCTCGTCTTCGCGTCCAGTCAGTCGGGCATCACGATCGCCATCGACGGACGCAGCGGCCAGCGCGTCTGGTCCAAGCAGATCGGTTCCGTCCAGGCCCCGGCCGTGACCGGCGAGCAGATGTTCGTGATCGGAACGGATGGTCAGCTGGCCTGTCTCAACTCTACTTCCGGCGAAGTCTACTGGGTCGTCCAGCTGCAACAGTTCGAGAAGGAAGAGAAAAAGAAGAAGCGTATCTCTTATTCCGGTCCGGTGGTTGCCTCCGACCGGGTGCTGGTTGTCTCCTCGACCGGACGGCTGCTTGCGTTCTCTCCCCAGACCGGAGAGGAAGTCGGCTCTTTGAAGCTGGGAGACCGCGTCTACCTCGAACCCATCGCCGCGCAGGATAAGCTCTTTATCCTGACAGACGATGCCAAACTGATCGCAATCAAGTAAGGGGCGGCGCCGGCAGGCGCGAACCCCCGTTTACGTTACGGGCCTGCCATGCCGCTCAAACTCGCTATCGTCGGACGCCCGAATGTCGGCAAGTCCACTCTCTTCAACCGGCTCGCCGGCAAGAAGATCGCCCTGGTCGACGACCAGCCAGGGGTCACGCGCGACCGCAAGGAGGCAGAGGGCAATCTCGCCTCCATGCCGCTGATCCTGATCGATACGGCGGGTTATGAAAGCGTCCACGACGACAGTCTCGAATCCCGCATGCGCGCGCAGACCGAAGCCGCCATCGCGGAAGCTGAACTCTGCCTCTTCCTGGTCGATGCACGGGTTGGCATCACACCGGACGATGAAACCTTCGCGCAGCTGCTGCGCAAGTCGGGACTCCCCATCGTGCTGGCCGCCAACAAGGCGGAAGGCCGTCAGGGCGAAGCGGGTGTCATGGAAGCCTGGACGCTGGGCTTCGGTGAACCTGTCGGCCTGTCCGCCGAACATGGCGAAGGTTTTGCCGAACTGTTTGGTGCCATCCGACGCGCCCTCGGCGAGGAAGCGTTCGAGAAGGCCATGGAAGAGCCAGAGCCCGACTATGCACGCGGCGGCGGTGAGGACATTCTCGAAAAGCTCGCCCATATCGACATCGAAGACGACACGCTGTCCGACGACGAGCTTGTCGCGGCCATCGAGGAAGCCGATGTCGATGTGGAGCCGGAACCGCCGCGCGCCGACAAGCCGGTGAAGCTGGCCATTGTCGGCCGTCCGAATGCCGGCAAGTCCACACTGATCAACCAGCTGCTGCAATCTGACCGCCTGCTGACCGGACCGGAAGCCGGCATCACGCGGGATTCGGTCACCCTCGACTGGGAATGGGAAGGCCGCCGCGTGCGCCTCGTCGATACGGCAGGCCTTCGCCGCAAAAGCAAGGTGCAGGAACGGCTGGAGCGGATGTCGACCGCCGAAACCATCCGCTCGCTGAAATATGCCGAAATCGTTGCACTGGTGATGGACCCGCATGACGCGCTGGAAAAACAGGATCTGCAGATCGCAGACCTCTGCCTGCGCGAAGGACGCGGCCTCGTCCTCGTCGTGTCCAAATGGGATACCGTGAAAGATCAGGACGGCGCGGCGCGCCATATCCGTGACATCGCCAACCGCCTCATGCCGAATGCGGGCGGGGCACCGGTCGTGTTCCTGTCAGGGCTCACGGGCAAACATGTCGACCGGTTGATGCCGGCCGTGCTGCAGGTCCACAAGGACTGGACCGCGCGGGTAAAAACCGGCGATCTGAACCGCTGGCTGCGCCACACGATCGAGCGCCACCCGCCCCCGGCTGTGCAGGGCAAGCGGATCAAGCCGCGCTACATGGCGCAGATGAAATCACGCCCGCCAACCTTCGTACTGATCGCCTCACGCGGTGACCAGATGCCGGAGACCTACAAGCGCTATCTGATCAATGAGCTTCGCAGCGACTTCGACCTGCACGGCGTGCCGATCCGCCTGTTCGTGCGGCAGGGCAAGAACCCCTATGCCGGCAAACCAGCCGGGTTCCAGAAGCCGCCTTCGAAGAAGGGCAGCAAGCACTGACGCCGTGCACACCAGAATGTTATTCGTCTGATTGGGCACGCCTTTATAAGAAAGGCCGGACAGCATAAGGACCCGCGGCATGAACCAGATCCAGGACATCGTGAAAACCTATTATGGGGAAACCCTGTCCACTTCGAACGATCTGAAGACCGACGCCTGCACCACAGCTGACCGCCCGCCGCCGCATGTCTCTGCCGCTCTCGCCGCCGTGCATGATGAGGTCGCGGCAAAATATTATGGCTGCGGCCTTGCCATTCCCACCGTGCTGGACGGCCTGAAAGTGCTTGACCTTGGCTGCGGCGCCGGGCGCGATGTGTTCGCGCTCGCCAGACTGGTTGGCCCGTCCGGCCACGTGACCGGTGTCGACATGACCGACGCGCAGCTGGATGTCGCCCGCCAGCACGAAGCCTGGCACGCCAAACAGTTCGGCTATGACACCCCGAACACACGTTTCGTGAAAGGCTATCTGGAAAAGCTCGGCGAACTGGACCTTGAGCCCGGCAGTTTCGACCTGATCATCTCCAATTGCGTCATCAATCTGTGCACAGATAAGCCGGAAGTCTTCCGTCAGGCGCACCGCCTGTTGAAGCCCGGCGGGGAAATATATTTCTCCGACGTCTACGCAGACCGGCGTATTCCGGCAGACCTTGCCGCCGATCCGGTGCTCTACGGCGAGTGCCTCTCCGGCGCGCTCTATTGGGGCGACTTCCAGTCCATCGTCAAAGCGGCCGGCTTCACCGATCCGCGCACGGTGAACCACCGCCGCCTTGGCGTTATCGACCCGGCCCTGAAGGACAAGCTTGGCCCGATCCGCTTTGCGTCCGTTACGGCACGTCTCATCAAGCTCGACGGCCTCGACGCGGCCTGCGAGGATTACGGCCAGGCCGTGATCTACAAGGGCGGCATTCCAGGCATGGAGCAGGTCTTCGTGCTGGACGCCGAGCACAGTATCGAAGCCGGACGCGTCTTCCCCGTCTGTGGCAACACGCTGGCGATGCTGAAGAACACGCGCTTTGCGCCATACTTCGACGTTATCGGCGACGGCGCCACGCATTATGGCCTGTTCCCCGGGTGCGCGGCACCTGACGTGTTCGCCGCCAGTGCCGCAGACGAGGAGCCCGCCTCCCCCGGCGGCTGCTGCGGCTGATCCCGGCAGACAGGGCATCCCCCGGATTGCCTTTCCGCTCGCCATAATATATAGATATCTATATAGTTTTGCGAATGGAGACGGTGATGCTTTCCCGACGGGCCCTCCTGATCACTGGCGGTGCCAGTATTCTAGTCTTTGGCGGCGGATATGCCGGCCTCTCTGCCATGAGCGATATCGCTCCGGCGCGGGAACCCTGGCGTCAGGCTACGCAGGGGTTTGGTGATCCCCGGCTGAACGCGGCGGCCTATGCCATTCTCGCCCCCAGTCCGCACAATCTCCAGCCCTGGATGATACGGCTGGAAGGCGATGACAGCCTCACCCTGTTCTGCGATCTGGACCGCCGCCTGCCCGAGACAGACCCGCCCGACCGTCAGACCACGATCGGCCTTGGCACCTTTCTGGAGCTGCTCCGCCAGGCTGCTGCCGAACAAGGCCACCGGCTGGAGATCACGCACTTCCCGGAAGGCGAGCCCGGCGAACGGCTGGATGACCGCCCCGTCGCGCATGTGCGCTTTGTCGAAGACGCCGGGGTCCAGCGGGACCCGCTGTTCGGCTACGGCCTGAAACGGCGCACGGCACGGCGCAAATTCGATCCGGGCCGCCCTGTCCCCTCCGACAGGCTGGCGGCGCTGATGGAAATCTCGACCGGTCTGCCGGGTCTGGAAGAATTCGAGGTAGATGGGACCAGCCAGCCCGAAACCGTCAGCTGGCTGCGCGATATTTGCAGGCGCGCCTGGGAGATCGAAATGCGCAAGCCTGAGACCTGTCAGGAAAGCGCCTATCTTACCCGCATTGGCGCGAAGCAGGTCACCGCCAATCCCGACGGCATCTCCCTTGCCGGCCCGATGATGGAAGCCTACCACATGACCGGCCTGCTGACCCGGGACAGCATGAACGAAATCGGCTCCACGGCATGGAAGGCCACCCTTTCCACATACAATGAGCTGATCGACAGTACACCAACCTTCCTTTGGTTCAGCAGTTCCGGGAATTCGCGATCCGAACAACTGGACAGCGGTGCGGTCTGGATCCGCCTGCAATTGGCGGCCGCAGCGGTCGGCGTCGGATTCCACCCCCTGTCCCAGGTGCTCGAGGAATATAGCGAGATGGCTGAGCCGTTTGCGGAGATCCATGACCGCCTCGGCGTGACCCTTCCGGGCCGTATCCAGGGCCTGTTCCGGCTGGGCTATGCCGGCGGGCAACCGCCTGCGCCCCGCTGGCCGCTTGAATCCCGGATCATCACATGAGCCGCCCCGCTGGCCTTGCCGGAGACCCCGTCGAGTTTGCAGCGATGACGGAAATTTCCATCATCGCCCACCTCGCCGATACCGCCTTCGCCCGCCGCCTGCCGGACGGCCTGACCACGGCGCAATTCGCGGTGCTCAATCACCTGCTGCGCCTTGAGGCAGAACAGACCATCGGGGAGCTGGCCCGCGCGCTTCAGGTGTCCCAGCCGACGATGTCTTCGACTGTCCGGCGGCTGGAGGAGAAGGGTCTGATTTCGCTCGTGCCGGATTCAGACGACCGGCGGATCCGGCGTGTCTCGGTCAACCGGTCCGGCGCGGCGGTCCGGAACAAGGCCGTTCAGGCACTGGACGCCTCGAAGAAAGACCTCGCTGTATTGAGCCAGGAGGAGTGGAAACAGCTATTGCCGCTCCTGAACAGATTGCGGATCGCCCTCGACGCGGCGCGGTAGGCTCTATTCTTCCGTCCGGTCGACATTGCCGCGCAGGGATTTGATTTCGCCCCGGCGCTTCTTCGCCGCAATACGGCGGCGGATGCTGCCCTTGGTCGGTTTGGTGCGAATGCGCCGCTTGGGCTTCTGGCTGGCCTTGAGAATCATCTCTGCCAGACGCTTGCGGGCGGCTTCCCGGTTCAGGGCCTGGCTGCGGTGACTGCCGGCTTCGAGAATCAGCCGGCCGTCATTTGTCATCCGGCTGCCAAACAGTTTCGCGAACCGTTCCTTGACCTCCGCGGGCAGCGAGGACGCTTCGACATGCCAGGTCAGCTGCACAGCCGTGGACACCTTGTTCACATGCTGGCCGCCCGGCCCCGACGCGCGGACAAAGGCTTCCGACAGCTCCCATGCCGGTACGGTGAGCGCATCTGAGACGCGAAGATCGCCGAAATCGGACATGGATAAAGCTTAACTCCCTGTTCAGAGACCGTTCAGGCCGGAAAACGTAGGTTTGCTCCAATGCGCAATACGCGACAACCAGACGGCTAGCCAGACATCGTGCGGCGAGCCATTTCAACGGAGGCTCAGCCTGCCATGAAACTGATGAACACATTCGGAAAAGCCATGGCGGCGCTGGCGATTGCCGGCCTCACCATCGTTCCCGTTGCCAGCGCCGACCCGGACCGTGGCCGCGACCGCGGTGGTTGGGACCGGGGTGATCGCGGCGATCACGGTCATGACCGTGGCCGTCGCGGAGGTGGCGACCGGCATGATTACCGCCGTGGCGGACACGACTATCGCGGTGACTATCGTCGTGATCATCGCCGGTACGACAGGCATGACCGCCATGATTACCGTCGCGGTTACCGGCACCCCAGCTATGCCTACCGGCGCCCGCCGGTCCGCCACTACGCACCGCCGCCGCGCTATGGGTCCTATGTGACCTATGGTTACCGGACCGGCCCCTATTTCCGCTCGGGCTACATTTCGCCCTACCGGATTGGCGGCTATTACCGCCCGCACCCGCGCACGGTCTATATTCGCGATTACTCCCGTTACGGCCTGTATGCCCCACCGCCCGGATACTACTGGGTTCATGACTATGATCGCGGCGACGCGATCCTGGCTTCGGTGGCCACAGGCGCAATCATTGGTCTTGTCGTCGGCGCACTCGCTTACGATTAAGGCTGATAGGGCGTCCTGCCCGCTTGGTGAACGCCCGGATGTCTTCCCGGCATCCGGGCAATTCATGTTCATCAGGCAAATTTGGGCCAAAAAGTCGCGATCTTAACTTTTGCATGGCGCAAATCATGCTTAACTCCGAGTCGTCCGGGATGGTCCCGGACAAAAAGTACGCGCCTGTTGCGCGCCTGAAAGGAGGTGATCCATGTCGAGTGAGAAACCAGGTGAGGCCAAGTGGTCCAAGTCCTATGGTGTCTGGCTGGAGCAGCCTCTGATCAGCGCCTAGAGATTTGTACCGGTAAGCTGCGACGCTGCCGGGACCATTGTCCTCAACGGACTCACGGGAGCCGCCCTCATCAGGGCGGCTTCTTTGATTCCGGCAGGACCCGTTTGCGGGATGTATCTGCAGCTTCTGGCGGAAACGGGTTCGCGCCGGGGCCCAATTCGGCTATCTGGCTTGCAGGATTCTGAAGGGAGTAAAGCCAATGGCCGTCCTCACCCACGCCGCCTCCGGATGGACCATCGGGACGGGCAAGCCGCTTTCCGTGATTGCGGGCCTGAATGTGCTGGAAGATGAGGGGCTCGCCCTCGAAATCGGCACCGAGCTGAAACGCGTCTGCACCGCACTCGGCCTTCCCTATGTGTTCAAGGCCAGCTTCGACAAGGCGAATCGCTCCTCGATCAAATCCTATCGCGGGCCAGGCATGGAAGCCGGGCTGAAGACACTGGCCAGCGTCAAAGCCAAGCTCGGCGTGCCGATCTGCGCCGACCTCCACGAGCCTGGCCAGGCCGAACCGGTCGCCGAGATCGTGGACATCGTCCAGATCCCGGCCTTCCTGTGCCGCCAGACCGATCTCGTTGTCGCGACCGCAAAGGCCACCGCTGCTGCCGGCGGCATCATCCAGGTCAAGAAAGCCCAGTTCATCGCGCCATGGGATACGAAGAACATCGTGTCAAAGATTGGCGAAGCGGCCGATGTCGGCGTGATCCTGTGCGAGCGTGGATCGAGCTTTGGCTACAATAATCTCGTCGTCGACATGCTGGGCATTCCGGAAATGCAGAAGCTCGGCTGCCCGGTGACCATCGATGCGACCCACGCCGTACAGCTGCCGGGCGCCGATCCGCGCACGGCCGGGGCCTCCACCGGCGGGCGCCGGGACGGGGTGGCCATCATCGCCAAGGCCGCCATCGCCTCCGGCGCGGACGGCGTGTTCCTCGAATTCCATACCGATCCGGACAAGGCCCTGTGCGACGGGCCGAGCTGCCTGCCCATCACGGATGCCGAAGGTCTGCTGACCACATTGAAAGCGCTGCATGAGGTGGTCGCCGCGTGACGCGGGACAACGGCCAGGACACACGCGTCATTCTGCTGAACAAGCCTTTTGGCGTGCTCTCTCAGTTTACGGACCGGGGCAATGCCGGCTCCAAGCGGCGGACCCTGTCTGAATTTGTCGACGTGCCGGGTGTCTACCCGGCCGGACGGCTGGACCAGGACTCTGAAGGCCTGATGATCCTCACCAATGACGGCCGCTTGCAGCATCGTATCGCGAACCCGGCCAACAAGATGCCCAAGACCTATTGGGCCCAGGTGGAAGGCCTGCCGGACGAAGAGGCCCTTCAGCGCCTGCGCGAAGGCGTGGACCTTTCCGATGGCCTCACCGCGCCCGCGAAAGCCCGCGCCCTGCCTGCACCGGAGGCCCTCTGGCCGCGCGTCCCGCCCATCCGTTTCCGTAAGTCCGTCCCGGACAGCTGGATCGAACTGACGATCACGGAAGGCCGCAACCGGCAGGTTCGCCGCATGACCGCCGCCGTCGGGCACCCGACGCTGCGCCTCATTCGTGTGCGTATCGGCGAGTGGGAACTGGGCAACCTCCAACCAGGCGAATGGCGCGATGGCCATGTGCCGCAGCCGCCAAAACACAGGAGTCGGGGCAGATTGCGCCACTGACACCGAAGGGAAGACCAGACTCAGGGGAACACCGGAATGGAAAATAACGCACCACTCCAATCGATCAGCAGCTGGTTCGATCAGAACGCCCCCCAATGGGCGCAGGATTCGGCGAGCTATATCGCCACTGTCTGGAACCAGGGCGATTACGGCCTGACCTATGGCGAGATCATTACGGCTGTCGTGATTGTGGTCATCGCGCTTTTGGTGCGCGGCCTGTTCGCCCGGATCATCGTATCCTCGGTCATGCGTCTCACAGCCGGGACGAAGACCCGGTTCGACGATGCGCTGGTGAATTCGATTGCGACGCCGCTGAAGGTCGTTCCGGTTATCATCGGCATCTACATCGCGCTGCAGGTCACGGACATTTCGGGTGAAGCGGAAGTCTATGCCAATCGCATCCTGCGCTCGGTGATAACGCTGGCCGTCTTCTGGACGCTGGCCCGCGCGGTGAACGCATTCGAATTCATGTTCGGCACACTGCGCAATGCCCTGTCCTCCGCCGCCGTCGACTGGATGGTAAAGGCACTTCAGGTCGTTCTCGTTGTTCTCGGCCTCGGCGCGGTGGCCGAACAGTGGGGCATCCAGATCGCGCCGCTACTTGCTGGCCTGGGCGTTCTGGGCATTGCCGTTGGCCTCGGCGCGCAGGACCTGTTCAAGAACCTGATCTCCGGCATCCTCATCATCACCGAGAAACGCTTCGTTCCGGGCGAATGGATCAAAGTGGACGGGGTTGTCGAAGGCACGGTGGAGAAAATCAATTTCCGCTCCACCCTGATCCGCCGGTTCGACAAGAGCCCGGTCTATGTGCCAAACAGCGCCCTCTCCGACGCCGCCGTGACGAACTTCTCCCGCATGACCTACCGGCGGATCAAATGGGCGATTGGCGTCGAATACCGCACAACCGTCGACCAGCTGAAATATATCCGCGACGAGATCGAAGCCTGGCTGTGGCACGACGACCGCTTCGTCAAACCGCCGGAAGCGGCCTTGTTCGTCCGGGTCGACAATTTCAATGCAAGCTCCATCGACTTTCTGATCTACACATTCACCCGGACGAAAGACTGGGGCGAGTGGCTGGCTATCAAGGAAGAATTCGCCGTTGCCGTGATGGACATCATCGAAAAGGCCGGCACGGGCTTCGCCTTCCCGAGCCGGACGATCTACATGCAGCAAACCGATCCGCCGGAAATCATGGCACCGCCTGCACCCAGCGAAGGCGTGGAACACGCGCAGAAGATGATCGCGGACAGCGGAAAACGCCGCGGCATGGGCGAGGCAGACGACGACGGCTGAGTTGGCCGCCTCACTCTGTTTCAGGCACCGGCTCTGGCATGACCATGCTGCACGTCAGCGGCGCGGCATCGTTCACATCGGAGAACATGGCTTTGTCCTCCAGCGTATTGATGTGCGCCGTAAACTGACCGTCAGAGCATTCCGGACCGATTCGCGTCGGTGAACAGTCGAGGTAAAGCGGCACATTCACTTTGTCTGGGATGATTACGGCGGCCACCTCTTCATTGCCATAGAGGACAATATGGGCGGTCATGCCGGGCGTGTCGCAGGTATAATCCATTTCCTGTGACAAGCCGAGCGACGCCATCCGCTCTTCCGGCGTGCCGGCCGCGCCTTCCGTGACGGATTCTGCTGTGTCTTCTGCAGGATCCGCCGCCGACTCGTCCGTAGCAGACGTATCCGATGCTTCCGCGATGCTCGACTCGATGACAGAGCCGGACGTTGATTCCGGATAGCCTGATCCAACAGCGTCATCGCATGCCGCAGGGAATAGCAGCAACACTGAGCATAGTCCGATAGAGCGCATCCGCCGATCCTCCTCCGCCCTCGGAAGGAGGTTAACACGTGACAGGCGAATCCAGAAATGAGGACTATTTCACCCAGGCGCCCGGCGCATTCGTCCGGTAACCGAGCGAGCGGTAAGCCGCATCTATCAGGCTCTGTCCCCGGTCATTCAGCAGGATACCATTGCCCATCTGGTTCATCGTGTAACTGAAGGCGAGACCGCAATCAGGATCGGCGAACCCGATTGAGCCGCCTGCGCCCACATGGCCGAAAGCCCGCTCTCCCATAATGGCGCTGGTGCCCGGCCCCATCTTGCGGCGCCGGTTGTCCATCGACTTCATGAAGCCCGATGCAAAGCGCGTCGGGATCAGCAGGGTCGCGTCACGGTGGGTGGCGGTGGAGACCATGGTCATGTTGTTCAGCCGGTCTCCCGACACCAGGGCCCCGTCATTCGTCGCCAGCGGCGTATACATCGCCACCTGTCCGCGGGCATTCGACAGGCCGCCGCCGCCACCGATTTCAGCCGCCTGGCCTTTCCGGTCGTTGAAGTCCCACCCGCCGGTGTTCATGAAGCTCTTGTGCTGGATCGATTCCGGGTCGGTCATCAGCTTGATCCCGAATTCCGTCGCTTCATCCCCCGGCTTCGGCACGTACTGGCGGATCGGCGCGATGTGCACGTCTTCGGTTTCAGGAAGCCCCAGCCAGAACCGCGCACCGGTTTTCTCCGCGACTTCCTCGCGGAAGAAGGTGCCGAGCGATTTACCGGAGACGCGGCGCACAAGCTCGCCCACGGTCCAGCCGAAATTGATCATGTGATAGCCGTTCCGTGTGCCGGGCTCCCAGAAGGGTTCCTCATCCGCCATGCGCTGAACCATATAGTCCCAGTCGGCAAACCCGCCCGGCTTTACCGGATCGCGAAGCGTCGGCAGCGCGCTCTCATGGTTCAGCATCATCTGAACCGTGGTCTTCTCCTTCCCGTTCTTCGCGAATTCCGGCCAGTATTCGGAGACCAATGCCTCGGGATCCAGTTCGCCCCGGTCGATCAGGATGTGGGCGCAGATCGCGGTGGCCGCCTTTGAACAGGAGAAGACGATGGAGATCGTGTCTTCCTGCCAGGGATCGTTTGTTTCGGGATTGGCCATGCCGCCCCAGAGGTCGACCAGCGTCTCGCCATTCACGGACAGGCACACAGACGCGCCGACCTCTTCCCGCTCAGCGAAATTTTTCTCGAACTCGCGTTTCACTTCCTCAAATCGCGGATCGCACGTGCCGTGCACTTGTGTCGCCGTCATGTATTTCCTCCCAATTTTGCGCAACATATCGCGCTTTCCTCAAGGGAGGGGCAAGAAAAAACCCCGAGTGGAAACCTATGGCAGACCGGGCAACAATCGCTTTTTCAACGCGGTCAAAACAAAAGCGGATGCGACCACGGCAATCTGCACGCCCAGCAAGGCCAGTAGGCTGTGCCCCAAATTCCAGTAAGCAATCGCATAGCTGGCCAGGTACACCATCACGACATGGAGACTGTAGAAGAACAGCGAGTTCTGGCCGATCATCACCAGAGCCGGCAGGCGGAATACACCCGAAATGAGACTCCGCAGGCTTGCAATCGGTTCCGGAAGTGCCGGCTGGTTCAGCAGGAAATATACGGCATAGGCAATCGCCAGTGTGCTGCAGAGGGCAACCTCTGAATACCGGTCGCGTGCCGGGGAATGAATATAGCCAGGCACACCGGGCAGCAGGTCGGCGATGGCGAACCCGATAATGATGACGCAGGCAAGCACGAAATACCGGAGCGAAACCGGCACGACATCGGCGCGAAACCCGGCCAGCCCCTCATCCGAAAAACGGTGCCCGAGGTAAAAGCCACCGTAAAAGAGCAGCGCATAGGATAGCGGATTGAAAAATCCGGCCAGCGAAAAATAGGGCCGCGTATCGACACCCTGCGTGTATAGCAGGCGCAGGACCTGATCATCGAGCCCCAGGCGGGAAAACAGCCAGCAGCTGGCGAGGATACCGAAAAACAGCCGCACCCGGTTTGCAAACAACAGAAGCTGCGCGACCGGTATGAACAGCATGAGCAACATATAGATCAGCAGGATGTCCAGATAATGCGGCTGGCGCGCAAAGGTCATCACCTGCAGGACCTGAACCCGCGCCGATGTCTCGAAATCCGGCGTGACGCCGGTGACCAGCAGGTCCGGCCAGGCAGTCCAGACCAGCGCGAACACCATCAGGGCGACTGCAACCTGATAGACATACAGCCAGCGCAGGCGCTTGAGCACGGCCAGAGCGCTCGCGCCCGCACCAGCCCGGCGGAACGGCCGGGCATAGGAAATCGCGCAGACAAACCCCGAAAGCGGAATGAAAAACTCCGCATCCATCACGGCGGAGAATTCGCCATGGTGAAACCAGAACAGCGGCGTCCCATAGACCGAGGTTAGGTGACTCACGAACATCATGACCAGCAGGTAGCCCCGCGCGCCGTCCAGCACGGTCAATCGGCCGGCCTTCACCGAAACGGGACTTTCACGCGTCCATGTGGAAGAATTCAGCTCAGTCACGGATCAGGACACCTTCAGGTACCTGACTAAGGACATAAACTTAAGATAGATAGAATCAGCGCCTTAAAGGTGCTGACAAATCAAACAGGATTTCACCCCCAGAAATGAAAAAGCCCGCACATTGTGCGGGCTTTTTGTGCCGGTCAGGCAGGCTCCTGGGAGCCCTTCTTGGCAGCCGGTTTTTTCTTCTTCGGCTTTTCGGCCACATATTTGAAGGCCAGCTTGCTGTCGTCGTCCTTGTCGATGTCGATATGGACGACGCCGCCCTTCTGCAGCTCCCCGAAGAGGAGCTCCTCGGCCATCGGCTTCTTGACGTGCTCCTGGATCGTCCGGGCCAGCGGCCGGGCACCCATGTCGGCGTCGAAGCCGCGCTTTGCCAGCCAGTCGCGGGCCGGCTTGGAGATCTCGATCGAAACGTTGCGGTCTTCCAGCTGAACTTCCAGCTGCAGGATGAACTTCTCGACCACGCGGTCGATGATTTCCGGCGTCAGGCCGCCGAAGGTGATGATGGAGTCGAGGCGGTTGCGGAATTCCGGCGTGAACAGGCGCTTGATGGCCTCGTCCTGCTCGTCGTCCTTCTTGCCGGCACCGAAGCCGATGGCATTTTTCGCGGCGTCCGATGCGCCCGCATTGGTGGTCATGATGACGACCACGTTGCGGAAGTCGACCTTGCGGCCGTTGGCATCGGTCAGCGAGCCATTGTCCATCACCTGCAGCAGGATGTTGAACAGGTCCGGATGGGCCTTCTCGATTTCGTCGAGCAGCAGCACGCAGTGCGGGTGCTGGTCCACGCCATCGGTCAGCAGGCCGCCCTCATCATAACCGACATAGCCCGGAGGCGCGCCGATCAGGCGTGAAACGGTGTGCCGCTCCATGTATTCCGACATGTCGAAGCGCAGCATCTCGACGCCCATGATGGAGGCGAGCTGTTTGGCCACTTCTGTCTTGCCGACACCGGTCGGGCCGGCGAACAGGTAGGAGCCGATCGGCTTGTTCGGCTCGCGCAGGCCTGCCCGGGCAAGCTTGATCGAGGCCGACAGGGCTTCGATCGCTTCGTCCTGGCCATAGACCACACGCTTGAGATCGGTCTCCAGCGAGCGGAGCGCCTCGGCGTCGTCGGTCGACACTTGTTTCGGGGGAATGCGGGCAATCTTGGCCACCACGGCCTCGATGTCGCGCACGCCCACCGTCTTCTTGCGTTTGCTGGACGGCAGCAGCCACTGTGCGGCGCCTGCCTCATCGACCACGTCGATGGCCTTGTCCGGCAGCTTGCGGTCGGTGATGTAACGGTCGGAAAGTTCCACCGCCGACTTGATCGCGTCGTTCGTATACCGAAGACCGTGGAAATCCTCGAAGCGGGACTTCAGACCGGTCAGGATCTTGATGGCGTCGGCCACGGTCGGCTCCACGACGTCGATCTTGCGGAACCGGCGGGACAGGGCGCGGTCTTTCTCGAAGTGCTGCTTGTATTCCTTGAACGTGGTTGAGCCCATGCAACGCAGGCCACCGCTTTGCAGGGCCGGCTTCAGCAGGTTCGATGCATCCATCGCGCCGCCGGAGGTCGCCCCGGCGCCGATGATCGTATGGATCTCGTCAATGAACAGGATCGCCTTGTCCTGCTGTTCCAGTTCCTTCATCACCGACTTCAGGCGTTCCTCAAAGTCGCCGCGGTAGCGCGTACCGGCCAGCAGGGCGCCCATGTCGAGCGACCAGATGATGGCCTCGTCGAGAATCTCGGGCGCTTCGCCATCGACGATCTTCTTGGCCAGGCCTTCAGCGATCGCGGTTTTACCTACGCCGGGATCACCCACGAGGATCGGATTGTTCTTGTTACGCCGGCAAAGCACCTCAATGCAGCGGTTGATTTCCATGTCGCGGCCGATCAGCGGATCGATCTTGCCGGCACGGGCCTTGGCGTTGAGGTTCACGCAGTAAGCGTCGAGCGCTTCGTGCCCCTGCTTCACGGCTTCCTCTTCCGCCGGCTCGGCGCCGCGCGGGCTGGACGGGCGCGACATGCCGGGCTGCTTTGCCACGCCATGGGAGATGAAATTGACCGCGTCGTAGCGGGTCATGTCCTGCTCCTGCAGGAAATAGGCAGCGTGGCTCTCACGCTCGGAGAAGATCGAGACCAGCACGTTCGCGCCGGTCACTTCGTCCCGGCCGGAGCTTTCGACATGGAGGATGGCCCGCTGGACAACGCGCTGGAATGCAGCGGTCGGCTGAACGCGGCCTTCCCCGTCTTCCACGATCAGGCTGGTCAGCTCGTCATCGATGTAACGGACGAGTTCTGCAGTCAGGACCTCTATATCGACCTTGCAGGCTCCCATAACCTCCTTGGCGTGCTCATCCTCTGTAAGGGCCAACAGGAGATGCTCGAGTGTGGCGTACTCGTGCTCCCGTTCAGAGGCCAGGGTGAGGGCCTTTTCAAGGGCCGTTTCCAGGGAGGGGGACAAGCGTGGCAATGTGATAGCCTTCCGGGGTTAGAGGTCTAGTCGTCTTTCTCCATGACACATTGGAGAGGGTGTTCGTGCCGCTTCGCAAGGTCAAGCACCTGGGCAACCTTTGTTTCGGCCACCTCATATGTGTAGACCCCGCACAGTCCGACACCCTTCTGATGCACGTGAAGCATGATGCGGGTCGCCTGCTCACGCGAGCGGTTGAAGAACCGTTCGAGAATGAACACGACGAATTCCATCGGCGTGTAGTCATCATTGAGCAACAGCACACGATAGAGCGAAGGCTTCTTGGTCCGCACACGGGTTTGTGTGGACAGGCCATATTCGATCCCGTCATCGCCAGTGCCCCCGTCGCCGGGCGGTGCCGGCGGGGCAGGATCGTTCATTCGGAAATGCGGAATGCCCTTGCTCATGAATCTTAAGATATACGGTTCAGGGCCAGATTGAAGACATGAGACGCGGCAAAATCATAATCTGCCTGCTTTTAGGGCATGCGTGCTCAACGGGTACCTATCAAATCGAGTAGTTCCTTCACCCGTTTGGCATTGGTTCCGAGGTCGGAATAGCCGATGCGGGATCCAGAATAGATGGCCACACTGGAATGGTCTGCTGTGCCGTCCACGGGAAGGGCCTGCACATAGACATCGTCCTTGAATTTCATCAGGGGTGTGACCGCGATGAAGGAAATCCGAAGCGTATCGGGATCGGACGCCCTCAGCCGCCACTCCACGCGCTCCAGCACCAGGTCCATCACGATGTCGAACACGCGCTTGGGCGGCTTGTCGAACACCGGGGCCGTTTCATCGGGGGCGGAGATACCGGTAAAGCCGTCTGGCGCGACCAGACAATTGTTCGGCCGGGAAGGACGCTTCAGCGCCGAAAACTCAATCAGATCAGGCAGTCGTGACATGAGCGCATCTAACCGTTTTGTTTTGGCACCGCCAATCCCGATTTTGACGGCAGGATCAGCCAGAAACCTGTTTCCGGAACAAAAGAACCGGACCAATCAGGTCCGGCTCTTTCCAGTCTACTGCACTCTACAATCAGGCCATATGGCCCGATCCGAGAAGCTTATTTTGCGCCAAAGGCCATGAACGGCTTGGCGGCGCTGCGCCATGCAGACATGCAAAGTTCTGCCTGCGCATTCATTTCTTTCGTATACGCGGAAAACATGTTTTTCGCAAATCCGGCCTGGATTTCCATGACTTCACGTACGTCTTTAGCGGACGTGATCGCCTGCGTGGCTTCAACGCCCTGCTCCAGCGACTTGGTGAAGAAGTCCATGTTCCGGCTGCCCAGTTCGCGCGCCATATCGGTCGATGCGGCGGTGCGTTCGCTGAAAGCTTTCAGGCCGGACTCGGCATATTCGCCGAATTTGCCAGCGAAACCGGAGAATTGTCCCATGGTCTCGTCGAGCATCTTGGTGGTGGTGTCCATCGCTGCACTCGCTTCAGCTTTTGCGCGTTTTGCGGTGCCAGCGGTCTTTGCCTTCGTCATCGATCGTTCCTTTGTACTAACTTGTACTACCCTGCGCTTACCCTACGAAAACATATAGCGCTTTTTCTTCGCGATCGCAATATATTTTTGTGCGCTGCAACATAAGGCAGCGTGCACGTTTTTTGCATCGGTTTTATTACGATTGCGCAATCCGGCCCACCTTGTGCCGTTAAGGTGTGGTCAAGGGATTTGCACGATTCTAAGTTAAATCCCGGAGGGCCGGGGTTAACAATTCGGGAGACCTGAATGTTCCTGCGCGCACTCGCCGCCCTGACCCGAGTCACCCTTGCTGCGGCCGTCCTGTCGGTCATGGCAATCGGTGGAGGCGCTGCCCAGGCAGAAAAATACGCTGCGATCGTCATTGATGCCGACACGCAGGAGGTCCTCCACGACCGGCATGCAGACGAGCCACGTTATCCGGCCTCGCTGACCAAGGTCATGACCCTCTACATGCTGTTCGATGCCCTCAAGAGCGGTGAGGTCTCGCTCGGCGAACGCATGACCGTTTCCCGTTTCGCCGCGGCACAGGCCCCGTCGAACCTCAAACTGCGCACCGGCTCCACCATCACTGTGCGTGACGCGATTGGTGCTCTTGTTACCAAGTCCGCAAACGACGTCGCTGTCGTGGTCGCTGAGCGCCTTGGCGGTACCGAAAGCCGTTTCGCCCAGCTGATGACCGTTAAGGCCAAGTCACTGGGCCTGGAAAACACCCGCTTCGTGAATGCATCCGGCCTGCCCGATACACGGCAGCTGACCACAGCGCGCGACATGGCCATCCTGGCCGAGGCCATGCTGACCGATCATGCGGACTATTATCACTATTTCGCGACCGAGCAGTTCTCCTGGGGCCGCAAGACTTACAAGAACCACAACAATCTTCTTGGCGATGTGGACGGCGTAGACGGCATCAAGACCGGCTACACCCGCGCCTCAGGCTTCAACCTGATGGCCTCCGCCAAGCGCGACGGCCACCGGATCATCGCCGTGATGCTGGGCGGCACGACGGCCCGTGCGCGCGACCGGCACGTCGAGGCCCTGATCGAAGCCGCCTTCAGCTCCTACACGCTGCCAGCCGACGACCCGGCACTGCGGACCCGCCTCGCCTTCGCCATGCTGGATGAACCGCTGAGCCCGGAAGCCGCGGCCGAGCCGATGCTGAATGGGAAGCCTCTGTCGGTGATCCTGGCCACGGAAGCGGCTGAAGCGAAACAGATGGCCGCCAACGACAATGACAACGCAACCTCGGCGCAGGGCGATGCAGACGATACGCCGGCCCCGCCGGTACTGAATGCGCCTGTTCTGGTAGCCGAGTCCGAACCGGCGCCGGCGGAAACCGCTATGCCCATCGATCCCGAGCAGACATCAATCGGGCGTTACTTCGCGGAAGCGCCCGTTGTCGAAGAGCCTGCGTTCTCGCCGGAAGAGTACCGCCGCCGCCAACTGGCCAAGTAGGGTTGTCACCATGCCCGGCTTGCCGGACAACACGCGCGATCCAGCAGGAGCAGCGCCCGTGGCCAAAGAATCCGACCTAGACCTCGCCCGCAACACGATCCGCATCGAGCGGGACGCGCTTGAGCAGCTGGAAGCCAGTATCGGACCGTCCATCGCTGAAGCCGCGGACCGGATCATGGCGACCGACCGGCATGTGATTGTCGCGGGCGTCGGCAAATCGGGCCATATCGGCCAGAAGATCGCCGCCAGCCTCGCCTCAACCGGAACGCCGAGCTTTTTCCTGCACCCGACAGAAGCCAGCCATGGCGACCTTGGCATGGTCGTGCCGGGCTCGGTCGTGATCGCGATTTCCTATTCGGGCGAAAGCCGCGAACTGGTGGATCTTCTGCGCTTCTGCAAAGGCAACGACATCCCGCTGATCGGCATGACGCGCTCGGCCGAATCGACCCTGGGCAGGGCGTCTGATGTGCTGCTGGAAATGCCGGTTGTGGCTGAAGCGTGCCCGAATGGCCTGGCACCAACATCCTCCACCACCATGGCGCTGGCGCTGGGCGATGCGCTGACCATCGTGCTGATGGCCCGCCGAGGCTTCTCGCGGGAGGAGTTCGGCTTCCGCCATCCGGGCGGCAAACTCGGCCGCTCCCTGCAGACTGCAGGCGACTATATCGAGACTAAAACGGATCATATGCCGATCATCAGCGACTCTGCCGATGTCCGGGACGTGATCCTGGCGGTCTCCGAGGGACGCAAGGGCTGCGTCGGTATCGTCGACGCGGATGGCAAGCTGGTCGGCATGGTCACCGATGGCGACCTGCGCCGCGCCATGCTCGCCGGCAAGCTCGCCGGAACGGCGGCCGATGTCATGACGCCGGACCCGAAGGCGCTGAGCCCAGACGACCGCATGTCCACGGTCATCAAGACCTTCACGGCCCAGCGTATCTCAAACGCCTTCGTGACAGTCGACGGCAAGCCGGTCGGCATCATCGATATGAAGGACCTGCTTGCCGAAGGCTATGTGTGATCCGGCCTGCCCGGAGTCTTACTGGCCGAGTTCGAAGACCACGTTCACCGTTGCATTGTAGCCAACCTCGCCGCCTGCCATCGGTGTGTTCGCCTTGTCGGACGCCATGACTTCCATCCGCGCCATCGGCATGGGTTGAGGCGAGTAGTTTCCGCTTTCGTTGATTGTCACGATACGCAGCACGCGCAGACCGGCCGCTTCGGCATAGAGGTCTGCCCGGGCACGGGCCATGGCCATGGCTTCGCGGCGGGCCTCGTCACGCACTTCGGTATTGTCATCGAGCGCGAAATTCAGACCATTGAACGTATTGCCACCCGCCTTCACCAGGCTGTCGAGCATTGTGCCCAGACTGTCGAGATCCCGCACCTTTATGGTCAGCTGGTTGGAGGCCGTATAGCCGATCAGCTTCTGCTCGCCTTGGGACGAGCCGTCTTTCAGCTTGGTCTCGATATAGGTGTAGCGAGGCCAGAGTGAGAAATTGGACGTCTGCATGTCTTTCTCGGCAACGCCCGCCTTTTCCAGCGCGTCGAACACGCTGGTCATGGCTTCGGCCTGCGATTCCATGGCCTCTGTCGCGGTGTCACCTTCGGCCTGAACGCCGGCATTGATGTAAGCAATGTCGGGCTCGCGCTTCACGGTCGCCTGCGCAGTGATCGAAAGCGTGGTTTCAGGCTGGATCGAGTTCGGCGCCTGATAAGCGCCCGCCACCGATTGCTGCGTGAGGCCCAGCGCCGGGCCCTGCATCTGCGCGCAGGCCGCCTGAGGCAGGATCAGGGCGAGGGCGGCAGTTGATGTCAGAAGGGGCAAAAGTCGGCGCATGAGAATCTCCCATTGGTTTAACTGAGTATTCTACCGAACACTCTGGGAGGCAATCTTGTTCCGATTGTGTCTCAGACCGACGACAAATCAGGCGTTTTCATAACCTTGTGGATTCTGGCTCTGCCAGGCCCACTGATCGCGGCACATGTCCTCCAGCGTCAGCTCCGCCTCCCAGCCCAGGAGTTCCTGCGCCCGCGACGGATCGGCCCAGAAGGCGGCGATGTCGCCTGCCCGCCGCGGCGCGAATTCCATGGCGATGGACTTGCCGCAGGCCGCTTCGAACGCCCGCACGACCTCCAGAACGGACGAGCCATTGCCGGTGCCGAGGTTCACAGTGAAGGGCCCGTGGGAATGCCTGAACCGGTCGAGCGCCAGCACATGCGCGCGGGCAAGGTCCACGACGTGGAGATAGTCGCGCACGCCGGTGCCATCGGCCGTGTCATAATCATTGCCGAACACGTTGAGGTGCGGGCGCCGGCCCACAGCCACCTGCGCCACATATGGCATCAGATTGTTCGGAATATCGTTCGGGTCTTCCCCGATCATGCCGCTGGGGTGCGCGCCGATCGGATTGAAATAACGCAGGATCGCCACATCGGTCAGCGCGCCAGACCCGGCCACATCGTTCAGCAGCATTTCCGCCGTCAGCTTCGTGTTGCCATAGGGATTTGTCGGGCGGAGGCGGTGGGATTCGGTATAGGGCAGGAACTCCGGCTCGCCATAAACCGTGGCGCTGGACGAGAACACGATCTGGCTGGCGCCGGACTGCAGCATCGCCTCGATCAGGCTGTGGGTACCCATCACATTGGCGCTGTAATATTCGAGCGGTTTCTCCGTCGACTCGCCGACAGCCTTCAGACCAGCAAAGTGGATGGCCGCTTCGCAATCATGCTTTGAGAGAATTTCGGCGATCCGGCCGGTGTCGCGGACATCGGCCTCGTACCATTCCACCGGCGAGTTGGTCAGCTGGCAGATCCGGTCGATCGCCTTCGGTGAGGAATTGACGAAATTGTCCACTATCACGGGCTCGTACCCGCGCGAGACAAGCTCCACACAGGTGTGCGATCCGATATATCCGGCTCCGCCGGTGACAAGTACGCGTGTCATGGTCCCCTACCTAGCAAAATTCGCGCCGGGTTTCAGGGTGTTAACCACAAGAGCGGTAAGACTCCGTTACGGGATTCGATCGGATTCATCAGGCCCATTGCAAGGCGCACATCACCCGCCTAAACGGGTGTTTCGGTGGGCCTGTAGCTCAGTTGGTTAGAGCGGACCGCTCATAACGGTTTGGTCGCGGGTTCAAATCCTGCCGGGCCCACCATTCATTTCCGGTGCGCCTTCAGCGCACAAATCGATCGAGGATCGATTTGAGGAAATGAATGCCCGCCGCGCAAGCGTAAGCGCAACCGCCCCTAAACCATCTCCGCAATCTCGTTCCGGAAATACTCGATTGTCGGCTTCAGGCCTTCGGCGAGCGGGATGGTCGGTTCCCAGCCGAGCGCGGACTTCGCCTTTGAAATATCCGGCTGGCGCTGGCGCGGGTCGTCCGATGGCAGGGGCCGGTTGACGATCCCGGATTTCGAGCCCGTCAGTTCCAGCACCGTCTCGGCGAGCTGGCGCATGGTGAACTCTCCGGGATTGCCCAGATTGATCGGGCCGGTGACCTCATCCTCGGAATTCATCAGCCGGATCAGGCCATCTACGAGGTCTGAGACGAAGCAGAAGCTGCGCGTCTGCTGGCCATCGCCATAAAGTGTGATGTCTTCGCCGCGCAGGGCCTGCACGATGAAATTCGACACGACGCGGCCGTCATTCGGGTGCATGCGCGGGCCATAGGTGTTGAAGATCCGGGCGACCTTGATCTTCACATTGTGCTGACGGTGATAATCGAAGAACAGCGTCTCGGCGCAGCGCTTGCCCTCATCATAACAGGAGCGCAGGCCGATCGGGTTCACATTGCCCCAATACTCTTCCCGCTGCGGGTGGATTTCCGGATCGCCATAGACTTCCGAGGTCGAGGCCTGGAGGATCTTCGCGCGCGTGCGTTTGGCGAGGCCCAGCATGTTGATCGCGCCGTGCACGCTCGTCTTCGTCGTCTGGACAGGATCGAACTGGTAGTGAATCGGGCTCGCCGGACAGGCCAGATTGTAGATCTGGTCGACTTCCACAAAGAGCGGAAACGTCACGTCATGGCGCATGATCTCGAAGCGCGGATTGTCCAGGAGGTGGGCGACATTGGTCCGCCGGCCGGTGAAGAAATTGTCCACGCACAGGACTTCCGCGCCGGAGTCGAGCAGGCGCTCGCACAGGAAGGAACCGATGAAGCCGGCACCGCCGGTGACGAGAATACGGGGGGCGTAATGCATCCCAAGTCGATCTTCTGTTTTTTCTCAAGGGTCAAGCGCGGAAGTGACGATGGCGCCCGGTCAGACCTTCTTTCGTCCGCCCTGATCGAAATAAGCGTGCGTGCCGCGATGAAGCACGTCGTCACCTGGCGCAATCTCGTGCGCTTCGTAGTCGGGCTGGCCTTTCACGTCGGCGTAGACCGAACCGAAATCCTTGTAGCAAGTGTCAAGCAGAGCTTCGAAACTGTCGACGACGAAATAGGTCTGCTGGAAGTCATCAATGATGTATTTCGTACGCATCAGGCGTTGCACGTCGAAACCGATCCGGTTCGGGCTGTCGTCTTCCAGAGCGAAGACGGTTTCCTGCGGACTGGACAGAATACCGGCGCCATAGATGCGCAGGCCCTCGTCTTCGCGGATCAGGCCAAACTCCACCGTGTACCAGTAGAGCCGGGCGAGGTTGTGCAGCTGGCCAAGGCGCATCGCCCGCTGGCCGCCCTTGCCGTACGCTTCCATGAAGTCGGCAAACACCGGATTGGCCAGCAGCGGCACATGGCCGAAAATGTCGTGGAAGATGTCCGGTTCCTGCAGGTAATCAAACTCGGCTTCCGGGCGGATGAAGGCCCCGGCCGGGAACCTGCGATTGGCCAGATGGTCGAAGAAAATCTCGTCCGGCACCAGTTCGGCGACGGGTACGATGCGCCAGCCGGTAATCTTTTCCAGTCGGTCAGACAGACGTCCCATGTGCGGGATGCCTGACGGAGACAGTTCCAGTTGTGTCATCGCATCCAGCGCTGCCGAACAGGCGCGGCCTTGCGTGACCTCTTTCTGTCGGCGAAACAGCCGGTCCCACCGGTCATGTTCTTCAGCCGTGTAGGTATCCCACGCCTGATCGATTGTAAAATCAGCGGCCCGCGGCGCGTTTTCGTAGCGGTTCTTGAGTACGGTCGTGTCCATGGTCGCAGTATATACCGAGAGAATTATTAGTTCCAGATGAAACTATTTTTCATGAAATCGCAGTGTCCGGGGCGTGCCATAAGCTTGACGCCGTGCTTAGAATGCCGCCAACAAAAAGGGCTTGTTGGGGGATGCTCCGGCGCCCGGTTTCTCCGGCTGATTGAACGCGACAAAGACGGACCTCATGCAAGCTCCTGAATTCTCCGTAATCATCGTGAATTACAATGGCGGAGATTATATCTGCGCCGCCGTCCGCTCACTGGCGGCTCAGACCTTCCGCAATTTCGAAGTCATCGTGCTTGATAATGCCTCCACCGATGGCTCGGCAGACAAGATTGACTTTACCGGCGTGCCATCAGCCCAACTTGTCAGGAATGCAGATAATCTCGGCTTTGCCGCAGCAAACAATCTGGGGGCACACATGGCCACCGGGCGCTGGCTGGCGTTGCTCAATCCGGATGCCGAAGCTGCGCCGGACTGGCTGGAAAAAATTGCCGCCGCATCCCGGCGCCATCCCGATTGCCGCGTTTTTGCATCCGCCCAATATGACATGGCACACCCTGACCATATTGATGGGGCGGGCGATGCCTATCTGATCTTCGGCCTTCCCTGGCGAGGCGGGTTCGGGCACCCCGCATCACACATGCCCGCCGAAGGCGAGTGCTTCAGCCCCTGCGGAGCAGCTGCCATCTACGACCGAACTTTATTTCTGGAACATGGTGGCTTTGATGAGCGTTTCTTCTGCTATTGCGAAGACGTCGATCTCGGCTTCCGGATGCAGCTGGCTGACGAGCGCTGCATTTTCCTGCCCGACGCGATAGTTCATCATATGGGCAGTGCCATCACCGGCAAGCACAGCAAGTTCTCAGCCTATCATGGGACACGCAACCGGATCTGGACCTATGCCAAGAACATGCCCTTGCTGCTGCTTCTTCTGACGCTGCCGGTACACATCGTTTTATCTATCTATCTGATTTTCCGAAATGCTTTCATCGGCTGCTTTTCGGCGACGCTACGCGGCACCTGGGATGGCCTCCGCAAAGCCATGTCGATCCGTCGGGGTACGGACTGGAAGACCGATCCGCGGAAAGTGCCGGTGTGGGCGCTGAGCCGCACAATGGCCTGGAACCCGCACCTGCTGAATAGCCGCGCCGCCCATGTCAGACCGGTCACCGGCAGCAAACACGTGCCGAGTTCAAACCCCAACGCAGAGAAGGAACCTCCAGCTCAGCAAACACGCGTCGGCAAAGAAGCTTGAATCTGGAAAGGCGCCCCCAGCACCTTAGCCTTTCGCCGACATCACCGGCGCACCGACAGGGATAATTGTGAAGCCGGCGTCCGTGAAACTCCTGTCGTGCAGCATACGCCGACCATCGACGACAATACGGCTCTTCATCTTCAGCAGCTTTTCCGGCGACAGGCCTCGATAGACCGCATGATCGGTCATGATAAAGGCCGCATCCGCCTCGCTAATCGCAACATCCAGATCTGCTGTCAGGTTAGGTTCGACGCCGCCATGCATATGCATGTGCGTCACATAAGGATCATGTGTAACCCACGAATAGCCCCGTTCGCTGAGCAGGCTGAGCAGATGCTCGGTCGGCGACTCGCGGGCATCATCGAGATCAGCCCGGTAGGCAGCGCCAAGAATGGCCACTTTCGTTCCGCGCGATAGCCCGGCCTCTTCGGCACGGTCCAGCAAGCGTTCGGCCTGACTGTCATTGATCTCGCGACTGGTGCGCAGCAGCCCCGTCAGCGCGTCACGCCCTTCAATCAGGAACCAGGGATCAACCGGAATACAGTGTCCGCCGACACCCGGGCCAGGCGACAGCACCTGGACGCGCGGATGACGGTTGGCCAGATTGATGACCTCCTGCACGTCAACACTCGCTTCTTCGGCAATGCGCGCAAAGACGTTTGCCAGGGCGATATTCACATCGCGGAACGTGTTCTCCATCAGTTTGGAATATTCGGCACTTTCCGCACTCGTCGTGACCGGCGTTCCATCGCAGAACGATTCGTAAAGCGCCTTGGCTCTCTCTGCGGCACGCGGTGTGAGACCGCCGACCACGCGGTCATTGTGCAGGATTTCGCTCACTGTTTTGCCGGGGAACACCCGTTCCGGGCAGTAACAGATGTCGAGGTCTTCCACAGGATCCAGGCCTTGCTGGCGCAGCCCGTCTGCAATCACATTGCGCGTTGTCCCGATGGGGCTGGTGGATTCCAGAATAACGAGCGCGCCTTTGGTCACAAACGGGGCCATGCTTTTGACCGCGGACTCAACCATCCGCAGATCCGCGGTCTTGTCCGGACGGATCGGCGTTGGAACACAGATGATGAAGGCATCCCCTGTTTCCATCGTCTTGGACGCCTGCAGGTGGCCGGACTCAAGTGCCTCGCACACAATGCTCGCGACCTCGGGCTCCCCAAGCGGGCAATCACCGTTTTGCAGGCAATCAATGATCTTGTCGTCAATATCGACGCCGTGCACATCATAACCGGCGCGTGCGAGCAGCGCGGCTGTCGGCAGGCCGACATAGCCAAGCCCCACGACAATGATCTTCTTTACTCCCGGCATGGAAAATTCCCCTCTCTGCCAGATGCCGGTTTCCCAGCGCAGATGTTTCAGATGTTTCAGATGTTCAATGGGTCAACAGGCACGCCCGCGAGCACCTGTGCGATACGGCGCGCAGCGATACCATCGCCAAACGGGTTTTTCACCTCCCCGAGCCGGGCCTTGTCCCCCGCCTCAAGAATTGATTGGCCACGCGACAAAATGCGGGCCCTATCGACACCGACCAGTTCGCAAACACCGGCCTCAACGGCCTCTTGGCGCTCGGTGGCATCGCGCATCACCAGCACCGGTACGCCGAACGTCGGTGCTTCTTCCTGCACGCCGCCAGAGTCGGTGATGATCAGCGACGACCGCTTCATCAATGCCACCATTTCCGGATAGGCCACCGGCTCGATCAGGCTGATATTCGCGATCTGGTCCAGACGTTCGAAAACGGCATCCCGTACATTCGGGTTGCGATGGACCGGGTAGACAAAATCAACGTCTGGCTGGCTGCGGGCGAGTTCGGCAATGGCGTCGAACGCCGTGTTGAAGCGCTCTCCATGATTCTCCCGGCGGTGACCGGTGATCAGCACGAGGCGCGGACGGGTCAGCGGCGTTTGCGGATCGCCTGCCCGCTCGGCTGTATCGACCAGCGCATCGACAACCGTATTGCCAACCAGCAGCTTTTCACCGCCGACTTTCTCGTCCTCAAGCGCGTTGAAGGCACGGCGGGTCGGGCAGAAGTGCCAGCGGGTCACGCGGCTTGCCATCTGACGGTAGCCCTCCTCTGGATAGGGCTGGTCCAGATTGTGCGTGCGCAAGCCGGCTTCCACATGACCGAACGGCAACTTTCGGTTGAAGGCCGCAAGGGCAGCAGCGCACACAGTCGCCGTATCGCCTTGCGCCAGTAAGGCATCCGGTTCTTCCGAATCGATCAGCCGATCGATGCCTTTAATTGCTTCCGACATGACATGCGAAAGTGTCTGATTCGGCGCCATCAGATTGAGGTCATGATCCGGTGTCAGTCCGAACCAGTTGAGAACCTGGTCCAGCATTTCCCGATGCTGGCCTGTAGACACCAGAACAGGTTGCAGGCCCGGCTGGTCAGCGATCGCCTTGTAAACAGGCGCCATCTTTATCGCTTCGGGTCGCGTTCCAACGACAACGAAAATCTTCACAACTCAAACCTTTGATCAAATAGTGGCATGCGTACCGAGGAACTCATGTCCGGATGGCATCCTTCCGCCTGCAATGCCAATAGAGCGATGGCCCCTACCGGGCAACACGGTCACTTGGACATGGCCTTGCTATACTGCTTAAGGATGACATCCAGATCACCGAATTCTCTCACTCTGCCTTTCTCCATCCACAACGCCTTATTGCAGAACTTCTTGAGGATGGAGGCGGAATGCGCGGCCAGCACCAGGACGCGTGAGTCCTCAAATAATTTGGCGAGGCGTTTGCTCGACTTTGTTGCAAAGTGCGCATCGCCGGCCCCCAAAGCTTCGTCGACAAGAAACACATCCGGCGAAACGCTGGTCGCAACAGCAAATCCGAGACGAGCTTTCATCCCGCTCGAACAGGTGTGCAGCGGCATGTCGGAGAACTCTGTCAGCTCAGCAAACTCCAGAATTTCCGGCAGCAGTTCACGCGCCCGCTTGTGCGTTTCACCATAGAGGGTCAACGCCAGAATCACGTTCTCCCGCAGGCTGGCCTCGCCGCTCAGACCAAGGCCGACACTCAATAGGCAGGATCGTTTGCCGATCACATCGCATGTGCCCGAGGTAGGCGTATAAATACCAGCAAGAAGGCGCAGCAGCGTAGACTTGCCCGCCCCGTTATGGCCGATCAGGGCGACGCGATCCCCCTCGCTAATGTCGAGGGTGACGTCATCCAAAGCAAGCAGGTGAGCATGGTTACGTGTGGTGATCAGCCGCCCCCCGACTTTTGCTTGCTGGGGAGATACAATCTGGCCTGTCCGCTTGGTTGTGCGCACGCGAAATTGCAAGCTGGCATGTTTGAGGGAAATGGGCGCTTGGTTCATGAGTCTACAGCTGAGATGCAATATGAGGACGGGCCCGGCTGAACAGGATGATACCGATAACCCAGCTGACAGCGCCGCAAGCGAGGCACACATAAACAGAGTGAACCGGAACAGGGTGCCCAAGAAGCGGCTCACGGACCACATTCAGCAGGTGCGCGAAAGGATTGAGGTTCGCCGCTAGCGTGCGCAAACCCCGCCCGTCCATCAACCAGAAAATCGGTGTCGCGAAGAACAGAACCCGCATAGCTGCATTCAGCGCGAACGGAATGTCGCGCAGCCGCGGTGTTATGCTAGCCAGCGCCAGCCCTGCGCCCAGGATGACCCAGGTTGACAGCAAAAGTCCGGGAACAGCCCACAAAGCCTGCCAATCTATGCCGACCCCCGTAATCACGTAGGCGCCAATCAGCACCGGCACCTGCGCGAGGAAAAGGAATAGCGACTTGAACAGCACCCGGAGCAGATAGAGCGTCATCGGGTTCGGGATATTCTGAATCAGTCCAGCATCCCGCGTAAACGAAGCAGCCCCATCAACCAGTAAGCCGGTGAAAAATTGGAAAATGATCATCCCACCCGCGACATAGACGATGTAATTTTCTCTTCCCTGGCCGAGAGAAGGCCCCAGCAGCACAGCGATCATCACCAGCCATACCGTGGTCTGGATCACCAGCCACAACGGCCCGAAATAAGTCCGGCGAAAGGGCAGAACGGCATCTTTCCAACCCAACCAGGCGGCAACCCGCCAGCGCCTCAAAGACTCGGAAAAATCCTGCAACATCGCACCACCGAATTGCCCCCTACCCGAGGGCGCGGTGGCGCTGTGAGCCCCAGCAGCCAGTTCCGCCATCGCGTCTTCGCGTTTCTCGGCAGAAGCTTTGGTCACCGTATCAATCTGCGGAGAAACACTCATACTCTTCAATCTCGAATCGGACTGGTACTAACCATGGCTCCCCAGCCTATGCAACCGAGGCAAACACCTTCGCTCGCGACTAGTGTAATGCGGCCTTAAAGGCTAGGGCGATCCTACTTACAAGGGAACGAAACGGGGCCAACTGCCCCACCGGATATGCGCCGCGACTTTCCAGGAAACTCCCGTCAGGAGAGCCCAAAGAAAACATAAACATCACGCGATAAACCCTTGTGCTCGCGTGTCTTTATACCCCAGCAACGCCTGCGAGCAGAGCTGGCAGGTCCGGATCTTTCTGTATGGCTTCAACCTCTTCAGACAAGAGCGCCTTTCGGTTTTGCTTTGTCACGTTCACGGTCGCATTCCGGTTCAGATTGCTTTCGATGGTGGCGCGCACACGTTCATTCTCCTCAATCCCCAAAGGCACCAGAAATCGAGTTTTGAAATACTCGTATCGATCCGGAGCACGCGTGTAGGCATCCAGCGAGAACACATGAACGCGCTCAGAAGCAGCCTCTTTCATCACGTGATATTCACGCAATGACTGCTTGTAGTCCTCCAAGAACGTCTCCAGCGTAAAGGAATTCCAAGGCATGGACTTATACGAAGCCCAGCAGGTCTCCGCACTGCGCGTACAATAAATGTAGTGGGCGGATGCATCGGCATTGTTGAAATGTTTTTCAAGCTTTTTGAAATGCATTTCGTGCCTGGGCGACTTGTAGCCGCAAACCAGCAATGAATCCTTTGTTTTCTTGGCGTATGTCTTTGAAAGGGCGTTGAAGGACTCATAAAGGTAATTGAGTTTTCGCGCTTTCCAGTCTTCCGTAAATTGGGGGTTTTTGAAATATCCGAGATCAACCTTGTCAAGAAACGTCATAAACGCGTCAATCATCTGAGGCGGAATTTCACCATAAAGCTGAATTCTTTCATGCGCCGACAAAATGTCTGCAACGGTCCTGGTTCCACTGCGCCCCATGCCGCAAACGATCAAAGGAATTGCATTCATACTTCCTACCCAACATCGATTCACCAAAAATCTAGCCACTATCAGGATGGGTTCGTAGTCTACAAGCTCATTGCCAAAGAATGCTCATATTAGAACCAACTACCTCAACGCGGCAGGCCCGCCTCACGCACCTCTGCAAACATTGTCCTTTCTAATTCCCCTGAATATAAAGCCTCTCCTTCCGAGATCTGTCCCCACATCCGACAAAGCATAACCAAACACAGCGAGGCCGATGTGTCGAAACGCAAACCAGTCGCGAAAACCTCTCAATCGAAAAATGCCGCGACGGCCCCGCCACCGGATGCAGCAGACATCGTTACGTTGAACGAACAGGAGGTCAGCTACAGGATTGTTCTGCCAAATCGCGAGACAGATTACATCCAGAAGGGGATTGTTGAATCGCAACACCCCTATGAACTCGAAATGCTGGAGGACATGGCAAGCCGGCTCCAGCCTGGCGACCGGGTCCTCGATGTCGGGGCCAATATCGGCAACCATACGATGTATCTGGCCGCGGTGGCAGGCGCACAGGTAACGGCATTCGAGCCAAACGCCCCCCTGGCCACAGCAATCCGGCAAAGCGCCGCCCTGAACGAACTGTCGGAAGCCGTCTCGGTGATTGAGGCTGGCGCAGGCCGCGAGGCCGGCCGCGCTTATTTTTCAACCCTCAAGCCGGAAAACCTCGGCGCACAGAGCCTCTCGCTAGGCGACTCCATCGAAGCATCCATCAAGATTGTCACGCTCGACGATATCGAAGACCCCGAAACGATCCGGATGATCAAGATTGATGTTGAGGGCATGGAGATGGACGTCCTGCGCGGCGCAGAAAAGCTGCTCTCATCGGCGCGCCCCCTGCTCTATGTAGAAAGCAGGACTTATGAGGAATTTGAGGAGATCTCATCATATCTCCGAACGCTCGGCTACCATCTGCGAGACTCCTTCAACAAAGACATCACCAATCTGTTCACCCACAAAGAAGAGCTTGGTGCCGACTATGATGAAACACTTCTCCGCCAACTTCTGCGTCACAGATACTATCTGAAGAATGGGCATGACCGTCGGGAAAGCATAGCACGGGACATTTCAGGACGCCTGTCATTTGCATGGGAGAAATTCCACGCCGAAGTCGAGCGAAGCAAAACACTAACAGCCCAAATCGACGAACTGCGAGCAGCAAGGGAGAGCGCTGATTCACATGCGAACAAAGCCAATCTTCAACTGGAAACGCTCAGGAAAGACTTGGATGCTGCTGAACGGGACAAAAAGGAACTGACCGACAGCAATGCGGCGCTGAACCAGCAGCTCCGTGCGGAAACCCAGCGCCTCGAGGCGCTCAGGCAAGACCTGCATGCTGCTGAACTGCGAGAAAAGGAACTGGCTGAGACAAAAACGCGGAAGCTGCTGGAGCATGAAAAGGAACTTGCCTCTGTCAGGAAGGAACTTTCCGAGACCGCAAACGCACTCGCACGGGCGCAAGCTGAGATACCGACGTCTGGGACTGCCCAGAAAATCTCGGGCCTTGCCGCTGAACTTTCAAAATCGCGGGAAACACTTGCAGCAATCCAGTCAGCGCAGGCCCAGACAACACCGGATGGTATTTCCACATCTCTCCAACACGCTTTGGTACGCGATCAGGATCTGCGCTGGACACAGCCGCTTCTGGAATTATTCCGTCTACTGAAAATAAAGCCCGTCAAATTGGCTAACGCCGCTACGGCTCTTGCCAAGAAACGTTATGTTGCAGATCCATTTGCCCGCCTGCTCCTGGCATCGCTCGCAGCTTCTGTCGATCCGGAACCGTTCCGTCAGAAATGGCTGGCCTTCCGCCTCAAGGACATGGGCTTCAACCAGATGGCCAGGCAAATCATCGCCGCCCTTCAGGGCCAGGTAGACTTTTCTGCATCCGAACAACGTGTCGCCGATCATCTGCTGGGAAGAGCATCCTCCCCACCAGCGAAGCTGCCGGCCACATCGGTCAAGCAGACTACCCCTGCCGCACCGCTTCCTTCCGTCCGGAAACCAGCCGCTTTCAGGCCTGCTGCACCTCGTACCGCAAAGCTACCAAAGGACATGAAGGTCGCCCTTCTGTGTGATGAGTTCAGCTATCTTTCCTTCAAGGATGAATTCAACGCGGTCACCTTTGAGCCCTCGAACTGGCAAGAAGCTTTTGAAAGCAATGATTTCGATCTGTTCTTCTGTGAATCAGCCTGGTCCGGCGTCGACTCGGACCGCCGCCCATGGAAAGGCAAGGTCTATGCAAGCGAGCGTTTTGCAAAGGAGAACCGCACCGAACTTCTTGGCATTTTGGACACCTGCCGGGAACGTGGAATTCCCACCGTTTTCTGGAACAAGGAAGATCCGGCTCACTATGAGGACCGGGTTCACGACTTCGTAAAGACAGCCCAGCTGTTTGACCATGTGATGACCACGGCAGAAGAATGCGTTCCTCGGTACAAGGACGATTATGGCTGCAAAAGCGTCGCAGCCCTGCCCTTTGCCACGAACCCGAAACTCTACAACCCGATCGAAAACGGGCCACGCTCACGTTCCGCAACATTTGCAGGTAGCTGGTACAGCTACTTCCCGGACCGTTGCGCGGACATGGAAACCATTTTCCATGGCATTCTGGATGCAGGGATCGAGCTTGAAATTTACGACCGGTACTACGGTAACCCAGATCCAATCCATCTGTTCCCGGATGAATTCAAACCCTACATACGGAAAAATGTTCCAGCCGACAGGGTACCCGACGTCTTCAAGTCCGCCGTGTATGGCATAAATATCAATTCCATTACGGACTCGACCACCATGTTCGCCCGCCGCGCATTCGAACTGATGTCGAGCAACACGTTCGTGATCTCGAACTATTCGCGCGGGATGGAAGAAATGTTCGGGGACGTTGTCCTGTTCGCGGACAAGCACCCCGAAAGGCTCAAGAGCCTTTCGGAAAGCGATATCGAGCGCATGCGGGATGAAGCGCTGCATCTGGTTCTTGAGCACCATACTTATGAGAACCGCTTCCTTCAGGTTCTGGACCTGGCACAAATTCCCTACCTGACGCCCGCCACGCCGCTCACGCTCGTTGCGGACGTCCGCGACGATGCCGGGGCAACCGCGGCTATCCGGCGGCTGGAAAACACCGCCCAGCACCTGCAAGGCGCAAGGAAACTTCTGCTGGTCGACAAGGATGTCCCCGACACCGAGGTCGCCGCGTTTTACGAAAAGTACAATCGCTACGGCGTGGACGTCTTGTCGGAAGGCTATGCATTGACCTATGCCAAGCCTGATCAAAACCTCATTGAAACCCCATGGTTTGCGCTGGTCGGCGACGATACGGCCGAGGAAAAGGAAACGCTGAAAAAAGCGGTCTTGCACCTGAAGTATTTCGACGGGGACCTGATGCACTATGGCAGTGACCACAAGTATCTGTACGAGCAGGTAAAGGTTCACGATCAGATCATCGGCAAAGGCGGCACATTCCTCGATACGATCCGCGACCGTCATTCAGGCGCGTCGAAGTCGGCCTACTGTATATAGAAAACCTGCGACCGGACGACATCGAATACCCGTCCGGGAATAGATCGCAACGAAAGGATGACAAGTGGGCGACACGATTTCTGCACCGAAAGTTTCCATCATTGTTCCATGCTACAATGCCAGGGGAAAGATCGAGAAGTGCCTTGCATCGCTTCGGCAGGTCGATGCCGCGGAGGGCACTTTCGACGTCATCTTCGTGGACGATTGTTCTTCAGACGGAACTTTTGAGTATCTGCAGGAAGAGGCTGCCGGACAGCCGCATTGGCGAGCGCACAGACTTGCCTCAAACAGCGGGTCACCTTCCCGGCCACGCAATGTCGGCACACGCCTCTCGGAAGCGGACTTCATCTTCTTCCTCGATTGCGACGATGTGATCTATCCGGACACGATCAGAACCCACCTTCAGCATGCCGTATCCCACAAGGCCGACATCGTCCGCGGTTATCTCATTGTCGACGATGGCAGCCGCGAGATCGCCCGGAACACGCTGGCAGACTGGAAAGCAAGCCTTCCGGAGACCGACCGTATCGCGCTGATTATCGCGAAGCAGAGCACCACGACGCCTTCTCTTATCCGGCGCTCGCTGCTGATCGACAATGACATCATGTGGCCCGAAGACATCCGGATCGGCGAAGACACGCTTTTCCTGATCGATGTGCTCAGCCACGCGGCGAAGGTCGAATATATCGACCATCCGACCTTCATCTATCACAAGTCCGCAAGCTGGACCCCTTCCAGCACCCAGAGATATGGCGCCCGTGAACTGAAGAACCACCTGCAAGTCTGGGAAGAGGCAGAGAGCCGGCTGGCGACACGATCAATCTCTTTCTGCAAGATACGGCTGCAGGTTGGCCTGCAGACTGTGCTGAAATCGCTGATGTGGTTCAACACCGGCGACATACCTGACGAAACCTATCAGGAGCTGACCGCCTTCCTCCGCAAGCATTGGGACACGATACGGAACTATACATACGGGGCGCGTTACCGCGAGATTGTCGAGACAATCCACAAAGGCGACGTCGAAGCAATCCGCAGCATCCTGAAGCCGCGCCTCGTCATCTCCGGCTACGACCTGAAGTTCGCCAGGCAAGTCGAGCCCATGCTCGCACAACGCTTCGATATCCGCTTCGATGAGTGGACAGGACACGCAGCCCATGACGAAAAGCAAAGCCTGGCCATGCGAGATTGGGCAGAGATCGTCTGGTGCGAATGGCTGCTGGAAAATGCAGTCTGGTGGTCCACGCACAAACGCGCCAATCAGGTTCTCGTCACGCGCATGCATCGGTTTGAGCTGGGCCGTGACTTCGGCCACCGAGCTAAGATCGACGCCATAAACTGCATCTTCTGTGTGTCGGTCTATTATTTCGAGAAACTGATAGAAACTTTCGGTTTCGATCGTCAGAAAGTACGCCTCCTTCCCAACCCGGTGGATACCAGCGCCTTCAACCCCAAATTCGATGAAGCGCGCCTGAAAAATCTGGCGATCATCGGGACACTTCCCTCCCGCAAGGGGCTTTTGCGGGCGCTTGAAATACTCGCCCGGCTACGCGAGACAGATCCAGACTTCCGGCTTCATGTCTTTGGGAAACAAGCCGCGGAAGTTTCCTGGGTTGCGAAGGATCCGGTGGAAGGCAAATATTTTGAAGCGTGCACGAAGTATATTGCCGACCATGGACTGCAGGACGCCGTGATCCATCACGGGCATGCCGATATCGCCAAGGCACTCTACGAGCACAAGATCGGATTTGTCCTATCGGTGAGCGACCGTGAAGCACCGGAAAGCTTCCATCTCGCCCCGGCTGAAGGGTTCGCGGGTGGCGCCCAGGGCGTCTTCCTCGATTGGGAGGGCGTTGAGTACATCTACCCGGAAAAGTTCATCAAGAAATCGGTTGCCGAAATATCCGATTACATCCTGGCACAACAGGCTCCCGACACCTTTAAGGCAAATGCCCGCCTTGGCCGGGAGTTTATCGAAACCAACTATTCGGGCGAAAAATTCCTGGACTTTGTCATGAGCGCGGCCCGGGAATTCTGCTGATCAGTCTGCCCCTTCAAATGGGGCAGACAGTATCTTTGTCAGTTCACGAAATATGTGCTCTCGTCCATAGCGGCGCTTGACCAGCGCGCGGTTTGCCCCCTGCATATCAGTCACCTGCTCCGCCCCCATCGACCTGAAGGAAAGAACGCGCTCGGCCGCGTCCTCGACTGACGCGCAGATCCAGTCAGCAGAATAGGTCTCTGCGGCTCCCTCCCAGGGCCACACAACCGGCGGGCATCCAGCAAGCACTCCATCTGCAAGCCCATAGTGAAAAGACTCGTTATCACTGCAGGACAGGACAACATCCACCTTCCGATACCATTCGGGCATATCTCGCCCCCATGCATCGAAGACCACCGCCCGCTTCAGGTCCGGCGAATTTTCAAGGCGGGAAAAGACCTGACGGTAATACGCCTGCTCAACATCTCTGATGCCTGCCAGATCGGGATGACGCCCCTTTACCCTGAGACGCACAGGGCAGCCGCGCGCCTGCAACGCCTCGACAAGATCCAACGCGCGGTCAAGCCGCTTTGATGCAGGTGTCATCCCGACCAGTCCGAGCGTCAAAACACCCTCACCACTATGCGGCCAATTGCTGAGCTCGAACCGCTCCGGCAACACAAAGTTCGGCACGCAACACGTTATCGCTTCTGGCCAGCCATAGAGGTCAACCGCCTGCTGACGAATAGTCTCCGAAACGAAAACCAATTGCGTCACCTGGTTGGCGTCGATGCGCCTGCCGAAACGTTGCGCGGCTCCGCGTACTTCCTGTGCGTGCAAACGCACGATGAGAGGCTTTTCCGGTGGCGCCTGCCGGCTCGCCCACAGGGCATTCGCCAGCCCCCATTCGCACAGAATGACATCTGCCCAGGCCGTCACCTCCCGTGATCGGACCAGATCCTGTGGCCCGGCCCAGTCCCAGGTATCGAACCGGACCGAATGCCCGACAGACTTCAGATAGGAGAGATATATATCGATGAATTTGAAGTCATGGCCCAGGACGCCAACCTTCAACGGGCGCCCGGCCTGGTCTGCTGCCACCTCGCCCGTCCGGAAGAAGAAACCCGGATAATGATGCAGCCCATGCAAGGCTGCATCATCTGCCAATGCGACATGGCGAATGTCCGGGAGGCGCCTGTCCAACGCGATGGCGATCGGCTCTGCTTCGTCTGTTCCGGAAAAGGGCCAGTGATGTATGTCCCGGCCTGCTGCATCTGCCAGCACGAGACCGTCCGCCTGAATCCGCATCTGCCGGGCATCCGCCAGGCCGGGGATCTGCCGCACAACCAAATCAATACGGCGATCCAATGCCAGGTCCGGGCGGTTTTCCGTAGGCGGGCCGAGATAGGAAAGGCTGAGATGGCCCCCCGCCCGCCCGCCGGTTGCCTGCAGCACAAGATAGCCCCGCGCACCATCCAGCTGAAACGTCATCGGCGTGTCCGCCGTCACCGTCCCCGTAGCCACCGGAAACCCCGGCCCCCAGATTCGCAGGCCGACAACTGGCGGCGTCCGGTCAGCGGCCACCTGCACATCATACCGGCCTGCTGGCAGGTTGCTCACAATCAGCGCGCTGCTTGCCGCCTCTCCCAGCTCCAGTCGCACCGGCAGCGCAGGATCGAGCGCTGCCGCCCTGACCGGCCCTTTCAGGCGGCACCCCATGACATAAAGATGCCTGCGGAGATTTGAGAGCCACGATCTGATCAAAAAAATGCGGTTCCCGATGCCCTGATGACAGAAGGGCTTTGTTTAAGCCCCGGAAGCCCGATAGGAAAGAGCACGATGCGTTCCCCCGAAGCCCCCCGGACTGATTTGTCTTCACAAGCAGAGATTGATGCCCTGCAGCGGGAAAATGCGGTGCTACGTGCCGAAGTCACGCAATTGAGGTCCAGTCTCCGCATGCGCGCGGCGACAATCTTCGCCGAGGCTGCCAGCTCTCCGCGTGCCCTCATCTCCGCGCCGGGCCGCCTTTGGTCGCTCGGACGGGAAATCCTGAATGCGCGCGCCTGGCGGCGGGTGATCCTGGGCCTTGAGTGCGGCCTGCCGGATGATGCACTGCGCCACACAGCACCGGGCCCTGGCAGCGCATCCACCGTCAAAACGCTGGGCCGCCATATCCTGTCAGGCACTGACCTTCCGCGGCCAGCCCTGCACGTGACGGATCCGGCCCTGATTGAGGCCATTTCGCGGACCGACGAACTGACGCGCCTTGTCCGCGACGGGCCGGATTGGCCGACCCCTGCAGCGCAGGCGGCAGGGCCAGGTTCAAGCCGCCGTGTCCTGATGGCCCTGCACACCGGCCAACCAGACCAGACAAACGGCTATGCCCGTCGTTCGCACGAAATCCTCACCGCCCTGTCCGCGCTGGGCTGGGAGGCTCAGGGCGCTCTGCGCTCCCCGGCCAATGACACAGGCATCCCGGAAACACTGACAAACCTCTATCACCGCATCGGTCCGGTCATTCCGGAGACGAATGGCCTGGACGCCTATGTCGCCGCCTATGCGGATCGCCTGTTCGAGGACATTCAGCGCACCCGCCCGGCGCTGGTGCACGCGGCATCCAACCACGTAACAGGCCGCGCAGCGGCGCTGGCTGCACGCCGGGCCGGCCTGCCTTTCATCTATGAGGTGCGCGGCCTCTGGGAAGTCACCCGGCAAAGTGTGGAGCCTCTTTATGCCGGTGCACTCGGCTATCGTGCCCAACGGCGCATGGAAATAGAGACAGCCAAGGCCGCAGACCGCCTGTTCGTGAACGGCGAAGCCATCGCGGATCTGTTCCGAGACGCAGGCATCCCGTCTGAGCGGATCGTGCAGGTTCCGAATGGCGTGGCGCCAGACCAGGCCCCCGACCCGGCCGCAGCCTCAGCGCTCAAAGCCCGTTGGGGCCTGGATGACCGTCCGGTGATCGGTTTTGCCGGCTCCATAACCTCCTATGAGGGGCTCGAAGACCTGTTCGCGGCCTGTGCCTCGCTGAAGCATGTTCCCTTCCAGCTGCTGATCATCGGAGATGGGCCGGACATGCCGGCCCTGCAAAACGAAGCAAAACGGCTGGGACTTGATGGCCAGATATGCTGGACAGGCCGCGTCACACCAGAGGACGCCCGCACCGCTTATGCGTTCATCGACATCGCGCCACTGGTGAGGAAAGATTCGCCTGTCACACGGCTTGTCCCCCCCTTGAAACCACTGGACGTGATGGCGGGCAAGGCCGCACTCATCGTGTCAGATCTGCCGCCGCTCAAAGAATTTGCCGCTGACGGCAGAGGCGTGATCGTTCCGCCAGGCTCGCCAACGGCGCTGGCGGCAGCCCTGCAGGGCCTGCTGCAGGATGAGGCCTCGCGTACCGCCATGACGCAGGCTGCCTTCGCATGGATCCACAAGACCCGCACCTGGCCCGAAATCGCCGCGCGGATTGCCGGGGTCTACAGCGATTTGCTTCCTCGCCTGCCCCCCGCCTAATCCAACGGGAGAAGTCGCTTCCATATGCTGTTTCCACACGATGCGGAGAACAGTTTCATGGACACATCCCCAAACCTCGCCCTGCCTTACCTGCTCGCCAACCAGGCGCAGAAGCACGTCACCGTGAATGAAGCGCTGCGCCGGCTGGACGCACTCGTTCAGCTTAGCGTTCTCTCTGCCAGCCTGGCTGCCCCACCTGCCAGCCCGGCGGATGGAGACCGTTACATCGTTCCGGCAGGCGCGACTGGCACATGGGTCGGGACCGATCTGTCGATCGTAACCTGGCAGGATGGCACATGGGAGATTTATCCAGCAGCAGAAGGGTGGCGCGCATGGGTTGCCGATGAAGCCCGCATGGCAGTGTTCACTTCCGGCGCTTGGGTGGGGACCGGCACCTCCGCCCTCCCCCGCCTGGGCATCAATGCCACCGCAGACGATACGAACCGGTTGAACGCGACCACTCCTTCTGTGCTGTTTGCCGCCGAAGACGATGACATCAACCTGACGCTCAACAAAGTCTCCAGTCCGGACGATGCCCGTATCGCCTTCCAGAAAGGATATAGCTCCCGCGCAATTATGGGCCTGCTCGGCAATGATGCCTTCTCGATCAAGGTCTCCCCGGATGGCATCAATTATACTACTGCCATGATCGCAGACCCAGTGACGGGAAATATCGGGATTGGCTCCTCGCCTACAGATGACAGAATTGAGATCCGCGAGGGGATGCTGGCATCGTGCTCCTGGAATGGAACGAACAGCGCAGCGCACTCAAATGCCGGAATCAAACTGTATACGGATAATTCCCCCTATTTCGCCGCGCTTCATCCCTATCGCGGCACGTCCTCTACACGCACCGGCATCGCCTTCTACGTTGCGGGTGGAAGTACACCAGCTGAAGAAATGCGGCTAACGCACAACGGCCTCGTCGTCGGCATGCCAGCCGGCGGTGAACACGGTCCCGGCACGATCGCCGCCCAGGCCGTCTATGACGATAACACCCTGCTCAGCTGCTATGTTTTTGATCAGGTTCTCGACGGCGCTATCGATGAAAACAAGTGGGATGCCCGCGCGGTGGGGCAGAACCGTCCGGAAAGAGTGCCAGATGGCGAAGATGTCCCGACACTGTCAGCGCCTGCCGATTCCCGCCACACGCCGATGCGGAAATTCCGTGCCCGGATCGGCAGTGCGCATGACCCCCTCACACTGGATGGCTATGCCCGGCACTGGCAGGAAAAACGCCACCTCACCTCCATGCCGAACGAAGAAAATTTTGACCCGTCCACCGGCCTGTCAGCCGGCGAGTGGATCCAGCGCCTGATCGAAACCGTGGAAATCCATGCCGTTCTGATCGAACAGTTGAACGAACGTACACGTAAACCGGTCAAAGGCTAGCCGTAACGTCCGATCTTCACAGTGTGGGCGATCTTCATTTCCGGATCCATCTTGGCTCGGACAAAAGCACGGACACTGATTTCCGTGCCGCGGCATTCATCTGGCAGGGCGAAATTCAGGTTTGCGTCCTGCGTGTACCAGACCTGTCCGATCTTGGAGTTATTGGAGTAGATGTAAAACGCATATTCCAGCTCCTGCGCGCTATCGAACATGCCTTGTTTGACCTGGCATGACGCACGGGCTGTACCGTTCGCGACATCACCTGTCACGTTCAGAGCATCCACCAGGCGGGGGGGAGGCCAGTTGCCGAGGTATAGATCGATCAACCTTCCAGCCGCGCGCTCCATACATCCAAGAACTTCCCGCACGTCCTGCAGGACCGGGGCGTTAGAATAGTAATGATCGTTCTTGGCGGTAGTAATTTTGGTGTAGCCGAGTTCATGCAACAAAGCTGACGTTTCGCGGTCCTGCCCACCATAGTCTTCGATCTGGATAACACAGATATTGTCAGAAAGGAGCTTCCGCGCGCCGCGCACTACGTGCGCCTCGTGCCCCTCCACATCAATTTTCAGCGCCAGCACCTCATCGGTCACGTCGGCATAGTTGTCTAGCGCTATGCATTCGACTGAAACCGTGTCTTTGAACAGTTCACTGCGATGGATGCTGGTCTCGGCAACACTATTAATACCTGACAAGGAAGACGCGATTTGGAAGGTGACAAAACCGTTCTCGCTGGAGACCGCTTTATTTTCCACTTTGATCTTTGAGTTGAGCCAGTTGATGCGGACATTTAAAGCCAATTCGTCGAAGGTCTCACGACTTGCCTCGAATGCGTAAATTTCATTGACGCTTGGAATGAGCGTTGCCACCAATGAATAGAAGCCGATATTCGCGCCAACGTCGAAAAAACGGGTCGCCCCGATCCGGGAGCACAGCTCCAGCAGGATCAACGGCTGGATCGGTTCATATTTGAACGTCATCTCGTTTCGCTTGGACGAACTCTCGGGAAAATGGAAGCGGTAATCCATAAATATTTCTTCCGTATACGGTTATAATCGGCCCGCCCCATCCTCCGACGCGGGCATTTTCAAATTGAACGGATGAGGTTGTCTACAGCAAGTCCGGCACTTCAGGATTGGAACTCTTGCTTGCCTTTCGGTGAACATACATATTTTGGTACAATCGAGCGGCGCCCCCACTCATATCCGGAGAATCTCATCACTGGGGTCATATTGGTAGACGCAAAATCAAAAAGCAACTCTGGGAAATGCGCCTTCTGATTGATAGATGCAAAATCAAAAAGCAACTCTGGGATATGCGCCTTCTGATCCTGCATAGGGGGGTCCGGCGGCGGACTGGTAGCGGGCAATTACTAGGAACGAACCATCGCATCGAGCAGGCGTTGCGCAGCCTGTGCAGCTGTAAAGGGTTCACCAGCCTGTTTGCCTGCCAAGTCCCCCCGGACGGCCTCATCTGCCATCGACAGAAGCAGGCTCACCGGGTCTTCATCCGTTCCCGCCAGCATGCGGCGCCAGGCGCCACCGCCCAGGCAGACAATTGGTTTTCCCATGGCCCGGTATTCCGCAAGTTTGCCTGGTTCCGCTTCGGTCCGTTCAGCAGCGACCAACAGCAGGATGTCCGCCGATGCCTGCTCGGCCCAGGTCTCCTGCAAGCTGAGCGGCCTGCGCACCACAACCCCCTCGGTTGCCCGCGCCGCCTCCGTCTCGGCATCGGTCAGTCGCCCGATCAGCTCCAGACGGAAACGCTTGTCGCGTGCATGTACTTTGCTGAACAATTCCAGCGCCGGGTTGATGCCCCTTGTGTCGTGCGACAGGGAAAAACTGCCGGTGTGGAGGATCACGATCTTGTCGTCGCTCCGCGGTCTGGGTTTCAGCTGCACCGGATCGGGCCCCGGCTGAGGCAACAGCAGCGCTGAGCGGCAGGGCGCAAGGGCCTGCGCTTCATCAAGGATGACCTGCGTCGGCGCGATGAGCAGGTCTGCCGATTTCAGCAGCCACCCCGCCATCAGGCGTTCGCTCCGCTGGCGCAGCGGTTTCCGACGTTCAGCCTGCAAGGGGTCTGCAAGCCAGCTGTCGCGTAAATCTGCCACCCATTTCGCCCGGCCATGGCGAGCATATTTCCACGCGGCAAGATGCAGGCTTTCCGGCGGACTGGTCGAAAGGACCCAGTCGGGCTGGAAGTCCGTCATCGCCCTGGCCGCTTTTGCTGCGCGCAGGGACCAGCGAAGATCAGGATCCGGTAACAGGAGATTCGCTCTGGCCCAGTTCCTGACCCGCTCCGGCAAACCAGGCGATTCCGCAGGCAAGCTGGCAATATCCGGCTCCGGTGCGGGGTGCGGGACTGCCACGCCCCTGAAATCCTCCGGCAGAACCGGCGCAACCATCCGGACATCGGCCCCGAGCGCCTCAAGTCCTTTCGCCAGAAGATAGGGTCGGCGCGCGCCGCCCGAAACACTGGGCGGCAGATGCCGGGCGAAGATCAAGATACGCAACGAGGTCTCCCCGGGAACTGGCCAGAGCAACTGTCTGAAACCCAGCGTAACCTGTCCCTTTTGGCATGTGACATCAACCATTTCATCCACCTCCGGCAAACGGCGGAAAAGCCGCCTCAGCTGCCCCCCACAACAGTCTGTAGCCATCCGTGACTTGCTGCGCCGCAGCACCCACCGTATTCGCATGGGCGATTGTCCAAACCCGAGTGGAGTCCGCCGCCATGTCCCTGCCCTTCATCGACCTTCAGGCCCAGCGCAAGCGGATCGAAAGCGAAGTCAACGCCGCCATCCTCTCCGTGGTGGAGAGCGGGCGCTATGTGCTCGGCCCGGAAGTGACGGAACTGGAAAAGCAGCTCGCCGCCTGGTGCGGCGCGAAACATTCGGTCAGTTGCGCCAATGGCACGGACGCCATCGCTCTGCCGCTGATGGCGTGGGAAATCGGCCCCGGTGACGCGGTTTTCTGCCCGTCCTTCACCTTTGTGGCCACGGCGCAGGTCGTGCCGTGGACGGGCGCCTCGCCGGTCTTCGTCGACATCCTGCCCGACACCTACAACATGGATCCGGCGAGCCTTGAGGCCGCCATCGCCCGCGTGAAGGCCGAAGGCAAGCTGACGCCGAAAGTCGTCATCGCGGTGGACCTGTTCGGTCAGCCGGCAGACTATCCGGCCCTCAAGGCGATCTGCGACCGCGAAGGCCTGAAGCTGATCTCCGACAATGCGCAGGGCTTCGGCTGCACGCTGAACGGCAAGGCGACGACCGACTGGGCCGACATCGCCACCACCAGCTTCTTCCCGGCGAAGCCCCTCGGCTGCTATGGCGACGGCGGCGCGGTGGTGACCAATGACGACCGGCTCGCCGAACTGGTCGAGGCGCTGCGCGTCTATGGCAAGGTGACGCCGACCGACGCAGCCGAACGCAACTTCCACCACGACCCGAAATACCTGTCGCTACGCGTCGGCATGAATTCCCGTCTCGACACGATCCAGGCGGCGGTCCTTCTGGAGAAGCTGAAAATCTTTGGCGACGAGATCGAGCAGCGGCAGAAAGTCGCCGCGCGGTATACGGAAGGATTGAAAGATCATGTCCGCCGCGTGCCGCATGTGATCGAGGGGGGCAAGAGCGTCTGGGCGCAATATGTGATCGAGCACGAGAACCGCGACGGCCTGCAGGCGCATCTTGGCACACAAGGGATTCCGACGGCGGTTTATTATCCTGTGCCAATCCACATGCAGGACTTCGCCGCGGAATGGGCCCCGCCTGCCGGCACCCTGCCTGTCACCGAAGACGCCAGCCGCTACGTCATCGCCCTGCCCATGCACCCCTATCTCGGCGAAGACGACCAGGACCGCATCATCGAAGCCATCCGCGCCTTCAACGGCTGACCTGCAGGGGCATTAGGTCGCCCCTGCCGGCATGCTGCCGAGATTCTCCGCGTCCCTCGGCCGGCTCGCCATGCGGAGCACCGCAAAGCCGAGCAGGCCGGAGGCGACAGATCCCATCAGGACGCCCAGCCGCACCTGGTCCAGTGCCTCAGGGGTGCTGAAGGCAAGGCTGCCGATGAACAGGCTCATCGTAAAGCCCACACCGGTGAGACAGGCCACGCCATAGACCTGCAGCCAGCTCACGCCGGAGGGCAGCCGCGCGAGACCCGACTTCACCGCAACATAGGTGAGGCCAAACACTCCAAGCTGCTTGCCGAGGAACAGGCCCAGCGCGATCCCGAGCGGCACGGCATCGGTCAGGGCATCAAGGTCCACGCCGCGCAGGTCCACACCCGCATTGGCGAAAGCGAAGACCGGCAGGATCATGTAGGCGACCCAGGGGTGAAGCCCGTGCTCCAGCTTGTGGAGCGGCGACTGTCCGGTTTCCTTGCGCGCCGCCAGCGGGATGGCGAGCGCCGTCAGCACGCCGGCCAGGGTGGCATGCACGCCCGACTTCAGAACGCAGACCCAGATAAACACGCCGACAAGGATGTACGGCATGATCCGCTTGACCCCCATCCGGTTCATCAGGACCAGGCCTGCGAAACCGATACCTGCCAGGCCGAGCGCCTGAAGGGACAGTTGCTCCGTATAGAACACGGCGATGATGAGGATCGCGCCGAGGTCGTCGATAATGGCGATGGCGAGCAACAGGATCTTGAGCGCGACAGGCGCCCGCGTGCCGAGCAGCGCCAGGATGCCGAGCGCGAACGCAATGTCGGTGGCCGCCGGAATGGCCCAGCCGCGCAGGGTTTCAGGGGACGACAGGTTCAGCGCCACATAGATCAGTGCAGGCCCTGCCATGCCGCCAATGGCGGCAAGCGCGGGCAGCACGGCCTTGTCGAAGGAGGACAATTCGCCCTCAAGGATCTCCCGTTTGATCTCCAGACCGACCAGCAGAAAGAACACGGCCATCAGGCCGTCATTGATCCAGAGCAGCAAAGGCTTGGCGATTTCAAGGGCCCCGAACTGCACGGCCACGGGCGTCGACAGGAAGGCCCCATACCAATGGCTGGCGATCGTGTTGTTCGCCACAATCGCCAGGGCTGCCGCCATCATCAGGATCAGGCCGGCAGCGCTTTCAAGTCTGAGGAAATCCTGGATACGGGCGACAACTTTGGCCATGAACAATCATCCTTTTGAGCGTTTTTTTATGCGTTGAATGGCTGAAAACCTGTCAGCCGGAAAAATTACGATCCCCGCCGACGGCCCGTCCTGCCTGGTGGCGGGGGTTCGGGGGTCGGAGAGCTGAGCCAGTCAGGTCGTGCCTGCCGGGGGGATCGTGTCGGCCGGGAGGGGCCTGTCAGGGGCAGGTCCCGGCCGGAGTCGTGTGAGGCGTGCTAGTCGCCGGGGAAGCTGAAGCCGCCCTTTCGGTGGGGCAGGCGTCCGCCTTCCCCTTCCCAGCGGCTAATCGCTTCGGCATCATTGCGGGAGCGATTGCGCACCGGAACCAACTCACCCTTTCGTGGCCGCTTCTTCCGCTCACGCGGCTCTGCAAAATCGGCCATTTCTTCGAGGAAACCTGTGATCAGGTCTTTGAGGACAGACATTGCCATTCCCTTTCTTTCTGCACCCGCCTGAAATCAGGCAGCCCGGCGCGTACGGCGCCTGCGGCGGCGGTACTGGGTTGGCGTCTCCACGGTGATCTTGCCGCTCTCATCCGCCGTCGGATAGTTTTCTGCGGCATCCATGAACCGGCCGCCACGGCCCGGACTTGCCGGGCCAATCTGGCGCCCTGTCCAGAGGTCGTCGGTCAGTCGATACATTTGATTGGTCTCCTTTTTCACTTGCGATGGTCACGATATGCCGCCATATGCACGATAGTTCAAATCGAATGTATCTTACTTTCCGATAGGTTTTTCCGAATCATGAGACCAACCCTTCGCCAACTCCAATATATCGTGGCCGTCGCAGACACGGGCCGCTTCCGCGACGCCGCGCTGCAGCTGGGCGTGAGCCAGCCAAGCCTCTCCGAACAGATCTCGGATGCAGAAGCCCAGCTCGGCGTGACGCTGATCGAGCGTGCCCGCACCGGGGCCGTCCTCACACCGGCGGGCGTGGAAGTCGTGCGCCGTGCCCGGATTGTTCTGACCCAGGCGGAAGACCTGAAAACAGTCGCCCGCCAGGTCGCCGGTGATCTCGCAGGCCGCTACCGGCTCGGGACATTGCCCACAATCGGGCCTTACCTCCTGCCCAGCGCCGTTCGGGAATTGCACCGGCTTTACCCGGACCTCCGCCTCGGCGTCCGGGAAGAGCGGACGATTGACCTCGACGAAAAACTCAATGACGGCCGCCTCGACATGATCATCTCCACGGCGGAAGACCACCTTCATGCCGAGTCCATGCAGCTGTTCGACGAGCAGCTTTATGCCTGCACCGCCGCCGACGATCCGATTGCGGATGGGACCGGCCCTTTAAAAATCTCCGCCCTCAAGGGACGGGAAATCCTCAGCCTGGGCTACGGGCACCGCCTCAGCACAGTGGTCCAGAAACTGGCGGAAGCCGCCGGTGCCCATGTGTCGACGGAATATGAAGGCACATCCCTGGATGCGATCCGTCAGATGGCCGGCATGGGCGCAGGCATAGCCATTGTGCCCAGCCTTTATGCCCTGATCGAGGCCAGCAAGGACCCGCATCAGATCGTCCGCCCGATCGACCACCCCCTTGCCCGGCGGCAGATCAGTCTGGTCTGGCGCGCGGGCTCTCCCCTGGAACAGAACATCCAGAAGCTGGGCCTGGTCTTCAGGGATGTGGCGGCGGACCTTCTGGATCAGAAGGCAAAACGCAAGAAAGGAAAAACCTAACGCTTATTCAGTTTCATTCGATTTTACTTATCATCTCTCTCGCCCCACCTTCCGTCTGTGAACAGACATGGAAGGAGCCCAGAGATTGGAATACGGCAATGTTCAGATCCTGCCGGTCCGGCCGGAATCCGCGCCGCAGCCCCCGGCAGCCACCGGTGACAACCTGAGATACGCGGAGTTCGAATGCCGCTGGGCCGGAGACCCCACCGTTCTCGAAGACGTTATCCTCGCCCGCGTCGACTGGGGGCCCTTTGAGGTCACCTGCCGCCCGCACCCCCGGACGGAAAACAAATGCCTGTGTACGGTATTTTATTTCGGTCCCTTGCGGGAGCGCCCTCACCTGATGGCGAGCTTCTGGCATGTGATGGAACGCTTCCCGTTCTATCTTGGCGACGCACGCAAAACCGAACACAGGATGCGGGCGCACCAACCCAGCAAAGAATCCGTATCCGCCTGACACCCCTCCTCCCCGCTTCTGGCAGCTGACCAGAAGGCGGGACAGGGCGGCCGGCCGCAGCCGGAAGGCTGCCGCGCGCGCCTCCCCGCGCGGCGGCCTTGCCCGGTATCAACACCTCCGAAAGCAAACCACCGGCCCGCTATAGATGGTCTATAGACGGTCTATAGACGGTGTTTGTGAGGGTCTTCCCGCAGCCAGGCGCTGCTCCGGCAGCGCCTGGCGCGTTGCCTTTTGCTACGGCGCATGTTACCGGCGCACAAACGCATAAAGGAATGTTGATATGGCCAAGTCCTACCATGTCGCGGACATCACGCTGGCAGATTTCGGACGCAAGGAAATCGCGATCGCCGAAACCGAAATGCCGGGCCTGATGGCAGCACGTGAAGAGTTCGGGAAAGAGCAGCCGCTGAAAGGCGCAAAGATCGCCGGCTCTCTGCACATGACCATCCAGACGGCTGTCCTGATCCAGACGCTGGAAGCCCTCGGCGCGGACGTTCAGTGGGTCTCCTGTAATATCTACTCCACACAGGATCACGCCGCCGCAGCCATCGCCGCCAATGGCACCCCGGTCTGGGCCTATAAGGGCGAAACGCTGGAAGAGTACTGGGACTATACCGACCGCCTGTTCCACTGGCATGACGGCACGGCCCCGAACCTGATCCTGGACGATGGCGGCGACGCAACGCTCTACCTCGTCCTCGGCGAGAAAGCCGAAGCCGACCCGTCTGTTCTGGCCAAGCCGTCTTCGGAAGAAGAGATCGCCCTGTTCGCTCAGATCAAGAAGCGGATGGAAGCCTCCCCGGGCTGGTTCGCCAAGACCAAGGCCGGCATCAAGGGCGTCTCCGAGGAGACGACGACAGGCGTTAACCGCCTGTATCAAATGGAAAAACGCGGCGAGCTGCCCTTCCCGGCAATCAACGTCAATGACAGCGTCACCAAGTCGAAATTCGACAACAAATATGGCTGTAAAGAGAGCCTGGTCGACGCGATCCGCCGCGGTACGGACGTGATGATGGCCGGCAAGAAAGCCTTCGTCGCCGGCTATGGCGATGTCGGCAAAGGCTCGGCAGCGTCCCTCTCCGGCTCCGGCGCCCGCGTCGCCGTGTCCGAAGTCGATCCGATCTGCGCGCTGCAGGCCGCGATGGACGGCTTCGAAGTGCTGACGATGGAAGAGGCTGCGCCGAAATTCGACATCTTCGTCACGTCCACCGGCAACCGCGACATCATCACGGTCGACCACATGCGCGCGATGAAAGACATGGCGATCGTCTGCAATATCGGCCACTTCGACAATGAGATTCAGGTCGAGGGTCTGCGGAATTTCGAGTGGACCAACATCAAGCCGCAGGTGGACATGATCACCTTCCCGGATGGGAAACGCATCATCCTCCTGTCAGAAGGCCGCCTCGTGAACCTCGGCAACGCAACGGGCCACCCATCCTTCGTGATGTCAGCCTCGTTCACCAACCAGACGCTGGCGCAGATCGAACTGTGGACGCGCGGGCACGAGTACGAGAACAAGGTCTACACCTTGCCCAAGCATCTGGATGAGAAGGTCGCCATGCTGCACCTTGAAAAGCTTGGGGTTCAGCTGACGGAACTCTCCCGTGAACAGGCCGACTATATCGGCGTGAACACGGCCGGACCGTTCAAGCCTGAGCATTACCGCTACTAGGGTCCGGCAGGGACGCAGCATGACGACCGGCGATCACATCCTGACATTGTCCTGCCCGGACCGGGTCGGGATCGTCGCGACGCTGGCACGCCTGATGGAGGCGCATGACTGTTTCATCGCCTCCTCCCGCACATTCGGCGATACCGGGTCCGGGCAATTCTTTGCCCGGCTCGTCTTCCGCGGGCCGGAGGGCGGTGAAGTGCCGCTCAGCCTGCTGGGCGACATTGAGGAAGCGGCAGAAGAGCTGGAAGCCGACTGGAGCGTTGCCCCGGTCGGCCAGCGGATGCGCACGCTCCTTCTGGTCTCCCAGTCAGACCATTGCGCCAACACGCTGCTCTACGCGTCACGGCGCAAGGAGCTGCCGATCGATGTCGTCGGGATCGTCTCGAACCATGACACGCTGAAAGACCAGTTTGCCCATTTCGGCCTGCCCTGGTTCCACATCCCTGTGACGGCCGCGACCAAGGCTGAAGCGGAAGCACGCCTGTTCAACGTCATTGAGGACACGGGCGCAGACCTCGTCGTCCTTGCCCGCTACATGCAGGTGTTGAGCGACGAAGCCTGCCGGGAGCTGGAAGGCCGGTGCATCAATATCCACCACTCCTTCCTGCCAAGCTTCAAGGGCGCCCGCCCCTATCACCAGGCCCACGCCCGCGGCGTGAAGGTCATCGGCGCCACCGCCCATTATGTCACCGCAGACCTGGATGAGGGCCCGATCATCACTCAGGTCACCGAAACCATCGACCACACCTATACCCCTGCCGACATGATCGAAACCGGCCGCCACCTGGAAGGCACCGCCCTTCTGCGCGCCGTCAAAGCGCATGCAGAGCACCGCGTTTTCAGCCATGCCGGCCGCACCATTGTCTTCGCCCGATAAGCCCCAGAGGAAATTGCCATGAAACTCTCCAGCCACGAATTTACTTCCGAAAGCGTTTCCGAGGGACATCCCGACAAGGTCGCAGATCAGGTCTCTGACGCCATTGTCGACCTGTTCCTGGCCAAGGATCCGACGGCGAAGGTCGCCGTGGAAACCCTGACCACGACCAACAAGATCGTGCTGGCTGGCGAAGTGCGCACGAACAATGGCGCCGTCGTCACCGAAGACGAAATGAACGAAGCGGCCCGCAATGTGGTCAAGCGGATCGGCTATGAACAGGACGGCTTCCACTGGCAGAACCTGTCGATCGATAATCTGGTCCATGAACAGTCTGCCGAGATTGCCCAGGGTGTTGAAGCAGGCCAGGGCCTGTTCAAGGAAGAAGGCGCCGGCGACCAGGGCATCATGTTCGGCTACGCCACCAATGAGACGCCGGAACTGATGCCGGCAACGCTCGTCTACTCGCACCAGATCCTGCAGAAACTGGCGGCCCTGCGCCACTCCGGCGCCCGCCCGCAACTGGAACCGGACGCCAAGAGCCAGGTCACGCTGCGGTATGAAGGCTCCCGCCCCGTCGGGGTGAATGCCATCGTCGTCTCCCACCAGCATGGCAAGGATGTGAGCCAGGACGAGCTGCGCGAGATTATCCGGCCGGTCGTGGAAGAGGTGCTGCCGCAGGGCTGGTTCCCGCCGGAAGACAAGTTCTATGTGAACCCGACGGGCAGCTTCTACATTGGCGGACCGGACGGCGATGCCGGCCTCACCGGCCGCAAGATCATTGTCGACACCTATGGCGGCGCAGCCCCGCATGGCGGCGGCGCCTTCTCCGGTAAGGACCCGTCAAAGGTCGACCGGTCAGCCGCCTACGCGACGCGCTATCTGGCCAAGAACGTCGTGGCGGCCGGCCTGGCCGAACGCTGCACCATCCAGGTCAGCTACGCGATCGGCGTCTCGCAACCCTTGTCGATCTATGTCGATACGCATGGCACGGGCCGCGTGGAAGAAACCCGCATCGCCGCCGCTCTTCGCGAAATGTTCGACCTGTCACCCAAAGGCATTCGCACACACCTTGAGTTGAACCGCCCGATCTATTCCCCCAGCGCAGCCTATGGCCACTTTGGCCGGAAGCCGGGCGAGAACGGCGCCTTCAGCTGGGAAAAGACCACGCTTGCCGGAGAACTCGCACGGCTGGTGAACTAGGGCGGCTTACTGGACGATCATCACATCGCTGATCGTGGCGACTTCGCTGCCCCGGCACAGGATCTGAATGTGGTCGGGCAGCGGCGCAGGCGCCATCTGGCGGTAGGCGACTGTGCCCGGCACCGCCGATCCGCCAGGCTTCAGGTCCAGGATGAGCCCGTTTGCGGACGGGACGTCCAGCGGTGCCATGAACCAGCTGTCCTCGCTATCCACGTCCAGCATCACGATCATTCGGGTCGGCTCACCGCCGATGGTCGGCATCCGGTTCACCCAGGCCTTGGCGCTGGTCACAGCCGGACAAGCCAGTGCAGCGTCCGAATCGGCAACCTGGTCAGGCCCGGTCTGCTCATTCGAAATATGCGGCCAGAGACACTGGCATCCGGCCAGCATACCAAGTGATGCCAGCGCCACTGCCGCGCGTATCGTTACCAGTCTGTCGATAGCCTGAACCACAGGGCACTCTCCTCTTCCGCACCCGCGATATGGTTCGGCGACGTCGACACCACAGCCGCCGTCTCGCCGCTCCAACCGCCCACCAGCTGGAAGCCGTAGCGCGTTTCAAAATCCACCTGCCGCCCGCTTGGGGTCAGGCCGGCATTGATGGTCTGATGGATCAACGCGCCGGACGCGTCGATGCCGACCGGCGCGTTGAGCGCGATCGATCCCGTTTCCGCCCGCCATGGCTGGGCAACGATCAGGCTGAGGCGCCCCGGCCCGGCCAGACGGCTTGCGCCGAGGGACCAGCGGCTCGTCCAGACATCATTCACGTTCACACCCGGCAGGTCGACGCTAGCCATTTCCAGGCCGGAAGACAGTGTCCAGCGCTCCCCGGCGAGCCAGGCGCCTTCCAGCGCATAGGCCGTCATCCGCGTCTGGTCTTCGGCGCCAAAACGCGCCTGCACCGATCCGCCGAGCGCGGTGTTCGCATCTTCCACAAAGGTCGCCCCGAACCGGTAAGACCAGCGCGGCTTGTCGCGGCCGAACCGGAAGCCGGACTGGCTGCGTCCCATCTGCTCGGCAGAGAAGAAGTCCATCACGAGGCCCTGCCCCAGATGGTGGCTGAATTTCGCCCAGGCCCCGCCCGTCGAGAACGCATTGCCGACACCCGGCTCATTCAGCAGCGACACGTCCGGCGCCAGACGGGTGAGCGAGCCGCCCCGGCCGACTTCCACCTCGTTTGCGCCGAAACTGTAACGCATCTGGAAGGTCGATTCCGGGTCTTCCTGGTACGGCGCAGACGGATCGTCATATAGACGCGCCTGCGTCCAGTTGAAGGACAGATTCCCGGCTCGCACGGCATGCGTTTCACCCGCGGCCCAATTGGCCCGCGTTCCGAAGTCGACCATCCGGTGTCCCGTCATGTCCATCGGCAATCGCGCCGAGACAGTGTCGGCGTCCAACACGAAACCGCGTTCGTACTTGTCCTGGAAAACCAGTCCGTTAAACGCGCCAGAGCTTGAGGCCCAATCCCCGAAGGCGCCGCCGCTTGGCGCCAGCGCGGTATCGATGGAAACCTTCTCCGCACCAAAGTCCAGTGTCTGCTGACCCTGGGGCGAAAAAGCCCGGATGAGATTGAGAATGCCGACGCCAGACACCTCATCAACCCCTTCGCCCGCCGCTGTTCCGGTGATCGGGTCGAGGTCCGGATCAACATAATCATCCGCCGTATCCAGCAGGATCTGCAGTGCGACCTCGGGCTTATCTTTGAGGTTCGGAAAAGTCTGCAGCATCAGCGCCAGTGCGCCGGCAACATAAGGTGCCGAGAAGGACGTTCCCGAGACCCGCCAGTAATCAGGTACATCGTCTGTATCCCGGCACTGGTTACTGGTCGTGTCAGCACATGACGGTAAATCGGGCGCCATGATGTCATCATCAAGGCCGGTGGAAATGACTCCTTCACCCGGCGCAAGAATGTAATAATTCTTCGCGTCATTGCCCGCGCGGTTCGAAAAGTCAGAAATAGCGCGGTTGAGATCAATCGAGCCAACCGCCACGACCCGCCCCAGCGACTGGTCCTGTCCGGCGATATAGGCGGGTTCCGTCGGCTCTCCGCCAACCGCAGGGGTGATGTTCCCCATCCCATCATCAATGGCTGGCTCAGCTTCGTTGCCGGCGGAGATGACGACGAGGACGCCTGCCGCGGCGGCGCTGCGTACAGCATTTTCCAATCCCGGATTGGCATCGATTTCACCGCCCAGCGACATGTTGATAACACTGGCGCCCTGGTCAACAGCATACTGAATGGCGCGTACGAGGGCAGAATCACTGAAATTGCAGCCTTCATCCTCCCCCGTCCGGGCGCAGCTCCCGGGGCTGTCGGCGCGGATAGAAATGATTGATGACTCAAAGGCGATGCCCTGAATGCCCGATCCTTCGTCGATCACAGTCGCGTAATTGTCCTGCCTGCGCGCGGCGATCACACCGGACACCAGCGTCCCGTGACCGCCTGTATCGATATCGTCCGGCTGGCGGGTCGTGGTGATTGGGTCCCCGTTCGAATCGTATCCGCTGCAATCCGTATCGGCGCAGACATCAAAGGTCTGAACAAAGGCACCCTGCAGGTCCGGGTGATTATCGATTGTTCCCGTGTCAATCACCGCGACCTTGATCCCGGATCCCGTCGCCCCGATCGAGTAGGCAGCTGAAGCTCCGATCACCGGCAACCCGCCGGTCGCGTTGTATTCACTTGTTTCGAATGCAGAAGGCGGTGCGATCTCAGACGGAAACGGCGGCGGTGGGGGAGGCGGCGGCGGAGACGGCGGTGGCGGTGGGGGTGATGGTGCGGGTGTAACGGCAGAACCACCACCACCGCCGCTGGCACAGGCCCCGAGCATGGCAAGGGACGGTCCGGCGACTGCCAGGACAAGAACCGTCTTCAGGTAAGACAACCGTTGTTTCCTCAACTGCATGTCCTTCGACCTCCAGATACGGGCACCCACCCATGGAAATGGCTATTGCTATGCCGGGTCATCCTGCCCCGGAAATTGTGAACGGACTGCCAATGCGCGATTGGTAGAAAATCACGAAAACTCCACACGTTCCTGTGAAAAATAGAACAAGGAACGGGTTTCTTCGTCAATTGTATCCCCCGGCACATTCAGGAGCGTATGCATCGCATTCTTGCGATCTTTCAGGGCGTGCTCGAAATCCTGTTCGATCAGGCCATCCACGCCTGTCCGGCTCATCGCGTCACGTACTTCCATGTACAGCGTGAGGGAGCCGCCGAGGAACATGGATTCATAGGCGATCTTGCTGGCAATCTTGTCGTGAATGTCCGTGTACTGGAACTGCCGCTCTATCACGGATTTTCGCTTGCAGATGAAATCGATCTCATGTCGGAATTGCGGGTGACGCAGGTACAAACTCTTCAGCGCCGTCATTTCATTGTCGATCCGCGTCTTGATCTCGTCCGGAAGGGACTCGCTCAGGATGATCACAATGTCGATGTCAGACCCTTTCACCATTTCGCCTGACGCGGCATGTTCACGCGGTTCATTGTGCGCGAGGAAATAGGCCAGGTCTCCGGCAATGAAGGCGCAGAGCTGGCTGCGTACTTCACGGCCAAGGCTGACGAACAATTGCTTCATCACAAGCTGGGCCACATAGATTTTTTCGCGGCTAATCTCGCGATGCATGTTTGCCAGCGTGCCCTGGCGTTCAATCATCTGGTCCCTCTGTCCGGGCAGGCCGAACAAGGTGAAGGACAGAAAGTCCCGAAGGATCGAAGGGCTGAGACGGACCTGGTCCTCACGCGTGATGTCATAGCGCAAGTAATAGCTGGCAAAGTGGGACACGCGGAAAGTCTGGCTGCGATAGCATGCCTGCCAGAGCGCCAGAACCGGCACGTCTGGCATCGACTGGGCGAGCTCTTTCCCGATCAGGGGGCCCTTCTCGGCGATGAGCTGGATAACCCGCTTTTCGATGTCCTGAATGTCTACGGTTGCCAAGCGACTGCCCTCTCTTCTGCCCGGATAGAACCCCGCTCAGCCCTGTCCGTCCAGTAGAGACAGCAAGTATTCCCGGTATTCATTATTGAAATCCGTCGCAAGGCTGCGCATCTGCTCGTTCGAGATCAGCCCCTGGCGCCAGACGACTTCTTCGATACAGGCGACTTTCAGGCCCTGTCTCTTTTCGACCGTCTGAACGAATTGGGATGCTTCCAGCATACTGTCGAAGGTCCCGGCATCCAGCCAGGTAATCCCTCGCGGCAGCTTGACGACATTCAGTTCACCTCGGTCGAGATAGGCTTCGTTCACTGACGTGATTTCCAGCTCGCCGCGTGCCGACGGCGTCACGTTGCGCGCAACGCCAGCAACGCCAGGCCCGTAGAAATAGAGGCCCGTGACGGCCCAGTTGCTTTTTGGCTTCTGGGGTTTCTCTTCCAGTGACAAAGCTTTGCCATCCTTGTCCAACTCGACAATGCCAAAGCGCTGGGGATCGTGGACCGGGAAAGCCAGCACGCTGGCGCCGGTCGTGGACAAGGTCGTTTCCTGCAACAAGCCTGTGAGGCCGGCGCCATAGAAAATATTGTCGCCGAGTGCGAGGGCGCAGGAATCGTCAGCGACAAAGTCTTCTGCGATCAGCAGTGCTTCGGCGACGCCCGCCGGGCGGTCCTGCTCGGCATAGGAAAACCGCAGTCCCCACTGGGAGCCATCGCCAAGGAGGGACTTGTAGGCATCCGTCTGCCCTTTGGCGCTGATGATCAGCATTTCCGTGATACCGGCCAGAACGAGGGTCGAAATCGGATAGTAGATCAGCGGCTTGTCATAGATCGTCAGCAGGTGCTTCGACACAGCACGCGTTGCCGGATACAGGCGGCTGCCTTTTCCTCCGGCCAGAATGATACCCTTCATCAGACGAAATACTCCTTAACCAGTTCACCGACCGTCCGTTCCAGGCCTGCTTCCCAAGGCGGCAGCTGGAGACCAAACACGCGGGTCGTGTCAGACATATCAAGCCGGGCGTTAAGTGGCCGTTGTGCAGGCGTCGGAAATTCCGAGGTGGCAATCGGAACGACCTCCGCAACAGGTCCGCCATTCCGCCGGCTGTAATCGAAAATCTTCCGCGCCATAGTGGCCCGATCGGTCTCGCCACGTCCGGCCAGATGGTAGGTGCCCCAGGCATTGAAGCCCGGATCGCTCACCTGCGTGGCCATGTCGAGCAAAGCGGCCGCAAGATCCGGGGCGTGCGTGGGACAGCCGAATTGATCGTTCACCACGGTGATGGTTTCGCGGGTCCGGGCCAGGTCCAGCATCACGCGGACGAAGGTCCGGCCAAACCTTGAAAAAATCCAGGACACCCGCACCACCAGCGAACGGGGTGCCGCGGCAAGCACGGCCAGCTCACCGTCTCGCTTCGATGTGCCATACACACCGATCGGACAGGTTTCATCCAGCGGCAAATAAGGCGAACCCTTCGTCCCATCGAAGACGCAATCTGTCGACAAGTGGATCAAAGGGACATCCCGGGCAGCGCAGGCCTTCGCCAGCGCTTCCGGCCCGGCCACATTGAGCGCCCTGGCGGCTTCCGGTTCACTTTCTGCACCGTCGACGGACGTATAAGCGCCGGTGTTGATCACCGCGCCTGGCTTGTATTCATCCAGCGCCTGCGCCAGCGACGCAGCATTTGTCAGGTCAGCATCAGGGCGGCCCAGGCAGACAACGCTGTTCCCGCCTTTCAGGGCCAGAGCCTGCGCCATCTGGCCGGTTTTGCCGATGACCAGGACGGGCGTCATTTGCCGCGCCCAAGACGTTCGCCGCGATAGTGGCCGTCGCGAACCGGACGCCACCAGGTTTCATTCTCGAGATACCAGCTGACCGTCGCCTCAAGCCCCTTCTCGAAGTCCTGCGCGGACGCCCAGCCGAGCTCCTTGCCGATCTTGGCCGGATCGATGGCATAGCGATGATCGTGCGCCGGGCGGTCTTCGACAAATTCGATCAGTTTGTTGTGCGGCGCGCCACCCGGCCGCTGGACATCCAGGATACGGCAGATTTCGTTGACGATCTGCAGGTTCGTGCGCTCCGCACCTCCGCCGACACAATAGACCTCACCTGGAACGCCCGTCTCCGCCATCAGGCGAAGGGCTTTCGCATGATCCTCAACATGGAGCCAGTCACGGACATTGGAGCCGTCCCCATAGATCGGTAGGCGTTTGCCTTCCAGTGCATTGAGGATCATCAGGGGAATGAGTTTTTCCGGAAACTGGCGCGGCCCGTAATTGTTGGAGCAGTTCGACACGACGACCGGAAGGCCATAGGTGCGCTGCCAGGCTTTTGCCAGATGGTCCGCACCGGCCTTGCTGGCCGAATAAGGAGAAGACGGATCGTATCGGGAGGTCTCTGTAAAGACACCTTCGGCACCAAGCGAACCGAACACTTCGTCTGTAGACACATGAACGAACCGGAAGCGGTCGCGCGCCGCGCCACCAAGCCCGGCCCAATAGTCCCGGGCGGCTTCCAGCATGGCATACGTGCCGACCAGATTGGTCGAGATGAACGCCGCCGGACCATCAATGGAGCGGTCGACATGGGTTTCGGCGGCCAGATGGAACACCGCATCCGGGGCTGCATCGGCCACGACTTTCCGCATCTCGTCTGCATCGCAGACATCTGCCTCAACGTGACGGAAGCCGGGCTTCCCAGCCAGTGATGCCAGGGTGGCCGGATTGGCCGCATAGGTCATCCGGTCGACCGCAACCACTTTGGTTTCCGGATCCGACAGCAAGAGATGGCAAAGGGCCGAGCCGATAAAGCCGGCACCGCCCGTCACGACATATCGCTTCATCTGACGTCAGCCATCGATGTATCTGCCCGCAGCGCTGCGAGACCGGGCCAGCACTTGTCCCGATCGGAAAGGGTCAGTTCGCCTGCCGGGAAAGGCCAGGCAATGCCGAGATCCGGATCATCATAGGCCAGACCGAAATCAGCCTCCGGCGTATAATATTCACTGACGCTGTAAGTGATCTCGGTATCGTCTTCCAGCGTGCAGAAACCATGCGCGAACCCTGTCGGTACGAACAGCTGGTTACCCGTCTCGGCAGACAGTTCAACGGCCGCATGTTGTCCGAAGGTCGGCGAGTTCGGGCGAATGTCGACAACTACGTCCAGGATGCGTCCGGCGATACAGCGCACCAGCTTGGCCTGTTCGTAAGGCGCCTTCTGGAAGTGCAGCCCTCTCAGCGTTCCTTTCCGGCGCGACAGCGAATGGTTCGCCTGCACGAATGGGCAATCGACACCATTGGCAGCGAATTCGGATTGCCGGAAGGTTTCCGCAAAGAAGCCGCGATCATCCCCGATACGCACCGGATGAATCAGGACCAGACCATCCAGTCCGCCAATTTTCTCGAATTTGGCCATTACTCGCCCTGACAGGTTGACCGCCCCCGCAGCCCCTTGCGGCTATAGCATGCCGGAAAGTGACCGCAACACGAGAGGCGCTACTCTACTGTAACCGACTTGGCGAGGTTCCGCGGCTGGTCAACATCTGTGCCTTTTGCAACCGCAACATGATAGGCCAGCAACTGAAGCGGAATTGCTGCGAGAATAGGCAGGGTGAAGTCATCCCCATCCGGCAGCCGGATGACATGGTCTGCCCGGTTTCCAGCCGCCGCAATGCCGGCATCATCTGAAATCAGGATGATCCTCGCCCCTCTGGCCCGGACCTCCTCGACATTCGAGATTGTCTTGTCGAACAGCTCGTCCTTCGGCGCGACCACGACGACCGGAAGGTCTTTCTCGATCAAGGCAATCGGTCCGTGCTTCAACTCGCCGGCGGCATAGCCTTCCGCGTGAATATAGGAGACTTCCTTCAGCTTCAGCGCCCCTTCCAGAGCCAGCGGGTAGTACCGCCCCCGGCCCAGGAACAGCACATCCTTTGCCTGGGTCAGGGTTTTCGCGATCTCCGCAATCTGCTCCTGGGCATCCAGCGCATCGGTCACCTTCCGCGGCAAAGCCAGCAGGTTCTTCACTGCCGTCACTTCATCTCCTGGCAGCAAATGCCCGCGCTCGCGCGCAGCCGCCAAAGCCATCACGGCAAGAACAGACAGCTGCGCCGTAAACGCCTTCGTGGATGCCACACCGATTTCGACTCCAGCATGGGTCGGCACGATGGCGCCGGCTTCACGTGCGATGGAGCTTTCAGGCACATTGACGATCGCGATGGCCGTCGTGCCGTTCTCACGGCAATACCGCAACGCGGCCAAAGTATCGGCGGTCTCGCCGGACTGGCTGATGAACAGCGCCGGTCCGGATTGGGGAAGGACGGGCTGCCGGTATCTGAACTCTGATGCGATGTCGGTTTCCAGCGACAGGCGGGCCGCCTGCTCGAACCAGTATTTTGCGGTGAACGCGGCATAATATGCTGTGCCACATGCAATTGCGACCGCTCGGTCAGCCGCAATGAAGGCAGCGCTTGCCTCGGTGCCGATGTCCAGCATGCCAGTGGCCTGGTCGACATAGGGCATGATTGAGCGCGCAATCGACTCCGGTTGCTCATGGATCTCTTTGAGCATGAAGTGATCATATTCCCCGCGTTCGATCAGCGCGTCATTGACGGCAGACGTCACGCGCTTGCGATTGACCCGCTCACCGCGCGCATTGCGGATGTCAAAACTGTCCGGTGTCAGGACGCACCAATCGCCCTCTTCCAGATAGGTCACGTCCCGGGTGAATGGCGCCAGGGCAATGGCATCGGAGCCGAGAAACATCTCTCCCTCGCCATAGCCAAGCACCAGCGGGCTGCCGCGGCGGGCGCCCATCATCAGGCCCTGCTCGCCCTGGAAAATCACGGCCAGCGCAAACGCGCCATCAAGTTCGCCGAGCGTCGCTTCAAACGCATCGACAGGGCTCAGGCCCTCGCTGAGCTTCTGGTCCAGCAGCTGGGCAACCACTTCCGAGTCAGTCTCCGATTCGAACACGCGTCCGCCATCCTGGAGCCCCTGCCGAAGCTCGCGGAAATTCTCGATGATGCCATTGTGGACAATCGCGACACTGCCCGACATGTGCGGATGGGCATTACTCTCATTCGGCTTGCCGTGGGTCGCCCAGCGCGTGTGCGCAATGCCGGTGGTGGCATTCATCGGGTGTTCGCGAAGCAGCGATTCGAGATTGACGATCTTCCCGGGCGCCCGGCGACGGTCGAGCCCGCCAGCAGCGGTTACGGCGATGCCGGCACTGTCATAGCCGCGATATTCCAGGCGCTTCAGACCATCGATCAATCGACCGGCAACAGGCTCTTTTCCTGAAATCGCAACAATTCCGCACATAATCCACTCCACTCTTGGCTGCGCCCTACTTAGCCCCTGCCAAAACGGCAGAACAATGAAATTTTATGAGCAATTGCGACAACACTTCGCCCCCAGATCCGCCGGAATTCCCAACAACCATGGGCATTTCTGCAAATTCCCAAAAGGAGAGGCGCCCACACCTTGAAGTTGAATTAGCAGTTGGAACCCCATCCGGCAGCCCTGACAGGCCTGCCGCAGGTGGTCCCATCAGCGCATCTGTCCCATAAGCGCATCTGAATGCTAAATTTAGTTCCAACTTCGCCCGGCATTTGCATATAGCCCGGTGCAAGCACTACGGAGCCCGATCTTTTGCCCAAACTGACCCACCTCGACAGGCTGGAGGCCGAAAGCCTTCATATCATTCGTGAAGTTGCCGCTGAGTGCGAAAACCCGGTGATGCTGTATTCCGTCGGCAAGGATTCGGCCGTGATGCTGCACCTTGCAATGAAGGCATTTTACCCGTCCCGTCCGCCATTTCCGCTGATGCATGTGGATACGACCTGGAAGTTCCGCGAAATGATCGAGTTTCGCGATCGCAAAGCGGCCGAAATGGGCATGGACCTGATTGTCCACATCAATGAAGACGGTGTGAAGGACAATATCGGCCCCTTCTCCCATGGTTCTGCCGTCCATACGGATGTGATGAAGACGCAGGCGCTGAAACAGGCGCTCGACAAGTACAAATTCTCCGCAGCCTTTGGCGGCGCCCGCCGCGACGAAGAGAAGTCCCGCGCCAAGGAGCGCATCTTCTCATTCCGCTCAGCCGAACACCGCTGGGATCCGAAACGCCAGCGCCCGGAGATCTGGAACCTGTTCAATACCCGCATCAACCAGGGCGAGAGCATCCGCGTCTTTCCGCTGTCGAACTGGACCGAGCTCGACATCTGGCAGTACATCCGCCGCGAGAACATCGAAATCGTCCCGCTCTACTTCGCAGCCGAACGCCCGGTGGTGAACTGGAACGGCGTCGACATCATGGTCGATGACGACCGTATGCCGGATGAGCTGGCCAGGACGGCCGTGATGAAATCCGTCCGTTTCCGGACGCTCGGCTGTTACCCGCTGACCGGCGCGGTGGAGAGCACCGCCGCCACCCTCGACGACATCATCCAGGAAATGCTTCTGACCACGACATCCGAGCGCCAGGGCCGCGTGATCGACGTCGACCAGTCCGCTTCCATGGAAAAGAAAAAACAAGAGGGCTATTTCTGATGCGCCTCACCGATGATCTGATCGCCACCGATATTGCTGCCTATCTCGAGAAACACGAGAACAAATCCCTGCTCCGTTTCATCACGTGCGGCTCGGTCGATGACGGCAAGTCCACCCTGATCGGTCGTCTCCTTTACGATTCGAAGATGATCTTCGAAGACCAGCTGGCTTCGCTGGAAGCCGACTCCAGAAAGGTCGGGACCCAAGGCGAGAATATCGACTTCGCCCTTCTCGTCGATGGTCTTGCCGCCGAGCGCGAGCAAGGCATCACGATTGATGTCGCCTATCGCTTCTTTGCGACTGACAAGCGGAAATTCATCGTCGCCGACACGCCCGGACACGAACAGTACACCCGCAACATGGCGACCGGCGCCTCGACGGCAGACGTCGCGATCCTGATGATCGATGCCCGCAAAGGCATCCTCACCCAGACACGGCGCCACGCCTTCATCACGACCCTGCTGGGCATCCGCCGGCTAGTGCTGGCGGTGAACAAGATGGACCTGGTCGATTATGACGAGACCATCTTCAACGACATTGTCGACGATTTCTACGCTTTCGCCGACGAACTGGCGACGGACCTGGAAATCCAGCCTATCCCGATGTCGGCGCTCGCAGGGGTCAACATCACCAACCGGTCCAATGAAACGGATTGGTACGATGGTCCGGCCCTCATGGAATATCTGGAAAACGTACCGGTGGGTGACCGCCGCCTCAACACCGCCTTCCGGATGCCGGTTCAGTGGGTGAACCGTCCGAACCTCGATTTCCGCGGCTTTTCCGGACAGATCGCGTCCGGCACGATCAAGCCCGGCGACCGGGTCAAATCCATGCCTTCCGGCAAACAATCCACCATCGAGCGGATCGTCACAGCCGACGGGGATCTACCCGAAGCCATTGCCGGCCAGTCGGTCACTCTCACCCTCGCAGATGAAATCGATGCCTCGCGCGGCGACGCAATCGTCACAGCGGACGATCCGACAGAGGTTTCCGACCAGTTCCAGGTTCGCCTGCTTTGGATGAACGAAGCCCCGCTCCTCCCGGGCCGGCGCTACCTGCTCAAGATTGGCGCCAAGACTGTCACCGCGACCGTGAACGCTCCGAAATACGGGATCGACGTCAACACCTTGTCGGATGTTCCGGCAAAGACGCTCGAACTCAACCAGATCGGCGTCACCACGATTTCGCTCGACCAGCCGATCACGTTCGACCCCTATGACGTCAACCGCAATCTCGGCGGCTTCATCCTGATCGACCGCATGAGCAATGATACGGTTGGCCTCGGCCTGATCGACTTTGCGCTGCGCCGGGCCTCAAACATCCATTGGCAATCCATGGATGTGGACCGCAACGCGCTGGCGGAACAGAAAGGCCAAAAGCCGGCCGTGCTCTGGTTCACCGGCCTGTCCGGTTCGGGCAAGTCGACAATTGCCAACGCCCTTCAGAAGCGCCTGTTTGCCCTTGGCAAGCACACCTTCTCGCTGGACGGCGACAATGTCCGCCACGGCCTGAACCGCGATCTCGGCTTCACTGATGCGGACCGCGTCGAGAACATCCGCCGCGTGGCCAACGTCGCCAAGCTGATGTCCGATGCCGGCCTGATCACGCTCGTCTCCTTCATCTCGCCCTTCCGGGCTGAGCGGCGCATGGCCCGCAACATGATGGCGGACGGCGAGTTCATTGAGATCCATGTCGACACGCCGCTCGACGTTGCCGAACAGCGGGATGTCAAAGGTCTCTACAAGAAGGCCCGCGCAGGCGAGATCAAGAACTTCACCGGCATCTCAAGCCCGTACGAGGCCCCTGAAAATCCGGAACTCCGGATTGACACGGTCAACCGGAACCCGGATGACGCTGCCGAGGAAATTCTCGACTACCTGAAAGAGCACGGCTTCCTCGGCGTCTGATTTCAGGCGGCAACTGCCGGGGTGGGCCTGAGCGGTAGACGGCGAAAGGAAGACAATGCGGATTTATCCGGTAATCATGTGCGGCGGCGCGGGGACGCGCCTTTGGCCGGTGTCCGTTCAGGCGCACCCGAAGCAGTTCCACCGCCTGGTGACGGACAAGACGGTGTTCCAGGACACGGTGCTGCGCCTGAAGGGGGACGATTTCGCCCCGCCGGTCGTGATTTCGAACCAGCGCTATGCCGGCCTTGTTCGCGAGCAGCTGGCCGAGATTGAGGTAGAGGCCGGCGCCGTCATTCTCGAACCCATGGCGCGCAATACCGCAGCTGTGGCCGCCGTCGCCGCGCGGCACATTGCAGACAAGGACCCTGATGGCCTCGCCCTGCTGCTGCCGTCGGACCACTTCATCGGCCAGCCGGACGTGTTCGTCAAAGCCGTGTCCGAAGCCGCACGGATGGCAAAATCCGGCTATATCACGACCTTCGGGATCAAGCCGGACCGGCCTGAAACGGGTTTCGGCTATATCCAGCGCGGCGAAGGCATCGGCGGCGCGCTCTACACCGTGACTGAGTTCAAGGAAAAGCCGAATCTGGAAACGGCGATGAAGTACATCGCAGACCCGGCCTTCAGCTGGAATGCCGGCATCTTCCTGTTCCCTGCTTCCCTGATGATCGACGAGCTCGAGACCCACGCGCCGGACATTCTGGATGCCGCGTCTGCCGCGCTCGAAGCTGCCAGCCATCCGGACGGCAACATCCTGCTGGACCCGGAATGCTTCATGGCCGTGCGATCCACGTCTGTGGACTATGCGGTGATGGAGCAAACTTCCAAGGCGGCGATCTACGCTCCGCTGGACTGCCAGTGGAACGACATCGGCACCTGGGGCATGATCGGCGCAATCCGGAAGCAGGACAGCGCGAACCCGCCGGTCTCGATCGATGCCGAGGGCTGCACGGTGCTCTCGGATGCCGATCACATGGTGGCGCTGGTCGGCGTGAAGGATCTCTGTGTTGTTGTTGAGGGGGGCCGCGTTCTGGTGGCATCGAAAGACCGCACGCAGGACGTCGGCAAGGTCGTCTCCGCCCTGCGCGATGCGGGCCGCGACGAGCTGCTCTGACCCTGCCTGCCCCAGCGTGACGGGCGCCCAATTCGAAATCATGTGATAAATTCCATCCAGCTGTCTTGCAGCGGGAGGAAAAATCATGCCGGGAGCCAAAGGTGCCGGTGCAGGAAAGACGCCTGCAAAAACAACAAACTACGATGCCGTGATCGTCGGCGCAGGCTTTGCCGGCATGTACATGCTTCACAAGCTGCGCGGCATGGGCCTGAACGCCCACGTCTTCGAGGCGGGCAGCGATGTCGGGGGAACCTGGTTCTGGAACCGGTATCCCGGCGCCCGCGTCGATATTGAGAGCCAGGAATACTCCTTCTCCTTCTCGAAAGAGCTGGAAGAAGAGTGGCAGTGGTCAGAGCGTTACGCGCCGCAGGGCGAACTTCTGGACTATGCCAATCACATCGCAGACCGGTTCGATCTGCGCCGCGACATCAGCTTCAATACCCGTGTTGAGTCCGCATCATATGATGACCATACCGGACTATGGCGGATCATGACGGACCATGGCGAGACCATAGAGGCACGCTATTGTGTCATGGCGACCGGGTGTCTCTCGGCTGCCAAGACACCCGACATTCCGGGCGCCGGAACCTTCAAAGGCGAAACCCTGAGCACGGCCACCTGGCCGGGCGGCACCGACCTCACCGGCAAGCGGGTCGGCATCATCGGCACCGGCTCGTCCGGCATCCAGACGATCACCACCATCGCGCCAGAGGTCGAAGAGCTCTACGTTTTCCAGCGCACACCGAACTACAGCGTACCGGCGCGTAACCGTCCGCTGGATCCGGCGGTGCGGGAAGACTGGCTGGCCAACCGGGAAGACTACCGCCAGCAGCAACGCGAATCCGGCATCGGGATCGTGGCGCTGGAAGCGACTGAAGATCTGGCCCTGGAGCAAACGGAAGAGGACCGCCAGCGCGAATTCGAGCGCCGCTGGGCGAAGGGCGGCTTCTGTGTCGGGGCACCTTATGCCGATACGGGCGTCGATCCGGCGGCCAACAAGCTCTTGGCGGATTTCGTTGCCGGCAAGATCCGCGACATCGTGAAGGATCCGGAAACGGCAGACCTGCTCATCCCGAAGACCTACCCTTTCGGCACGAAGCGCCTGGTCGTCGATACGGGGTATTTCGAGGTCTACAATCAGGACAATGTCCACCTGATCGATCTCAACAGGACACCGATCGAGACGATCACCGAAACCGGCCTGCGTACCAGCGAGCGCGACTATGACTTCGACACGCTGATCTACGCCATCGGCTTCGATGCGATGACCGGCGCGCTGGACCGGATCGACATCACGGGGCGCGGCGGGCTGAAGCTGAAAGACAAATGGGCGGCCGGGCCGCTCACCTATCTCGGCCTCACCGTCTCCGGTTTCCCGAACATGTTCCTGATCACCGGGCCGGGCAGCCCGTCGGTCCTGTCCAACATGATCGTCTCCATCGAACAGCATGTGGACTGGATCGCGGACTGTATTCACGACATGGGCCAGCGCCAGCTGACCGTGGTGGAGGCCACACCGGAGGCCGAGGCCGAATGGGTGGCGCATGTGAACGAAGTCGCTGACACCACGCTCTACCCTCAGGCCAATTCCTGGTATCTGGGCGCCAATGTTCCGGGCAAGCCGCGCGTGTTCATGCCCTATGTCGGCGGGGTCGGCGCGTACCGGGAAAAATGCGATGAGGTCGCGGCGAACGATTATGAGGGGTTCACCCTGTCGCGCGCGCCTGCGGAAGCGTCCTGAAATTGATGCACGGATTGACCTAAGGGGTTTCCCCGGCGTCCCGTCTCGAATCCAGCCTGATCCCGCGATAAGCAGGGATCAGGCATAATGATATTCGGGAGCAAGCAATGGCCAAGGGTGATCTTCCTGTACTTGTCGGCGTGGGGCAAAGCCTCAGCCAGTGGGACGGCACGGCGGGCCCGGCGGGGGCACCTTCCCCGCTGTCGCTTATGGTGGATGCGTCCAAAGCCGCGCTCGCCGATACGGGCGCGCAGGGCGTTGCAGGCGCGATCGACACGCTCGCCGTGGTCCGCATCTTCGAAGATTCCGTGCGCGGCGCCCCGCACCCGCATGGGCACAACACGAACCTGCCCGGCACGCTGGCGCGCGATATCGGCGCGTCCCCCGCCCACTTGATCTATGAGACCGTCGGCGGACAGAGCCCGCAGGCCCTCGTCAATGAAATGGCCGCGAAAGTCTTCGAAGGCGAAATCGAGTGCGCGCTGATCTCCGGCTCCGAAGCCAATCGTGCCTCCAAGGGCGCGCGCCGCAATGGCGTGGAAATCAACTGGGCCGACAGCGCCGACGCCGAGTATGAAGATCGCGGCACCGGCCCGATGATGCTGAGCCGCGAAGAGATCAAGCACGGCATCGTTGCCCCGGCCTATTTCTACGCCCTGTTCGAAAACGCCATCGCCGCCCGCGAAGGCCGCTCGCGCAGCGAGCACCGCAAGGCAATGGCCGAGCTGTTCCAGCCCTTCACGGCCGTCGCGGCCAAGAACCCCTGGTCCCAGTTCCCGGTGGAGCATTCGGTCGAGTTTCTCTCGACCCCGTCCAAGGCGAACTATGAATATGCCGACCCGTTCCTGAAATGGTTCATCGCGCAGGATGCCGTGAATCAGGGCGCTGCCGCCATCGTGATGAGTTCGTCCAAGGCCGACGAGCTCGGCATCGCGGAAGACAAGCGCGTTTACCTGCACGGCGCGGGCGAAGGCTCCGACGATTTCATCTCGGTCCGTCCGCAACTGGACGGGTCCTTCGCAATGGAAGCCGCGATTTCCCGCGCGCTGGAACAATCCGGCAAAACGTCTGCCGACATGGCGCACTTCGATCTCTATTCCTGCTTCCCCTGCGCCGTGTTCTCCTCGACGCAGGCACTGGGCGTCGACTGGAAGACCGACAAGCGCCCGCTGACGCTGACCGGCGGCCTGCCTTTCTTTGGCGGACCGGGCAACAATTACTCCTTGCACGGAATTGCGGAGATGGTCGCAAAGCTTCGCGGCGATACCGGGGCGTTCGGTCTGGTCCTCGCCAATGGCGGCTGGATGACCAAGGAAGCCGTCGGCGTCTACTCGACTGCAAAGCCGGCAGAGTTCACACCCGTCGCCCGCTATGCCCGGCCGACTGAGGAAATTGATGTGTGCTCAGAGGACTGCGTCGCCAAGCTCGAAACCTTCACCGTCACGCATGGCAAGGAAGGCCCGAACAAGGGCATCATCTTCGCCCGTCTGCCGGATGGCCGCCGCGCCCTCGCCAATGCCAGCCCGGCGGCCCTCGCCGTGCTGCGCGAGGATGCGAGCCCGGTTGGCCGCAGCGTGAAGATCACGGTGGAAGGCGAAGCCGGAACGTTCGACTTCGCCTGATCACTCCTGTGATCTCTGCGGCTTGCCGAGACTGACGGTTTCGCCCAAATTCCCGGCATGACAACGCATTTCAAGAAGTTCGGCGTGATCGGTGGCGGCGCCTGGGGCACCGCCATCGCACAGATGCTGACCCGTGACGGGCAGGATGTGCTGATCTGGTGCCGCGAGCCGGAGGTCGCCGAGGCGATCAATACGCGCCACGAGAACACTGTGTTCCTGCCGGGCGTGGCGCTGAAACCTGCCCTGAAGGCGACCAGCGACCTGGCAGACCTCGCCGGCATGGATGCTGTCTTCGCGGTTGCTCCCGCGCAGCACACGCGTGCGACGCTGAAGGCGCTGAAAGGCACGTTGAAGCCCGGCACGCCGGTCGTGCTCTGCTCCAAAGGGATCGAGCTGGCGACGGGCGAGTTCATGACGCAGGTGCTGAAGGACGAACTGCCGGACGCCGTACCGGCCGTCATGTCCGGCCCGAGCTTCGCCATCGATGTCGCCCAGGGTCTGCCGACGGCCGTCACCTTCGCCATCGAGGACGAGGCACTCGGCACCGAGCTGATCGGCGCCATTTCGACCCCGACTTTCCGGCCTTATCTGGCGCATGACCTGCTGGGCGCGGAAGTCGGCGGCGCGGTGAAGAATGTGCTGGCCATCGCCTGCGGCATCGCCCTCGGCAAGGGGCTCGGCCGGTCTGCCCATGCCGCCCTGATTGCCCGTGGCAGCGCAGAGATGACAAGGCTCGCCCTGAAGCTCGGCGCGGAACGGGAAACGCTGGCAGGCCTCTCCGGCCTCGGCGACCTCGTGCTGACCTGTTCCTCGGAAACCAGCCGGAACATGAGCTGCGGCATGGCGCTCGGCAGAGGCGAGTCCCTGGAGTCCATCATGGGCGCGCGCAACGCCGTCACCGAAGGTGTCGCCACCGCCCCGGTCCTTAAGAAGCTGGCCGCAGAACACGGCGTGGAAATGCCGATCTGCGATGCGGTCGCCGCTGTGATCGAAGGCGAAATCAGCGTCGACGAAGCCATTGTGCGCCTGCTGATGCGGCCAACGCGGGCCGAAGCCGTCACGGCCTGAGCCCTGCGGCCTGCCCCGCCGTCACCTCTGGCAGTGCCGGGGCCGGCTGCTACAGTTCTTCCAAACTGAGGAGGAACACATGGCTTACGAGTGCTTTGAGGTCACCATCGAAGACAAGATCGCCCACATCCGGATGAACCGGCCCGAGGCGCTCAACACAATGAACAAGGCGTTCTGGAACGAACTGCCGGAAATCATCCACGACATCGACAACAATGCCCGCGCGCGGGTGATCGTGATCTCGTCCACCGGCAAGCATTTCTCCGGTGGCATGGATACGACCGTTTTCACCGGCGACCGCGATGCGCCCAAGCATGACCGCTACATCATGGCCGAGGCCCTGCGCTCCAACATCCGCCATATCCAGCACAGCTTCAGCTGCATGGAAGAGGCGCGCATGCCGGTGTTGTTCGCCCTGCATGGCGGCGTGATCGGAGGGGCGGTGGACATGATTTCCGCCGGCGACATCCGCTGGTGCACCAAGGATGCCTTCTTCTCCATCATGGAGACCAATATCGCCATGACGGCCGATGTCGGCACCTTCCCGCGCCTGCAGCGCTACATCCCCGAGGGCTGGGCCAAGCAGATGGCCTATACCGGCATGCGCCTGCCGGCCGCCAAGGCGAAGGAGATCGGCCTCGTCAATGACGTCTTCGACACCCACGAAGAGATGATGGAAGCGGTAATGGGCGTCGCCCGCGAGATCGCCGCCAACAGCCCGCTGGCCGTGACAGGCTGCAAGGTGCTGATCAATTATGGCCGCGACCACAACACCGCCGACACGCTGGACTATATCGGCGTGTGGAACGCCGCGATGTTCCCGCCGCCGCACATGGCGGAGGCTTTCAAGGCCCGGATGGAAAAGCGCGATCCGGACTATCCGGACCTGTCGGAGCTGCGCGACACGGCGATGTAAATCCCGCCGCGCGGGTGCATGGACGCAGGGGAAGGCCTGTGCCAAGAGACTGGTTACACGTGTAACCAGTTTCACAGGTCTCCATGTCCGATCTCCAGCATCTGAAAACCCTCGAACAGCGCCTGCTCTGGCTTTCCGCCTGGATGGTGCACAATGCCAATCACCTGCGTCCCAAGGGCGAAGGCGATGTGAAAGTGGGCGGGCACCAGGCGTCCTGCGCCTCGATGGTGTCGATCATGACGGCGCTGTATTTCCACACGCTGCGCCCGGAAGACCGTGTGGCGGTGAAACCGCACGCCTCGCCTGTCTTCCACGCCATGCAGTACATGATGGGCAATCAGAGCCTGGAGAAGCTGAAGAACTTCCGCGGCTATGGCGGCGCGCAATCCTATCCGAGCCGCACGAAGGATGTGGACGATGTGGACTTCTCCACCGGCTCGGTCGGCCTTGGCGTTGCTGAGACGGCATTCGCCTCCCTCGTGCAGGACTATCTCGCCGCCAAGGACTGGGCGGAAGACCGCCCGCTGGGCCGGATGGTGGCGCTGGTGGGCGACGCGGAACTGGACGAGGGCAATGTCTATGAGTGCCTTCAGGAAGGCTGGAAGCACGAGCTGCGCAACACTTGGTGGATCATCGACTATAACCGCCAGAGCCTGGACGGCGTGGTGCATGAGGGCCTGTGGGAAAAGATCGAGTCGATCTTCAAAGCCTTCGGCTGGCGCGTTGTCGTGCTGCGCCATGGCGCACTGCAGCGGGCAGCTTTTGAGGAACCCGGCGGCGAAGCGCTGAAAGCCTGGATCCAGTCCTGTCCGAATGCGGATTACTCAGCGCTCACCTATCAGGGCGGCGCCGCGTGGCGGAAACGCCTGATGGACGATCTCGGCGATCAGGGCGAGGTCTCTGCCCTGCTCTCGAAACGCAGCGACGAAGAACTGAACGCCCTGATGAACAATCTCGGCGGCCAGTGTCTCGAAACGCTGACCGAGGCGTTCGACGGCGTCACCGATGACCGGCCGACGGTCTTCCTCGCCTACACGATCAAGGGCTGGGGCACACCGCTCGCAGGCCACAAGGACAATCATGCCGGCCTGATGAACCCGGCCCAGATGGCGGACTTCCAGCAGCATATGGGCGTGCCGGAAGGCGAGGAATGGGAGACGCTGGCGACCGTCGAAGACAAGGACGGGATGAACGCCTTCCTGGGCAAAGTGCCCTTCTTCGCCGCAGGCCCGCGCCGCTTTACCGCGCCGAAAGTGAAAAGCGCCGGACCGGTTTTCCTGGATGACCGCACGCTCTCCACACAGGCCGGGTTCGGCAAGATCCTCGACGCATTGGCCAAGGGCGAGAGCGAGATCGCGGACCGCATCCTGACGACTTCCCCGGATGTGACCTCGTCTACAAATCTCGGCCCCTGGGTGAACCGGCGCTCCCTCTTTGCCCGGACGGAAAAGGAAGACACATTCCGCCAGCAGCGCATCCCCTCCACACAGAAGTGGCAGTTTTCCCCCGGCGGCCAACATATCGAGCTTGGCATTGCGGAGATGAATTTGTTCCTGCTGCTCGGCGCGGCGGGCCTGTCACATTCCCTGTTCGGGGAACGGCTGATCCCCATCGGCACGGTCTATGACCCGTTCGTCGCCCGCGGCCTCGATGCGCTGAACTATGCCTGTTACCAGGACGCCCGCTTCATCATTGCAGGCACCCCCTCCGGCGTGACGCTGGCGCCGGAAGGCGGCGCGCACCAGTCCATCGGCGCGCAGCTGATCGGGATGAGCCAGGACGGCCTTGTCAGCTTCGAACCGGCCTATCTCGACGAGCTCTCCATCATCATGGACTGGAGCTTCGACTATCTGCAGCGCAGCGGCGAGAACGACCCGGACGAGCGCACCTGGCTGCGCGACGAGACCGGCGGCTCGGTCTATCTGCGTCTCACCACGCGGCCGCTGGAGCAGCTGGGCCTGAAGGCGCGGGACGATCAGGCCTTCCGGCAGGGTGTTGTCGATGGCGCCTACTGGCTGCGCGAACCCGGCCCGAACTGCGAAGTCGTCATCGCCTATCAGGGCTGTGTCGCCCCGGAAGCCATCGAGGCGGCCGGGCGCATCGGCAATGACCGGCGCGATATCGGCGTGCTGGCCATCACCTCGGCAGACCGGCTGAACTCAGGCTGGACCGCGGCCCGCCGCGCCCGCGCCCGTGGCCACCAGGACGCCACCAGCCAGATCGAACGTCTGATGGCGGATGTTCCGCGTGATGCAACGCTGATCACGGTCACGGACGGCCACCCGGCGACGCTTGCCTGGATCGGTTCCGTGATGGGCCACCGCACCGCGCCGCTGGGGGTCGAGCATTTCGGCCAGACCGGCACGATCGGTGATCTCTACCGCCACTTCATGATCGATGCGGATTCCATCGTCGCCGCCGCAAACTACCTGTCTGCGGGACGGCGGATCGGCCTCAGCATGAGATAGGCAGGATCAGGCCGCCGAACGCACCAGTTCGAAATGGGACCGTACCGTCGGCTTTTCGTCCGGCGTGGTCACGCGCCCGGTTTTCACCAGTTCGATCATGTGCCCCAGCACCGACATGGCCGCAGCCGGATGCAGACGCTTGTCGACGTCCTTGTACATCTCTTTCACCATTTCGGGGATCAGATTCTCCCCTTTCGAAAGATGGTGCAGGATGGCCCGCTCGCGCTCGCGGCGATGCTCGGCATATTCGGTGATGAAGTGTTCGACAAAGTCCTGCCCTTTCACCGGATCGCCATGCGTCGGGTAGAGCGCGTCAAACTTCATGGAACGGATCTTCTCCAGGCTGCGCATATAGTCGCCCATATCCCCGTCCGGCGGGGCGACAACCGTGGTCGACCAGCCCATGATATGGTCGCCTGACAGGCAGGTATTCTCTTCGCGCAGGCCGAAGCAGAGATGGTTGCAGGTGTGGCCGGGCGTTTCGATCACATCCAGCGTCCAGCCGGGGCCGGAGATCACATCCCCATCGCCGACTTTGACATCCGGCATGAAGCCCAGATCGTCCGCACTGCCAAGCTCGCCCTTGGCGGTCGGCACGCCGCAATTCTTCGCATAGGTCTTGCAGCCCGCCCACTCAGCAAGTGGCTGGGCCAGCGGCGAGTGATCGGAGTGGCCATGGCTGACGAGAACATGCGTGACGGTCTCGCCTTCCAGCGCTTTCTTCAGCGCCTCGAAGTGTTCCGGCTGCTCCGGCCCCGGATCAAGCACGGCCACTTCGCCATGTCCGATGATATAGACGCCGGTGCCGACATAGGTGAAGGGGCCGGGATTGTTTGCAATCACGCGGCGGATCAACGGTGTCATCTGCTGGACGACACCGTATTCGAATTCAATTTCCTTGATGTAAGGGATGGCCATTTGCAGTCTCTCGATATTCAGCCTGCAGACATGCCCTTATCGCCGCTTCGGCGCGAACCGTGTCCCGAAGGCCTGTGCCATGCGGCGTGTCGCCCTCAGCTTGGAACCAAGCTTCAGCGCAACCGGCGGGCCCATGTCGGTCTTGTTCGCATCGACGATATAGAGTCGTCCGCTGTTGCGGTCACGTAGACAGTCAATGCCGCCCCAGTCCAGTCTCATTTCCTTCGCAAAGCGCTCGATCACGGTGATTTCATCCGCCGTGTAACAATTGCGAGGTTCGTCGAGCAGCACCTGCGCGTTCTCATTCGCGAAGCGGCGCTCCAGCGGGCGGCGCTTGCGGAAGACAACGACCGGAGAGCCGTTCACGAGGCAGCAACGCAGGTCTTCAACCAGCCCGCCTTCAATCTCATTGTCGACGAGGACCTGATAGCACTTGCCGGGTACGGCCTCATCCAGCGGGCCTTCCAGAACGCGCCCGTCATGCGCGGCATTGAGTTCGGACTTTTCCACCATCCGGCCGGTATAGGTTGTCGGGTCGACTGCAAGCGAATAGCCCGCCGCCTTTTCAAACGCGACGCCGACCTTGGACTTCGACACATCATGGCATTCGAAATTGACGAGGCGCGCGCCGTCCTTGACGTCCGGCAGCTTGTTGTTCGTTGCAGTACAATCGTCGAACTGCATGACAATGTCGGCCTTGGTGACATCGTCGATCAGCTTCGCGCCAGCAACATGCATCACCGGCCAGATGAAATACCAGGGGCGCGGCTTGTCCGGGTAGAACGCGATGGTCGGGCGCTTGTGGCCCTCGATCCGGCGCCAGATGCGCCAGGACTGGGCAGCGCCATAGAAAGCGAGCCAGGTGAAAACGTCGTTGATCAGCGAAAATGTCAGCGGAATACGCGCGCCGGTTTTCTTCACCAGCATTGCGCCGTCGTCGTACTTGAAATCGGTCAGCCACAACCGGTCTGTCATACCGTACTCTCCTGACTGGCGAACAATGTATCACGACACGGTTCGCGGCCGGTTTCCTGCCTCGCACGCCGCCAGCTCACTGACAACACACTTAATGCGGCGCAATTGTGATCACCGGCCATACGCAACTGCCCTTAGAGCAGCGATTCGATGCTGGAAAGATCGTAGCCCGCGTCGGCTGCAGCGTCGACGATTTCCTTGCCAGTGCCCTGCCCGGCATGGGTCAGCGCCCAGGCGGTGATACAGCGTGTCCCCGTGCGGCAATAGGCCAGCACCGGCTGAGGGGCCTCATTGAGGATTCCGCCCATGCGCTCAACGATTTCCGGCGTCGGCGCGCCTGAAAACGGCAGCGCAACGAACGTCAGGCCGAGGGCTTCGGCTTTTGCCCGGATGGGGCCCATCCGCGGCTGTTCGATGCCGCCTTCGCCGTCCGGCCGATTGGCAATAATGGTCTTGAAACCGGCTGCAGCGATTTCTTCGACATCTTTTTCGGAAATTTGCGGAGCAACGGCGAATGCGTCTGTTACGCGGCGTATATCAGCCATTTGGGAGGGTCCTGTCTGTTGAGACGGTCTTGATCGATTCGGATACCTAGCTAAGGAAGGATGTGCGTTCTGCCAAGGTTTTGGCGGAACACCTTTTCGCTACCGCCCTGCAACAACGACGGAAATTTGCCCTTGTCCTCCCTGCAGCGCGCCTTCAGCCGGATCCCATGGGCCTATACTGCCCGGCGCCTGCTGATCGCCATTCCCACCATGCTGGCCATTATCACCATGGCCTTCCTGATGATGCGCGCAGCCCCGGGCGGACCTTTCGACGGTGAACGCAAGCTGCCAGCGGCCACCGAAAAGGCCATCGCCGCCAAATTCGGCTTCGACAAGCCCCTGCACGAACAGTATTTCGACTATGTCGGCGGCGTGCTCCACGGCGATTTCGGGCCCTCCTACAAGACGCTTGGCAAGAGCGTGAACGACCTGATCGCCGACGGCTTGCCGATTTCGCTCACGATCGGCTCTCTGGCGATGATCCTGGGGATAACGCTCGGCACATTGCTGGGCGTTTTTGCGGGGCTCAGGCAGAATTCCTCGGCCGATTACGGCGTCATGGGGCTCGCCATGTTCGGGATTTCCATCCCGACCTTTGTGACCGGGCCGATCCTGATTCTGGTTTTCTCCCTTGGCGCCGGCATTTTTGCCGTCGGCGGCCTTGGCACCTACCCCAATATCGGCATGAACTGGCACAATATGACCCTGCCGGTCATCACGCTGGCGCTGCCGCAGATCGCCATCATTTCCCGCCTCATGCGCGCGTCCATCATCGAGACGATGCGCTCCAACCATATCCGCACCGCCCGCTCGAAAGGCCTGTCTGAGCGCCAGGTGATCGCCCGGCACGCGCTGCCCGCCGCGCTGCTGCCGCTGATCTCCTATGCCGGACCGGCCATGGCGCGGGTGATGACCGGTTCGGTCGTCATCGAGAAAGTGTTCGGCCTGCCGGGGCTCGGCTCCTACTTCGTCAATGGCGCGCTCAACCGCGACTACACGCTCGTGATGGGCGCGATCATCGTTTATGCTGGCCTGATCGTGCTGCTGAACCTCGTCGCCGACATCCTCTATGCGGTGCTCGACCCGAAAGTGAAGTACGACTGATGAGCCAGGCTGACCCGCTTCTCGATCCGACCGGACGCGTCGAACCCGTCAACCAGGCGATCGCCGGGGGACGCTCCCTGTGGGACGATGCCCGCGCCCGCCTGTTCCACAACAAGGCCGCCGTGGCCTCCATGTGGGTGCTCGGCGTCCTGGTCGTCATCGCCCTGATCGGCCCGATGGTCTGGGTGCATGACTACCGCACCATTTCCGGTGCCCGCGCCATCGCCCCGACATTCGAGAACTGGCACCTCCTCGGGACTGACCTTCAGGGCCGCGACCTGCTGGCCCGCCTGATGATCGGCCTGCGCATCTCGCTCATGGTCGGCGTGGTGGCGACCGCTGTCAGCCTGGTCATCGGCGTGACCTGGGGCGCAACCGCCGGCTATCTCGGCGGCCGGGTGGACAATTTCATGATGCGCATCGTGGATGTCCTCTACGCCCTGCCCTTCATCTTCTTCGTCATCCTGCTGCTGACCGTGTTCGAGCGGAACATCTTCCTGATCTTCGCCGCCATCGGCGCCATCGAATGGCTGACCATGGCGCGGATCGTCCGCGGCCAGACCCTTGCCATCAAGGGCAAGGAATTCATCGAAGCCGCCCGCGCCGCAGGCGTCAGCCGCCGCGCCATCATTCTGCGCCATATCCTGCCGAACGTGATCGGCCCGGTCGCCGTCTATGTGACGCTGACCATTCCGGTCGTGATCCTGGCGGAAAGCTTCCTCTCCTTCCTCGGCCTCGGCGTGAACGAGCCGCTGACCTCGCTCGGCGTGCTTATCTCGGATGGCGCGTCCCGCATGGAAGAAAAGCCGTGGATGCTGCTCGCCCCGGCCGGGACGATGGCGGTCACCCTGCTCTGCCTGAACTTCATCGGCGACGGTCTGCGCGACGCGCTGGACCCGAAAGACCGGTAACCGGCTTGCCTGTCGAGAACAGGCCCGGCACACTCCCCGCATCGGGAGGACAATTCATGCACCGGAAAACAGCCCTGTCCGCTGTCCTGCTCAGCCTTGCGCTGGCCGCCACGCCGGCCGCGCATGCCTCCCCGCCAGTGGAGACCGCGATGACAGCCCCTGTAACCCGCACCTTCGAGTCGTTTGACGGCACCCCCATTTCCTATCTCGACCTCGGCGACGGGCCGGTCGTTCTTCTGCTCCACGGCTTTACAGCGAATGCGGACCTGAACTGGGTCCGGCCCGGCATTGCGCAGAAGATCGCGGACGCCGGTTACCGCGTCATCGCGCCGGACCTGCGCGGCCATGGCGCCTCGCCGGTGCCGGACGATCCGGCCAGCTGGCCGCGCGATGCCATTGCCCGCGACCAGATTGCCCTGATGAAGCACCTGGGGGCCGAGCCCTTTGCGGTCGTCGGCTATTCCATGGGCGCGATCAGTGCGCTGCGCTACCAGCTCCTCTCGCGCTCCAGCGGCCGGCTGGTGCTTGGCGGCGTCGGGGACTCTGTGGCCGACGAAAGCAATTCCAGCCGTAATGACGGCTTCCGCGCCGCCATCGAGGCCGCAATGCGCGGGGAAGATACGCCCGCCGCGAAAGCCATTCTTGCCCGGGCGAAAGCCAGTGGCGGCACGCTGGAAGGCTATCTCGGCGCGCTCTCTGCCCGGATCTATACCGGGCGCGACCTGCTGGAGACGTTTGACCTGCCGGTTCTCGTCATCACCGGCGATCAGGACACGGACAACGGGTCCGGCGAGACACTGGCGGAGATCATCCCCGGCGCGCGATACAGGCAGATCACCGGTACCCACGTCTCTGCCGTGGGCGACCCGGCACTGCCTGAAGCGATCATTGCCTTCCTGAACGAAGGGCGCTGAGCCCCCGCCCGCCTAAAGCCGGGCTTCGAAGTCTTCCAGGAAGAGTTTCACGCGCTTGGCATTGGCGCCGAGGTCCGACAGGCCAACGCGGCTGACCGAGCGGACATCCACGCGAGAGCCGCTTTCGCCCTCAGGCAGGACGCGGATCATCACGTCATCCTTGAACTCGAACCAGAAGGTCGTGTCGGTCGCTTCGATCCGGCCTTCCTGCGGCTCGGCGGTAACGATGGTCCAGCCATTGGCGTTCACGGTCTCCAGCGCGGCCTGATAGGCCATGTCGAACGGCACCGATGGCAGGACCACGGTTTCGAGGTGCGGATAGGGCGCAGAGACTTCCTTCTTCTGGCGCTCCGGGTCGAATTCGGCCTCTTCCTGCACTTCGGAGACGAGACGGCCTTCCATGCCCGGCCAGTTGCCCTTGGCGCCGTCGGCGATGACCGGCGCTTCCTCGATCTCGTTATAGGCCCCGGTCGAGGCCCGGGCCGACACCAGCGCCGGGGTCGGCATGATCGGATGGGCCCAGTCGGTCTGGACATCGTGCAGCGGCGGCAGGCGTTTAGCGTTCTCACGCGCCGCAAACAGGCGCCCCATGGACAGGCCGGCGACCAGCAGGGCCGCCAGCGCCAGGATGAAGGGCCGTTTGCGCGGCGCCGCGACCAGCGACACGAGGAGGGCGATCATGGAGACGGCCAGCGCCGCCATCACGATTTTGGGCCCCCAGCCCATGGTCAGCGTGCCAAACCCGGTGCGCCAGTCCCACAGGCCGAGCTTGGTGCCCGCGGCCGCAATGAAGAACCAGACAACGCCGAAAATTGCGAATGCGAGCGCAAAGGCTGAAAACTTGCCGCGCCAGCCGCCGCTCTGGTCCGAATGGGTCATGGGCTTCCCTCTCCCTGTTATCCTGCCGAGGCATACAGCGCCTATACGATCTTGTCGCCCCTGTCGGATCAATCCTGCGTGAGGGTATGGCGAAGCAAACAAGACATGGAAGCCAGCACCCATGCCCGGAAACGCGTCCGCGCTCCGGCAAAAGTCCTGATTGTGCGTGAGTTCAGCTCGAATCCGGCCAGCGTTTCAGCGCGTCGAGCAGCTGCACGGTCAGCCCACCCGAAACGATAGCGAGCGCAGCCGGAATACGGTGGGAACGAGGAATGGGCGGCACATGCGGCCGGGCCTCGCCGGCGGCCTGCCAGCGCTGGATGGTACGGGCGAGGCATTTCGCCCGGCGCTTATGATGCTTCAGCGTGTCGAGCATGGCCTGCCACCGCGCGATCAGCGGCGCCGCCGGCACAGGGCCGCGACCCGGCACCGTCACCGGCCCCTTCATAAAGTGCGGGCATGGGCGCGATGGCGCAGGCACCATGGGGAAGACGTAGCGATACTCGGCGTCCGGCTTCTTCGGCTCGTAATAATTGCTGCCCACGCGCGGCGGCAGCGGCGCGAGCTCCAGCTGCAAAGCCGCCAGAAAGATCAGACGGCGGAGCAGAACGGCCAGCCGTTTCAGCTCTGCGCGCACGCGCCGGTTCACCGATTTCGCAATCGTCTGAGGATTCTTGAACAGGTCCACATTCACGCCCGCCTCCGCAATGGCGCGGGCGATCGTGTAAAAGGCCTGAGAGAAGAAATCGGTGCGCTCTGTCATGGCGGGCAGATTGCCATGCGGGGTTATCCGGTTGGATAGAGGCGCCGGATTTCCGTATGCTGCGCAACAAGTCCGGGCTTGCGGGTGGTGGGTATCGTTCCGCTCAACCCACCCTACTAGCTGCCGCTGACAGGGAAGATTTTACTTTGGGAATACTGAAGGCGTTTTACCTCAGATGGTTCAAGGTGAGATTCTACTGGCTCATACGCTGCAATTACACCAGCATAGTCCTTTGTGTTCCAAGCTTTTACGGCCTTGGCTCGCGCTGTTCGAAGGTCTCGTTGAATCGCGTAAGCTAAGCTTTCCTTTTCGCGAAGGTCTGCGACTTGTACGAATGAAGAAACGCGTCCTCTCAGAAAATCATCCGCATAGTTCAAAGTGAGATCCGCTAACGTTTTCAAGCCATCTCTAAGTTTTGTTACGCTCGAAGTTGAAAACCCATCTATGGAGCATCCCTCTGAGACATTTTTTAACCTGAGAATTTCCGCCAGCGAGAATGGACGCTCGATTTTATTCGGGATTATTTGTCCTATCTCGATTCCGAGATCGTACGATCTCCCATTGTCAAACCTGACATCAAGAAATACGTCCGTGCTCTCATAACGTACTCGCCGCTCGTCAGCAGCGACGCACTCAAATCTATACTTTTCGGCTACGCGTTCAAATTGCCGCTTCGCCTCGTCTGAAAATGGGATCAATTTGTCGTTCCTATGGCAAAGCAAGCGTAGGGGGGGTTGAGGCGAAGCCGATACCCACCAGTTGTGCCGTAATTCTAATACATGATTGTGTTGAGCGCAGCATGCGCCCCTTCATGACCTGCCATGATCATACCGGACTATACTGGATCATGAGCGGTTTACGGCGGGGTGGAAGCTGAACTCCCGGCCCCTGCCCCGTAAATCTCCTCAATTGCCGGAAGGGCATTTCTCTGAGACACTACGGTCAATAAAAAACGGGAGGTAATATTATGCGTAAACTGAGTATCATTCTCATTCCGCTCGCGCTCGCCGGGTGCGAGGCGATGGAAATTCGCGAGTCCCAGAAGGCCCCGCTGTCACAGCAGATCGATGAAGGCCGCGGCGTCGCGTCCGCCGTCTGTGCCAACTGCCACGGCCTCGACCAGCAGGATGCCCTGCGTGCCGATACGCCGGCGCTGCGCTATGTGCTGAACAATTACGATGCCGACACGCTGCACGAGAATTTCGAGGAAGGCCTCAAGGTCGGCCACCCGGACATGCCGCAATTCCATTTCGGGCCGCTCGGCGCCGACGTGCTGCTGACCTATCTGAAGAGCATTCAGGAGCCTGAGCCCGCGGAAGGCTGACCGGATTGATCCGGCTGTGACGGCGGCCGGGTGACATCCGTAACATTCACGAATTGCGTTCGGCGCCGCATCGCGCGATCATGGGCCTCAGTCTGGTAAAGGAGAGCGCCATGCGCCGCCTGATCTATGCCCTCGTTCCGCTGTCCCTGCCCCTGATGGGCTGCGTGCAGACCTCGCCCTATGAACCGGAAATTGCCGAGGTGCAGGCACAAGAGGCAGAAGAACTGGGCCTGACCGGCCTGCCCGTGACCGAGGAAATCGCGCTTGGCCGCCAGGTCGCCTCGTCCCAATGCGCTGACTGCCACGGCATCGACAAGGAAGACTCCCGGCGCACCGATGCCCCGGCGCTGCGCTATATCCTGGCCGATTATGACGGGGACGCGCTGGCCGAGGATTTCCGCGACGGGCTGAAGGTCGGACATCCGGAGATGCCGCAATTCCAGTTCGGCCCGAAGAGCACCGACCTCTTGCTGAGCTATCTGATCAGCATTCAGGAGCCCGACCCGTCGATCCATGTGACCGACGAGGGCTGAGGCCTGATTTCACCAATTCTTACTTTGTCTGGCCGCCATCCACCGGCAGGATCGCGCCGGTGATGAAGCTGGCCAGCGGGCTGAGCAGGTAGGCGGCGGCGGAGCCGATCTCTTCCGGCTTTCCGAAACGCTGCAGCGGCACTTCGCGGCGGATCCAGCGGTTCCACGCATCGCCGCGCGGGCCGGTGGAGCGCTCTTCCCAGTCCCCGCCCGGGAAGATGATGTTGCCGGGCGCAATCGCATTCACCCGCACGCCGGATGGCCCCGCCACGCGGGCCAGTTCCTTGGCGAGATGGTTCATCGCCGCTTTCGACGTGCCATAGGTGACCGGCGTGCCGAGCGCGCCAAGGCCCGCAATGGACGAGATCATCAGGATCGAGCCTTCGCCGCGCGGTTCCATCCGGCGAAGGCTGGAACGGGCGAGGCGGAAGGCGCTGTCGAGGTTCTGTTGCAGGCCGGCCGTCCAGGTCTCGTCATCCACCTCATAGCCCGGCGGGCATGGGTGAAGCCCGACATTGGCGACCGCGCCCCAGAGCGGGTCGAACTCATGCTCGATGGCCTCGACCATGTCGTCGATGGTTTTGGAGTCGCGCAGATCCCCTGCCCGGGCCCAGAGCTTGTGCTCGCCATATTGGGCGGCGAGGCGGGCGCGCTGTTCCTCCAGCGCGTCTGCCCCGCGTGCCGCCATGGCGACCTTGGCCCCTTCGGCCAGGAGGGCTTCGACGATCCCAAGGCCGATGCCGCGGCTGGCGCCGGCAACAAAGACCACCTTGTCTGTCAGACCAAGATCCATGACGGTTATGCCGTCGGCAGCTTGTAGTCTTTGAACGTGTCGCGCAGGGCCAGCTTGTTGATCTTGCCCGTGGCGCCCAGCGGAATATTGTCGACAAAGGCAATGTCATCCGGCGTCCACCATTTGGCGATCTTGCCTTCCAGCGCCGCGAAGATTTCCTCCTTGGTCGGATTTTCTCCTTCGGCCGGCTGGATGATCAGCAGCGGACGCTCGTCCCATTTCGGGTGGTAGATGCCGATGGCGGCGGCGTTGGCGACTTTCGGATGGCCAACCGCGATGTTCTCGATGTCGATGGAGGAGATCCACTCCCCGCCGGACTTGATCACGTCCTTGGCGCGGTCGGTGATCTGCATCGTGCCGTACTGGTCCATGTTCGCCACGTCGCCGGTGTCGAACCAGTTGTCGTCGTCCACCACCTTGCCGCCGGCGCCCTTGAAGTAGGCCGCCGCGATGCCCGGTCCGCGGACCAGAAGACGGCCGGACGTCTCGCCGTCCCAGGCCACATCATTATGCTCGTCGTCGACAATCTTCAGCTCAACGCCGAAGGGCGGACGGCCCTGCTTCAGCTTCTGCGCCATGCGGGTGTCGATGTCGGCATCCAGCATGTGCGGCGGCAGCGTGCCCAGCGTGCCGAGCGGCGAGGTTTCCGTCATGCCCCAGGCGTGGACGACGTCGACTTCATAGTCTTCCTCGAAAGCGCGCAGGATCTTCTCCGGCACGGCCGAGCCGCCGATGATCACCTTCTGCAGGTGCGGCAGTTTGAGGTCATTCTGCTGGAGGTGGGTCAGCAGCATCAGCCAGACGGTCGGCACGGCGGCGGTGATCGTCACCTTTTCCGTGTCGAGCAATTCATAGATCGAGGCGCCGTCCATCTGCGCGCCGGGCATGACCATGTTGGCGCCGGTGGCCGGGCAGCTGAAGGTCAGGCCCCAGGCATTGGCGTGGAACATCGGCACAACCGGCAGCACGACATCATTCGCGCCCATGCCGATGGCATCGCGCTGCATCGTGATCATCGTGTGCAGCACGTTGGAGCGGTGCGAGTAGAGCACGCCTTTCGGATCGCCCGTCGTGCCGGACGTGTAGCAGAGGCCGCAGGCGGTATCTTCCGGGAAGTCGCCCCAGCGTACATTGGTGGAGCGGCCATCGATCCAGATGTCGAACGGTACGGCGCCCAGCGTGTTTTCCGGCATCGTGTCGGCACCGGCATAGATGACGAAGGACTTCACCGTCGGGATGTTGTCCTTGATCGCCTCGACGATGGGCAGGAAGGTCTTGTCGAAGATCAGAACCTTGTCTTCGGCATGGTTGATGATCCAGGCGATCTGCTCCGGGTGGAGGCGCGGATTCACCGTGTGCAGCACGGCGCCGATGCCCATCGCGCCATACCAGGAGGCCATATGGCGTTCGGAGTTCCAGCCGAGCGTCGCAACGCGGTCGCCGAGGCCGATGCCTTCATCCTTCAGCGCGGTCGACACCTGTTTCGACATGTCGAACAGGTCGCCATAGGTGGTGCGCTCGATATTGCCTTCGACGCGGCGCGTGACGATCTCGCGGGTCGGGTTGATCCGTTTTGCGTGCTCAAGAATCTTGTTTGTGGTGAGCTGCCAGTCCTGCATCAGACCTTTCATGCGGTGTCCTCCTTTGCGCGCCTGCCGCGGCGTCATTGTCCTGTAACCGAAGTGTGTGTATTCGCGCGGATGACGCGAGGCAAGGAATTGAGGGTCGCACCATGAAAAGATTTGCATTTTCCGTGATGTCGCTGGCCCTGACGGCCTGCGGCGCAACTCAGACGCCCCCTCAGGAAACAGGTGGAGAGACCGCAACGATTTCCTCCCCTGCACTCCCTTTGCCGGAATATTTTGACTGCCTGCGCAAGAATAAGGGCATGGTCATTGCCGCCCATCGCGGTGGACCGGACACAGGATTCCCCGAAAACGCGATCGAGACCTTCCAGCACGGATTCGACAAGGGCATCCGCGTGTTCGAGATCGATGTCGCCGAAACCAAGGACGGCGTTCTGACCCTGATGCATGACGACCGGCTGAACCGCACCACAACCGGCAGTGGCTATGTCTCCGACACTGACTGGGAGACGATGAGCGGCCTGGAGCTGGAAGACAATGACGGCCGGCGCACCGGCTTCCATCCGCCGAAACTGACCGACGCCCTGCTCTGGGCAAAGCAGACCGGCGCCGTGCTGGAGCTCGACAAGAAGCCGACGACCAGTTTCCGCAACATTGCCGCTGCCGTGAAGGCCGCAGGTGCGGAAGAGAATGTGATCTTCATTTCCTACAATGACGACCAGGCCGCCGAGATCGCCGCCATCAATCCGGATCTGATGATGACCGCCACCGCCTATGGTGACCGGGACGTCGCCAAACTGGAACGCCGGGGCGTCGACCGCACCCGCCTGATCGGCTGGACCGGAACCGACGAGCCGAAACCCGCCGCCTGGGCCCGCCTCGAACAAGTGGGCGTCGAGCCCGCCTTCGGCACGCTGGGCCGCAAGGGCGAGCGGCTGGACGATCTCTATCTCGCCGATGGCGATGCCAGCGAGTATGACGCGCTGGCGGCCGACGGGCTGGTCCTGCTTGCCACGGACGAACCCTATCGGGTGGCCGACATGATTACAGCTGACGATGCCGGCCGGGAGGCCTGCGGACGTTAGGCCCTCGCCGCCACCGCGCGCTGCCAGATCACGAAGATCACCGGCACGACCAGCTCAATCCCCATGCCGACGACGAGGTCCTGCGACGGCGCGCCCATCGTCATGTAGGATACGACGCGGCCAAGCCCGCCGATGAAGATCGCTGCGCTGATCAGGTACAGCGTGCGGCCATGCTTCTCGATGGCCGGAATGATCGACCAGAGCAGGAAGGCGACGACAAGGTACATGCCGGAAAAGTACCGGTACTGATTGTCGAGATCGACGGTGACGCCTTCGGGCGACAGACGCCCTGCCCCGCCCAGAAAACCGAGCAAGGCAAAGATCACCGGTATGAGCGAAAAGACGCCGAGAAAAACCTGCAGGCCACGTTTCATGGATACCCCCTGATGGATGCAAGGCGCGGACAGGAATTGCCACGCCGACTGCCAATTGGTGCCCGAACCTATCCGTGTTGGCAATGATTGACGTTGCGCCCCGGAAGGATTATGTGCCCCGCAGGCTCTGGGACGCCTGCCGCTCGCAAGACGCAAGTCTTACGGTGAAGATCCCCCGGCGTGAGAACGCCGCGGCACAAAACGACGGAACACCGGTCCATCCGGCAGTCCCGCGGCAAGGCGAGCCCCGCTGACAAGCGACTGCCCGGACAAGGATGATTCCGATGTCTTATCTATCGATCTCAAATCGCGACCAGGCAAAGGCCCGTGCGCGTGAATTGCGGGCGGAACTGGCTGCTGCCGGAACGCCCATCTCTCATTCCGAAGCGCTGGAATGCGTGGCGAAGGAACTCGGCTATCGCGACTGGAACACGGCCTCGGCCCGGCTGTCCAACATGCCGGAAGTCGTGCTGCAGGTCGGCGACCAGGTGGCAGGCCGCTACCTGAAACAGGCCTTTGACGGCCGGGTGCTCGCGGTCCGCGAAATGGCGGGCGGCACGGCGTTCGAAGTCACGCTGGAATTCGACGAGCCTGTCGATGTGGTGGAGTTCGAGAGCTTCTCAGCCTTCCGCAAACGGGTGACCGCGACTGTCTCTTCCGGCGGGGTCTCGTTCACGAAAACCAGCGATGGCGTGCCCCACCTGGTGGTGGAACGCACGTCGATCGGATTGGTGTGAGAATATAGACCTCACTCGCGCTCATGCTTCGACTTCGTTCAGCATGAGCGCGACAAGCGTGCGGAAAAAACGGATCCGACCTCCGTCCCGACGACGCGTCACCGGCGAAGCCGCCGAAAGGCACCGCTCCAACAGACAATGGTGAAAACAATGGCGACAAATCCAGTGATCCGAAGATCAGTTCCCCCGATCACCCAGTAAATCAGCAGCAGGCCCGCAACATAAAGTATCGTTGCGAGTGCCAACCATTTTAAGGCCTTGCGGGTAAGCCTCATCTCCAGCCGATTCCCGGTTCAGCCACGCGGTTCACCAAAACAGTCTACGGATAAAGCCGCCCGGTTTCCCAGCCTTCGCCCTTGCGGGTGAATCGCAGGCGGTCGTGCATGCGGAAGGCCTGGTCCTGCCAGAACTCGATCTCGGTCGGGGTCAGGCGGAAACCGCCCCAGAATTCGGGACGCGGAATGTCCGGCCCGTCACCATAGACCTCGGACAGTTCCGCGATGCGCTGCTCGAAGGCGGCGCGGTCGGGCAGCGGGCGCGACTGGTCGGAGGCAATGGCGCTGATCCGGCTCTGCGCGGCGCGGGTGGCGAAATATTCGTCGGCCTCGGCGTCGGTGACGCGCTCCACCGTGCCGCGGATGCGGACCTGGCGGCGCAGGCTCTTCCAGTGGAAGCCCATCGCGGCCACCGGGTTCGCCTTCAGCTGCTGGCCCTTCTCGCTTTCGAGATTGGTGAAGAAGACAAAGCCAGCCGGCGTGACCTCTTTCAGCAGGACGATGCGCACATCCGGCATGCCGTCTGCGTCGACCGTGGCGAGCGACATGGCGTTGGAGTCGTTCAGCTCCTTGGCGCGCGCTTCGGCCATCCAGTCATTGAACAGGGCGAACGGGTCCGCCACGTTCGGGATCAGCGGCTTGCCCGTCGGGTCTGTCGCATAGTCTGCAGCGCTCGGGCTGGGCGGGATGATCGTGTCGGACGGCTGTTTCGTCATGGGGCCCTCTGGGGTCTGATCCTGAGTTACCAGTATAGGTGTGCCTGCCCGTTAGCGGAACCGCGATAAGGTGACACTCCGGCGATCCCCGTATACGCAAGAGGGAAAGCAGCAGAGGGAGCCCGCCACCATGCAGAAACTGATCCTTGCCGCCATGCTGGCCGTCCTGTCACCCGTCACAGCGTTGGCCCAGCCGGTCATCAATGCCCCTTTTGGCGAGCCTGTGGACGAGGCGATGGTCGAGATCGACCCGCGTTCGGTGGTCGAGCAATATACCGGCGCCTTCAATGCGCGCGACGTCGACCGGATGGAAAGCCTCATGCATCCGGGCATCCAGATCATGGAAGTGTCCGCCACCGGCACGGATATGGTCTCCGAAGGCTATTGGGCCATCGTCTCCCACTGGCTGGAGCATATCGAAGATGCGGACACGCCGGTGCTGGAACTGACCGGATGGAGCCAGCTGGACGACTATGTCACCGCCATCGAAACCAGCCGCCGCACCGGGCCGGACGGCACGCCTGACGTGCAGCAACGCCTGACCGTCTATCAGGTCACCGGTGAGGGGGCGATCCGCAGGATCTGGTATTATCCGCCGGTCGAGGCCGAATAAACGCTGCTCAGCGGGTGCTTCACCTGCGGCAATGGCGCAGCACGGCTTGCCCTCGGGCGACAAATTCGCCATGTGGAGGCCACAGAATTCAGCTCTGCAAGAAGGACCTCCCTCGTGAAACAGCCTGTCAAAGTTGCCGTCACCGGTGCCGCTGGCCAGATCGGTTACGCCCTCCTCTTCCGTATCGCTGCCGGCGACATGCTCGGACCGGACCAGCCGGTCGACCTTCACCTGCTGGAAATCACCCCGGCGCTCGGCGCCCTGAACGGCGTCGTGATGGAACTCAACGACTGCGCCTTCCCGCTGCTGAACAACATCGTCGCCACCGACGATCCGAATGTGGCCTTCAAGGACGCGGACTTCTGCCTCCTCGTCGGAGCCATGCCGCGCAAAGAGGGCATGGAGCGCAAGGACCTGCTGTCCGCAAACGGCGGCATCTTCGGCCCGCAGGGCAAGGCGATCAACGATCACGCCTCCCGCGATGTCAAAGTGCTCGTCGTCGGCAACCCGGCCAACACCAACGCCCTCATCGCCCAGCAGAACGCCCCGGACCTCGATCCGAAATGCTTCACCGCCATGGTCCGCCTCGACCATAACCGCGCGATGAGCCAGCTGGCCGAGAAGACCGGCACGCACAACACCGACATCAAGAACATCGTGATCTGGGGCAACCACTCGGCCACCCAGTATCCGGACATCCACCACGCCACCGTCAAAGGCGCAGCCGCCAAGCCGATGGTCGACGATGCCTGGTACACCGGCACCTTCATCCCGGACGTGCAGCAGCGCGGCGCGGCCATCATCAAGGCCCGCGGTGCTTCCTCTGCCGCTTCGGCTGCTTCGGCTTCCATCGACCACATGCGCAGCTGGGCCCTCGGCACGCCGGAAGGCGAATGGGTGTCCATGGGCATCCCGTCGGACGGCTCCTACGGCATCGAACCGGGCGTGATCTACGGCTATCCGTGCACCTGCAAGGACGGCAAGTACGAGATCGTGCAGGGCCTCGAGATCAACGAATTCTCGCGCGCCAAGATGGATGCCACCGACGCCGAACTGCGTGAAGAACGCGCCGCCGTCGAGCACCTGTTCAGCTAAGCGGCGAACGGCCTTTAAGGGCAGCCATGTCTCACAACACGTTCGGCCACCTCTTCCGCGTAACGACCTGGGGCGAAAGCCACGGGCCGGCGCTGGGATGCGTGGTCGATGGCTGCCCGCCCGGCCTGCCGCTGGATGAAGCCTTCATCCAGCAATTCTTGGACAAACGCCGCCCCGGCACCTCGCGCTTCGTCACGCAGCGCCAGGAGCCGGACGCGGTGAAAATCCTCTCCGGCGTGTTCGAGGATGACCGGACAGGTGGCCCCGTCACCACCGGCACGCCGATCTCGCTGATGATCGAGAACACCGACCAGCGCTCGAAAGACTATGGCGAGATCCGCGACCGCTACCGGCCCGGACATGCCGACTATCCCTATGACGCCAAATATGGCGTGCGGGACTATCGCGGCGGCGGACGCTCCTCTGCCCGCGAAACAGCTGCCCGCGTCGCTGCCGGGGCTGTCGCCCGCCGCGCGCTGGGCGACGGCATCGTGATCCGCGGCGCGGTGGTCCAGATCGGCCCGCATGCCATCAACCGCGAAAACTGGAACTGGGACATTGTCGAGGACAATCCGTTCTGGTGCCCGGACGCCGGCATGGTGCCCAAATGGGAGGAGTTCCTGGACGCCACGCGCAAGGCCGGCAGCTCCACCGGCGCCATTGTGGAAGTGCAGGCCAGCGGCGTACCCGCCGGCTGGGGCGCGCCCATCTATGGCAAGCTGGACGGGGAACTCGCCGGCGCGATGATGAGCATCAATGCGGTCAAAGGCGTTGAGGTTGGCGCAGGCTTTGGCGCCGCCAGCCTCTCCGGCGAAGAAAACGCTGACCAGATGCGCGCGGGCAATGACGGCCCCCTCTTCCTGTCGAACAATAATGGCGGCGTCGCGGGCGGTATCTCCACCGGGCAGGACCTGATCGTGCGGATCGCCATCAAACCGACCTCCTCCATCCTGAACGAGGTCCAGTCCGTCACCCGTGACGGCGAGAATGTGGACGTGCGCACCAAAGGCCGCCACGACCCCTGCGTCGGCATCCGCGCCGTGCCCGTGGCCGAGGCGATGATGGCCTGCGTGCTGGCCGACCAGAAACTGCGCCACCGCGGCCAGACCGGAAACTGAATCCCGAATTCAAAAAAAGTCCCCGGCGCCGCAGCACCGGGGACAGTGTATTCCCGTTGGAGAGGTGGGAAGCTTAGAATTTCATGACGCCGCCGACCGAGATCACGTCGGCATCGGTATCGTCGCCTTCATAGCGGGTGACATCGGCGCGCAGGCCGAACTTCTCGTTCAGGAAGACCTTGCCGCCAACGCCATAGGCGAAGCCGTCATCGTCACCCGATGCGCCGCCCGCACCCGGAACGTCGACATTGTACTCACTGGTGGCGTAACCGGCGCGGGCGAACAGGTCGACGCGCTCGGCAACCGGCATCTGGACCACGCCGAAAGCAGCCAGGGAATTGTCGAGTTCGACATTGGCCGCGCCGACATCGTCATCGCCGATACCGATCGAGGCTTCACCTTCCACACCGACATGCGGGGTGAAGAAATAGGTGCCTCGTGCGGTCAGGGCGTCGAGATTGGCGCTGTCAGCGTCGAAGTGCGAATAAGCCGCGCCGAGTTCAATGTCACCTTGAGCGAAGGCCGGGGTCGCGACAGCGAGAGCGGCGAGCGAAGCGAGTGCAAGTTTCATTTTTTTACTCCTTTGTCCGCAAGATTGCGTGGCCCTGAACTAGGGCTGCCGCGGACGGAAAACAGCTTACGAAAACACCACCTGCAGATGCTGTGATCCAGCTGTGGCGGCGCCACAACACTTTGTGAAACCTAGGTAATTTACTGAAATTTGAGTGGCAGAAACGCTGCGCACGCCTATGCCGCAGCGCCGACACGGTGCTGTCACTTTTAATTCACAAAGCTTCTATCGGCACCGGGTGCGGCACCTGCTAACCAAGCTGTAACCATCAGTATGGGGCTGACAGGACGCCAGACGGAAACTGGGCGAAACATGGATAGCTTGGAAATCTTCGGTGTGCTCGGCTTCATGCTGGCTGCCTATGCCGTTGTGGCGAATGACTCGATCCAGACTCTCGGCACGTTCATCTCTTCCAATAAGCGCCTGCCCTGGTGGGCATTGTGGGGCTTCGCATCCGGCATTCTGGTCGCCACGATTGCCTATGGATATTTCCATGGTGCCGGCGATATCGCCTATGAACGCCTCGACAAGCTGAGCGTGCTGCCTGGCGAAGGCAATCGCAGCGGGGTCCTGCAACCCGGCATCCAATGGTGGCATGCATTGCCTCCGCTGATCCTGCTTGTGATCACGCGATTCGGCATTCCGGTTTCCACGACCTTCCTTGTGCTGACACTCTTCGCGCTATCAGGTGGCGCGGCAACCAGCGGCGTTCTGACCAGCATGCTGGTCAAGTCCGCCATGGGCTACATCGTGGCCTTCGGTGTCGGCATTCTGATCTGGGTTGTGATTTCCCACACATTCGAACGCTGGGTGTTTCATACCCGCGAGGAACTCCCCTGGCCCTACTGGGTGATCTTCCAGTGGATCACGACCGCCTTCCTCTGGTCGCAGTGGCTGATGCAGGATCTGGCCAATATCTTCATCTACCTGCCCCGGCACGTCACAATCGCGGATGGAGAAACCACAGTCAGTTTTGGCCTGGTTGCGGTTATCTTCGGTACGGCCCTGCTTGTGCTGATCCAAGGCTACATCTTCGCTACCAAAGGCGGCCAGATTCAGCGCATCGTGGAGCGCAAGGTGAACACGATTGATGTGCGTGCCGCCACGGTGGTGGACCTGATCTATGCGCTGATCCTGCTGTTCTTCAAAGAGATCAACAATGTGCCAATGAGCACGACCTGGGTATTTCTGGGCCTTCTGGCCGGACGGGAACTCGCGATTTCCTATATTGCCGGCCTGCGCGACAGGAACGAAGCGGTACGCGACGTAACAGGAGACGCCGCGCGCGCCTTTTTCGGCCTCATCATTTCCATTGCGCTGGCCTTCGCCATGCCGCTGCTCGGCACGGGCCGACTACCTGTATTCTAGGGAAATAGGCTGACGGCTCAGCCTTCAGCAAAAATGTTGACGATCGGGTCAAGCGCGATGGCAAAGGCGGTCCCCAGCACGCCGGCCAGAACCAGCAGCAAGGTTTTAAGAAGGCCGAACTGCCAGCGTCCGGAGTCAAAAGTGCCGCGCTCGGAAGGCGCGGCATCGCGGGAAGAATGATCAAGAACGCTCATGGCGCGATACCTCGGTGTTTCGTGAAGAACCTCTATTTTTATGTCACTTTCATGTAACAATAATAATAGAATAGTGTCATTCCGTATCCGGCGCAAATCATGATTCAGTGCGGCCCAGGCAAAATAGGCCGGGATCCACTGCATCTATTGGGAGTTCAGGATTTACAGCGGCCGCCGCCAGGTGGTGACTTTCGTCAGGAAAGCCAGCGTTTCACGCTCTTTGACAAAGCCCTGCCCGATGGCCGCCGAATCCACATCCCAGGCAAGGTAGGAATTGTAATAGGGCTCATGGAAACCGTGCGGGAAATATTCCAGCACGCCGTCAATGCCCTCATAGTCTCCAAACTGAACGCTGTCGGCCAGAACGAACAGGCCGCCCGGCTTCAGTATGCGGAACACTTCCGCCAGCACAGGCGCGCGCACCTCCGGCGGCAATTCATGGAAGAGGAAGATGGAGACCACAATGTCGCGGGACGCATCCGGCAGCGGCATCGCCTCCGCCGCCTCATGGAACACCTCTACCTGCGGCCAGGGCGCAAGGCGCCCCCGCGCCGCATCGGTATAGTTCGGGGACAGATCAAGCCCGGCGGCCTGCAGGCGCGGCCAGACAGTCATCACCGTCTTCAGGAACCGCCCATTGCCGCAGGCGACATCCAGCAGGGATACGCCGCGCTGGTCCCGGCCTTTCAGCTCCCGCGCGATCTCCGCCAGTGCGGCGCGGCGCATCGCGTCCGCCGTGCCGGTGAACAGGGCCTCCACCTGCGTGTCGTAGAGCTCGGCGCTCTCATCGCTGAACCATCCGCCGGACTGGTAGTGGAAATTCTGGCGGTAATATTCCGGATAGCGGTTGGAACCTTCCGGCAGTTCTGCCTGAACTTCAGTGGCATCGCGGGCCTGACGCCGCCGCTCGACCGCCTCGACATCGGCCTGAAACGCGCGGGCGGACTTCAAGGCATTGGGAAGGTGAGCGATGCTCACATCGCGCGGCGCCGGATAGAGCCCCTGCTCCACATTGCGCCGGTCTTTCAGGAACAGGTCGAAATAGGCCTTGCGGAGCTGCGCCATGTCCGGCTTGCCGCGTGTGGGGGTGAAATCCGGATCGTCCGGCCGGTAAAAGCCAGTCGTGCGCGATTTGGCGGCCCGCATCTGCGCGGCATACCAGGCCGAGCGCATGCCTTGCGCCGCCGCGTAACGGGCGCGTCCTGCTGCAAGGGCGGCACGGTCGAACAATCCCATATTCTGAATATGTGGCCGCTGAACGCGCGCGTCCAGCTTTTGGGCAGCCTTCAGGTCCGGTTCAGGTTGGCTTTGTCACTTTGCCAGCCAGACTGGTGGTCCTGCGGCCACCGGAAAAGGAGAAAACGAGATGGTGAAGTCTCTTCTGATCGGCGGAATCGCCCTTTCGGCCATCAGCGCTGCGCCCTTGGCGGCGTCGGCGCAGACCTATGGCTACAACGCGCCCTACAATTCCGCGTGCGAGCGCCAGAACCAGGACAACAAGACGGCCGGAACGGTGATCGGCGCCATTGTCGGCGCCGCGGCCGGCGGGGCCATCGGCAACAATGTCGGCGATAATGACAGCCGCTGGCACTATAACAGCTATGGCCGGCATGGCCGCTGGGGCCGTCATGGCCGCCACGCCTACTGGGACAAAGGCAATAATGACGGCGAAGTCGTCGCCGGTGCCCTGCTCGGCGCAATTGTCGGCGGCATGGCCGGCAATGCGATGGCGTCCAACAGCGCCACGCCCTGCCAGACTGCAACGCCCTATGGCGGCTCGTTCCGCGCGGACTATGGCGCTTACCCCTATCTCGCACAGGAATATTCCGGCGGCTCGATCCCGCAGACGACGCAGGGCCTCTATGGCGGCCCGCAGGATCTGCGCACCCATCCGGGCAGAACGGCCTCGCCTGCCCCGGTGAGTTACCCGTCCTATCCGAGCTATCCGGAAACCCCTGCCCCGCGTGCCTCTGCGCCCGCCCCGCAGCCGCCCGCTCCCCAGCCGGAGGAGTGCCGCACTGTCTGGCGTGAAGTCACCCTGCCGGACGGACAAGTGGTCCGCGATCCCGCCACGGCCTGCCGCGAAGGCTATAATGGCGAATGGGAGATCGTCGGCGAAGACGACCTCTACGGCGGCTACTAGGCCTTCACCGCATGGAACAGGCGCTCGGCATTGCCGTCGCCACCTGAAATCGGGCTGGCCGTCCAGGCATGGATGGGCCAGCCTTTTTCTTTCATCCAGTCACTGAAGCGTTCGGCCGCGGCATCGGCGGCGGCAAGGTCGGTGACGATGCCGCCCTTGCCGACATGATCGCGGCCAACCTGGAATTGCGGCTTGAACAGGCCAACAAAGTCCGCCCCCGGCGCGGCGAGCGACAGCGGCACCTCCAGCAGTTTTTCCAGCGAGATGAAGCTCGCATCGCAGACCAGAAGCGTGGGCGCCTCCGGCAGCTTGTCTGAGGTCAGACTGCGCGCATCGGTGGCTTCAAGATTGGTAACGCGCGGGTCTCCGGCAATCCGCGGATGCAGCTGGCCACGCCCGACATCCACCGCAGTGACATGCCGGGCGCCATTCAGCAGCAGGACTTCGGTGAAGCCGCCAGTGGAGGCGCCGATGTCCAGGCACGTCCGCCCTGCCGGATCGATACCGAAGGCCTCCAGCCCGTGCGCCAGCTTCAATCCGCCACGCGAAACATAAGGATGCGCCGGATCGGCCTCGATCACGGCATCGGCGGAGATGTCCTGCGCCGGCTTGGTCACCTGCACGCCATCTGCGCGCACAAGGCCTGCTTCGATGGCTGCGCGGGCACTGGCACGGCTCTCGAACAGGCCAAGCGTCACTAGCAGACGGTCTGCACGATCTTTCATGGAACAGGCCTTCCCGACACACGTTTGAAGCATGCTATAGCAAAGACCCGCAAAGAGGAGACTCCCCATGCTCAGCCGCATTGCCCTACTCGGATCCGCCATCGCCCTTGGCGCCTGCGCGAGCGTCGCGCAAGCCACACCGCAGGAAGCCGAAGCACCGGCGGCGCCCCTGCCCGAAGCCCATGAGATGCCCGGCCCGGACGAAGGCGTCTTCCCGCTGATGGCCCATGCCACAGCCGACATGGTGGGCAAGAAAGGTGAAAGCATCGGTGAAGCGAATCTGCTCGACGGCCCGAACGGGCTGATCATCCGCGTCGAGCTGGCGCCCGGCAGCCTCTCCCCCGGCTGGCACGGCATCCACCTCCACGCCACCGGCGACTGCTCGGACGTCGGCATGTACAAAATGTCCGGCGGCCATGTCGGCAAGATGGAAGGCGGGCACGGCCTGCTGAACCCCAAGGGTCCGGAAAATGGCGACCTGCCGAACATCTGGGCCGCTGCCGATGGCTCGGCCGGCTATGAAGCCTTCACCACGCTCGACACGCTGGGCGCCCTTGTCGATGAGGATGGCTCTGCGATCATCATCCACGAAGGCGAAGACGATCACATGACCCAGCCGATCGGCGGAGCCGGTGCCCGCGTCGCCTGCGGCGTCATCAAGTAAGGTCTTCGGTCAACCTGCGGAGCGTGTCGGCGCCCATCTTCGCGTGGGCAGGATGATCGCGCCGGCCCGTCTCCAGCAGGAGGACCCCGTACATGACGGCCCAGCCATGCGCACGGGCGAGTGTCGCATCGCTCATGCCATAGGCGTCGATTGCCGCGCGCCGGGCATCGGCAGATTCGAACAGGCCCCAGATCGAAGCGAGGTCACTCGCCGGGTCGCCCGCGCAAATATCGCCCCAATCGATGAACGCGGCGAACTTTCCATTCTGTACAAGGACGTTTCGGGCGTGCACATCACCTGCCACCCACAGGCGTGGCAGGTCAATCGGCGCGGCAAGCCCCGCGCGCCATGCCTGCCGGATCGCCGGTGTAATCGCCTCCGTCTCCTCGGCCAGCACTGCCATGCGCCGCGCTATGTCCTCAATCTTGTTACCGAGCGGGCAGCCGCGCACGTCGCTAAACGGGGCCTCGTCCGGAGCGGCCTGGTGCAAGGCTTTCAGGAAGCTCGCCAACACAGGCGCCTCGGAGGCATCCGGCGGGGCAAGGTCTGCCGTTTCCCCTTCGATCCAGCGCAACACGCTCCAGACATAGGGATAGCCCTCTCCCGGAACGCCGGTACGCAGCGGAACCGGCACAGGCAGCGGCAAACGCGGGGCAAGTTCCGGCAGCCAGCGTTGCTCATTGCGCAGCAGCTGGTCCGCGACATTCCGGCGCGGCAGGCGCAGCACAAGATCGTCGCCCAGACGAACCATCACATTGTCCCACCCCTCCCCGGCAATTTCGAGGGGCAGGCCGGCGAGGTCGGGGTGTTGCGCCTGCAGCAGCTTGCGGACCAGGGCTTCGGTGATGTCGACTTCGGCGGGCGGTGTTCCTGTGGTCATTTGCGACTCCCCTTGCGCTGCGGAGCGCTCCGATACACCTTGCTCGCCCAAAAGCCAAAAACAGAATCGGAGCGAAACAAATGGCACGAATTACGAGACGGGGCGTCTTGCTGGGTGGCGCAGCAATGGGGGCTCTGGCGGCCTGCGGCCAGACCGGAACCCAGACGGCACCGGAAGCCGCTGTTGGCACCACAGCAACACCGGCCGCAGCGCCTGTCGCGCCGACTTCCTCCATCCCGGCCGGCTGGATCGACGGCACCGAAATGGCCGCGCGGATCGCAAGCGGCGAAACGACCTCGCTCGCTGAAGTCAACGCCGCGATCGCGCGGACCAATGCCGTAAACGGCCAGCTGAACGCCGTTGCCTCCGAAATCTTCGATATTGCCCGCGCCGAAGCCGGCAACACACCTGCTGGCCCCTTCCAGGGCGTCCCGACCTTCATCAAGGACCTGCACAACTGGAACGGCGCGCAAACCTGGTATGGCAGCCGGGCCTTCAAGGGCTACAACCCCGGCAAGGACGATCCCCTGCCCGCCAAATGGCGCGCCGAAGGCGTGGTCGTGCTGGGCAAGTCCACTTCTCCGGAAATGGGCCTGATGGCGTCCAGCGAGGCGCTGGTGACAGGCGAGACCTGCAACCCATGGGACACGACCCGCATCGTCGGCGGCTCGTCCGGCGGCGCAGCCGCGCTGGTGGCGGCCCGCGTGGTTCCCTTCGCCCATGCCAGCGATGGCGGCGGTTCGATCCGTATTCCGGCCAGTACCTGCGGCGTCTTCGGCCTGAAGCCGTCCCGAGGGCAGCTGCCAGCCCATGGGCCGGAAGCTCCGCCGGTGGACATTTCCGTCCAGCATGCCGTGACGATTTCTGTGCGGGACTCGATTAACCTGTTCCGGGACACGCAGCTCGATGATGGCACCTATCCCCCGCTGGCACCGGACCTGAAACCGATTGGCCGACGCCTGAAGATCGGTTTCACGACCGACGCGCCTGCCGGCACGCCGGTCGCGCCGGAAACGAAAGCGGCGCTGGAAAACGTGGCAAAGCTCTGCGGCGATCTCGGCCATGAAGTCGTTGCTTGGAAACCGCCCTTCTCCGGCACCGAATTCATCGACCACTTCCTGCTTTACTGGGCGGCCGGCGCCGCAGAATTCGCCCAGCAGGCGAGCGACTTTTCCGGCAAGCCGGTCGGTCCGGACATTGTCGAACCCTGGACGCTGGGCCTGACCAACATGTTCCTCTCCCGCAGGGACGAGATGGACGTGACCGTCGCCTGGCTGAAGAATTTCGAGTCCGTGTACGATAGCGGTTTCTCCGACATCGATGTCCTGCTGACTCCGACGACCGGCAGCCCTGCCGTCAAACTCGGCGAGCAGGCCCCGACGGTCGACTATGAAATCCTGTACGATCGTATCATCACCTTCGCGGCCTTTACGTCCCCGATGAACGTGTCCGGTGCCGCCTCGATGAGCGTGCCGCTGGCATGGACCGATGGCGGCCTTCCGGTCGGCGCCATGTTCTCCGGCAAGCGCGGCGACGACCAATTGCTGTTCGAACTGGCACTGGAACTGGAGCAAGCCCGCCCGTGGGCCGGCAAAGTTCCTCCGGTCTCGGCCTTCTAAAGGGTGACAGCAGTGGAGCCCGGCAACAATGAACCGATGATTTTCGGCTTCGGTTTTGACGAGACCGGGCACCACACGCCTTTGACCTGGGATGACGTTCTGGAAGGCGGGCACGCGAAGTACAAACGTGTCTGGCTTCACCTCGACCGCCACTCAGCCCAGGCGCAGGGCTGGCTGTTCCGCAAGAGCGGCCTGGACCGCGTGACCGTGCAGGCACTGCTGCAGGAAGAGACACGCCCGCGCGCCGCACGTCACGGGCACGGCTACTTGATCAATTTGCGCGGCCCCAACCTCAATGAAGGGGCGGATGTCGAAGACCTCGTCACCCTGCGCATGTGGGCCGCTGAGGATGTTCTGATCACCCTGCGCGCTCGGCCGGTGCGCTCGGCCTCCGACGTCCGCAAACTGGTGGAGGCAGGAGAGATCGACACCTCCACCGGGGCGCTGGTCGCCGGCATTGCCGACCGGCTGACCGACCGTATGGAAACCGTGCTGGACGATTTCGACGACGAAGCCGACCGGTATGAAGACGAATTGCTGGACCCGAAAGCGCATATCGACCGGTCCGTGCTGCCGGAATTCCGGCGGCGGGTCCTGCAGGTGCGTCGGCATATCATGCCGCAGCGCGAAGCGTTGAGCACGCTGGTGCGGGATGGTGCACAGTCCGGCCTGTTCAGTGAACAGGACCTGCTCTTCCTGCGCGAATCCGCTGACCGGATCACGCGGCTCACAGAACTGGTTGAAAACATCCGGGAACGATCCACTGTCCTGTATGAGGAAGCGATCCAGAACAGTACGGAAGAAACCAATCAACGCCTGTTTGTGCTGGCGATCCTGTCGGCCGTCTTCCTCCCGATCAGTTTTGTGACCGGGCTTTTTGGCGTCAATCTGGGCGGAATTCCAGGATCCGGCAGTCCCGTTGCCTTCATTACACTGGTCGCTGCCCTGGCCGTATCCGTCATCGCGACGCTGATCCTATTGCGTTGGCAACGCTGGATTTAATCCGCGACGGATTTCCCTTTTCCCAACGTTAGAGATTAACCAACGCTTGCAGCTTGTTGGTAAACTGATCCCGTCTGTTTGCCGTATAGCAAGATGGGAGGTGTTAAGGAAATTTGCGCGCGGAGGTTCTTCATGGGACCTGCCGCCCTATATTTGCTATTCGTCCGCGGGAAGGACACCCTGACGTGAACCGTTCGACTATCATCGCCGCAACGATCCTCGTTGTCATCGTCGCCTATTTCGGGCTGCGCAGCGTGATGCGTGGCAGCATCTCCTCTCACAAGGAAGAAGCTGTAGCCGAAAGCGTCGACGAAGTGCCATCCGCCGTCATCGATATACTCAACGCCGAACCGCACCTGATGCGGATCACCGCCAAGGGCCGGACCGAACCGGACAAGAGCGTCACGGTCAAAGCCGGCACGACCGGCACGGTCGTGTCGACGCCGGCGCGGGAAGGCAGCTTCGTCAAGGCCGGCACCCTGCTTTGCGGCCTCGATGTGGAGGCCCGTTCGGCCCGTGTTAAAGAGGCTGAAGCTCAGCGCGCCTCAGCAGAGGTCAGCTACGAAGCCGCCGCCAGCCTTGCCGAAAAGGGTCTCGGCCCGGTCAATCAGGCAACCGCTGCGAAAGCCCAGCTCGATGCCGCCGAAGCCGCCGTGAACGCGGCAAAGGTGGAACTCGGCAAGACCCAGATCCGCGCGCCATTCGATGGCGTTTTCGAAACCCGCCTCGCTGAAGCCGGTGACTTCCTCTCGCCCGGCCAGGCCTGCGGCGTGCTGGTGGACATGGATCCCGTCATCGTCTCGGTACAGGTTTCCGAAGCCGAAGCCGGCAAACTGAAAACCGGCATGACCGGCGAGACCCTGCTGGCCGACGGCCGCCGGTTCCCCGCAACGCTGCGCTATGTCGCGCGGACCGCCTCCGACACGACGCGGACCTTCCTCGTCGAAGCGACGCTCGATACGGGCGATGAGATCGTGGCGGCCGGCGTGACGTCCCAGCTGGTCCTTCCGGTCGGCGATGTTCAGGCCACGAAGATTTCCGCTGGCCTGTTGACCCTGTCCGATGCCGGGCAGCTGGGTGTGCGCTATGTCGATGACACCGACACGGTCCGCTTTGCGCCTGTCGCCGTGATCGATGAGACGCCGAACGGCGCCTGGGTCACCGGCTTGCCGGACCGGACCCGTATTATCTCGCTCGGACAGGACTATCTGTCTGAGGGCGCAAGTGTGAAACCGGTACCAGCCGGCGGGGCCCAGCCATGACGAGTATCGTCGACGGCGCCATCGGCCGGGCACGCATGGTGCTCGCCATCCTGATCTGCGCGGTCATCGCAGGCACCGTCACCTATGTGAAACTGCCGAAAGAAGCGGACCCGGACATTCCGATCCCGTTCGTGGTCATTACCGTACCGCTGGCCGGAGTGACGCCGGAAGATGCCGAACGCCTTCTGGTGCGTCCGATCGAGCAGGAAATCCAGTCCATCGAAGGCCTGAAAACCTTCAATGGCTACGGCTCCGAAGGGGCCGGCACATTGCTGCTGGAATTCGAAATCGACGTCGATGTCGACCAGGCCGTGCTGGACGTGAAAGACAAGGTCGACCTTGCCAAGCGCTTCTTCCCGCAGGATGCGCGCGAGCCGGTCATCCAGGAATTCAACGCCTCGCAATTCCCCGTCATGGTGGTGAACCTATACGGCGAGGCGCCGGTGCGCGGCCTGAACGACATTGCCGAAAAGCTGCAGGACAAGCTGGAACGCAATGCCGGCATCCTTGAAGCCCGCATTCAGGGCAAACGCGAGGATGTGCTTGAGATCGTCATCGATCCGGCCATGCTCGAGACCTACAACATCTCCTATCAGGAGATTTACAACGTCGTTTCGTCAAACAATCAGCTGGTGCCTGCCGGTGAAATCGACACGGGCGACGGCAGCTTTGCGGTGAAGGTCCCGGGCCTGATCCGCACGGCGCAGGACGCCCTGAACCTGCCGATCAAACGAACGGAAAACGCCGTCGTCACGCTGCAGGACGTTGCTGAAATCCGCCGCACTTACAAGGACGCCACGGGCTACGCGACCTTCAATGGCAAGCCGGCCATGCTGATCGAAGTGGTCAAACGCTCCGGCGCCAACGTTCTGGATACGGCGAACTTCGTCCGCGACACGATCGCCGAGGAACAGAAGTCCTGGCCCGCAACCGTGCGGGCAACAATTACATCCGATACGTCCGAACAGATCGGCAACCAGCTGGGCCAGCTGCAAAGCTCGATCGTGACAGCGGTGCTGCTGGTGATGATCATTGTCGTCGCCGCGCTCGGCTGGCGCTCTGCCCTTCTGGTCGGCATCTCGATCCCGGCCTCTTTCGTGATGGCCTTCCTGCTGCTCGGTACGTTCGGCTTCACGATCAACATGATGGTCATGTTCGGCATGGTCATCGCCGTCGGTATCCTCGTCGACGGTGCCATCGTCGTCACCGAATATGCTGACCGGAAGATGGCCGAAGGCCTGGAGCGCAAGGACGCCTATTCCATGGCGGGCAAGCGCATGTTCTGGCCGGTGGTCTCGTCGACGCTGACCACCCTGGCCGCCTTTGTGCCGTTCCTGTTCTGGAACTCCATGCCCGGCAAGTTCATGGCCTACCTGCCGCTGACGCTGATCTGCGTCCTGACGGCTTCGCTGGTCATGGCACTGATCTTCCTGCCCGTGCTCGGCTCGGTCATTGGCGCGCGCCCCGAAGGCACAGACGCCGACCTCGCGGCCCTTGCTGCCGACGCTGACCCGGAACAGGCCACCGGCTGGCTGGGCTCCTATGTCCGACTGGTCAAATCGCTGATCGCCCGTCCGTGGATGGTGACAGGCGCCGCTATCGGCTCCGTCATCCTCATCTTCATGTGGTTTGGCTCCACGGCCCACCGGTCTGAATTCTTCCTCGATATCGAACCCGAACAGGCATTCGTCTTTGTGCAGGCGCAGGGCGCCCTGTCGGCGGAGGAAGAGAAGGAACTGGTCAAACGCGCCGAACTCGCCGTTGCGGACATCGACGGCATCGAATCCATTTCTTCCCGCTCCGGTTCTTCCGGCGGCAGCGGCGGCGTCAGCTTCGACGGCGCCAACGACCAGCCGCTCGATACGATCGGACGCCTGCTGCTGGACCTCGCCACCGCCGACGGCACGCATGACGGGCGCAAGACGCTGGAAGCCGTGCGCGCACGCCTCTTGCAGGTGCCGGGACTGAAATTCCAGATCCAGGCCCGTGAACAGGGCCCGCCGGCCGGCAAGGACCTGCAGATCGCGCTCCTCTCCGACAATCAGGCCGAGCTGGACGACGCCACGGCCCGCCTGCGCACCTATATCGAACAGCGCGGCGACCTGCGTGAGATCGACGATACGCGGCCCCTGCCCGGCATCGAATACCGCCTGCAGGTCGACCGCGCGGAAGCCGGCAAGTACGGTCTCGATGTCGCCCAGATCGGCGCGGCTGTGCAGCTGGTGACGAACGGCATCCTGGTCGGCCGCTACCGGCCCGACGATGCCGATGACGAAGTCGATATCCGCGTCCGTTTCCCGAAAGACGACCGCAGCGCCTCCGCCATCGACACGCTGCGTGTCTCCACACCGAACGGCAATGTGCCGCTGAACCTGTTCGTGGACCGCATTCCGGCGCCGCGTGTCAGCCAGATCGAACGCCTGGACGGCAAGCGCGTCTACTATGTGCGCGGCAATGCCAAGGAGCAGGGCGCAGGCGCCGCCATTGTCGAGGACGTCCGCAACTGGATCGGCCAGGCCGGTTTCAGCTCCGACGTGGAAGTGCGCTTCGAAGGTGCTGATGAGGACACGAAGGAAGCCAACGCCTTCTTCGGCGGGGCCGCCATGGCCGCCCTGTTCATGATGGCCGTGATCCTCCTCTGGGAGTTCAACAATTTCTGGCAGGTCATTCTCACCCTGTCGGCGGTCATCATCTCGACCTCGGGCGTGCTGGTCGGTATCCAGCTGGTGCTGCCCTACATGTCGATCCTGATGATCGGTACAGGGATCGTGGCCCTCGCCGGGATTGTGGTGAACAACAATATTGTGCTCATCGACACCTATAACCGGCTGCGCAAGGATGGCCGGACACCGGAAGAAGCCTCCATCGCGACGGCCGCCCAGCGGATCCGCCCGATCCTTCTGACAACCGGCACGACGATCTGCGGCCTGTTGCCGATGGTCTTCGAGATGAGCGTGAATTTCGGTCAGGGCGCCATCAATTTCGGCGGCTCTGAAGCGGAATGGTGGGTACAGCTGGCCACGGCCGTCGTGTTCGGCCTCGCCTTCTCGACCATCATGATCCTGCTGGTCACGCCGGTCTGGCTGCTGGTGCCGCACCGGACGGGCAACATGATCCGCCGGATCTCGGCCCGCATTCGCGGCCAGCGCCCGGCAGATGAAGTGCGTCTCCTGCAAAACGGCGAACCGGCCAATGACAAGACGGACGACGAGAAGCCCGACAGCGCCCTGCCCGCAGCGGAGTAGGCTGGCTCACAAGCTGAGCGGAGAATGAACGCGCCATTCGGCACGCGTTCGGCACCGGCATGCCAGAACGGGTCTGCAGCGCCGGGCACGCCACGCGTTCCCTCCCTGACGCCCCGCCTGGTCCTCCCCTGACAGGCCGTCCGGCGCTGCCCTCCTTACATCAGGCTTGAGAGACGAAGGTCGCGATGACTTTCTTGCGGCCGGATTTCTCGAAATCGACGGTCAGCTTGTTGCCCTCGCTGAAGGCGACGCGGCCATAGCCGAACTTGTCGTGAAAGACGCGCTGGCCTTTCCGGAACGATTCCGGGCCGCCGCTGGTGGCGGTGAGGTTTGACGCATCGCGCGGCGCGCCCGTCGTCGGATACTTGCCCGCGTTTTCCTTCAGGCGCTTCCAGCCGGGACTGGAATAATCGCTGCGCTCGCCAAGATCTTCGATAGAGCCGCTGAAGGCATCCTCCCCGCCCGGCATGCCGGAATACCCCGTCTCCGAAACCACTTCGACATTCTCGTGCGGCAGTTCGTCAACGAAACGGGATGGCATCACGCTTTGCCAGCGGCCATAGATCTGCCGGTTCGCGACAAAGGAAATATAGGCCCGCTCCCGCGCGCGGGTGATGCCGACATAGGCAAGCCGGCGCTCCTCTTCGAGGCCTTTCAGCCCGCTCTCATCGAGGCTGCGGCGGGAGGGAAACACTTCCTCCTCCCAGCCCGGCAGGAAGACGACCGGCCATTCGAGCCCCTTGGCGCCGTGGAGCGTCAGGATCTGCACCTGGTCTTCGTCTGCCCCGCCGGTGGAGGCATCCATGACCAGTTCCACATGTTCGAGAAAGCCTGCTAGCGTGTCGAACTCGCCCATGGCGCGGACCAGTTCCTTGAGGTTGTCCAGCCGCGTCTGCGCCTGCGGACTGCGGTCCTTCTGCAGCATGTCGGTATAGCCCGACTCTTCGAGGATTACCTCGGCAAGTTCCGTATGCGGCATGCCGTTATTGAGACGGTCCCGCCACATATTGATCTGGTCGATGAACTGGGTGAGGCCGCGCTTGGCCCCGCCTTTCACCTCATCAGTCTGCAGCACCATCGGCGTCAGCACAAACAGGCTGCGCCCGTCCGCCCGCGCATAGGCCTGCAGCTTTGCCAGCGTCGTATTGCCAACTCCGCGCTTCGGCTGGTTCACCACGCGCTCGAAGGCAAGGTCGTCATCCGGCGAGCGGATGAGGCGCAGATACGCCATCGCATCGCGGATCTCCGCACGTTCGAAGAAGCGCGGGCCGCCGATCACGCGGTAGGGAATGCCCAGCAGGATGAAGCGTTCTTCAAAAGCCCGCATCTGCCAGGAGGCACGCACAAGCACCGCGCATTCATCATGCTTGCCGCCATTACGGACCCAGCTCTCGATATCATCCGCAATCAGACGGCTCTCGGCCTCGCCATCCCACAGGCCGCGTACTTTCACCTTGGCCGCATCGACATTCTCGATCGCATTGTCGTCGCCGACATAGAGCGTCTTGCCGAGGCGTCCGCGATTATGCGCGATGACGGACGAGGCCGCCGCGAGGATGTGTTTGGTGGAGCGGTAATTCCGCTCCAGCCGGATTACTTTGGCGCCCGGGAAATCCTTCTCGAAGCGCAGGATGTTATCCACCTCGGCGCCGCGCCAGCCATAGATCGACTGGTCATCGTCGCCTACGCAGCAGATATTCTGGGAGCCCTGCGCCAGCAGGCGCAGCCACAGATACTGGGCAACGTTCGTATCCTGATACTCGTCGACGAGGATGTAGCGGAACTTGGACTGGAAATCCTTCAGCAGGTCAGGGTTCTGCTGGAAGATGGTGATGTTGTGGATCAGCAGATCCCCGAAATCGCAGGCGTTCAGCACTTTCAGGCGCGCCTGATAGATCTCGTAGCATTTGATGCCCTTGCCGTCGCCGAAATTGAAGGCCTCGTCGGCGGGCACGCGGTCCGGTGTCAGGGCGCGGTTCTTCCAGCCATCGATCAGGCCGGCCAGATAACGCGGCGTCCAGCGCTTGGGGTCGATGTTCTCGGCAACGATGATCTGCTTGCACAGACGCACCTGATCGTCGGTATCGAGAATCGTGAAGCTGGACTTTAGGCCGACAAGCTCTGCATGCTGGCGCAGGATCTGCGCGCTGATCGAGTGGAATGTGCCGAGCCAGCGCAGCCCCTCCCCCGCATCGCCGATCAGGCGCAGGGCCCGTTCGCGCATTTCGCGGGCGGCCTTGTTGGTGAAGGTCACGGTCAGCGTTTGCGACGGCCAGGCAAGACGCGAGCCGATGATGTGCGCCAGGCGCGCCGTCAGCACGCGGGTCTTGCCCGTGCCGGCCCCGGCGAGCACCAGAAGCGGGCCCTCCGTGGTCATCACGGCATCGCGCTGTTCCGGATTCAGGCCATCCAGATACGGCGCATCGCCCTGCGCGGCGGGCGGGCGCGGCGCAGCCATCTGGCTGATCGAAAGACGATTCGGATTGGAACTCATCAGGAACATATAGCAAGGGATTGGTCATATGGGCAGGGCCAGCGGCAGGCCTCCCTGCATGGCGCCCCAAACGCAAGCGATTGCATTCGTCCCCGAAACTTAGCATACTATCTAAAATAGGAGAGAGCGCCGCGTATGAAACTGTTCAGCATCCAAGGTATGGCCGTACTCACCCTTTCCCTGATGCCGCAGCTGGCATGGGCTGCGGCCCCGAAAGGCATCGACAAGCAGGACAGGCAGCCGATGGAAAACAACTGCGTCGTCATCGAGGATGGCAACGCCCTTGCCTGCGCCGGAGGGGATGCTGACGTCGCAGACAAAGCCAGGGGCTGGATCGAAGACCGGGCCGCAAGCCTCCGCGCGAAACCCAACCTCAGTGCAGAAGAGCAAACTCTTTTGCAGGATTACGAAGCCCGCCTGTCAGACCCGCAAAAGATCATCACGATCAAAAAACTTCCCCATTGATTGCGCCTGCCAGCCCGAGGCATACCCGCAGCATGACAGAGAAACTGAATCCCGTCGCGCGGCTGGATGAGCTGCCGCTGGAGCCTTTCGAGCAGGGCGAGCATTACCGCTCGCTCGATGCCGATATTTCGGACCGCGTGGGCCTCACACAGATCGGCGCGGCGCTCTGCATCGTGCCGCCGGGCAAGTCCGCCTGCCCGTTCCATAACCACCATGCCGAAGACGAGATGTTCGTCATCCTGGAAGGCGAAGGCACCTATCGCTTCGGGCCGGACAGCCATGCCGTGCAGGCAGGCGATGTGCTCGGCGCCCCGCGCGGCGGCCCCGCCCATGCCCACAAGCTGACGAACACCGGCAGCATCCCGCTGAAATACGTCGCCATCTCCAGCAAGTCCGACACGGAAATCTGCGAGTATCCGGACAGCGGCAAATTCCTCGCCACCACCCGCCTGCCCGGCAAGCGCGAACGGATGTTCCGATATGTCGGACGCCAGGAAAGTGAAGTCGATTACTGGGAGGGGGAAACCTCCGCCGACTAGGCTTGCCGCCGGTCAAAAGAAGCCCCGCCACCGCGCACGAGAGTGAAAGTGCGCAATCGCGGGGCCAGATTGGGAACGCCGGTGTGTTAAGCGTCCTGAGGGAGGCAGCGCTTCAGCCTGCTTTCACACCCCTGAAGGGGCAGCCGAATCCCAAAGCGCTTGTTTGCTACAGAGGCAAGAAAGCCATACTTTCCCGCAAACGGCAAGTCCGATTTCCCTCTTTAGTAGAGAGTCGCCAGCGCGGCGACGTCATAGTCGCTGATTTCGCTGACCCGGCCTTCCTTCACCTTGGTGGCCCAGTGGGGGTCCTGCAGCAGGGCGCGGCCGACGGCGACAAGATCGAACTCGCCGCGTGACAGGCGCTCTTGCAGGTCGTCCAGCGAGCGCTGGCCGGAGCCCTCGCCCTGGAACGACGCAAGAAAGTCGCCCGACAGGCCGACAGAGCCTACGGTGATGGTCGGCAGGCCGGTCAGCTTCTTGGCCCAGCCGGCGCCGTTCAGACCTTTCTCGCCATCGACTTCCGGGAATTCCGGTTCCCAATAGCGACGCTGGGAGACGTGCAGACAGTCGACGCCCGCATCGACGAAGGTCTTCAGGAATTCTTCCAGCGCTTGCGGCGTGGTCGCGAGGCGCGCGGTGTATTCCTGCTGTTTCCATTGCGAATAACGCAGGATGATCGCCATGTCCGGGCCGACCTTCTTGCGCACTTCGCGGATGATGTCGGCGCCGAACGTCGCCCGATCCTTCAGCGAGCCGCCATAACGGTCGGAGCGCTTGTTCATCACGTCCCAGAAGAATTCATCGATCAGGTAGCCGTGCGCGCCGTGCAGCTCGACACAGTCGAAGCCGACTTTCTGCGCGTCCGCGGCCGCATCGGCAAAGGCCATGACCATGTCATCGACTTCTGCCGACGTCGGCTCCGGCAGCACCTGCTTGCCGGTATGGGTCATGCCGGAAGGGCTGTCGGTCGGGGCGTCCGGATCAGGCCCGGTGCCGACCTTGCGGGTCAGGCCCTGGTGCCAGATCTGCGGCGCGATATGGCCATGATTGGCGTGAACCTTCTCGACGACATTCTTCCAGCCAGCCAGGGCGTCGGCCTTGTGGAGGTTCGGCACGTTCGGATCATTGGAGGCCCCGCCCCGGCGCACCGTCGTGCCTTCGGTGACGATCAGGCCGACATCGGAGGCAGCCCGGCGGGCATAATAATCCGCCACATCCTCGCCCGGCACACCGCCCGGCGATTTCGAGCGCGTCATCGGCGCCATCACGACCCGGTTGGGCAGTTCCATGTTTTTCAGCTTGAACGGGGTGAACAGCGGGCTGGTCATGCGGGTCTCCAGTCTGGTTTGCCTCCAGTTGGTGACCGCCAACGTTCCCGTCAATGATTTACCTTACGCCACCTCTCCCCGGCACCCGCGCGAGCGCCACAGGCGCGCCTCCTTCAGGTAGGACCAGCCGAACGCCTCTTCCGAATCCCCGATCCGGTTCAACAGGTCCAGCCGCTCCAGCGCTTCGTCCAGTGTCGGCTCATGCCCCGGTTCGATCCACCACATGACGAAATGCATCTTGTCCATGACTTCGAACCATTCTTCGCGGCGCTCATAGAACTGGCGGTGCACCGTATTCCAGACGAAATTCTCCAGCGTCTCGACCGATTCCCACACCGTCAGGTTCGACACGAATTGCGGATCGCCGCCGATCTTGGTTTCGGTGTTGCCGGTGCCCGGCTCGCCCGAGCCTTCCATCATCCAGACAAAGCCCGGCATGCGCTTGCCCATGCCGTTGATCAGGTCCAGCGCATTCATGAACTCCGCAACGCGCGGGTCGTCCGTGGGGGCCAGCAGCCGGCCGATATTCAGCTCTGCGAGGTGACGGGTCATAGGGGTCTCCTGTGTCGGGTTCGCTGATATTGGTGCGCCACCCTTCTACCGCCAGCAGAAATCCGGCGGGTGGCGGGTTTTTCGCCTGCCTGCTGCAATGTTAATCTGAGGTTCAGTCCGAAACCGCAGGAATACGCCAGATATTTCAAGGATCCCCCGCATGCGCCGTTTCTTCTCTGCCTGCCTGTTGCTCGCCCTGCCCCTGATGGCCGCCTGCACCACGCCCGGTTACGACTATCGCGCCCGCATGGTGCCGACCTTTCCGGAAGCGGCGGCCTATCGCGACGTTCAGGTTGGCCAGTTCCGCGGGCCGGCCGGCAATGTCGCCGAGGAAGAGTTTGCCCGCATGCTGGACGATGTGGTTCTGGACGGCGCCTACTGGTTCGGCGTCGGCGGGCCCGGCCAGCCGCAGGGCCTCTATGAAGGCTATGTCGAGATCGAAAACTGGGAAGGCGAAACCCGGTTCGAACGCGACCGCAAATGCGTGGAATACGACGCTCCGTTCGACTGCGAGCATCGCGCCATTGTCGAAACCGAGTGTACCGAAGAAACCGTGGAAGTGATTGTCACCGCCCGCCTGGTCGACCGGGACACGGGCCGCGTGATCTTCAGCCACAATCAGGGCGGCGGCGCCAATCAGGAATCCTGTGTCGACATCCGCGAATATGAAGATGACGGCCGCGAACTCGGCGTGTGGCGCGATCCGATCCGTTCAAGCTACGACCCGCGCGACGCGCCCTATGGCATGATCGCGGATGCGACGGTCGAGGCCGTGCGCCGCTTCCGGACGGACATCGCCCCCTATGACGCGACCGTCCGTGCCGAAATCATGACGGAAGGCCTGATCCCGGAAGAGCAGAACGATCCGCGCTTTGCCGCCGCGGTGAAAGCCACCAAGCGCGGCGAGATGCTGGGCGCCTGCGCGCAATGGGATGAACTGGGCCGGCAATGGCCGGACGCGCCTGCCGTGCTGCACAATCTGGGCGCCTGCGCAGAGGCGCGCGGCGACATGGAAACCGCCCAGCTGCGCTATGCCCGCGCCGCAGACATCGCCAGCCACATTCCCTTGCTGAAAGACAAGAAAGCCCGCCCGATCTTCGATGCGCTGGAACGCGTCTCAGGCCGCCGGATGGATGACACATTCCTGGACAATGTCACCCACGAACCGGACTGGCCCATGAAAGAAGAAGACGAAGTAGAAGCCGGCAGCTGAGCCTTATTGGCCGAAATAAGCGTCAGAAACCATTTCCCAAGGCCAAGTTTAACTCTATAGTTGATCTAAATTAGACCAATAAATAGAATGACTTGAGGGGGAAGGCTAATGGGAGATCTGCCTGAATTTCTGGCATCGGGAGAACGCGCGAGGCTGTTCCCCGTTCTTGCCGACACATCCAAAGAAGGCAGGGCCACTTCCATATTCTTGGCTTGTCTGTCGAATGTACGGGAATTTGCGGATCAACTATTGCGATCTGTAGGGCGGCCAATCGGCGTAACTTCCAGAATATCCGCATTCACCGAAGTCTCATTCAAAAAAAGCCACTCCGACACTGGGCATCGCCCAGACGGGCTTATCATCGTTCGAACGGGCAATTCCCAATGGACAGCACTGGTCGAAGCGAAAATCGGGAATGCGGAACTGTCCGATGATCAAATAGAGACCTATCTGAAACTCGCCCGAGCACACGGCATTGATGCGGTCATCACACTGTCAAATCAGCATGCCACGTCTGCATCAGATCACCCTGTCAAAATTGACAAAAAGACGATCGGAAACACGACCCTGTTTCACTGGTCGTGGATGGATATACTCACAGCAGCCGACCTGTTGCTGACCAACAATCAGGTGGAAGACCACGAACAACGGATTCTGTTGAATGAGTTTCGAAGGTTCCTTTCACACGACAGCACGGGCGTGAAGGGCTTCGACCGGATGCCATCCGAATGGCCTGAACTCATCCGTGATCTCGGCGCCGGAGCGCATTTGACAAATCAGTCGGAACATCTGACGAAAGTCATTCGCGCCTGGCATCTCGAACTTCAGAATCTCAGCCTTGTGCTGTCACGCCAGATTGGTGTTCCTGCCTCCGTCAAACTTTCAAGGGCGGAAGAGCGAAATCCCGACGACCGTCTCAAGAATAGCTGTAGCGACTTCCTCAAGAACCAGTGCCTGACCGGCGTTCTATTCATTCCTGAAGCAGCAGCCAACATTGACGTCTCAGTAGATGTCCGTGCGCGTACGTTTTCGGTTGGAGCAAAACTCGATGCCCCGGCCGACAGAAAGCGCACCACATCGAAAATCAACTGGCTTCTCAGTCAGATCAAAGACGTACCACCTGAGAACACCTTCATTCGGGTCCATTGGCCTCGCCGGGCCTACACCCAGCACACCCTCGCAGAGCTTCGTCAGGACGTAAATATTGCTGCTGGCGCTTACAGTGATCTCACACCGAGTGCACTGGAAGTGGTGGTTGTAAAACACACCGACCGCCGATTCACGCAAGTCACTGGCTTCGTGGAAGACATCGAGAAAATTGTTCCGGAATTTTATGGTTCAATCGGAAGCCGGCTCAAGGCATGGCAACCGCCTGCTCCAACAATCAGGCCGGAACGAAACGACCGCTCGGATGTCTCCAGAGAGGCAATCTCGGAAGATGCCGAAGAGACCGCTGCAGAGTTGAGCAATCAGCCTGATCCCCAGACTCAGAAAAAGAAATTCTGGTTCTGAAATCGGCTCAATTTCAAGCAGCTGAGCCTTATTGGCCGAGCAGCATGTGCGAGAGGGAGCCCTGATATTCTGCGGCTTCCGCGATCAGGCCCCATGCGATGCCGGCACCGAATGATGCGGCACAGAAGACGAGTTTCTTAGCGATCCCAGCCATTTGGGTCCTCCCGGATTGGAACAGCGTTTCCGGGGGAGCTGCAAGGCGCGGGCCGGTCCGAAGCGTCTGGCCGGCCGGAATGGCGGCGTTAACCGTCGCCTTCAGGCGTGTCTTTCAGGCGATGGCCTTCGGTGAGCCTGGAAAACTTGTCGGCGCGGGATTTGTCCAGCTGTTTCTGGACCTTCGTGCGACCGAACTTCGCCCGGTTCTCTTTCGCTTTCTGTTCCTTCTCAGCCTTCGCCCTGGCCTTGCGGAACTTGTTCAGATTGACCGGATCGCTCATCCCCTGTCCCCTATTTGAACACTGCCAGACGGGCATCGAGCCCGGCTTTCACCGCCGGCCACTCACTGGCCAGAATGGAGAAAACGACGGTGGAGCGCAACACGCCGTTCGGCAGGATGCGATTGTCGCGCAGCACGCCTTCCTGCACCCCGCCGAGCTTCTTCACAGCCGCCTGCGAGCGCGTATTGCGCTGGTCGACATTGAACTGGACGCGCACGGCCCCGCTCTCAAAAGCATGCGTCAGCAGCAATCGCTTGGTGGCGGGGTTCACCTCCGTGCCCTGAGCGTCTTCCGTATACATTGTCATGCCGATTTCGACATTCCGCGAAATCGCATCCGGACCGAGATAGGTCGAAATACCCGCAACCCGGCCGTCGGGCCGCGAGACGCGGAACGGGATCAGTTTGCCGTCTGCCGTCCGCGCCTCGATATTGGCCAGCCAGGCGCCGATCCAGTCCGAGGGCGGATTGTAATACGGCCAGGTCTCGATCCGGGGCCCCAGCGTTTCGGCCATGTCCCGCAGCGCCGGGCCATCGCGGGCCACATCGAACGGCACGAGCGTGACGTGCCGGTCCGACAATTCACCGGCCCGCAGCTCCATGACCTATTCCTTGTGGGCGTCGCGCCATTGCTCCATAGCCAGCGAAATCGCGAAGGTTTCGCGGTATTTCGGGCTGGAAGCCGGACGCGGCGGCTTGGCTGCAGTCAGCGCCATGATCTCGGCCAGCTTGTTGTGCGCCGCGCCGGACTGGCCCGCGCCGATATAGGCGTGCAGTTCCACCAGCGCCGACGACAGCGGGTCATGCGCGCGGATGACGAAATAAGGCTCGTCCGCGCCCAGCTTGTCGATCACGTCGAACTGGGACGGGTTGGCCTTCGAGCCGACGGGAGGGTTTGCCATGATGATCAGGCCTTTCTTGGCGGGAGTGATTCTC
>PACZ01000031.1 GCA_002700305.1 Hyphomonas sp. | reverse complement strand
GAAATTGCCGACGCGCGTGCGGCGCAGCTGGCTGATATGGCCCTCGCAGCCAAGGTCGAACGCCAGGTCTCGCGCCATGGCCCGGACATAGAAGCCCTTGCCGGAGGTGACGTGAATGACCGTATGATCCGGATCCGGCATGCCGATCACGGCAGCCTCGAACACGTCCACTTCGCGGGGTTTCAGTTCGAAATCCTCACCCTCGCGGGCCAGGTCATAGGCGCGCTGGCCGTCCACCTTGATGGCGGAGTATTTCGGCGGGACCTGTTCGATCGTGCCGACATAGTTCCTGAGGACATCCTCGACCTCATCCCGCGTCGGCCGCGCATCGGAAGTGGCCGTCGCCTCCCCTTCCGCGTCCTGGCTGGCGGTGGAAATGCCCCAGCGAATGGTGAAGACATATTCCTTCTCGGCGTCCATCGCCCACTGGACGGTCTTGGTTGCCTCCCCGAAGGCAATCGGCAGGATACCGTCTGCCAGCGGATCAAGCGTTCCGCCATGGCCGACCTTCGCGGCATTGTAGCGGCGCTTCAGGATCGCCACGGCCTGAGTGGAGGTCATGTCGACCGGTTTGAACAGGTTCAGCCACCCGGTGACCGGATCGCCCTTGCGCTTGCGTTGTCTCGCCAAGATCAACTCCCTTGCACCGGCCGGCGGATCGGACGCCGCGATGCGGTCTGGCAGAATGGAAAGCGAGGGCCTTAAGCGGGCAGCCCCGCGCCGTCAACCGGGCGGAATGCGCTGGATGTCCGGGGCGGCCTCAGGAAGCCAATCAGGAGGCGGGCTTCATCGCCTCGGCCACCTTGTCGAACAGGGCGTCCTGATGGTCGTCATCATGCCGGCGGGCGAGCTTCGGCAGCGGCGGATCGTCGGCGGCCTCGTCCAGCTCCGGCAGCGGTTTCGGTTCCGGCTCGGCCGGCCGGTCCGGCGCGGCGGCAGAACGGCCACGGGGCGGGTCTGGTTCGGGCTGGCCAGAGGACCCGTTCGGGGATTTGAGGTTCACGATGTCGAGGTTCAGGTCAAAATCGCCGACCAGCGTGCGGTCGTCGGTGTCCATCTTGTGGCGCACCACGTCGCGGATCTTGCAGAGCACCTCGCGATTGTCGTCCACCAGCGGGATCTGGCGCGCATCGGATGTGCCGATGACGAGGCGGAAATATTTCTGCTTGAGGCGCAGCTTCGCCGCGATCATGCCCGCCCGCAGGCCGCAGACCATGGCGCCGATCAGCATCACAACACCGATGCCCAGCATCACCATGCTCACCGGCCGGCCCGGCAACACCGCCCACCAGCCGATCCCCATGAGCGCGAAGAACATCAACGAGACGAAGGCCGTCGCATAGCCCTTCTGCGTCACCCGGTTTTTCGGCGTGTCCCACGGGAAGAAGTCATTCGCTTCCACCGTCATGGTGGCGATGCGCTGGATGGCAATCGTATCGTCGCCCATCTGCAGGGAAGCAGCGGAAATCTCACCCTGGCGGGCGCCTTCCATGTCGAGCGTCTGACGATCCATCACTTGCCCCTTCTCGGGCCCCTGTTCCGGGCTCATTCGGGGCCCCTTGTCAGCTTGTCATGAAATGCTGGCAATGTGGCCAGAGTAAGTCAACTTACATCGGGTCCAGAATGCGGCCGGAGGCGGAAACGCCTATTGGCCTTCGACGTCCCGGCGGACCTTGGGGTCCATCAGGAGACGGTCGATCGCGGTCGCGTCATCATAGGATTTGTCGGCGATGAAATGCAGCTCCGGCGTATAGCGCAGGTCCACTTCCCGGCCGAGACGCCCGCGCAGGAAACCGGCAGCCCGGTTCAGCGCGTTGGCCAGCTTTGTCCGCCCCTCCTCGGAATCGTCACCCAGCGGCGAAACAAAGATGTTCGCATGCTTGAGGTCAGGTGAGCAGCGTACCTCCCCGACCGTGATCATGACCTGTTCAAGGTCCGGATCCCGGAACGCTTCACGGGAAAGAATGTCTGTCAGAGCATGGCGCACGAGTTCACCAGCGCGCAGCTGGCGCTGGGACGGCATGCCGGGCGGGGCTGCTTTACGGGCCATCAGGGTGAGCCTTCTCTTTGAGCCGGGCCAGAAATGCCTGGCGCGCGGCTTTGTTCTTTCCAAACCAGTTATAGGGAATGATCAGCGGTGCCGTCCCTGTGAGCCGGACCGTGATATGCCCTCCGGATGCGGACACGTCCGAAACACTTGCCCAGTCTGCGCGGGTTTCGATCCCGCCGCGCCGGACAATCAGTGCGTCATCTTCCAGATCAATCTGCGTCTCCAGCGACGTTTCGGTGTCGCGTCCATGAGCATGGCGATAGGACCAGCGAATGAAGATCAGGTACCAGGCAATCCCGGCAAAGGCCGCGACCAGCGCGGCGATCAGCCATTGCCAGTAAGGACTGGCACCGACCATGATCATCGCATTGCGCATCAGGACGGACATGCTGGCCGAAATGATCGGCGCCGTGACACCGGCATAGTAAACCGCTGTCGGCCCAACCGTTCCGCCACGCGCCAGCCGTGTCAGTTTCCTGACATCCTTTTCGGTCAGCAGGCCGGCGACAGTGAGCGGTTCAGTCATTACCGGCCAGCTTAGTCGAGCGTCCTTGCGATTTCTTCAACCTGGAAGCACTCGATCTTGTCGCCGACGCGGATGTCGTCATAGCGTTCGAACGCCATGCCGCATTCCATACCGGCGGTGACTTCGTTCACTTCATCCTTGAAGCGCTTCAGCGTCTTCAACTTGCCTTCGTGGATCACGACATCGTCGCGCAGCAGGCGGACGCCGCAACCGCGAAGCACCTTGCCTTCGGAGATCTTGCAGCCGGCAACCTTGCCGACCTTGGTGATGTTGAAGACTTCCAGGATTTCGGCATAGCCGATGAAAGTCTCGCGTTTCTCCGGTGCCAGCATGCCCGACAGGGTTGCCTTCACATCGTCGATCAGATCGTAGATCACCGAGTAATACCGGATTTCCACGCCTTCCTTCTCGGCAAGTTCACGCGCCTGCTTGTTGGCGCGGACATTGAACGCGAAGATCGGGGCTTCGGACGATTTCGCCAGCAGCACATCGCTCTCGGAGATACCGCCGACAGCGCCGTGAATGACGCGGGCACGGACTTCCTCGGTGGACAATTTGTCCAGCGACTGGCTGATCGCCTCGACCGAACCCTGTACGTCGCCTTTGACGACGACCGGCAGTTCGGATGTTTCGACAGAGCCTTCCTTCAGCTTGGTCAGCAGCTGATCCAGCGACGCACGCGCGGCCACACCGGCCTTGCCGGCAACCTGACGCTTCGTCCGGATACGGTAATCCGTGATTTCGCGGGCGCGGGCTTCGGTGTCGACAACCACGAAGGCTTCGCCCGGATCGGGCGCCCCATCGAGGCCGAGCACTTCGACCGGCTGGGACGGGCCTGCATCTTTCAGCTGCTGGCCGCGCTCGTCGACCAGGGCGCGGACCTTACCCCACTGGGTGCCGGCGACGACAATGTCACCGCGCTGCAGCGTGCCGCGTTTCACCAGCACGGTTGCAACCGGGCCGCGGCCCTTGTCGAGCTGGCTTTCGACCACGATGCCGTCTGCGTCCCGCTTCGGATTGGCTTTCAGCTCAAGCAGTTCTGCCTGCAGCGAGATGGCGTCGGTCAGCTCATCAAGGCCCATACCGGTCTTGGCAGACACGGCAACCGCCTGAGTTTCACCACCCATGCTCTCAACCTGAACGTCGTGCTGCAGCAGGTCTGTCAGCACCTTGTCCGGATTGGCGGTCTCAAGATCGCTCTTGTTCACCGCGATGATGATCGGAACACCGGCCGCCTTGGCGTGATTGATGGATTCAATCGTCTGCGGCATCACCGAGTCGTCGGCAGCCACAACGATGATCGCAATATCGGTCGCCGTTGCACCACGTGCCCGCATCGCCGTGAAGGCCGCGTGGCCCGGCGTGTCGAGGAAGGTAATCCGCTCGCCCGACTTCAGCTTCACCTGATAGGCACCGATGTGCTGGGTAATGCCGCCGGCTTCGCCCGAGACCACATCGGTCTTGCGGAGGGCGTCGAGCAGCGAGGTCTTGCCGTGGTCGACATGGCCCATGATGGTCACGATCGGCGGGCGCGGTTCCAGATCCTTCGGATCGTCCTCTGCCCCTTCCAGACCGATCTCGACATCGGACTCGGCGACACGCTTCACCGTGTGGCCGAATTCCTCGGCGATCAGTTCGGCGGTGTCGGCATCGATAATATCGTTGCCGCGCAGCATCTCACCCTGCTGGATCATGAACTTCACGACGTCGGCGACGCGTTCGTTCATCCGGCCGGCCAGATCCTGCAGCGTGATTGTTTCGGGCAGCGTGACCTCGACGGACACTTTCTCGCGCTGATCGCCGCCGCCACCGCGACGTTCGCGTTCACGTTCGCGGGCCCGGCGGACCGATGCCAGCGACCGCTGACGGTCGGCATCATCGCCAAGTGCGGATGTAATGGTCAGCTTGCCACGGCGGCGGGAGTCGCCACCGCGTCCACCGCGGGACGGCGCGTCACTGCGCGAACGGTCATTGCGGTCGTCACGGCCGGACTTGCCGCGCTTGCTGCGGCCACCGCCATCGTCTGCCGCCGGCGGGGCGCCATCCGGCGCCGGCTGGAAGTCCGCCTTCGCGCGGGAGGAGGACTTGGGCGCCCGTTCAGCACGTTCCTTCTCGGCCGCTTCCGCTGCCTTGCGGGCTTCTTCCTCAGCCTTGCGGCGGGCTTCAGCCTCTTCGCGTTCTTTTTGTTCCTGAAGCTTGCGCTCCTGTTCGGACCGGAGGCGCTCCTGAGCTGCCTTGTCTTTCTCGATCTCTTTTGCGCGCGCGTTCTGCTTGTTCTTCTGTTCGGCCAGCGCTTTCTGCTGCGCGATCAGTTCGGCAACGGTGATGCCGCGCTGGGCCGCGATGGCCTTCAGCTTCTGTTCAAGCGTCGCTTCGCCCTTGGCCTTTCCGCCTCCGGACGCAGGCGCGGGACCGGACCCTTCAGATCCGCCAGGACCGACCGTCCGGCGCTTCTTCGTCTCCACGACGACCTGTTTGGACCGGCCATGGCTGAAGCTCTGCTTCACCGTACCCGATGTCTTGCGGGAAACAGTGAGCGGCTTGCGCCCGCCCGTATTGCCACCAGTGTCTTTCGTATCGCTCATTCGTCCTACATATCACAATTCTGGCCGACGCACCCACATGGCGCGAAGGCGGTTTGTCCGCTACCGATCCTGATCCGTAAACCAGTCCAGCTCCGGCCTCTCCCGAAACCCGGCAAGGCGCGCATACGCGGCCTTCAGAGCTTTGGCGAAAGGCCCCTTGCGGACGAGACCGTGTATCACACGCTCACGTCCGAATGCCATGCCCAATTCAGCTGATGTCAGGGCACCCGCAACTTCCACCCCGCTATATAGGCCTTTGGCGAGGAAATACAGCTTCGAACGGCCATCTTCTGCACCGTCAGAGGCTTCCAGAAGCAGCCCCGGGGCCCGCTTCTGCAGGGCATCACGCACCTGATCGAAGCCGATCACGATGTCGCCGCCCTTCTTCGCCATGCCCAGCAGGCCGACGAAACGCTGCACCAGCAGGCCTTCCACCGTATCCGGAAGGCCATCTGGAACCTGAACGGCCGTCTTGAATGCGCGGGCAAACGCATTCTTCTTCACCGCTTCAGCCAGAACAGCGCGATCTGCCTTGATCCAGACCCCGCGCCCGGGAAGCTTTTCCGCCACGTCCGGCGTGACAACGCCATCGGGCGAAAGTCCGAAGCGCACAAGCGCCTCCTTGCCGAGACGCTCCCGCGTCACGGCACACTGCCGGACGGAAGCATCGCCTCCGTCCGCAGGGATTCCTTCAGTGCCGGTTACTGCGACATCACTCTTTGGGTGCGGCTTCGTCATCGCCGCCCTCCGCTGCAAGTGCATCAAGGTCGATGTCGCCCAGGTCGCCGAGGTCACCGAGGTCGATTTCCTCTTCAGCACCGCCGTCGAGCGTGTTGAGGGCGAGCAGTGCGCGCTCTTCCTCGGTCAGCTCCTGCGGGGCTTCAGCTTCCTGCTGTGCGGCGATCATCTGATCGATGGCGTCGGCTTCAATCCAGCCTGCGGCAACGCGGGCCTTCATGATGAACATCTGGGCGTCATCCTTGCGCATTTCGCCCTTCTTGAGGATGCCCTCGACCCAGACCGGCTTGCCGTCCGGGCCCGGCTCGCGCCAGCCGGTGATGTCGTCCGGCACCAGGCCAGCCACATCGTCCAGCGTCTGCACGCCTTCCTCGCCGAGGCGAACCGCGAAGGACGGGTTCATGCCTTCCAGCTCCATCACCGCATCCTCAACACCCAGCTCCTTGCGCTTGGCGTCGTTTTCGGCGGCCAGGCGCTCGAGGTATTCGCGGGCACGTTCCTGAAGCTCAGCCGCAACATCTTCGTCGAAGCCTTCGATCGAGATGAAGTCTTCCGGCGCCACATAGGCGATTTCTTCGACCGTCTCGAAGCCTTCCGATGCCAGCAGCTGGGCCAGCGTCTCGTCAGCGTCGAGCGCCTTCATGAACAGTTCGGTCCGCTCCTGGAATTCGCGCTGGTAACGCTCGGAGTCGGCGGTTTCGGTGACCAGGTCGATCTGCCAGCCGCTCAGCTGAGACGCGAGACGTACGTTCTGGCCGCGGCGGCCGATGGCCAGCGGGAACTGGTCGTCGGCAACGACGACTTCCACACGGCGCTCTTCCTCGTCCAGCACCACTTTCGACACTTCGGCCGGCTGCAGCGCGTTCACGATGAAGGTCGCGTCGTCATAGCTCCACGGGATGATGTCGATCTTCTCGCCCGACAGCTCACCCACAACCGCCTGCACACGCGCACCGCGCATACCGACACAGGCGCCGACCGGATCGATTGAAGAGTCGTTGGAGATGACGCCGATCTTGGCGCGCGAGCCCGGATCGCGGGCACAGGCCTTGATCTCGATCACGCCTTCATAGACTTCCGGCACTTCCTGGGCGAACAGCTTGACCATGAATTCCGGCGCAGCGCGCGACAGGAAGATCTGCGGGCCCTTGGTCTCGCGGGAGACCTTGTAGAGATAGGCGCGCACGCGGTCGTTCGGCTGGAAGTTCTCGCGCGGGATGCCGTCATTGCGGCGGATGATGCCTTCGGCGCGGCCGAGGTCCACGATCACATGGCCATATTCGACGCGCTTGACGACGCCGGAGATAACTTCGCCGACGCGGTCCTTGTATTCATTGTACTGACGCTCCCGCTCGGCATCGCGCACTTTCTGCATGATGACCTGTTTGGCGGTCTGGGCAGCGACACGGCCGAAATCGAAGGGCGGCAGCTCTTCAGTCAGCTCACCGCCGATCTCGAGCGACGCATCGATTTTCTTGGCTTCGGCAAGACGCAGCTGCTTGGCTTCGTCTTCGAAGTCCTCGTCGGACACGACGGTCAGGACGCGCAGCAGGGTCTGCTCACCGGTCACCGGGTCGATGGTGGCGCGGATGTCATGCTCCTGGCCGTATTTCGCCTTGGCAGCCTTTTCGATCGCTTCCTGCATCGCCTCGATGACGATGTTCTGATCGATCGACTTTTCCTCGGCCACGGCCTTGGCGATCTGCAGAATTTCGAGCCTGTTGGCTGAAACGCCGATAGCGCTCATGTGACGTCTCCCGTCTCTTCGTTGGAGTCTGTGTTGTCTTCTGTCTCGTCGATCTCAAGATCGCCGAGGTCGTCTTCATCAGGTTGCGGCGGCAGATTGCCAGCCGCGCGGGCCGCTTCGATCAGCTCATCCGTCAGGATAAGGCTGGCCCTGCTCATCTCATGGACGTGCGCGACCAGCTCGACCTCGTCGTCCAGCTCGATATGCGCGCCGTCCTCATCTTCCGCCGTGATCACGCCGGTAAAGCGGCGGCGGCCATCAATCGGGCGCGCCAGTTCCACCTTGGCCAGATGGCCGATCCAGCGGGCAAAGTCCCCTTCCCGGGTCAGGGGCCGGTCAATGCCGGGGGTCGAAACCTCCAGCGTATAGGCTTCCTTGATCGGGTCTTCAGCTTCCATGACCGGACCGATGGCCCGGGACAGGCGTGCGCAATCCTCGACATCGGTCGGGGCGCCGCCTTCTTTTTCGGCCATGATCTGAAGGTGCGGGCGCCGCCCGCCCTGAATGCGCAGGCGCACGATCTCCATGCCCAGCGACTCGGCCACGGGCGTGACGAGGCTGAGAATGCGGCGTTCCTGTTCGGTCAGGGCGATCATGCGGGCCAGAGGACCTTCTGGTAAAGAAAAGCGGCGGCCCCGTTTCCGGAACCGCCGCCGATATGTTTCGACTTGATAGGCTATATAATGCTGTAGGCGCCCGCTGTCGAGAGGGACGCTCAGCGCATCACATATTCGAAGGGATAGATCATGGCCGTCTGCTTCGTGCGGGTGCAGCCTGGTTCCTCCTGCACCTCATCGAATTTCCAGCGGAATACCTTCATCCCCCTGACCGAGGCTTTCGCAAATGTATCATCCGGAATGGATGCAAGCACTTCAATATTGCTGACCTTGCCATCCTCGAAATCGATCCCCAGCAGGACTGCGCCGACATAGCCCTTGCGGATTGCACTGCTGGGATATGTTGGCCTTGGCGGCTTGACCACTTTGCCGGAACAGAAAGGCGGCTCACCGGACATAGCCTCTGGAAATTCTGCCAGGATCGCTTCGGCCCTTTCTTCTGCCTGATCGAATTCATCCTGGTATTTGAACCGCCCATCCCGGCTGACATTGCTGAAACTGACATTGTCATAGGAGCGGAAGAAAGCGCCGAGCGCATTTCTCCACGCCATGGCCTGATACTCAAGCGACCGTAACGGCTCCTTCAGCGCCTCATCGCGGCGCTTGCCGCGCAGCCATGCCGCAAGATCGCTGATCTTGTCATAAGAGGCAAAATCCCGGTTCTCGTTGAAATCTGCGGTGGCAGAGAGGAGCTCGGCGACGGCCCACCGGTCCGGCACCAGATCCCGGACCGGTTTCAGATGGGATGCCGCCATATGGGTTCGCGACGTAATCTCAGCCCAGTCCGAGGTCTGCGTGGCCGGCACATAGAACGCCTCGAACGCGGTCACGGTCAGGAGGCTGGGCTGGGCCGTCTCATTTGCGGCAAGCGCGGCGCGGAACGCATCGTCTGCTGCGGCGCCCGCATCGCTGGCCGACCAGGTCGCGAAAGCCGCCAGCACGTCGAATTCAGCCTGGCTCACCGGCGGGCTTTCTTCCCGCTGGCTCAGGAAGGTCACCATAGGCACCGCATCGGCACAGGCGCCGCGCAGGCAGAGCTGGTTGGCCGCTTCGAATGCCGCAGCTGCCGCCTGCGGGTCTTCCGGATGCGCGATCGCGGTCGCGCCCATCTGCCTGGCTGCGGCGACGATCACCGCCGGGTCATCGGACTGAACCGCCTCATTGAAACCGGAGATCGTCCCTGCCGGCATGTCTGCCCGGGCCGGCAGGGACAGGGACAAAACCATGCCCAGGACTGCCAGGCCGCATCCAAATAAATGTCTCATTCTGATTGTTCACCCCTCACTCTAAGGGTGAACTTTTTCCGATCGGAAGAGCGCCGTCAAGGGCGCACGCCTGGCCTGCCACAAACAAAAACGGCAGCTCCGGAGAGCTGCCGTTCGTATTCCTGAAAGTCAGGAAATCCTTAGAGGATCTTCAGGTCCACCGCCGAGGTCTTGCCGCGGCGCTCGTCCTTGTAGAGCTCGTAGGAAACTGCCTGGTCTTCCGCCAGCGTGCGGAGGCCCGAGCGCTCAACTGCGGAGATGTGAACGAACACGTCCGTGCCGCCTTCATCAGGTTTGATGAAGCCAAAGCCCTTCTGGTCGTTGAACCATTTCACTTTGCCAGTTGCCATTACTTCTAGTCCTTTGTGTCAATTCAAGCAGCCGATCCCGGAATGGGAAGGTCTGCCTATCGAAACGGGTAGGAAGAAAGTCATGGCCGTCGGTCTGACGGGGTCTTGATATTTCAGACCGACCGAATTCGATGCGACATTTTGTACACGGGTTCGGGATTTCCGTCAAGGAAATCCGCAGAGGTCAGACGATCTCGAAATCGTACCAGACCGGGGCACAATCACCGAGCTTCTTTGTCTCATAACGGGTCGTCACATGATCGTGCGGCGGGCAGCGCCAATCGTCGGCACGTTCCGCCAGCCAGCGGAAGCCGCCATGCTGCAGAAACCGCCACAGCGCCTCGTCTGCATAGCTCGCCACATCGGTCGCAAAGCGCAGGCGCGCACTGGTCCGGCAGGCCCGGTGCAGGCTGTCCAGAAAGTCCGGCTGGATCAGGCGGCGCTTCTGCTGGCGCTTCTTCGGCCAGGGGTCCGGGAACATGATGAAGACGCGGGACAGGCTGCCGGGGGCAAGCCCGTCAATCAGCGGGCGCGCATCATCCATCCGCAAACGGACATTGCTGAGCCCGTCCGCATCGACCTGGGTCAGCAGCTTTGCCATGCCCTCGATGAAAGGCTCGCACCCGATCAGGCCGACATCCGGATTTCGGCGGGCCTGTTCGGCGAGATGCTCCCCGCCACCAAAGCCGATCTCCAGCCAGATTTCCTTCCGTCCGGGGAACAGTTCCTCCGGATCGCACAAGCCTTCCGGAACCTGCAGCCGCGGCAACAGATCGTCGACCAGTGCCTGCTGGCGCGCCGACAGGGCCCGTCCGCCAATACGGCCAAACGTCCGGATGGGGCGGGCCGCCTCATCGCGGCCCTCTTTACCGCCCTGATTGTCTGAAGTCTCAGTCATGGCGCGCCTGATGCCCGAGCAGGGCGGCGCAATCAATCCTCGTCCTGCTTCGACTCGAACGCCGAAGCCGCCGCCCGCACCGTGTTCAGCAGCGACTTGCGCAGGGAATCGTCCTCGATCTTCCGAAAGGCGGCGATCAGGTCCAGCGTTTCAGCATCGAGGACGGGCGCGGCCGGACCGCCCTTTTCCGGGCCGTCTTCCGCCACCTGGTGCCGGCCATCCCCCAGCAAGCCTTCGGCGCCATCATAGAAATAATTGACGTTCACGCCCATCACCGAAGCAATCTCGAACAGACGCCCGGCGGAGACACGGTTCACGCCCTTCTCGTATTTCTGGACCTGCTGGAAGGTGAGGCTCAGCAATTCGCCGAGTTGTTCCTGTGAGAGCTTCAGCTCCCGGCGGCGCCAGCGAATACGCTGGCCGACCACGCGGTCTATTCCACTCGGAAGCTTGCTTTCAGACATAATCCCCTACCCGCAGCACGTTACTGGTCCGGCGCGCACTCCTAACGGCGCCATGACGCAAACGCCAGACCCACAAAGGCCGCAAGGGTCAGCCAGAACAGCACGATCCCTGCCCGGCTCTGGAAAAGGGTTACTTCTGCAGGTGCCGGCAGCTTGCCGCGCCCGAAGGTCGTGTTCCAGCCTGTCGGGGCATCCTGCACCGGCGTGGCCCGCAACACTTCGCGGCCATAGCCGTCGATGATGGCCGAGGCGCCGCGGCTGGCGACACGCACCATGGGCAGGCCGCTTTCGATGCTGCGATAACGGTTCTGGGCATAATGCTGGGCCGGGCCCATGCCGCCGCCGAACCAGGCATCGTTCGAGACCAGGACAATCCAGTCAGCCCGCGCGGCGAGGTTCGCGGCACGCGTGATCTCCGGATAGAGGCCCTCATAACAGATCAGCGCAACGAAAGGCGGCACATTGTCGGCAAAGATCACGGCCGGACCGGTCCCCGGACGGAACCCGTTGCGCGCAAGCTGCTGCATCGCGCCCGGCAGGTAATCCGACAGTGCCTGGCCGAAGGGGACAATCTCCGCCGCCGCAAGCTCGCCGAACGGAACGAGGCGGAACTTGTCGTAGAGCGCTACCGCGCCGGACCGGCTGACATTTTCGTCCAGCACGACGAGGGAGTTGAAATAGGCCCGCTCGTTCTGCTCTTCCAGCTGGTAGCGGGTCGTGCCGGCGATCAGGGTACGCGGGCCGAGATAGGCGCCGATGGCATCGAGGGCATTGATGTCGTTCAGCAGGCTGGTCGGCACGGCGCCTTCCGGCCACACGATGATGTCACCCGGCTTGCTTTCGCCATTGGTCATCATGCGCAGATATTCGATCATCACCGGATCCGGGCCGACTTCCCATTTCTCGTCCTGCGGTACGCCGGAATCCATAAGGACCACGGATTGCTCGGTCAGCGGCGACGGCGCAGCGATCCGTTGCGCGCCCCAGGCCCAGCCGACCGCCAGCAGGATCACCGCCCCGAAGGATGGCGCGATCCGCAGCACCAGGCCGCGGGCGTCGCGCGTGTCGACCATGGCCGCCGGGGCCGCCATGACAAACACTGTCAGCAGTGTCAGCCAGTAGATACCGCCCAGCGACGCCGCCTGCGACAGGGCCCCGCCCGGCACCCAGGTCGTGCCCGGCAGATTCCACGGAAAGCCGCCGAACAGGTGCCCGCGGACGAATTCCGCCAGCGCAAAGAAGAAGGCAAAGACAAAAACCCGCGACGGCGACGCCGACCAGAAGGCCCCCGCCATGGCGCCGAAGAAGCCCCAGATGAGCGCCATGCCCGCCGGCAGCAGGATCAGCGGCATCCAGAGGAAGACCGCATACCGCTCCGGCTCCACCAGGAAGGGCTCTGCCGTCCAGTGCATGGAGATCAGCGTGAACCCGACCCCGAAGGCCCAGGTGCGCATGAACACCGCCCTGCCCCAGCGGCGATGGCTGCGCGCCCCGTCGATCATCCAGATCAGGCCGGTGAAAGACAGCGCCAGCACGGCACTGAAATGAAACGGCGCGAAAGCGACCGCCGAAAACGCGCCCAGAAGGACGGCGGCGCCCGCGGCGGCCCAGCCGGTCAGCCGGGCAAAAGCTTCGTGAAGGGGTCCAAGCGCAGTGAACCCGTGGCTGCGAACAGCAGTATTCATTTTGTCCTACTCCTGCGGCTTGGGCGCGGGCACAGGTTCGGGCGTCCTGAGACGCAAACGCCGGATGCGGCGGGCATCGGCATCGAGGATTTCGATCTCCACCCCGGACGGGTGGCGCAGGATTTCCCCGCGCACAGGCACACGCCCGGCGAGCGCATAGGCGATACCGCCCAGCGTGTCGAATTCCGAATCCTCATCACTGAGTTCGAGGTCAATCCCCGTCTCCTCGGCGAAATCCTGTATTTCGGTGCGCGCATCGACTTCCCAGATCCGAGCGCTGCGCCGGACGAACATGGGCTCTTCATCGTCGTGTTCGTCTTCGATGTCACCGACGATTTCCTCTACCAGGTCTTCCAGACTCACCAGTCCGTCCGTTCCCCCATACTCATCCACAACCAACGCCAGATGAATGCGGGTCGACTGCATCTTCACCAGCAAATCGGACAGTTTCATGGAGGGCGGCACATAAAGGACTTCGCGGTGCAGCTGTTCCAGCGGCCGTTTGGGCGGTTCGCCGCCTTTTGCCAGTTCGCTGACCACATCCTTGATGTGCACAAAGCCGATCGGATCATCCAGCGTTTCCCGGAACACCGGCAGGCGCGAATGGGTGCAATCGGCGAAAATCTTCAGCAGTTCCGGGAATTCGGTGTTCACCTCGACGGCCTTCACCTCGGCCCGGGCAACCATCACATCCTCGACGCGCAGCTCCTGGAATTCCTGGACGCGCAGACGCATGGCCTGCGGGGTCGCAGGGGCCGAAGCCTCCGGATGTCCGTTTGTCCCGGCCGGGGTTTCAGGCGCGGCATCATGCCGGCGGCCTATTCCGAAAAAACTACGCCGGCGCCTTTGCGGCGCGGGTTCAGAAGGGTCTGGATCGCTCATCGTCTCTGTAATTCAATCCGTTCCATATGGGTTTGGAATGCCGAGCGATGCAAGCGCCTTTATTTCGAGGCCCTCCATGATTTCGGCTTCCGCCTCCGCCTCATGGTCATGCCCCAGAAGATGCAGGTAGCCATGCACCAGAAGATGCGTCAGATGATCGGCGAGGCTGATGCCTTGCGCTTCGGCATCGCGGGCCGAAACACCCAGCGCGACAGCAATGTCGCCCAGCAGCGGCCGGTCCATCTCATGCGCCGGGAAAGACAACACGTCCGTCGGCTTGTCCTTGCCGCGGAAATCCCGGTTCAGCTGGTGCAGCGCTGCGTCATCCGCCAGCAGCAGCGACACGGTGCCTTCCGCAGGCTCAACAGCCGCCGCTGCCGCAAAGGCGCGGTCGCACAGGGCGGCGAGGTCCGGCACGGTCTCCCAGCCGGTCTCTTCAACGATCAGGTCTGTTGTGATCATGGGGCGGCTCAGTTGCCCTCGCCGGCCGCGGCATAGGCGTCGATGATGCGGCTGACCAGACCATGGCGGACAACGTCTGCGGCGGTCAGCGTGTGCACGCTGATCCCCTCGACATCCGACAGGATCTGCAGCGCATGGCGCAGGCCGGAGGTCTGGATGCCCGGCAGGTCCACCTGTCCCGGATCGCCGGTCACGATCATGCGGCTGTCACGGCCAAGCCGGGTCAGCACCATTTTCATCTGGGCGACCGTCGTGTTCTGCGCTTCGTCGACAATGACGAACGCGTTCTTCAATGTCCGCCCGCGCATGAAGGCGATCGGGGCGACCTCGATCTCGCCGCGCGCCATGCGGCGCTCCATCTGTTCCTGCCCCATCAGTTCGCGCAAACTATCCCAGATGGGCAGCATGTAGGGGTCGACCTTCTCTTCCAGCGTGCCGGGCAGGAAGCCGAGCTTCTCCCCTGCTTCCACCGCCGGACGCGTCACGATCAGACGCTGGCGCGCGCCGGACATCAATTCTGCCACACCGGCAGCAACGGCCAGGAACGTCTTGCCTGTGCCGGCCGGACCGATGCCGAAAACGAGGCCATTGTCCGGATTGGCAAGCAGATTGATGTAGCGCGCCTGACCCTTGGTCTGCGGCGTGATCGGCTTCTTCAGCCCTTTCAGGCCGCCGCCGAAACTCTGCGCCGGGGTGGACGCCGCCTCGACAGCGGCATCAAGGTCCATGTCGGTAATCTCGGCGCCGGACCGCATGCGGCGCTCCAGCTCCGCAAGCGCGGCCTCTGCGATGGACACACCTTCTGCCGTGCCCGCCAGCAGGATGCCGCCGCCCTGGCTTTCGGCGCGCAGGCCGTAATCCTTCAGCTTGTCTTCCAGCCGGTGCAGGTAGCGATGATGCGGCCCGCACAGATCGCGCAGGCGCTCGGCATTGCTGACTTCGTAGAACCGGCTCACCGGCGCTTCCGGCGACATGTTCGGACGGCGCTTTCCGCTCACAGGGCGGCCTCGCGGACTTTGACCAGCTCGCCGGAGAGCGAGTTAAGGCTCGCATCGATCACGCGGACGTCCACAATGCTGCCGACCAGGTCCGCTATAGTCATGGCCTGGTCATGCGGAAGTTCGAAGTGAACCGCCTGAAGCCATGGCGAGCGGCCATGGGCCTGGCCGGGATTACGGCCCTTGCCGGTGATCAGGACGGGCACGGTCTGGCCGATCTTGGAGCGGTTGAAGGCGATCTGCTGCTCCCGCAGAAGCTGCTGCAGCTGCTGCAGGCGCGCATCCTTCACCTCTTCCGGCATCTGGCCGAACATCTCCGCCGCCGGTGTGCCGGGACGGGCGGAATATTTGAAGGAATAGGCAATCGCATAGTCCACATCCCGGACCAGCTGCATCGTCGCCTCAAAATCGGCATCGCTCTCGCCCGGAAAACCCACAATGAAATCAGAGGCAATCGCAATATCCGGCCGGGCATCGCGGACCTTGCGGATGATCTCGCGGTACTCGTCCGCCGTGTGGCCGCGGTTCATGGCTTTCAGGATATTGTCTGAGCCCGACTGCACCGGCAGGTGCAGGAAGGGCATCATTTCCGGCACCTCGCCATGGGCAGCGATGAGGTCGTCATCCATGTCGCGCGGATGGCTGGTTGTGTAGCGGATACGTTCGATCCCGCCGATTTTCGCGATGTGGCGCACCAGCTGTCCGAGCGTCCAGTCGGCCTCATTGGTCAGAGCCGGGGCGGCGCCATGATAGGCGTTCACATTCTGGCCGAGCAGCGTGATCTCGCGCACGCCCTGAGCGGCGAGGCTGCGGCCTTCCATCGTAATATCGTCTACAGGACGCGAGAGTTCGGCCCCGCGTGTGTAGGGCACCACGCAGAAGGTACAGAACTTATCGCAACCCTCCTGCACGGACAGGAACGCCGTCGGTCCATCGGCTTCGCGGGTCTTCGGGAGCGCGTCGAATTTCTCCAGCGTCTCGAACTCGGTTTCCAGACGGTCGCCGACAGCGCGGCTCGCCCGGGCAATCATCTCGGGCAGCTTGTGATAGGATTGCGGCCCCAGCACCAGGTCCACAGCCGGCTGGCGGCGCATGATCTCGGCGCCTTCGGCCTGCGCAACGCAGCCCGCCACGGCGATGGTCAGATTGCCGCCACGCGCCTGCTTGGTCAGTTTCAGCTGGCCGAGTTCGGAATAGACCTTTTCCGTCGCCTTTTCACGGATGTGGCAGGTGTTCAGCACGACCAGGTCGGCCTCGTCCGCACTCTCTACCGGCGCATAACCGAGCGGACGCAGCACATCTCTCATGCGCTCCGAGTCGTATACGTTCATCTGGCAGCCATAGGTCTTGATGAAGACGCCCTTGGCTTGTTTGGGTTCGCGGGGGTCGGTCATTCGCGGGCTTATGCCTTAAAACAGGCTGGCCTTCCACAGCCGATTGCGGAGGCCTTGCAGCATGACATGCCTGCAATGCTCGCTTCACACAGTGGCAAACGGGGTTAGTGTCGGCCTCAAGCAGAGTAAAGGAGCCGGGGAGGCTTATGGAAAGTATTATTCGAGCGCTAAACGATTTCGTGTGGGGGCCGCCAATGCTGGTGCTCCTGCTGGGAACGGGGCTCTATCTGACAATCGGCCTGCGTCTGTTGTCCGTCCTGAAAATCCCGTTCGCCTTCAGGCAGCTGTTCAAGAAACCGGACAAGAATGAAGAGGGTGACGTCACGCCGTTCGCGGCCCTGATGACCGCCCTCTCGTCCACCATCGGGACAGGCAACATCGCCGGTGTTGCTGCTGCGATCGCCATTGGCGGGCCGGGCGCCGTTTTCTGGATGTGGATCACCGCCATCGTCGGCACGGCGACCAAATATTCCGAAGGCGTGCTGGCCGTTCGCTTCCGCGAGATCGACCATGACGGCCGCCATGTCGGCGGACCGATGTATTACATCAAGAACGGCATGGGCAAAAAATGGATCTGGCTGGGCGGCCTGTTCGCCACGCTGGGCATTCTGGCGAGCTGGGGCACCGGCGCGTCGATCCAGTCCAATTCCATCGCGGATGCGCTGAATGCGACTTACAATGTGCCGCCGATCGTGTCGGCAGTGGTTCTTTCGGCTGCAGCGGCAGCGGTTATTCTGGGCGGGATCAAGCGGATTGCGAGTGTCGCCAGCCGGCTCGTTCCGGTCATGGCGATTTCCTATCTCGCCGGCGGCCTGCTGGTGATCTCGCTTCACCTCGACGCGGTTCCGGCTGCATTCGGCATGATCTTCAAGGGCGCCTTCGGCTTCGACAGTGCGGGGACCGGTATCTCCATCGGCCTCTTGATGCTGGCGATGCAGAAAGGCGTCGCACGCGGCATCTTCTCGAACGAAGCCGGTCAGGGCTCCGCCCCGATCGCCCACGCTGCTGCCAAGATCCAGGACCCGGTCGACCAGGGCCTCGTCGCCATGCTGGGCACGATCATCGACACGCTGATCGTCTGCTCGATCACCGCGCTGGTGATCCTGACCTCCGGCGTGCTCGGAACCGAATGTATCCCGACCGCGGCCAATGCGGCCGACATCCTGGCGAACGGCCAGCCGGCCGGCTGCGATACCGGAGCACCGCTGACAGTTGCGGCGTTTGACGCAGGCCTGACGGGCATTGGCGAGCACATCGTTGCCATCGGCCTGACCGTGTTCGGCTTCACCACCATTCTCGGCTGGAGCTATTATGGTGAGCGCTGCGCGGAGTACCTGTTCGGCGAAAAATCCATCCTGCCGTTCCGCATCAGCTGGATCGTGGTCACCTTCTTCGGTGCTGCTGCGCTGATGTTCGAAGGCTCGGTGGCGAACATCGTGAACCTGTTCTGGCTGGTGGCGGACACGCTGACCGGCATGATGGCTGCGCCGAACCTTGTCGGCCTGGTCTTCCTCAGCCCGGTCGTGTTCGCGATGACCAAGGCGCATTTCGAAGCCGTCCGGAACGGCACGCCGAAACCGCGCTATCCGATCATCGACCAGCGTGAGCAGGCGCCGAAAGAGTAAGGCGCCCTTCCCCCAAAATGAACGCCCCGCCCGGTTTCAGCCAGGCGGGGCGTTTCACGTCAGGGCCCTGAACAGGACCATCAAGAACACCGTCTATGGACCATATATACACCCTCTATACGGCGGTGGTTTCCGCGGATGGTTTTACCAGCTGCCGATATTCTCGGCACTCGCCCAGGGCTCTTTCGGTTCCAGCGGCTTGCCCTGCTGGAGCAGCTCGACCGAGATCCCGTCCGGCGAGCGGATGAAGGCCATGCGGCCGTCGCGCGGCGGGCGGTTGATCGTGACGCCCATGCCCTGCAGCCTTTCGACAGCTGCGTAGATGTCTTCCACCGAATAGGCGAGATGACCGAAATTGCGGCCGCCGCCATATTCTTCCGGGTCCCAGTTATGGGTGAGTTCGATCATCGGGATCTGCATCTCGGTCGGGCTCTTGCCTTCCGGGATACCGCCGCAACGTTCGATGTCTGCCGGGGATGCAAGGAAGACGAGCGTGAAGCGCCCGGCCTCGCTGTCATAACGGCCGACTTCGGTCAGGCCGAGGCCCTCGCAATAGAATTTGAGCGAGGCGTCGATATCGGTGACGCGCACCATGGAATGCAGGAATTCGATGCTCATGAGGCACCTCCGTTCAGATCGCGAATAACTTGTTTCAGATTGGGCGGCATCAGCGCGTAATAGCGGCGCATGGCAATCGCCAGAAGGGCGATCGTGGCGAACATGAATGTCAGGAACACCATGAATGTGTGGATCAGCGTGCCGGTCTCGAACACCGGCGACTTGCCGCTCATCTGCCAGAACATGTTCCACACCGCATTGAAGCCCGCCACGAACGGGCCGAGCATCAGGAACAAGACCGCCGCGCAGGCGAAGAAATAGGTCTCGCGCCGGGGGCCTTCACTGCGCAGGTAGAGATCGGTGAATTCGACATCGGTGACGTCTTCCGGAATTTCCTTGTCACGCTTCTTCGCGGCGAGGACGTCCGGCGCGAAGGCCCTGGTCTCTTTCCAGCGCCAGCCAAGGCTGATGCCCCAGACCAGCAATCCGGCAATGGCGACGTAGTAGATCAGCATGAGCAGGCCGTCCGGGCTTGCGCCCTGGCCAGCTTTCAGGCGGCGTGGGCGCGTTCATAAGTGAGCATGGCGCGTTTGCGGGCCACACCCCAATGATAATTATGAAGACGCCCATCCGCCGCAAGGGCGCGATGACAGGGAATG
>PACZ01000030.1 GCA_002700305.1 Hyphomonas sp. | reverse complement strand
TCTTCCGGCTTGTTGTGTTCGTTGCGGATGATTTCGATATGCCCGCCCTGTGCGAGCAGGTGGAGGATGCGCTGTTCTGCGCGGGAGATATCCATGTGTGGGTGGTCCGAAGTCGAGCGCCGCACTTCGAAGATGTGACGGCGCGCAAAAACGTTCACTGGCATCAAGTGCCAGCGGCATCGTTCTCGCCGGCCTGCCTGACGCTGACCCTCAGCGCCTCAAACGGCAGGCCCCTTACCGGGACTCAAACATGGAATTGGACATAAACACTCCGTTGAGCCGCCTATTTGGGAAACAGGCGCTCACGGGTCAAGCCTTTCGAAGGCGGATTATTCCTCCGGCAGTTCCGGCACGCCGACGGCGTGGAAGCCGGCGTCGACGTGGATGACTTCGCCGGCGATGGAGTGGCCGAGATCTGACAGGAGGTAGAGCGCGCAGCCTGCGACGCCGGACATGCGGGTGTCTTCCTTGAGGAGGGACCAGTCGCGGCCGGTGCCCATCAGGCTCTTGCCGCCGCGGATGCCTGCGAGGGAGAGCGTGCGCATGGCGCCTGCGCTGATCGCGTTGACGCGGATGCCCTGCGTGCCGAGGTCGCGCGCGGCGTAGCGGGTGGAGGCCTCCAGCGCGGCCTTGGCAACGCCCATCACGTTGTAGGACGGCACCGTGCGCTCGGCGCCCAGATAGGTCATGCAGATCATTGCGCCGCCATCCGGCATGATCTCAGCCGCGCGGCGGGCGCTGTCGATGAAGGAATAGACCGAGATGTCCATCGCGCGGCGGAAGCCTTCGCGGGTGGTGTTCTCAACCATGGAGCCGACCAGCTCGTCCTTGCCGGCAAAGGCGATGGAGTGGACGAGGAAGTCGATCTTGCCCCACTTCTCCTTCACGGAGGCGAAGGCGGCGTCCATCGAGGCATCGTCGGTCACGTCGGCGGGGATCATGAAGTCCATGCCGATCGATTCGACCAGCGGGCGCACGCGGCGCTCAAGGTTTTCGCCCTGATAGGTGAAGGCAATCTCGGCGCCCTGGGCGGCCAGTTGCTGGGCGATGCCCCAGGCGATGGAGTTCTGGTTGGCAACACCCATCACGATGCCGCGCTTGCCCTTCATCAGGGTGCCTTCGGGCGGGGTCCAGTCATCAGCCATGGCGCGAATCCTTCCTGCTTGTTCTTGAAGAAAACGGCTAGGGGGGCGGCTGGCCCCCGTCAAGCGCGCCGGATCAGGCCGGCTGGTCCATATTCTTCAGGCCGACGCGCATGTCGGTGGCTGTGTAGACGTGTTCGCCATCGACATAGACACGGCCGTCGGCGATGCCGAGCACCAGCTTGCCGCGGCGCACGCGCTTCATGTCGATCTCGTAGCGCACCAGTTTCTTGTCCGGCGTGATCTCGCCGGTGAAGCGCACGTCGCCCACGCCGAGGGCGCGGCCCTTGCCCGGGCTACCCGACCAGCCGAGCCAGTAGCCGACGATCTGCCACATCGCGTCGAGGCCGAGGCAGCCCGGCATGACGGGGGCGCCCGGGAAGTGGCATTCGAAGAACCAGAGGTCCGGTGTGATATCGAGCTCGGCGACGACATGGCCCTTTCCGAACTGGCCGCCATCCATCGTGATCTCGGTGATCCGGTCCATCATCAGCATCGGCGGGGCCGGAAGCTGAGCGTTGCCGGGCCCGAAATAGCCGCCCTTGCCAGATTCGAGCAGGTCTTCCTTGGAGTAGGAGGATTGGGGCGTGTGATAGTCGTGCGGTCCGGACATGCGTAGTTTTCCTTAGCGTCAGTAACCGGTCCTGAAGGCACCGGACCGCCGGAATTGTCAACTCATGAGGCGCTGTTTTGGGTCAGAGACCGGCTTCGCCCGTGTCTGCGCCCCACAGGGAAGGCTGGGGCGCATAACCCCGGTAATCCTTCGCCTGGACCCGGCACCAGCCGCGCGAACAGGCGCCCAGATCGACCAGCACGCCGCGGCCAAGGTCGGCCACGGGCTCAGCGCCGTCCATCGGGTCCTGGCGCAGCACGGTGGGGGTTTGCACATAGGCCTTGTGGCCGTCTTCCAGCATGCAGGCATGGACCCAGACTTCGGTGCCGGACGGGTCGCGCACGCGGCGCCAGTTCTGGCTTTCCTTGATCACCAGCAGGGGCAGGCCCTTGCGCTGGTATTCCCACAGGACCGGATGATCCTTCGATGGCCCGGCCCGGCCGTTGACCATGGCGAATTTCAGCGTTTCGAAACGGGGCACCGGCTTGCCGGAGAATCGCGACACGCGCACCAGTTCCGGTGCCTGCGCCATGGCGGTGCCGCCAATCAGCAAGACGGCCGAGATCAGGATGGGTGCCCACTTCATGTGCAACGGTTTCCAATACGAAATCTGCGACAAGATTCCACGCTCTGGTGAATTAGCCGTAAAATCTTCGCCATTGGCGTTCCGGCAGGGCTTTGCTAAGGCCTCCGCAGAGTCGATTATAAAAGATACAAAGGGTGCTCATGCCGACCAGGAAGCTGAAGATCGTCGTCACCCGCAAACTGCCGGCTGCGGTAGAGTTGCGGATGAAGGAGTTGTTCGACGCCCGCCTTAATGAGGACGATCACCCCTTCACGCAGGAAGAACTGGCCGAGGCGATGCAGACCGCCGACGTGCTGGTGCCCACCGTGACCGACCATATCGACGGCCGCCTGCTGGCCCGCGCCGGTGACCAGCTGCGCCTGATCGCCCAGTTCGGGGCCGGGGTGGACAATATCGACGTGCAAAGCGCCATCCAGCGCGGCATCACCGTGACCAACACGCCGGGCGTGCTGACGGATGATACAGCCGATGTCGCCATGTCGCTGATCCTGGCCGTGCCGCGCCGCCTGCATGAGGGCGCGCAGATCATGGATGGCGGCGGCTTCGATGGCTGGACGCCGACCTGGATGCTCGGCCGCCGTCTGGCTGGCAAGCGCCTCGGCATCATCGGCATGGGCCGCATTGGCCAGGCCGTGGCCCGCCGGGCCCGGTCCTTCGGTCTGCAGATCCACTATCACAACCGCAAGCCGGTCGGCGCGCGGATCGAGGAACAGCTGGAGGCGACCTATTGGGACAGCCTCGACCAGATGCTGGCCCGGATGGACATCGTCTCCATCAACTGCCCGCACACGCCGGCCACGTTCCACCTGATGAATGCCCGCCGGATCGAGCTGATGAAGCCGGAAGCCTTCATCGTGAACACGGCCCGCGGCGAAGTGATCGACGAAGCCGCGCTCGCCCGCGCCATCAAGGCCGGCAAGCTCGCCGGGGCAGGGCTCGACGTGTTCGAACGCGAACCGGCCGTGAATGAAGAGCTGATCGGCCTGCCGAACGTGCTGCTGCTGCCGCACATGGGCTCGGCCACGATCGAGGGCCGCACCGAGATGGGCGAGAAGGTCATCATCAACATCAAGACCTTCGCCGACGGCCACCGCCCGCCAGACCGCGTGATTCCTGCAATTCTGTAGCGCTGCGATTGCGGGCCATCCCAGGTTGACGACCTGATTGCACCGATCCACTCTAAAATGGTGGAGGGATCGGGACATGATGTTGCGTTGGGTGCTGGCCGCCTTGGCCATACTCGTTGGGTCCGGCTTGTCGGCTACTGCCAAGGATGATGCTGCGCTCCGCTTTCCGACTCTTTCAGATTATCTGGGCGGCCCAAATCTCAAGAATGTAAGATTATCTCCGGATGGCGAGCATGTCGCTGCAACCCGTGTCGAGGTCAACCAGCAGGTCCTGACGATCTCTGACGCTGACGCCGCAGACAACGCAGTCATGGCCATCCCGATGGGCGGGGTCGCTATCGACTGGATTGAGTGGGTCAGTACAAACCGTATCTTGATGAGAACCTACCTCAACGATGATGCCATCGAACGAGATGCGGCACTCAAAAGGGCATTTGCAGGCGGCCGCCGGACTTACGTTCCAACATTGTTGATGTTTGAACTTGATACTAGGCAGTTCAAGAAAATCACACCTGCGGGAAACGTTTGGTTCTCGAACTCAACGGGCGCTGAAATTCTGGATACACTCCCGGACGATGAGAAGCATGTTCTGATTATGGGCTACAAGAAGGGTGGATTTAATCTGTACAAGCTCAATCTCAATACCGGTTGGGTGAAAGAGATTGCGGAGGGTGGAAAGAAAACAGTTGGCTGGGCAACGAGCAAGGAAGGGTTCCCGGAGTTTCGGTTTGATTCAAACAGGCGGCGGTCCTATCTCCAGATTTTTGCGAATGTACCGAATTCAAACGGAAAAACGCATTGGCGGAAGGTCAGGAAAGTAAAATTGAACCGAGAGGGCGGCAATCTGACAGCACCCGAGTTCGAGGTTCTTTATCCAGGAGAAGATGCCGGGTTCTACTATGTTGCAGCTCGGCCCGAAGGTGCTTCTGAGACAGCAATTTATCTGTACGACATACGCAACGACACTTTCGTTGAGAAAGTCAGTCCCGAGAGCTCATTTGACATTCAGCAGGCCATTTTCAATGTTGATGAGCGAAAGCTTGACGGTGTTTCGTACTATACCGATGGTCTTCAGGTTGTGATGAGTTCAGCTGGACTTCAGGCAGACGTAGATTGGGTTCGACACGAGCTTGGCGTTGACTTGAATGTGCAGCCTTTGGAACGAAGCAAGACCGGTCAAAAGTGGCTTTTTTTTGTGTCTGGCCCCACCAATTCAGGCGCGTACTATCTTTTTGACCGGGAGTCTCGAGCTCTCGAACTCTTTGGCAATCGGCGTGATGGATTGGCAGAGTCCATAACTTCTGAGGTTGAAGTCGTTCGGTTTGAAACACGGGATGGTGTTGAGCTGACTGGCTATCTTACCCGACCTTTTAACACTTCGCCCGGGCGAATTCCGCCTTTGGTAATGATGCCGCATGGCGGTCCGGAATCGAGAGATGTTTTCGGGTTCGATTTTGACGCCCAGCTTCTGGCCTCTGCGGGGTATCAAGTGTTCCAGCCCAACTTTCGTGGATCATCAGGCTACGGAAAAAGTTTTGCTGACAGGGGTCGTCGAGAGTGGGGGCGAAAGATGCAAGAAGACATCGTTGATGCCCACAATTACCTCGTCTCTCAGGGAATAGCCGAAGACGGTCGGGCCTGTATCTTCGGATACTCCTATGGTGGATACGCTGCGCTCGCAGCGGCGACACTGACACCAGAAGAATATCAATGCATCATCGCGGGAGCCGGGCCTAGCGATCTCATTAAAATGCTGGACTGGGAACGGCGGGAAGAAGGGTCGAAGTCATTCGCCTATAATTACTGGGTGGCTCATATCGGTGACCCGGATGTCGACGAGCGGGAGCTCATAGCGGTGTCTCCGGCAAGACAGGCTGAGCGGGTTCTTAGGCCTGTCTTGATTTTGCATGGAGCCGACGACGACATAGTTCCGGTACAACAGTCTCGGATAATGGAGAAGGCGCTGCGGCGGGCTGGAAAATCGGTTACGTATATAGAGTTGAAGGATTCCTCACACTCGTACATGCCCCTTGAGGATGAGCGGCTGTACTACACAGAAATCCTGACCTTCCTGAACCAGACCTGCCGGTGAATTAGTCCAGCGCGCCGATATAGGGCAGGCCGCGATATTTGCCGGCGTCGTCCATGCCGTAGCCGACGAGGTAGCGGCCCGGGGAATCGAAGGCGCAGAAATCGACGCCTTTTTCGCCGCGCGGCGCCCAGGGCTTCTGCGTCAGCGTGCAGGTGATGACTTCCTTCGCCCCTTTGGCCAGCAGGTGATGCTTGGCAAAGTCCAGCGTCCGGCCGGTGTCGAACACATCGTCGAGCAACAGCACGCCGCGATCTTTCACCTGGCGTGACAGGTCAGCGCGCACAACCACACGGCCAGAGCTTTCGCGGGCATCCCGGTAACTTTCCAGCCAGATCACGTCCAGCATCGGATGGACGCCGCGCCGGGCGAGCGCCTTCATCAGGTCCGAAGTGAAGGGCGTTGCGCCGATCAGGATGGAGACAACCGTCCAGTCGCCCGTCAGGCGCGGGGCCAGCCGGTCGGCCAGTTCATCAATCCGCGCCATCAGCTGGTCTTCCGGAACGATGACTTCGATCTTCTGGTCCTGGCTCATTCGGTGTCTTCCCCGGCGGGTGTTTCTTCTGCCGTTTCAGGCAGGGCGGCGTCTTCTGCCGGGGCGGGGGGCGCCAGCGCGTCCTGCGGCGCCTCGGCCCGGTCGACGAGGGAAAGCTCGACCTGGAAACTTTCCATCGGCGCCTGTTCCAGCACGACCTGGAAATTGCCATCGCTGCCTGCAGCCAGCTGGGCAGGCTGGATGGCGCCATAGCGGGTGGCGACGGTGCGGCCGCGCTCGTCTTTCAGGTCCACCTTCACCAGCGGCGTGTCCACGGTGGAGCGGGCCACATTGACCGCCCGTCCGGAGACCGTGACCACCGGAATCGTGTCGTTGAAGGTACGCGAGCGCTCGATGTCCGCGAATTCGATGCCGAACCGGTTCACCGTGAAGCCGGCCATCTTGTAGGCGGCGGCGGCGCGCGGGAACACTTTCACCACATCATTGCGGAACATGATGGCCGCCACGCCCAGAGCGAAAAACAGGACAGCCGTGCAGATCCATGAGAGCAAGGCGGCCGTCCGGCTCTTGCGGCGGCGCTGTTCGCGCACCCGTTCGCGGTAGATTTCGTGGGCGGCCGCCGGGTTTGTCCGGGCCGGGTCCATTTCGAGCCCCGGCGGGGCAACGAACCATGAATGCCCGCAGGCAGCGCACTTCACAGTGCGGCCGCTTTCACCGATTGTTGAGTCATCGGCGAAATACTGTGTCTCACAATTCGGGCAGGTGAGGATCATGCCTTGGTCTTTCCCGCAATTCGCCCCAATAATCCAGCCATCCGGGCCAATCGATGGAGCCGATGACCCTTTCGAGACTCGACCCTTTTGACGATATTGCTGTGCGTCTGGATAACGTGTCGTTACGCTACGACACTTCGGATGACGTTCTTAGCGGTATTGATCTCAGCCTGAAACAGGGATCTTTCACTTTCCTGACAGGGGCGTCAGGTGCGGGAAAATCCAGCCTTCTGAAGCTGTTATACTTGGCGTTGAAGCCGACACGCGGGGAGGTCTCGCTGTTTGGCCGCCCGACGGGGCGCCTTGCCCGGGACCAGCTGTCGGCTATGCGCCGCCGGGTTGGGGTCGTGTTCCAGGAGTTTCGCCTGCTGGAGCATCTCTCCGCCTATGAAAATGTCGCCCTGCCGCTGCGCGTCGTAGGCCGCAAGGATTCGGACTATCGGGGCGATGTGGAGGAGCTGCTGGCATGGGTCGGCCTCGGCAAGCGCCTGCACGCGAAACCGCCGACCCTGTCGGGCGGGGAACAGCAGCGCGTGGCCATTGCCCGTGCGGTTGTCACCCAGCCGGACATCCTGATCGCCGACGAGCCAACCGGAAATGTCGATCCGGAAATGGGCTCGCGTCTGATGCGGCTCTTCCTGGAGCTGAACAAGCGCCGGGGCACGACGGTAATTATCGCGACGCACGACCTCGGTCTCGTCCGGCAGGTGGAGGCGCCGGTCTACCGGCTGAACAATGGCCTCCTGGTGCGTGATGTCGAATTCGGCGACGACGGCGCGGCCGGCCGCCGGCGGACAGACCCGGCAAAGGCGGCGGACTGATGGCGCGTGAAACACCCCTCCTGCCTGTCGAAGATGCGCGCGAAGCGGCGCTGTTCTTTGTCGTGGCCGCGCTCTGCTTCCTGGCGGCGCTGGCGGCGCTCTCTGCCAAGTCTACCTATGGCGCGGCGCGGTCCTGGACGGCGGAAGTGGAAGGCGAACTGACGGTCACGCTGCAGGATGTCGACCGGCGCGCGGCCGAAGATGCCCGCAAGTTGATCGAGAAGACCGAGGGTGTGACCTCGGCGCACCTCCTGTCGAAGGAAGAGATCGACGAGCTGCTGGCGCCGAATTTCGGCAATCGCGGCCTGCCGGACAGTCTGCCCCTGCCGCAACTGGTCGCCGTGACCGCGGATCCGGGCGTGGTGGACATGGGGCCGACCCTGCAGCGCGTGCTGACCGAAGCGGGATATGACAGCGCCGTGGACGAGCACGCCGACTGGGCCGGCGATGTGCGCCGCGTGCTGGCAATCACCCGCCTGATTGCCCTGACGGCTGTGGCGCTGCTCGCCTCGACTGCCGTCGCCGTGATCGCGTTCGCGACGCATGCTGCGCTGCTGGCACGGCGGGACATTGTCGATGTGCTGCACCTCTCCGGCGCGCGGGACCGGTTCATCGCCAGCCTGTTCGAGCGGCGTTTCTGGGTCCTCGGCCTGCGGGCCGGGGCGGTGGGTGCCTTGCTGGCGCTCGGCGCGGCAGCGGCTGCGATCTTCGCCGCCAAGGCCCATGGCGGGCATGCGGGCCTGCTGCCGGAACTCAGCCTCGACTATCTGGACCTTGTCGTCCTCGTCCTGACCCCGGTGATCGCCGGTCTGGCGGCGCGTATCGCCGCGCGGGTGACGGTGATCCGAGCACTCAAGAGCATGATGTGAGCAAAGGCAGCCGTCCCCGGCGAGGGTCGACGACACGGTTCGGCACGATGCTGGCCGTGTTCGTGCTGGGCCTGCTTGCTGTCGACTTCCTGCTGTTTGCGCAGCGGGCGGCGAACATGAAGCCGAACCCGGCGGCGAAGGGTGATGCCATTGTGGCTCTGACAGGCGGATCCGGCCTGCGCATTGCCGAAGGCGTGAAGCTCGTTTCCGAGGGCAGGGGCGGGCATTTGCTGATCTCGGGCGTCCATCCGGATGTGACGATGGAAGACCTGATCGAGCTGGCGGGCGGGGATCCGGATGTCTGGGCCTGCTGCGTCACAATTGGCCACGCGGCGGAGACGACGCTGGGCAATGCCGACGAGACCGCCGCCTGGGCCTATGAGAACGGTTACCATGACCTGATCGTGGTCACATCGGACTATCACATGGCCCGCAGCGTGCTGGTCCTGCGGGACGCCATGCCCGACCTGACGCTGGAGCCATGGCCGGTACGCACGGTAATCGACCCCTCGCATCTCTTCACCGATTACAGGTCGCTGAAGGGTGTCTTCCTTGAATGGGCGAAGTGGCGGGGAACGACGCTGGAATGATCGCGCGCGATTGGCTAAGCCAACGGGCATGCGAGTCTTCACCTCCCTCCTGTTCGTGGTCTGGCTGTATCTGTGGATGGCCATTCTCGGCATTCTCTTCCTGCCGGCCCTGATCCTGCCGCGCTGGGCGACGATTTTCGGCATTCGCACCTATACGCGGATTGTGCGGCTGGGCCTGCGCCTGATCTGCGGCATCAGCACGGAAATCCGCGGGCGCGAGAACATGCCGGAGGGGCCCGTTCTCTACGCGGGCAAGCATCAGTGCATGTATGACGTGTTCATTCCTTTCCTGGTGATGCGGGACCCCGCCATCATCATGAAGAAGGAACTGCTCTGGTATCCCTTCCTCGGCTGGTATGCGCTGAAAGCCGCGATGATCCCGATTGACCGAGCCGGAACGACAAAGACGCTGAAAGCCATGGTCGGGGAAGCGAAGATTCGGGCGGAGAATTACCGTCAGATCGTGATCTTTCCGGAAGGCACCCGCAAGGCGCCGGGCGCGCCGCCGGAATATCATGCTGCCGGTATCTCAGCCCTGGCGAAGGCCATCGAGGCGCCAATCGTGCCGGTCGCGACCAATGCAGGCCTCTGCTGGCCGGGCAGGGGCTTCCTGCGGCGGCCCGGAAAAATCATCTATCAGATCCTGCCGCCCATTCCGGCGGGCCTGCCGCGCAAGGAGATGATGGCAAAGCTGCAGGGCGAACTGGAACCGGCGACCGACGCGCTGGTGAAGGAAGGTCTCGCCGTTCAGGGCCGCGAATTGCCGGCCGCTTAAAGGATTTTCGAAGATGGCGTCACCCTCCACGACGAAGAAAAGCTCGCGCCTCGGCCTGTTCCTGCCCTTCGTGTTCCTGCTGCTCGTCATCGGGGGCTGGTCCGCCTGGTGGCATGTGGCCAGCGGCCGGATCGATCAGGCCGTCGATGAGTGGATTGCAGAACAGGACGCCAAAGGGGCCGCCTTCACCTATGCCGGCCGGCATTTGGGCGGATACCCGTTCCGCTTCGAACTTGTGTTCGATGGGCCAGCCTATACCGGCGCGCCGGGGGAGGCCTCCTGGGAAGGCGACAGGGCCGAATTCGTCATGCAGGCCTGGAACCTCACCCACATGATCGGCCGCATGCCGGGCCATCATGTCATCACCGGGGCGGACGGCATCCGCAACAGCGTGGATTTCGACGGCCATGCGGCTTTCAGCCTGTCCTGGAACAAGGCGGGCCTAAACCGGTTCGGCTTCCAGTCCGGCAAGGCAGAGGCCCTGCTGGGCGGGCAGCTCTATGATGTGACCAATCTGTCGCTCAATCTCGCCCCGCGCCGGGAAAGCCCGGACGACCTGATGGTGGCGATGCAATGGGACAAGCTTGCGCTGGAGGCCGCGCCTGCGGCAGCGCCTTATCTGGGTACGGAGCTTGGGCCCTCCCGCCTGATCGGGGAAGTGCGCGGTTTCTTCCCGGCCTATGAAGCGGCCGGACGCGAGGTGAGCGGTGTCTGGCCTGCGCTGCTCGAAGATGGCGGCGCGGTGGAAGTTGCCCAGTTGCTGCTGGACTGGGGGCCGCTGGATCTTGGCGCGCAGGCAGACCTGACGCTGGCGAATGGCCGGTCCAATGGCGCCTTCAAGGTGCGCATCGAAAGCGCTGACGAGCTGAAACAGGCGATGATCGATGCCGGTCACTGGAGCCAGCAGGAGCAGATCGTGTTCGGCACGCTGGCGCCGGCCTCGCGCGATGGCGGTTTCCTGACGCTGCCGGTGATTGACGACACGGTGTATGTCGGCCCGGTGCCGCTGGGCAAACTGCCCGGCAACCGGTCGTGACGGCGCCCGCCCGGAAAGCCATCAAGGCCGCCTGCGAGGCCCTGTCAGACATCGATCCGGCGCTTGCCCGCGCTTACGATATTGTCGGTGTCCCGGACTGGCGGACGCATGAGGCGAGCTATGCGCTTCTGGCGCGGACGGTCGTCTACCAGCTGGTCTCGACGCGCGCGGCAGACGCGATCTGGGGCAGGGTGGAGGCGTTTCTGGGTGAGGTGACGCCAGAGCGTGTCCTCACCTGCGACCAGGATCAGCTCCGCGCCTGCGGCCTCTCACGGCCGAAACTGTCTCACATGAACACGATCGCTGCCGCCATCGCAGAGGGCGCGCTCGACCTGTCCCGTGTGCAGGCAGCAGAGGTGGGCGCAGCACGCGCCGAATTGCTGGCGGTGAAGGGGATTGGTCCGTGGACGGCGGACCTTTACCTGCTCTACGCGGCCGGCAAGATGGATGCCTTCCCGCATGGCGATGCGGCCCTGATGGAGGCGCACAGACGCCTCGGCGGCTATGAGGTGCGTATGGCAACCAAGGCGTTTACCGAACATGCGGAACGCTGGCGTCCGCACCGGGGCGTTGCGGCGCACCTCCTCTGGGGCTGGGTGAATGCCGAGCGGGCGAAGGCGGGTATTCCGCCTGCCTGACCGGAAAGCGTTGCAAAACGCCGCTCCTGTCATATTCTCTTGATAAGAATCGCCTAGATGCTTGGGCGAAACGAAGAGGAGCGTGCGCTTTCAGTCGGTTCAATCAACAGGTTTCCAGTCTCTGTCGCATGGGGGGTCACCATGGCTGAGATACTTTCGGCGCCGCCGCACGGACGGCCCGCACTGGTTCTGAATGCCGATTACAGGCCGCTTTCCTATTATCCCTTATCCTTGTGGCCGTGGCAGGAAGTCGTGAAGGCGGTTTTCCTCGATCGTGTCGATGTTATTGCAGAATACGACCATGTCGTGCGCTCTCCGAGCACGGAATTCCGCCTGCCGAGTGTCATTGCCCTGCGCGATTTCGTGCGTCAGGACCGTCCGCCGGCCTTTACCCGCTTCAATGTCTTCCTGCGCGACGGTTTCCAGTGCGCCTATTGCGGCGCGCATGACCAGCTGACCTTCGATCATGTCGTCCCGCGTTCCAAAGGCGGGCGTACGACCTGGGACAATATCGTGGCCGCCTGCAGCCCATGTAACCTGCGCAAGGGCAACAAGCTGCTGAACCAGACCGATCTGCACCTGCTGCGCCGGCCCTTCCGGCCCAATAACTACCAGCTGCAGGAAACCGGCCGCCGCTTCCCGCCCAACCATTTGCATGAAACGTGGATGGACTATCTCTACTGGGATGTTGAGCTGGAGGGGTGAGGTGTGCGCTCGCTGACAATAGCATTGCTATCTGTATGGGGCTTTGCTCCCTCGGCCATGGCTCAAAAAACGTGCGATTGCGCCTATATGACGGAAAGTTCGGCGTTCACCGGAACGGGTGACAGCAAGGTAACTTTCGGGGCCAAACCGGAATACCCGCACGACTCCCATAAGGAGGCCGAGTGCAAGATCAGTTTCTTGCTGGATGCGGCCGGCGTGCCTTTTGATATTCACCCGAACTGTAGCGAGCCGGAGTTCAATCGCAGCGCCGAACGATTTGCGGCCCGCATGAAATATGATTTGGAAGACGACAGCGGACATGCCTGTTTCGAACAGGGCGTCAGGCAAGTCTATCCGATCAAATACTGGCTCGGCAGGAATTAACCATCAGACCGCTGTATTTGTTACATATTCGCACCCGAACTGTCACAAAAACTGTATGAAATCAGGCTATCCGCCAACGGATGCCCTCCTCGCGTCGACAGCCCAAGCCAGACTTCAAGGCGATTTTCATCTCCGATGTGCATCTCGGCAGTGCCGGGTGCCAGGCAGATGCGCTGTGCGCTTTCCTGAAAACGCATACGTCCGAACAGCTCTATCTTGTCGGCGACATCATCGATGGCTGGCGCATGCGGAAGAAGTGGTACTGGCCGCAGTCCCATACGAACGTCATCCGGCGCATCCTGACGGCGGCGAAGCGCGGCACGGAAGTCACCTATATCATCGGCAATCATGACGAGTTCCTGCGGGCTTTCCTCCAGTTCCGGCTGGCCTTTGGCGAGATCAGCGTGAAGAACCGGGCCCTGCATGAGGGCGAGGACGGCAAGCGCTACCTCGTCGTGCATGGCGACATGTTCGACGGCATGATGCGGGCCGACCGCAAATGGATCATGCACCTTGGCGATCATGCCTATAATTTCCTTCTGTGGGCGAACACGAAGCTGAATGCGATCCGCCGCCGCCTCGGCATGCCTTACTGGTCGCTGTCACAGGCGCTGAAGAAACGCACCAAACGGGCGCTGAACCATATCCACAATTTCGAAGGTCATGTGGCGGACTATTGCCGCCGCAAGGGCTATGACGGCGCCATCTGCGGCCACATTCACGTGGCGGAGATGCGCGAGATCAATGGCATCACCTACATGAATGACGGCGACTGGGTGGAAAGCTGCTCCGCCCTGGTTGAGCATCATGATGGCCGCTGGGAAATCCTCCACTTCCAGCCGCATGCCGTGAAGGCAGACGAGCCTGTCGCCAAAGACGCCCGCATAAGGGCGGTGGCCTGACGGCGGCCTGCTAGCCCAGCACAGGCTTCAGCAGTTTGGTGACATTCTGGCGGACCCGCATGGATTCGATCAGGGCCAGGATCAGGACTGAAGCCCCGAACGCCGCGCCGAGCGACACCACGACCTGAATCTTCCACGGCGCGTCGGCCAGGTAGGTCTTCACCAGCAGGAAGACCGGCACATGGATGCAGTAGAGCGGGAACGATACCTGTCCCAGATAGTCCGAGATCCAGTTGAACCAGCGCACCTGCGGCTGAATGCGGGCGCCGACCGTGATCAGCAGCGGGCAGAGCACCGCAACGGCCAGAAACGGATAAAAGCCGGACATGTGGAAGGGGAAGAACAGCATGGCCAGCATGGCGCCATAGATGCCGAACGCCGGCAGCAGGCCGCGGCTGACCGGCAGCCGCCGCGTCAGGAATCTCGGGGATTCCTGGGTCAGGGCATAAATCAGCATACCGGCGAGGAAAGAGGTGAAGACCCGCGGGAAGCCCAGCAGGAAGTGTTCCGGCGCGAACCCGACGCCCGGGGTCAGCAGCCGGCCGGTGGTCAGCGTCACATAGCAGGCGCCGATGAACAGGATGAGGAAGCAGGCGAGGCTGCCGATCAGAAGCGCCCGGCGGCGCATGCGCACGAACCAGATGAAGCAGACGCTGGCGACGAATTCGAAGAAAATCGACCAGAGTGGCCCGTTCGAAGGGAAGAGTTCGAAAATGCCGGTGGCCGGGTCGTTATAATCAACAAGGCCCGGAATGAAGAGAAGGTGGCCGATATGGACCAGCGCGAAACGGGTCGCGTCCACTTCCTGTCCGGTCGAATTGTAATAGGCGAGCGTTGCGACCGCGCCGAACAGGACGCCGATCGCCACGGTTGGGGCGAGGCGCGCGAAACGCTGGTTGATATAGGTCCCGGCGCTCATGCCGCTGCGCAGGCGGTTGGCGTAGGAATGGTAGATCACAAATCCGGACAGGACGAAGAACATGTCCAGCGCGATGTAGCTGTTCCAGAGAAAAGGATAATTTTCCGGCCCGACATAGTGATAGAGGACAACAATCAGCGCCGCGATGCCGCGAAACCCGTCCAGCACGTAATAGCGCTGCACCGGCGCTGCTTTTCCCTGGTAATTTACGCCGCTCGCCACGTGTCATCCTCTTACGGTTCGCGTGACGAAACTGCAGGAATGGTGCCAGAACAGCCATGCGCGGCAAGGCGTGCGGCAGTGGAATGTTGACACGTGCCGCCTTCCTGCGCACCTGCTGCGCATGACTTCCTCCCTGAAGGCCATTCTGGGCCCCACCAATACCGGCAAGACGCATTACGCGATTGAACGGATGACCGGTTTCGGAACGGGCATGATCGGCCTGCCGCTGCGCCTGCTGGCGCGGGAGGTTTACGACCGGGTCGTGGAGCGGAAAGGCGAAGCGTCCGCCGCGCTGATCACCGGGGAAGAGCGCATTGTTCCGTCCTCTGCGCGATACTTCATCTGCACGGTCGAGGCGATGCCGGTGGAGATGCGCACAGACTTCGTGGCCATCGACGAAATCCAGCTCGCCCAGGATGAGGATCGCGGCCACATCTTCACCGACCGGATCCTCAACCTGCGCGGCAATCACGAGACGCTGCTGCTCGGCTCCGACACGATGCGCGGCATTCTGGGGGAGCTGAAGCTCGGCGCCGGGACAGAGCCGCGCGAGCGCTTCTCCGAGCTTCGCTATACCGGCCACACCAAGATCACCAAGCTGCCGAAACGCACCGCTATTGTCGGTTTCAGCGCAGAGGAAGTGTACGCCATTGCCGAATTGCTGCGCCGTCAGAAGGGCGGGGCAGCCGTCGTGATGGGCGCGCTCAGCCCGCGCACGCGCAACGCGCAGGTCGAGATGTTCCAGTCCGGCGAGGTGGATTACATTGTCGCCACGGACGCGATCGGCATGGGGCTGAACCTCGATGTCGACCGGGTGGTCTTTGCCTCCCGTTCAAAATTCGATGGCCGCCGCCACCGTCCGCTGACCATCGCCGAATGCGGACAGATTGCCGGCCGGGCCGGGCGCTTCCGGCAGGATGGCGAATTCGGCGAGACGGCCGATTGCCCGCCCTTCGAGGAAGAACAATGGCGCGCCATCGAAGCGCACCGGTTCGACCCGGTGGACGCGGTCCAGTGGCGCAATTCCGATCTCGATTTCTCGTCGCTCAACACGCTGATCCGCAGCCTAGAAAAGCCGTCGGGCAATCCGGTGCTGATCCATACGCCGCATGCGCTGGACGAATGGGTGCTGCGCCGGATGAGCGAGGATGGCCATATCGGACCGAACATCTCTGGCACGCGCAAGGTGCGCCGGTTGTGGGATCTCGCCCGGTTGCCTGACTTCCGCAAGCTCGGCCCGGAGGGGCATGGCCGGCTGGTGCTGGGCCTTGCCGAGACGCTGATGGACCCGGATGCCCGCCTGTCGAATGCGGGCATGGAGCGCCGTCTGGATGATCTTTCCTCCACCGAGGGCGACATCGCCAAGCTGCAGCAGCGCCTTGCCAGCATACGTACATGGACCTATGCGGCCAACCGCCCCGACTGGTTAGAGGACCCTGCTTATTGGCAGGCAAAGACCCGCACGATAGAAGACGCCTTGTCGGATGCGCTGCATGAGGCGCTGACAGCAAGATTCGTGGACCGAAGAACAACAGCGCTGCTCGCCAGCCTGAAGAAGGAAGATGCTCTCGTGACTGACCTGACGCCGGAAGGCGACGTGACCGTCGAAGGCCACATCGTCGGACGCCTGAAAGGCCTGACCTTCGAACCGGTCCTGGATGCCCGTACTCTGGAAGGCAAGGCCGTGCGCGGCGCGGCGGCGGCGGCGATTCGCCCGATGCTGCTGAAACGCCTCGCGGAGATTGCCGGGGCACCGTCGGACGCCTTCACGCTGGCAGACGACGGCTCGATCGAGCATGGCGGCGCCGGTGTGGCGCGCCTGTCGAAAGGTGCCGGCTGGATGTCGCCGCGCGTCGATCTGATCGGCGCCACCGAGACCGAACCGCATGACCGCGAACCCGCACGTGCCCGGATCGAGGAATGGCTGCGCGCGGAAATCGCGCGCGTCCTGCCGGTTCACTGGAAACTTTCGGAAGAGAAATCAGGCGAGGCGCTGGATGGCCTGCCGCGCGGTCTCGCCTTCCGCCTTCTGGAAAGCGGCGCGGCGGTCGACCTTCGCAATGACGACCAGTCTGTCCGCCTGACCCCGGAACAGCGCGAGGCCCTGAAAGGCATCGGCATCCGCGCCGGCCGCGTCGCTGCCCATGTGCCGGATGCGCAGAAGCCTGCGGCTCAGCGCATGATCGCCATTCTACGGGCAGTGTTTGCGGGCGAAGCCTTTCCGCTGGCGCCGGAAGGGGCCGGCTCGTTCCCGCTCGACGGCACATGGCCGGAAGAGGCGCTCGCCGCCAATGGCTATCTCCGCTTCGGCAAGCGCGCCGTGCGGGCAGACCTTGCCGAACGCCTTGGCTGGGAGCTGTCGAAACGCCGACGTGAAGCCGGAAAGAGCGCTTTCGCCGTGCCGATCGACCTCGCCTCTGTTGTCTCCTGCCCGGCTGATGACTGGCCGGCCGTGCTGAAAGGCTTTGGCCTCGCCCCGGCAGAAAAGGACAAGGAAACCGGCGCTGTGACCCTGTGGCGCTACAGCGCCCGGTCCCGTCCGGAAGAGGGGGCTGGACGCCCGCCCCGCCGTGATGGCGGGCAAGGACAAGGTAAACGGCCGGACAACCGGGGCGGCAATCGCTCCGAGAACCGGGGGGGCGGAAAGGGCGGTCCGCGCCGGGATGGCCGGAATGGCCAGCAGCGCGGCGGCGGACACCAGAGCCGCCAGCCGGATCCGAACAGCCCGTTCGCTGCCCTGGCCGCGCTCCTGCCGCCGGAACCGCCGCCGAAAAAGAAGCGCAAGCCAAAGAAAAAGGGCGGCCCGAAGCCAGATGCAGCGGCCAAGGCTGCCGGGAGCGGCTTCACCTACACACCGTTCCGCTGAGCCCGCTGAATGGCCGACACGCTGCGCCTTGATGTCTGGCTCTGGCGGGCGCGCTTTTTCAAGACAAGGTCACTGGCAGCCGGCCATGTGCGCAGGCGCGGGGTGCGCCTGTCTCACAACGGGCAGACCCGGCGGGTCGACAAGCCCGGCCAGGTGATCACACCGGGTGATGTTGTAACCCTTGTGCGCGGGGGGCATATAACGAGCGTTGAGATTCTGGAGCTCGGCACCCGCCGCGGGCCGCCCGCTGAAGCCCAGGCCCTTTACACATTGCTGGAAGGCGGAGCCGAATGAACATCCTCAGAAACCTTTTCGGGTCCCGGACCCCCGCCCAGCGGGATATGGACCCGCACCTTGCTGCGGCGGCCCTGCTTGTCGAAGCTGCTTTGGTCGATGGCGTATATGTGAACATCGAAAGCGACATGATCGCGGAAATTTTGCTGGACGCGTTCAACCTCGATGCCACGACGGTGGATGAGCTGATTGCCGAGGGCGAAACCCTCGCCGAAGAGGCTGTCGATTCCTACAATTTTACCCGGCATGTGAAGAAACTTCCCATGGAATCAAGGGTATCTGTGGTCGAAGGTCTGTACCGCGTGGCCCTCTCGGACGGCGAACGGTCGGATGAGGAGGATGCCTTTATCCGCCACGTTGCCTCGCTGCTCTATGTCGATGATGTGTCCCGCGCCGGTGCCCGCCAGCGCGCTGAAGCCCGCCGCACTGCCTGAAGCTAAACAGACGGTGCAGGACGCCGCATTGACAGGGCGGTCCGGGCGCGCCATTTCGCCCCTGCAAAAATCCTCTGAAGAGGCCTCCCTCCCATGACCTATATCGTTGTCGACGCCTGTATCCGCTGCAAATACATGGATTGCGTCGAGGTTTGCCCTGTCGATTGCTTCTACGAGGGCGAGAACATGCTCGTCATTCATCCGGAAGAATGTATCGATTGCGGCGTGTGCGAACCCGAATGCCCGGTCGAGGCCATCAAGCCCGACACCGAGGACGATCCGGATGGCAAGTGGCTGAAGCTCAATTCGGAGTATTCGAAGTCCTGGCCCAATATCACGCGAATGAAGGAGCCGCCGGCCGATCGCGAAGAGTTTGCGCAGGAAACCGGTAAACTTGAGAAATACTTCAGCGCAAATCCGGGTGCCGGAGACTGACAGTCTGTCTGCCGGTAGTATCCCTGTGGGCCCAATGATTGCTGCAGAACCGGGGAAAAGTTAACGATTTCCGGCGGTTCGTTAACTTCATACATAGTTAACGCTTGCGCAGACCTGTTGAAAAAGCTGCAGATTTGTGATACTGTTCAGACTTGAGCAATAAATGAAAAGAGCGGCAATTTCCCAACTCAGACCGTACACATAGCGGACTGGGGTGGGTTTCGTCGGCTCTTATATGCGTAGAAAAGGGCGATATCCGACATGGCGAAAAAAACAGATGCGTCACTGACGTTCGGGGTGGGTCAAAGCGTCGTTTACCCGGCACACGGGGTCGGCAAGATCACCGGGGTCGAGAAGCAGACTGTTGCCGGGATGGAACTGGAAGTTTACGTCGTCGCCTTCGATCAGGACAAAATGATCCTGCGCGTGCCGACCAATCGCGCCGAAGCCTCCGGCATGCGCGCACTGGCCGGCTCCAAGCTGGTGGATGACGCCCTCAAGACGCTCGGCGGCAAGGCCCGCGTGAAGCGGACCATGTGGTCGCGCCGCGCCCAGGAATATGAAGCCAAGATCAATTCCGGTGACCTGATCTCCATTGCGGAAGTCGTGCGCGACCTGCACCGCGGCGAAGATCAGCCGGAGCAGTCCTATTCCGAGCGCCAGCTCTATGAGAGCGCGCTGGACCGGATGGCCCGCGAACTGGCGGCTGTCGAAAACATCGACAAGACCGACGCCATGGAAAAACTCGCCAAATCCCTGGCCAAGAAAAAAGTTGCGGCGTAACGGCGAAAGCCAGACCGTCTCATCATGCGAGAACGCCCTGCAGCCCGTCTGCGGGGCGTTTTTGCGTCTGGTCCTAACAAAAACCGGCCTTCCGTTTACGAAGTGATTCGCGCGGCCATCTTCTGTTAACCCTAACGAAAACCTGAAGGCGCACTCTTTTCTCCGTCACCGGACATTCCGGTGATCCTTGGGTTGACCCCCGGGTGCACGGAGAAAACTCCGGCCGAAAGGGGACATGGGTGACAGGAGAACGAGATGCCCTATTCAGATATGCCTTTGCCGCCAGGAGCCCTGCTGGGTGCTGACGCTTGCGCAGAAGACCTTTACCAGACCGGCCTTGTCTGTGCCGCCGGGATCGATGCGGATGTCGACCTGGTTGCCGCGCACAAATGGTTCAACCTCGCCGCTGCCCGCGGGCATGACGAGGCCAAAGTGCAGCGCCAGGAAATGGCTGAGCTTCTGACGTCGGAAGAAGTGAAGATTGCCCTGTCCGCGGCACGTGACTGGCTGAAGCTCGCTCACTAAAGACGCCTCGGCGCGGTCAGCTCTGCGTCACAGGCCTGCCAGGCCGTCGCTCGCATGGGGATGTGCGGGTGCGGACAGGCGGGAGGTGTGCACCTGCATGTTGTTCCGGAAAAAATTGGGCCTCCGGTGCAATGCGTATGGGGGGCGCACACCGGAGGCCACTTGAGTTTCGGTCAGACGCAAGGGAAGAAGACGGCTTGCATGAGCCCTCTTTCTTGTGGGGATCCTTACGAACTCACCGCACGATTGGCCTGGAAACCAGATTTCTTCTGGGTTGGCCGCAGCAGGAAATAGAGGAAGGCGGCGATAAAACCGACGTCCATCAGGACGATCAAAGTCGTCGTGAACGGGATCGTGCCCTGATACCAGTCAGGCAGGTAGACATAGGCCACGCCCAGCTTGCCGAGCAGGCCAGCCCAGACGACCGGGCGGTAGCGTTGCGGGTCTCCGCCGACAATCGCATAGACGACGCCGAAGCAGAGAACGAGCGCGCCGGTGACTTTCATCAGTGCCGGGTCGACGGCCTCCACCGTACCGGTCATGCCGACCATCATCTCCGGGGAGATAAAAAGTGGCGCGCCGATTGCAAAATTGAAGAAGGCGGCGGCCCAGAAAAATATCTGCCAGTCTTTCATGTTCGTCTCCCTCTGCGGCGCACCGGCAGGCCGGACCCGCCGCTCATCTGAACACTGCAGACGAAAATCCCCCGGAAAGCTTTCCACCTGTTTTCACCAATCTGTTGAATTGATTGGAACGGAACCTGTTTGCTGTGTTTTCCGGATTTATTTGGTGTACGGATGGGTAACCATAACGCATCCGGACCCCTGCGGAATGCCCGACGCCAATCAGGCATGCGCCGGTCCTGGCCTGCTCGTCCCTTCGGCGGGGGCTGGCGGGTGTCTCGGTCCGGGACGGGCAGAGTGCCCGGAGCTGTCCTTTGCAGGCACAGGTCCGGAAATATGGCGCTGACTGAACGCGCGTGAAGCGTCAGCCCACCCGCCGGTCCTGGTCTTTCCAGTAGGGCTCGCGCAGATCCTTGCGGAGGATCTTGCCGGATGGATTGCGGGGCAGGGCTTCGATCACATCGACCGACTTCGGACATTTATATCCGGCAATCCGTTCCTTTGCCCAGGCAATGATGCTTTCCGGGGTTGGCGTCTCGCCCGGCTTCGCCACGACGATGGCCTTGACCGCTTCGCCCCATTTCTCGTCCGGCACGCCGATCACGGCGACATCGGCAACGGCCGGATGCCCGAAGATCGCGTTCTCGACTTCCGCCGGATAGACGTTCTCTCCACCGGACACGATCATGTCCTTCACCCGGTCGTGGATATAGAGGAAGCCGTCCTCATCGAAATAGCCGGCATCGCCGGTATGGAAGAAGCCATTGCGGATCGACTCTTCCGTCGCATCCGGACGGTTCCAGTAGCCTTTCATGACGAAGCCCGCCTTGATGACGATCTCGCCAACTTCGCCGGCGGGCACCGGTTCGCCTGCTTCGTCGACGCAGCGGATCACCGCGCCCGGATAGGGCACGCCGCAGGAGCGCAGCTTGCCCCAGGACGGATTGTGCGCTTCCGGCGGCAGGAAGGTCGCCGCGCCCACGGTTTCCGTCAGGCCATAAAGCTGGGTGAAGCGCGCGCCCATGATCTCCTGCGCTTCCAGCAGCAGGCTCTCTGTGATGGGGGAGGCGCCGTAGAAGACCTGCTTCAGATTGCTCCAGTCGATGTCGCGCACATTCGGCTGCTGGGTCAGCATCAGGATCACCGCGGGCACCCAGAAGGCGTGCATGATGTTCTGCTCTTCGATCAGGCTGAGGATGACCTGCGGGTCGATCTCGCGCAGCACCACGGTACGTGCGCCCTGGATTGCGCCCAGAAGGCCCAGATTGACCCCGGCCACATGGAACAGCGGCATGGCATTCATCACGCCTTCGCCGGCGCCATAGCTCGACCATTCCAGCTGGCCGGCCTGTTCGAACAGGGCGTGATAGTTCGCATTGGTCAGCTGCACGCCTTTCGGCAGGCCGGTCGTGCCGGACGTGTAGAGCTGGATGACGTCGTCATCCGCTTTCGGGGTCAGGCCGGGCAGGGAGGCGCTCTGGCTGTCGCGCCATTCGCGATAGTCCGGCCATTCGGGATGGCCGCCATCGAGCGCAATGATCTGGACGAGATCCGGCAGCTCGGCGCGGATCTGCTCGGCCATGTCGTAGAAATCCTTGCCGACGAACAGCACTTTTGCGGCGGCGTCTGACAGGATGAACTGAACCTCCGGCGCGGCGAGCCGGGTGTTGACGGCGGTCATCACGGCGCGGGCCTTGGCGGCGCCGAACAGCATCTCATAATATTGTGATGTGTTCTTCGCGAGGTAGCCGACCCGGTCATCCGGTTCGATGCCCGCGCGGATCAGTCCGTTGGCAACCTGGCTGGAATAGGTGTCGAGGTCCTGATAGGTCGTCGTCTCGCCTTCGAACCAGAAAGCGGTCTCGTCGGGGCGCACCTGAGCCTGAACGCGGGGAATATCCGCCAGGAAGGGCATTGCCTCTGTGTCGATCATGGGGTCCTCCGGCCTGTCTTTTTCTTGCAGGTGACTTTAGTCGGTTCCGTCCGCTTGTCAGCCCATGACCGGCCTGCAGCTGCAGGCGGAACCCTTGCGGCCCGGGCGCGTTTACGGCACTTGAACCCTATGACTATTCAGACACCCGCACCGAACGCCGATCTCGCTGAAACCATGCTGCAACTGGGCCGGAACGCCCGGGCAGCCTCCCGCGCGCTCGGCAAGCTCACTCCAGAGGACCGTACCCGCGGCCTGAAAGCCATCGCTGCCGCCATCCGTGCCGCGGCGCCGGAGATCCTCGCCGCCAACGCAGAAGACATGGAAGCCGCCCGGGCCAAGGGTCTGGATGCGGCCATGCTCGACCGGCTGGCGCTGGACGAGGCGCGCGTCGAAGGCATCGCCGGCGGCGTTGAAGCTGTTTCCGGCCTGGCAGACCCGATTGGCCGCGAACTTGCCCGCTGGACCGTGCCGTCCGGCCTCGACATTGCGCGCGTTGCCGTGCCGCTCGGCGTCATCGGCATCATTTATGAGAGCCGCCCGAATGTGACGGCGGATGCCGGCGCGCTTTGCCTTCGTTCCGGCAATGCCGCGATCCTGCGCTGCGGCTCGGAAAGTGCCCGCTCGTCCCGCGCGCTGGTCAGCGCCATGCGCGGCGCGCTTGAGAAAGAAGGCCTGCCGCAGGACGCCATCCAGCTGGTCCCGACGCAGGACCGCGAGGCCGTCGGCCATCTTCTGGCCGGGCTCGACGGAGAGATTGATGTGATCGTGCCCCGTGGCGGGCGCGGCCTCGTCGAGCGCGTCCAGATGGATGCGCGCGTGCCGGTGATCGACCACCTCGAAGGCCTGTGCCATGTCTATGTGGACGGCGCAGCGGACCCGGAAAAGGCGGTCGCCATTGTCGTCAACGCCAAGATGCGCCGCACCGGCATCTGCGGCTCGGCCGAGACACTGCTGGTCGACTCCGCAATTGCAGACACGGTGCTGCCGAAACTCGCTGAAGCGCTGAAAGAGGCCGGCTGCGAGCTGCGCGGCGACGAACGCGCCCGCGCCATCGTTGCCGACATGAAGCCTGCGACTGAAGAGGATTGGGCAACGGAATATCTCGCGCCGATCCTGGCCGTGGCGGTTGTGGACGGGATTGATGGCGCGCTGGCGCACATCTCCCGCTGGTCGTCCGGCCACACCGAAGTGGTGATTACCGAAGACCAGGCCGTGGCCGACAAATTCTTCGCCGATGTCGACAGCGCCATCCTGCTGCACAACGCCTCGTCGCAGTTCGCCGATGGGGGCGAGTTTGGCATGGGCGCGGAAATCGGCATTGCGACGGGCCGTATCCATGCGCGCGGCCCGGTCGGGGCAGAACAGCTGACGACGTATAAATACCTCGTCCGCGGCAAGGGGCAGGTCCGTCCTTGAGGCCAGTCCGGTTACCGGGTCCTGTAAAGGGGCTGCGCATCGGCCTGTTCGGTGGCAGCTTCAATCCGGCCCATACCGGGCATCTCCATGTTGCCGAAACGGCGATGAAGCGGCTGCAGCTCGACTGGGTCTGGTGGATCGTCGCGCGCGGCAATCCGCTGAAGACAGACCATGGCGATTTCAATAGCCGTTTTGCGTCGGCGGAGGCGGTTGCCGGGCATCATCCACGCATGATCGTCACCGACATCGAACAGCAGCTGGGCTATACCTATTCCTGGCAGACGCTGCTGACGCTCGCCGTCCACGCGCCGCAAGCCGATTTTGTCTGGCTGATGGGCGCCGACAATATGGTCGGCTTCCATTACTGGCAGCGCTGGCAGGACATCGCCCGGCTGATGCCCATCGCGATTGTCTCCCGGCCCGGGGTTGGCCCCGGCGCGCGCAATTCGAGATTTGCCCGCACCTTCGCAAAGGACCGGATTCCGGAAGCTTACGCGCCGTTGCTGCCAGAACTGGCGCCGCCCGCATGGGTCTATCTGAAGGGCCCGCTGGATAAGTCGTCCTCCACCGCCATCCGGGAGGGGAGGGCATGAGCCTGACACCTGAGGAACTGGATCGTCACCGCCGCCATATCCTGCTGAAGGAGATTGGCGGACCGGGCGTGCAGAAGCTGCGCGGGGCGCATGTCTCCATTATCGGCGCAGGCGCGCTGGGTGGGCCTTGCGCGCTTTATCTTGCGGCGGCCGGGGTCGGGAAAATCGAACTCTGGGACGATGACCGGGTCGAACGCTCAAATCTTCAGAGACAGATTCAGTTTACGGATGAAGAAATTGGCACGCTGAAGGCGAAAACGCTGGCGGCCCGGCTGCGCGAGATGGATCCGTCCATAAATGTGGACGTGAAAACAGAGCGCTTTGACGAAGGCGCGACGCCGGCCGGTGAGATCCTGATCGATGCCTGCGACAATTTCCCGACGCGCTATGCGCTGAACCGGCTGGCACACGAGAGCGGCCGGGTCATGGTGCATGGCGCCGCAGCCGGCTGGAACGGACAGGTCAGCGTTTTTGCCTCCGGTGTAGAGCCGGGCGCGCCTTGCTACAGGTGCTGGGTGCCGGAAACTCCGCCGGACGCAGAAGCCTGCGACGAGGTAGGCGTGGTCGGTGCACTGACCGGCATGACCGGGTCCGCCATGGCGATGGAAGCGGTGAAACTGATCACCGGCGCAGGCCGGCCCCTGATCGGGCGCGTGCTTCTGATCAATGGGCTCGGCGGCGAATCGCGAACCGTCGCGCTTCGGCCCGATAAAGCCTGCGTGGTCTGTGGCTTCAGGTGAGTCCCGTAATTGACAGGGCAGGACCGGGCGCGCTTACTCTGCCGGCCTGATTCAGAAATCAACCGGGAGGAAGGAAACGGATATGCGCCGTTTTCTGGTGGTTCTGCTTACCTTTGTTGCGATTTTGGCAGCTGGCTGGTTCGCCTTGCAGCGCGCCGACATCGGCTATGACCGGCTCGAACTTGTCTATGCCAATTCGGACAGCCGGACGCTTTCGCTCGAAAATGGCCTGCGCGTCCATTATCGCGATGTCGGCCCGCGCAATGCGCCGGCAATTGTGTTGGTGCACGGATTTTCGTCCTCGTTGCACACATGGGAGCCCTGGGTTGCGAATCTGAAGCGCGATTACCGCGTGATCTCGCTGGACCTGCCGGGCCATGGCCTCACCAACTGTCTGGAAGGAGAGCGGATCGGCACCGGACAATTCGTCGAGACAGTCGACGCGGTGACGAAGGCCCTGGGCATCGAGAAATTCACGCTTGCCGGCAATTCCATGGGCGGCGGCGTCGCCTGGGCTTATGCGCTGGCCCATCCGTCGCGCCTGGATGCACTCGTTCTGGTCGACGCGTCCGGCTGGCCGGAAAGTTCGCAGGAAGAAAAATCAGACCCCGTCGTGTTCAAGCTCCTCTCGAACCCGGTTGCCCGGCGCCTGATGAAGAATACCGACATGACCTGGCTTGTGCGCGATGGCCTGCGGGACAGTTTCGCTAATCCCGATCTTGCGACCGATGACATGGTCAATCGCTATACGGCGCTCGCCCGGGCGCCATGCCACCGCGATGCGCTGATGGCGCTGACCTCCGGCGGAAGGGACCGCGTATGGGCGACCAAAGACGCCCTGTCCGGCATAGATGTGCCCACCCTGATCATGCATGGCGAGCAGGACAAGGTGATCCCGGTCGCTGCGGCGCGCAAGTTTGCTGACGCCATCCCGGGGGCCGAACTCGTCATCTATCCGGATGCCGGTCACCTGCCGCAGGAAGAACTGGCCTCTGAAACCGCCGGTGACCTGCGTGCCTTCCTGGCGAGGCTGAACGCGCCGGAACCGGACCCGGCAGAGACGGCGGAAGGCGGCTGATGCGATTACCGTGAAACCGGCGCCCGGTTTCGCGCGTATCTGAGGGAAGGAGATTTTCCCATGAGATTTGCCATTCCTGCCGTTTCCGCCCTTTTGCTCGCCGCCTGCACAAGCCAGCCCGACTATCGCGATACATCGTCTGCGCCTGAGACGGTCTCCTCGGTGGACCTCTCCCGCTATGCCGGGCTCTGGTACGAAATTGCCCGCTATCCCAACTGGTTCGAGCGCGACTGCACAGGCGTGACCGCCGAATATGGCATCAATGATGACGGGACGGTCTCTGTCACGAACACCTGTTTCAAGGACACGCTGGACGGCAAGAAGAAGGTTGCCGAAGGCCGGGCCCGGATCGTGGAGGGAACCGGCAACAGCCAGCTGAAAGTGAAGTTCGCGCCGTCCTGGGTGCCCTTTGCCGAGGGCGATTACTGGATCCTCGCGCTGGAGCCGGACTATTCCGCCTCGCTCGTCGGCAGCCCGGATGGCAAATACCTCTGGATCCTGTCGCGCACGCCGCAGCTCGATCCGGCGAAGCTGGACGAGCTGAAGCAGCGCGCCGCAGACCTTGGCTATGACACAGCGCCGCTCGAGATGACGGTGCAGGCCGGATAAGGCAGGCGCAACAGGGGTGACGGCTCACGCCGCCTCTGATACGGCGAAACCATGAGCCTGCCTGCCCTTGATGACCGCAATTTCGACGCTGAGCGCCAGCACTGGATCGAGGTCCGTGTCTATTACGAAGACACCGATTTCACCGGCATGGTCTATCATGCGAACTATCTCCGCTTTTTCGAGCGCGGCCGGTCCGATTGCCTGCGCGATGCGGGCGTCTCGCACCAGGACCTGCTGAACCGGGAAGATCCGGCCGCCTTTACGCTGACCCGTGTGGCGGTGGACTACAAGCGCGCCGCGAAAGTGGATGACCTCCTGCAGATCCGGACGCGTTATCTCGGCCTCGACGGCCCGCGCTTCCTGTTCCGTCAGGCCTGCCTGCGGGATGGCGAGCTGATTGCCGAAGGGGAGATCACCGCGGTGATGATCCATGCCGACGGCCGCCCGCGCCGTCCGGTCCGCGAGATGATGGACACGCTCGCCGCGTACCGCTGGACAGGTGCGGACCTGGCATAAGTGATCCTGCCCGTTTCCCGTGCAGGGTTAATAAAATCGAACAAATTCTTAACCCTTCCCACCTAGCCGGGAGGCAAGCTGCGGAATCAGGGCGCTCTGCCGTGTTTCTGCCGGAATTGTTGTAGAAACAGGGGCACAAAGCGCCCGTTCCCACGGGACGCACGCCTTATCTGCGGGCTGCCGGCCTGCCATCTTCAAGGAGCACATTCATCCTATGGAATCGGAAGCGATCGGCACAGCGGCCAGTAACACCGACTTTTCCCTGATTGCCCTCATTTTCGAGGCAGATCCGGTGGTCAAACTGGTCATGTTCATGCTGTTCCTGGCCTCGGTCTGGTCCTGGATCGTGATCGGCGAGAAACTCTTCTCGCTCGGCTCGGCCCGGAAAAAGGCCCGCCAGTTTGAAGACGCCTTCTGGAACGGCCGCACTGAAGACCTCGACCTGCGCCCCGGCTCCGGTGGCGGCGATGCGGCCAGCCGCGTTTTCCAGGCCGCCGCCCGGGAATGGTCTGACGCCCGCCGTGTCCCGCCGGGCTCCGGCGAAGCCAACGCCCTCGTAAACCGGGCAGAGCGCTCCATGCGTGCCACCATCGACCGCGAACTCGGCCGCGCCGGCAACGGACTTGGCGTGCTGGCGACGATCGGGTCCGCCTCGCCCTTTATCGGCCTGTTCGGCACCGTCTGGGGCATCATGAATGCCTTCCTCAACATCGCCGCCCAGCAGGACACCAGCCTCGGCACCGTGGCCGGCCCGATTGCCGAAGCCCTGTTCGCCACCGGCATGGGCCTCGTCGCCGCAATCCCGGCGGTCATCTTCTACAACAAGTTCACCGGCGACCTGACGCGGTTCGCCGACCAGCTCGACGCCTTCTCGCAGGATGTCCTGGTACGCCTGTCGCGCCGGGCGTCGGATCCGGGACGGGACTGAGCCCATGGGAATGATCCTCGGCTCCGGCGGCAAGGGCGGACGGCGCGGGCGCCGCTCTCTCAATGCCGAAATCAACGTGACGCCCTTTGTGGACGTCATGCTCGTGCTGCTGATCGTGTTCATGATCACCGCGCCCATGCTGGTGCGGGGTGAGGACATCAGCCTGCCAAAAACAAAATCCGGCCCGATCCAGACGGATCCGAACGATGCGCCGCTGGCCATCACGATCAAGTCGGACGGCGCGGTGTTCATCCAGAACACCGAAGTGCAGGTCGAATCGCTTGGGCCTCAGCTGCAGGCGATTATCGGCGAAGGCTATGACAAGCCGATCTATGTGCGCGGCGATGAAGCCACGCCCTATGGCATCATGATGGAAGTGATGTCCGAGATCCGCGCCGCTGGTTACACGCGCGTCTCCCTCGTAACGGAACAGAAGAAATAAGGAGCGGCCGGCAGGAATGCTTCGCGGCCTGACAGTCTCCACGATCGTGCACGCATCCGTCCTCGCGGCGGCGGTCCTGTCATGGCCGCACCAGAAGTCGGATTGCGACAAGATGATCGAGCGCCTCCAGAAGGAGGAGCCGGGTCTTGCGCCGGTCGATATCCTTATGCGCATTCCGCAATGCGCGAGCGCCATCGATGTGCCGATCGATTTTGTCGAGATTGGCCTCGTGACCGACATCGCCCCGGTTCAGAAGGCCGAGGAGCCGCAGGAAGAAGAAGAGGCCGTTCCCGAAGAGGTCGAGGAGCAGCCCGAACCTCCGCCTGAGGAGGAATCGGCCCCGGAAGAGGAAGAAGTCGTCATCCCGGACGAGGAAGCCGAACCGGAACCGGAGCCTGCGCCCGAACCTGAAAAGGAAGAACCGCCTCCGCCCAAGAAGGAAGAGCCCAAGCTGATCGAGAAGCAGAAGCCGAAGGCCACTGACGATCTCGACTTCCTGAACGAGTTCGAGGACATCCTGAAAGACAAGGCAGAGGACGAACGCCGCAAGCCGCGCGAGGAAGTCCCGCCTCAGATCAACAAGCCGGTCCTGCGCGATGCGCAGGAAACCCGCCCCGGGGCAGGGGAGCGCCGCGGCAACACCGCCTCCCTTCAGGCCGCCATGCGCCGCCAGATCTATACCTGCTGGCGCGGCGTGTCCGATCTGCCCAAAGAGGACCAGATCGACGTCCAGATGCGCATCACGCTGAACCGTGACGGCACGCTGAAAGGCAATGTCGAACTGGTCAGCCCGCGTTCGCGCCCGATCGGCCGGTCCGGCATTGCGGTCGACGTGGCGTTGCGCGCCGTCCGCAAATGTGCCCCTTACCAATTGCCCGAAGACGATTATGACCTGTGGAAAGACATCAATGTCACCGTCAGCCCGACACAGCCCTAGACCCGCTCAAAGGAGGAATCCCATGACCCGCCTGCTGCTTGCCCTGGTGATGGCCTTCACCGCCGCCATCGGATTTGCGCCGTCCGCCTCGGCCGAACTCAAAGTGCTTGTGGAGGGTCCCGGCAATTTCAAACCGGTGCCGCTCGCCATTCCGGACTTTGAAGTCCGCGGAGGGACAAACACCGAGCTTGCCCGCCAGATTGCCGATGTCGTGCGCAACGATCTCGAATCGACCGGCCTGTTCGAAATGCAGAACCCGGCCTCCTTCATCCAGAAAGACCTCTCGATCGACGTCCAGCCGCGTTTTGCCGACTGGAAGATCATCAAGACCGATGGCCTCGTCGTCGGGGCGTTCGAGGAACTGCCGGACGGCAAGATCGCCGTCTCGTTCCGTCTGTGGGATGTCTATGCAGGTGACGTCATGCGCATCAACGGCCAGCCCGGCCGCCGCCTGACCACGACGCCGGACAATTGGCGCCGCATCGCGCACAAGATCGCCGACTCGATCTACACACGTCTGACGGGTGAGGATCCGTATTTCGACACGCGCATCGTCTATATCGCCGAAACCGGCCCGAAGCTGAACCGCGTGAAGCGTCTCGCCATCATGGATTCCGACGGTGCCAACCAGCAATATCTGACACCCGGCACCAACACCGTGCTGACCCCGCGCTTCAGCCCGTCGGCGCAGGAAATCACCTACATGTCGTATGAGGGCGGACGTCCGCGCGTCTATCTCTTCAATATCGAGACCGGCCGCCAGGAACTGCTCGGCAACTTCCCCGGCATGACCTTCGCGCCGCGCTTCTCGCGCGATGGCGAGAGTGTCCTGCTCACCCAGGCCACCGGTGGTAACTCCGACCTCTACATCATGAACCTGCAGACCCGGCAGTCGCGCCGCCTGACAGACCACCCGGCGATCGATACCTCGCCGTCGATGTCGCCGGACGGCAAGGCCATCGTCTTCACGTCCGACCGTGGCGGCAGCCCGCAGCTCTACATCATGAACACCGATGGCAGCCCGCGCACCTGTCCGTCGGGCGGCCGCGACGTCGCCTGCCGGATCACGTTCAACAAGGGTCAGTACTCCACACCGGTCTGGAGCCCCCGCGGCGATCTGGTGGCCTTCACCAAGCAGCTCGGCGGCAAGTTCTATATCGGCGTCATCGGCACCGACGGCACCGGCGAACGCCTACTGACCGAAGCCTATCTGGACGAAGGTCCGGACTGGTCGCCGAACGGCCGCGTGATCATTTATTTCCGCGAAAGCCGCCCCGGTGCCGGTCCTCAGCTCTGGTCGGTGGACCTTTCCGGCCGGAATGAGCACCGCCTGCAGACCCAGACAGAAGCGTCCGACCCGGCCTGGTCACCGCTTCTGCAGTAATCTGCTGATTAATCTACAGGTTTCGCCCCCGATTCTTTGGTCGGGGGCGTTGCTTTAGGGAGACAGCGCGGAAATCTTTGTGTAAAAGGCCAATCGCAGCCGCTTGCGCCCAATTGTTGCCGGATTTCGGCCTGATTGTGCAAGCATCACCCGTCGTTCGCTGGCGGCTGACAAGACAGAGGCCGCAAGGCGTCAACAAGCTCAGGACATCCAGGGGAGTCTGACTGAATGAAATCCTATCTCAAAATCTCCACAGCAGCCGCTGTGCTTATCGCCCTCGGCGCCTGCGCATCGCAACCCGAGCCACCGCCGCCGGTTGAAGAAGCACCGCCGGTAGAGCAGCCGGCACCGCCGCCGCCGCCTCCGCCGCCGCCGGTGGTTGAGGAGCCGACTGGCCCGGCACCGGGTTCGCTGGAAGATTTCCGCGTGAACGTCGGTGAGCGCGTCTATTTCGACCTCAACGAATACCGTCTGGACCCCGACGATCAGGAAATCCTGAAGCTGCAGGCCGCCTGGCTGCAGTCCTATCCGTCGGTCCGCATCATGGTTGCAGGTAACTGCGACGAGCGCGGCACGCGTGAATACAACCTCGCCCTCGGCGAGCGTCGTGCATCCGTCGTGAAGGATTACCTGGTGTCGCTCGGCGTGGACCCGTCCCGCATCGACACGATCTCCTACGGCAAGGAACGTCCGATCGCTGCCGGTTCGGATGAAGCCTCCTGGGCCCTGAACCGTAACGGATTCACCCAGATTGTTTCGGGCACCACCAGCTAACGAAACATTTCAATTCAGTAACAAGCAGCCGGGCGCCACAATTTGGCCCCGGCTGTTTTATTTAGGGGCAGGGATTTCGTGCGTTCCCCTCTCCCTTTTTCACATGAAAGGCATGTCCATGAACATTCGCACTGCATCTGTATTCGCAGGTGCCTCGCTCCTTCTGCTCGGCGCCTGTGCGTCCAAACCCGCGCCGATCACGGAAGGCACCACGACCACTGAAACCGTGGTCGAAGACATCCAGACCGTCGACACCGGCATTGTGGATGACGGCAATGTTGGTCAGATCGCGCAGGCGCCGGCCCTCGGTGACCGCGTCTACTTCGACCTGAACGGCGACGCGCTCGACAGCGACGACCAGTCCCTGCTGAAACAGCACGCCCTGAAATACACCCAGGACCCGTCGGTCCGTATTCTCGTTGCCGGCAACTGCGACGAGCGCGGCACGCGTGAGTACAACCTCGCCCTTGGCGAGCGCCGCGCGGCCAAGGTGAAAGACTATCTTGTCAGCCTCGGCATCTCGCCGAACCGCATCGACACGATCTCCTACGGCAAGGAACGTCCCATTGCTGCGGAATCGAACGAACAGGCCTGGGCGATGAACCGGAACGGGTTCATCCAGGTGGTTTCGCCAAACAGCTGAAGCGGGCCTGCCCGTCCGGGCACCTGATTCACAAAGAATTTGCAGCCGGGTGCCATATTTTGGCCCCGGCTGCTTTACTATGGTCCGGCAAAATCTGGAGACATTCGCCCATGTTCAAGACCCCGGCCCTGGCTCTTGCCAGCTTCCTGCTTCTTGCTGCGCCCGCTGTCGCCCAGCGCGGTGCCCCCATCACGCAGGGCACGACAAGCCTCGACCTGGCGGACCAGATTTCCCAGGCCCGCCAGCTGAGCGCGGACACGAAGGTTCAGGTGAACGCCGTGTCCAGCGACCTGATGACCCTGACGGGCCGGGTCGAGACGCTGGAATTCCAGCTGCAGCAGGCCCGCAACGACAATGAGACTCTGGTCGACGACAATGAGGCCCTCGCCCGCGAGATCAACGCGCTGAAGAGTGAGCTGCGCGCCCAGTCGCGTGCCATTCAGGACCTGCAGGCCCGCTCCCTCGGCATGGACCCGCCGGAAGGGGAGGCCGCCACCGGCCTGTCCGACTATCCGGGCGCGTCTTCGCAGGATCCCTATGAGGCTGCCGGTGCGGCTGCGGCGGAACCCTCGCAGCCCTCCGTGACAGGCAGCATGTCGCGCAGCGCAACGGTTGAGCCGGAGACGACCGGTCCGAAGCGCCTTCTGCCGCGTTCCGGGTCTGCGGCACCGGAAGAGACTGCCGCGATTGACACCACGCCGGCTACGGCTGTGCCGCCGTGCGCGCCGCAGGGATCCCTCGGCACGTTGCCCGCCAGCGCCCTGCCCGGCGAGGCCGGTCCGCTGTTTGCCGCCGCCAAGGCAAAACTCGTCCAGTTCGATTATGCCGGCGCTGAAGAGGCCTTCCGCGCCTTCCTTGACCAGTTCGGCAGCGATCCGCAGGCCGGAGAAGCGCATTACTGGCTGGCCGAGTCGCTCTACCAGCAGAAGGCCTATGCCGAATCCGGCGCGGCCTACACCACAATGATCCGCTCTTATCCGGACGATCCGCGTGCGCCTGATGCGCTTGTGAAACTGGCCCGGTCGATGCGTCTTATCGGCGACAAGGACAAGGCCTGCGTGGCGCTCGATACGCTGCCCAAACGCTATCCGAACGCGTCCGGCGTGACGCGTGACCTGGCCGCCGTCGAACGGACCCGTTCCGGTTGCGACAATTAAAGCCCCCCGCTGCTCCGGCAGACCTGAATGAGTCGCTTGACCGGCTCTGCAGCCTCGCTGCAGGGCCGGTTTGCGTTGCAGTCTCGGGCGGAAGTGACTCGCTGGCCCTTCTGAAGATTGCGGCCGGCTGGGCCGGTGCAAGCGGCCGCAGCCTTCTGGCCCTGACGGTGGACCATGGCCTGCGGCCCGAAGCGGCGGACGAGGCGCGCTTCGTGGCAGATGTTGCCGCCCGCCTTGGCGCACCGCACCGGACGCTGCGCTGGCCGGCCCCCGTGCCCGGCCAGGCAAAGGCCCGTCAGGCGCGGCACGAATTGCTCGCCGCCGCCGCGCGGGAGGCAGGCAGCGTGATCATTCTCACCGCACACACGCAGGACGATCAGGCCGAAACCTTTCTGATCCGCGCCCGCGCCGGGTCCGGCTGGTACGGGCTGGCGGGCATCCAGCCGCTCTCCCTGTCTCCGGCAGGCGGGACCGGCGTGCCGGTGCTGGTCGCGCGCCCGCTGCTGAGCGCCTCGCGGGCCGGGCTGCGGGAGATGCTGCGCGCCGAGGGCCAGGACTGGGTGGAAGACCCCTCGAACAGCGATCCTGCCTATGAACGCGTGCGCATGCGCCAGCTGCTGGCCGCAGAGCCTGCGCTGCGCGCGCGGGTGCTGGCCCTTCAGGAGAAGCTGCAGCTGTTGCGGCAGGTGCAGGACCGGTCGCTTGGGCGCTGGCTGTCTGCCGACGTGGAAATCCGCGCAGACGGCACATTGCGCACGCCCCTCCCGATCCCGCCGGGTGAGATGGGGGAGCGGGCGCTCGGCGCGCTGATTGCGCTGGCAGGCGGGCGGACCCGGCCCTTGCGCACCGATGCGCTCTCCCGCCTGACGCGGCGCGTCGCGAACCCGGACACGCTGCGCCCGGCAACGCTCGGCGGGGCGGCGATCCGCATCAAAAACGGCAATCTGAAAGTGGCGGCGGAGCATGCGCTGCCGGCGGAACAGGTTAATGCAATCCCTGCACGCCTTTCGGCCATGGTGACGGCCTGTTCAGCTGCATATGAGATAAAATGTCCACGCCGCAGCTAAAGAGTCGTTTTTCAGGCCCAGTGGCCCTATGTTATCTGTCGAGAAGCTTTCCAAACTGAGAGAGATGCTATGAACGTTCGGAACCTGGCCATCTGGGGTGCAATCGCGCTGCTCGTGATCGGCATGGCGGTCGCGATGGGCGGAAATCCCGAAGCCGCCAGTGCCAAGCGCGCGAAACTCTCCGAGATCTATACCCTCGTCGACAATGGCGAAGTGGCCGAGGCGACGCTGGGCGATGACCAGATCATCGTGACGACCACTGACGGCCGCAAGATGGTCAGCGAATTGCGCGCCCTCGACATGAGCACGCAGGACTATCTGCGCGACAAGAACGTGCCGTTCACGGTGGATGCCGACAGCGGCCGCAACAATTTCGCCTCGCTCCTGTTCTCGATCCTGCCGATCCTGCTGATCGTCGGCTTTGTCTTCTTCATGATGCGCCAGATGCAGGGCGGCGGTGGCCGCGGCGCGATGAGCTTCGGCAAGTCGCGCGCCCGCCTGCTGACCGAAAAGCATGGCCGCGTTACCTTTGACGATGTGGCCGGCGTCGATGAAGCTAAGGAAGAGCTGCAGGAGATCGTCGAATTCCTGCAGGATCCGTCCAAATTCCAGCGCCTCGGCGGCAAGATCCCGAAAGGCGCGCTGCTGGTCGGCCCGCCCGGTACCGGTAAGACGCTGCTGGCCCGCGCCGTGGCCGGTGAAGCCGGCGTGCCCTTCTTCACGATCTCCGGTTCCGACTTTGTCGAAATGTTCGTCGGTGTCGGCGCCAGCCGTGTCCGCGACATGTTCGAACAGGCCAAGCGCTCTGCGCCCTGTATCATCTTCATTGACGAGATCGACGCGGTCGGCCGTTCGCGCGGCGCAGGCCTCGGCGGCGGCAATGACGAACGCGAGCAGACGCTGAACCAGCTTCTGGTCGAGATGGACGGCTTTGAGGCCAATGAAGGCATCATCCTGATCGCCGCCACCAACCGTCCGGACGTTCTGGACCCGGCGCTGCTGCGTCCCGGCCGTTTCGACCGCCAGGTCACGGTTGGCAATCCGGACATCATGGGCCGCGAAAAGATCCTGCGCGTCCACATGCGCAATGTGCCGCTGGCGAAAGACGTCGACGCGAAGACAATCGCGCGCGGTACGCCCGGCTTCTCGGGCGCCGACCTTGCGAACCTCGTCAACGAAGCCGCGCTGCTGGCAGCCCGCCGCGGCAAGCGCGTCGTGGCGATGCAGGAATTCGAGGACGCGAAAGACAAGGTCCTGATGGGGCCGGAGCGCCGCTCCATGGTCATGTCCGAGAAGGAAAAGGAACTCACCGCCTGGCACGAAGCCGGTCACGCCATCGTGGCCATGAAAGTGCCAGCGGCAGATCCGGTCCACAAGGCGACCATCATTCCGCGCGGCCGCGCGCTCGGCATGGTGATGCAGCTGCCGGAAGACGACAAGCTGTCCATGTCCAAGATCGAGATGACCTCGCGCCTGGCCATCATGATGGGCGGCCGCGTGGCGGAAGAGCTGAAATTCGGCGACGACAATGTCACCGCCGGGGCCGCCTCCGACATCCAGCAGGCGACCCGTCTTGCCCGCGCCATGGTCACGCGTTTCGGCCTCTCCGATACGATCGGACCGGTGGATTACGGCTCCGACCAGGGCGATGTCTTCCTTGGTCAGCAACTCATGCAGTCTAGCCATGTCTCGGAAGACACCTCGCGCAAGATCGAGGAAGAAGTCCGTCAACTGATCCAGACCGGGATGGACGATGCCCGCCGCATCATGACCGAGTGCCATGACGAATGGTCCGCCATCGCCAATGGCCTGCTCGAATACGAGACGCTGACCGGCAGCGAGATCACCGATCTTCTTGACGGCAAACCGCCGACCCGTCCGGACCTTGGCGCCGAAGATACCGGCCCGTCCTCCGCGGTGCCGGCCATCGGCAAGCGCCGCAAGCCGAAGGATGGCGGCGGTGAAGCCGCAGGCGATCCGGAGCCGAACCCGGCCTGATCCGGATAACAGATCAATGACAAAGCCCGCCGGACATTCGTTCGGCGGGCTTTTCTTTAAGGCGCCCTGACGCCCCGCTCCGCTATAGTCCGTTATAATCCGCCATAGTCCGGTATGATCATGGCAAGTCATGCGGGACGCATGCTGCGCGCACCAAAATCATGTTTTAGGATGGTGGCACACCCGGTGGGTATCGGCTCCGCCTCAATCCACCCTACGCTTGTTTTTGGGAAGCAAAGGGACGCTGGCATTGGCAATCGAGAATATTCAGTTCGACACACTTGGGCAGTTGGTCTTTGACTCTGTGCCAGTGGAGAGCGAAAAGGCTTTGCTTTACGCTGAACTTGAGCCAGGCGTTGCGCTGGTTTCCTTGTTTTACGAATCTGATGGCGAGGTCCATTATATTGACCCACGTGATGAACTCTTCGATGAAGTTGAGAATCTACAAGATCAGCTAGGAGCTGATGTCAGAGCTTTCGAATTCGAATTAGTTGGTGAGCGGTTCAAGACCGCGTTCACATACAGGGACCAATTCGATGACAAGGCAGACGATTTGGGGCGGCGCAGTGTCGTCCTGATGAAGCACTTTGGCCACCGCAGGGAGAGTACTTGATCAATCGAGAAGAATTTTTGCAGGCACTGGTTTCCTTCTTGGAGTTTTCGCGGACCGCACCTGATCGAGAAGCGGGCAAAGCACTGCACGAATTGGAGGCGCTTTCACCAAATTCGGATCTGAGTGGCATCATTTTTTATGGTGCCAAGGAGCGCAGTCCAGAAGAAATTGTCGATGAAGCCTTACTCAGAGAAGCGCTATGGAAAGAAGGTGGCCGGCCGGCAGTTAGGGCGCGCATTAAGCAATTGATGCTCGAAGAATTGGAAAATCCAAATTCTACTATCGCCCAGCAATACTCAGCTCAGGCAATCCTGAAGAGTCTTGAGAGAGAAGAAAATCAGGACCTTAACTAGCAGAGTAGGGGGGTGAGCGAAGCGATACCCACCACCCGCATGCCCGGACTTGTTACACAGCACACGGAAATCCGGCGCCTCTATCCAACCGGATAGTCTCCCATGGCAGTCTGCCCGCCATGACAGATCGCACCGACTTCTTCTCCCAGGCCTATTACACGATCGCCCGCGCCATTGCGGAGGCGGGCGTGAATGTGGACCTGTTCAAGGCGCCTCAGACGATTGCGAAATCGGTGAACTGGCGCGTGCGGGCGGAGCTGAAGCGGCTTACCGCTCTGCTCCGCCGTCTGATCTTTCTGGCGGCGCTGCAGATGGAGCTCGCGCCGCTGACGCCCCGCATCGGCGGCAATTATTACGAGCCGAAGAAGCCGGACGCCGAGTACCGCTACATCTTCACCATGGTGCCTGCGCCCTCCCGCCCATGCCCGCACTTCCTGAAAGGGCCGGTGACGGTGCCTTCGCGCGGCCCTGTGCCCGCCGCGCCGCTGATCGCGCGGTGGCAGGCCATGCTGGACACGCTGAAGCATCATAAGCGCCGGGCGAAATGCCTCGCCCGCACGATCCAGCGCTGGCAGGCCGCAGGCGAAGCCCGGCCGCATGTGCCGCCCATTCCCCGTAGCCACCGCATGCCGGCTGCGCTCGCCCTCGTCTCGGGCGGGCTCACCGTGCAGCTGATCGAAGCGCTGAAACGCTGGCCGGATTCGAGCTGAGCCTTGCCCACAATCAGGAGTTTTGCCGGAGCGCGGGGGCGTTTCCGGCCGGACGTGCTGGGGCGCCCGTTCCTCGACTTCGCTCGGCAGCGCCTTTTCTGTCCGCTGGCCCGGATTCGAATTGTCGCGGAGGTAGACTGGCCCAATCGAAATACAGTCTTTCTGTACCCCAAGGATTGCTGCAGTGCAGCATTTGGGTTTCTAAGGGGCAACATTCGGTCGGAACAGCCAGACAGGCAGGGTAAGGCAATGCCCATCAAACCGGTAGACATCGTCCTCTCCAACGGGGTGGAAGTCATTCTGCGCCCGGCCGGGCCGGAGGATGAACCGCGGTTCGAGCATATC
>PACZ01000029.1 GCA_002700305.1 Hyphomonas sp. | reverse complement strand
TTCGGATCGCGCTCCGGTCATGGCCTACAGCCTTTCCTTGCGGGGTCTAGCTCCCCTCCGGAATACGCCGCCTGCTTTGTCCCTTCATCCCGCCGGGCCCTTTGCGCCGCTGCTCTCACAGCCTTGCTCCTGACCCGGATCGATCCGGGGGCGACGTGCTCTGCCTTCGTCCGTTGGCGGGTCTGCTCCCGCCGGGTTTCGTTGGCTTAACGAAACGATCTCACCAAAGCTCGCCTGAGTCGAGTCCTTGTCAAAAAATTTTCATGCAGCACGCGAAGAATTCCACAGGTTTCGAATCGCCTGTGAATTTGTTGCGCTGCACACGGAGCAAGGGGGTGGATAGCGCGCCCTCAGGCACACTCACGAACACACTCTATACGCCCTCTATACACCTTCTATGGCGGCTGCCGGGCCCCGCGAATTCGTCTGATAAGGCGCCGTGGCAATCTCTGCCCCATGACAGAGCACATGACGACCCGGCCGCAAACGCCACCGAAACAGACCCACCACCGCCGCACCCGGGCGGAGCTTGACGCCCTGCGCACCCTGGCCCGGGCGGCGGCCCTTGGCGGCGAAAGCCTCGCCAGCCTCCGCGCCCGCCTTCAGATCCCGGAGGCGACGCTCACCCGGTGGGCCCGGCTGGACGGCTACCGGCAAATAGACATCAGGGCCCGCGCAGAGGCAGACGCCGCCGCGCGCGGGGCAGGGGCGGACGCCATCGAGGCCATCCGCGAGCAGGCCGAGGAACTGTGGGAACTCTGCGAGGAAATGCAGGACCGGCCCGCCACAGGCGCCCGGCGGTTGGTGAACCTCGCCCGCGCCCGCACGCTCGCTCTCGCCGAGGCGGGGCATCTCGAGGCGGCAGAGGAAGAGATGGCCTCTGTCCGCCGCCTCGCGCGCCTCCTTGCCTTCGGCCGCGCGGGCACGGGCGAGATGGAAAAGTTCCAGAACCAGGCCGCTGTCATCGTGCGCCAGAAAGACATCGAGCAGTCGCTGGCCTATGTGCAGCGCCTCAATGAAGAGGCCGAAGCCGAAGCCGCCGCCCGCGCCGCCGCCGGCCTGCCGCCGCTGCCCCCGCCAGACCCTCAGCCCTGGTCAAAGGAAGAGGTCGACGCCTTCTACGCAGAGATCCGCGAGAAGGGGCGCAACCGCGACTATTGGGCGGAACTGGTGGAACTCAGGCGGCAGGAGCGGGAGGAGGAGAAGCGCGAAAGCCCGTAGGGTGGATTGAGCCACGCGATACCCACCAACACATCCCGCCGCAGACCCAAACGGTGGGTATCGGCTGCAACTCAACACACCCTACGCATGCTGTTTGAAGTCTAGTATCTTTCTGCTTGCAACATCTTCAAACGCATTATCGGCGCCCCATGCTTGAGCGGAGGCAAAAGCGATTTTTCGTTTATCGTCGATCGACAAAGGCTCATGCTCTTCCTTGTAGTCAAGGTCATGAGTCGCTTCCGACCAAGCATGTTGAAAAAGCGTTTTGACTTGCAGCTCAAAAACTTGTGGCACGTCGTCATCTGGGTGTTCGGGGAGAACATCGGATGGCAACAGCAATACAAAATGCTTTCCGAAATATCCGAACTCGTATTCCGACTCGGGAGAAACTTCTCGTTCTTCGATGCGTGTAAAGTGCGCTTCAATAACCTTGGAAATTTGTACAACGTCAGGTTTGTAGAATGCAATAATACGTACACCAATAATATCTTGAATTTGCCCAAGAGGATCTTCGTACTTGTCGCTACCGTCGTCGTTCTTTTTCTCTGACTTTTTTATAAATTTGTCGGCGTCCTTTACGCGAGCGCTGATGCGATCAATTCGCGGAGTGCCTGAAAAAAGCTCCGCTATGTGCGCTTCAAGGTTCTCTCCTATTTTATTGAGGTGTTTCTCTTCGAGGGCTTTGTACTGTTGGAGGAGTTCGCTCATTTACCGCCTCCGATACGCCTTTTCACAATTCGTTCGTCTACGACCCGGCCTTCGGTGCGAAACTTTTTTAAGGGACCCGATCCGCTTGCGATGAATATGTCTGCAAACTTCGTTGCCTCTGCGGTCATAACCCCGCCATTATCCAGCACTATCGAGCGATATCTGAAGTGTGCATCAAACGCCGCTTGATCGAACACAAATACCTCCGACATCGTACTGGGATTCTTAAGTTGTGCTCGGATGGTGTCTCGAGTTTCTTTGCTAAAATTGAGTTTGGTCGCGATGTCGTCAATGCTTCCGCGATGCCCTTGAAAGTTTGCCAGCAACATGCCTGCGCCCGCAATTTGTTGCTTGACCGCGAGATTTTTTGAGATGGAGGCTGCGCGCTTCAGTGCTTCCGCTAACCGTTTTGTGCCGCTAGCAGAGGTCGCGACGAACTCCGACTCCAGAAAGTCGAATATCCAGTATTCTGGAGTCATACTTCGTGCGTCGTTTATCTGCCGATCAACTGCGCGTCCCTTCCAGGTGTTGGAAGTTGGCGTGAGATTCTTGTAGACTACGGCTTTGTAAGACTTGGCATTTTTCATAAAAACGCGTTCCAAGTACTCTACCGAAAGTCCACCGTCTTTTTCATCAGCGAGGATGCCGCTGTCCGCAGGAAAACGGGAAACCACTATTTTGTTTCGGGCCCCGCTCATGCCGCGGAGCAGGAACAATAGTCCGAGTTTGGACCTTTTGGTTGTCACCAGCTCGAGTTTTCGTGCGATGTTAGTAGCCGCCCGCATGTTGGGTTGTGCGCCAAACTGACCCAACATGTTACGTGCAGGATTATTCTGGCTCCCATCAGCTGCCATGCGAAATGCGATATCTATGGGGAAGTCGTTGTCAGTCGATAGGAACAAGTCTTCAAGCATGTCGAAGAGCTTTCCACTTAACGACAAGGAAACGCCTGTGGTGGCTGAAGATTTTCGTCCCTTGTAGGGTTTAACGAGAAACGAGTAGATGTGGGTTACTTTTTCAGACACAAGATTCCCCCTATTGTGATTGCTGTGGCGCAATCAAAAATAGATAGGATGGTGTGTCCACACTATTTGTTGCACAGCTTTTAATGTAGTTGATTGAGTTCAGGAGCCTTCATTCCAATTCAGCGCCGTAGGCTTCAAGAATTTGCTCCATTTTTTCAACGATCTTTTTATAACGCTCTTTATGCTGTTCTGTGACGTCTCGTGGCTCGCCGTCTCCACTAGACCGTAACCAGCGCATACCATTTTCATAGTCAGATAAAGCTTGTTTGGCGCGCGTCCTTTCGGACCGACACCATTCTATGTGCTGCGCAATGCGTTCTTGCCGTTCTTCTTCATTCATTTTTTAAAGCCCCAATTCCTCTTCCCGCAGCCGCTTCACCTCATCCCGCAAACGCGCCGCTTCTTCGAACTCCAGGTTCGCGGCGGCTTCGCGCATTTGTTTTTCGAGGTCGGCGACCACAGCCTTGAGATTGTGGCCCTTTTCCCCTGCAAGTGGCAAGGCTTTTTCTTCGGCCACGGCGCGGGTGCGGCCGCGGGACTTGCCGCCATCCTTGCCGCGGCCCCGGCCCTTGGCGCCGCCGTCTTTCTTTTCGCCCAGTTCGCCGAGGATGTCGGCGACGTCGCGCTTGATCGTGGTCGGCGTGATGCCGTGTTCCTCGTTGTAGGCCATCTGCTTGGCGCGGCGGCGGTCGGTCTCGTCCATGGCGCGCTGCATGGAGCCGGTGATCTTGTCCGCATAGAGAACAACCCGCGCCTCGGCGTTCCGCGCCGCGCGGCCGATGGTCTGCACGAGGCTGGTCTCTGAGCGCAGGAAGCCTTCCTTGTCCGCATCGAGAATGCCGACAAAGCCGCACTCCGGAATGTCGAGCCCCTCGCGCAGCAAATTGATGCCGACCAGCACGTCGAACACGCCAAGGCGCAAGTCGCGGATGATCTCGATCCGCTCGATCGTGTCGATGTCGGAGTGCATGTAGCGCACGCGCACGCCGTTCTCGTGCAGGAAGTCCGTCAGGTCTTCCGACATCTTCTTGGTCAGCGTCGTGATCAGCGAGCGGTAGCCCTTCGCGGCCACGGCCTTCACCTCGGCCATGACATCGTCGACCTGGTTGGCGCCATCATTGGAGACGGGGCGCACTTCCACAGGCGGGTCGAGCAGGCCGGTGGGGCGGATGACCTGTTCGGTGAACACGCCGCCGGTGCGGTCCAGCTCCCACGGGCCGGGGGTGGCGGAGACGTGCACCGTCTGCGGGCGCATGGCGTCCCATTCCTCGAATTTCAGCGGCCGGTTGTCGAGGCAGGAGGGCAGGCGGAAGCCGTATTCGGCCAGCGTCGACTTGCGGCTGAAGTCGCCTTTGAACATGGCGCCGATCTGCGGCACGGTCTGGTGGCTCTCGTCGCAGAAGACGAGGGCATTGTCGGGCAGGTATTCGAACATGGTCGGCGGCGGCTCGCCGGGCTTCCGGCCGGTGAGGTAGCGGGAATAGTTCTCGATCCCGTTGCAGCTGCCCGTGGCGGCCAGCATCTCGATGTCATACTGCACGCGCTGCTCGATGCGCTGGGCCTCCAGCAGTTTCCCGTGCTTCTGGAAGTGCGCGATGGTGGATTTCAGCTCCGCCTTGATCTGCTCGATGGCCTGGTTCAGCGTCGGGCGCGGCGTGACATAGTGGCTGTTGGCGTAGATCTTCACGGCGGGCAGCTTCTGCTGCGTGCGGCCGGTGAGGGGGTCGAACTCGGTGATGCTCTCCAGCTCGTCGCCGAAGAAGGACAGCTTCCAGGCGCGGTCCTCATAGTGGGCGGGGAAGATGTCCATCACGTCGCCCTTGATGCGGAAAGAGCCGCGGGTGAAGTTGATGTCGTTGCGCGTGTACTGGTTCGCCACCAGGCGCTCGGCCACGGCGCGCGGGTCGATGCGCTGGCCCTCTTCCAGTTTGAACGTCATCGAGGTGTAGGTCTCGACCGAGCCGATGCCGTAGATGCACGACACCGAGGCGACGATGATCACGTCGTCGCGCTCCAGGATGGCGCGGGTGGCCGAGTGGCGCATCCGGTCGATGGCCTCGTTGATGGAGGATTCCTTCTCGATATAGAGGTCCGACCGCGGCACATAGGCCTCCGGCTGGTAGTAGTCGTAATAGGAGACGAAATACTCCACCGCATTGTCGGGGAAGAAGGATTTGAACTCGCCATAGAGCTGCGCGGCGAGCGTCTTGTTCGGCGCGAGGATCAGGGCCGGGCGCTGGGTCGCCTCGATGATCTTGGCCATGGTGAAGGTCTTGCCCGTGCCGGTGGCGCCGAGCAGCACCTGGTCGCGCTCGCCGGCCTGGATGCCCTCGACCAGCTCCGGAATGGCCGTGCGCTGGTCGCCCGCCGGCTCATAGGGAGAGGCGACGCGCAGCGGCCGGGAATCGTCGACGCTGACCCAGTTGCGGTCCGGCCGGTGGGGCGTCCAGTTGTCCGACGGCAGCGCCCCCGCCGCATCGCGCGCGAAGCCATCTGCCCCGAAAATCGCCGGGGCTTCCGAAACACCTTTGGAGGGAGACCGAGCCATGCCGAGAGATATGGAGCGGGGGAGGGGTGCTGTCTAGGGTGTTCTTGTTGTGTTCGAATGGTTGGGTGGTATGCGACTTGAAGTTGTCACAGATTAACTTAAGAATTGCGCCGGGTGAGGGGGCGTGTGTATGCCGGAAATTCCAAACGGAAGTCAGTCCACAGGGCTGCCATCTGGGCAGGAAGTCTGGGACTGGTTCGTCGCACTAGTCCCAGAACAATTCAGGCCATGGGTTGTTATTGCTGGAACAGCAATTGTAACCGCTTTAATCGTTTTGAACTATGCCGCGACTTTACTCAGGTTTTTCCGGGAGTTGAGAAGTTGGTGGAAAAAGAAACCTGCTGAAGAACCTCTGGGTGCTGATGAAATGCCGCCGCCCAAGGTTAGCTTTTGGACTTTACCGATTGACCGACTGACACGTCCCAAAAAGCTTCCAAACTCAATTCCAATCCTGACGGTCGCGGCAATGAAAGGCGGGGTTGGAAAGACGACCTTAACCGCCAATTTGGCGGCGGTATTGGATGCGAAGGGAAAGCGAGTCCTTCTCATAGATTTGGATTATCAGGGATCGCTTTCTCATACCGTCACTGCCGCTGCAAACATGGCTGTCAAAGCAAGCGCTGTTGATAGTTTGATCGATGGCTCTGGTACTTCAGAACAGCTCCTCAATTCGGTTCGCGAACTTGGAACGTCACTTCCAAATACCAAAGTTCTGACTTGCTACTATCAGTTTTCTGATACCGAAACAAACGTCATGATCGATTGGATTTGTGACATGCGGAACGGGAAAAAGGTTGATGATGTAAGGTTCAGATTGGAAGCGTTGCTCCACGATAGAACGGTCCAAGATGAGTTCGACATTATTCTAATTGACGCGCCACCCAGATTTTCTACAGGGGCAATAAATGCTTTTTGTGCGAGTACGCATTTAATTATCCCAACCGTTCTGGATGCGATGTCGGCTGAAGCAGCCGTATACTTTTCTCAAGACATAGCGGCTACTCGGCAAAAGCTGTTTCCTGACCTGGAGCTGCTAGGTGTTGTTCCGTCTATGACTTATAGAAACGAAACATTTACTCGCCGAGAAAGTGACATAGTCGACTATCTGAATGACAGTCTCAAAAAGTTTTGGGGCGGAAATTCCGTAGTACTGTCCAAGGCGAATATTCCGCGGAAGAACGCTATTGGGGATGCGGCTGGGCTGGATATCAGCTATTTAAATGCGGGGTCGCGACGGGCTACAGCAGAAGTGCGAGCAATTTTTGATCGAGTTGGTGAAGAGATCTTCAAAAGGCTGAATCATGAATAAGCAGCAAGCCATTAAGGAACTCAACTCGCTTCTGAGTGAACTAGAAAACGCAACTGGTCGCCGCCCTTCGGAAGGGCTTAGGGAGTTTTTAAGCAAACTTGAAAACTCATCGTTTACCATTTCATCTAAGTCTACCGGGAAAGCCCGGCGCCAAAAAGCACCTGCATCGCGCCGTGGCAGTAGGAAGGACCCCGAGGCTGTGGCGCAAACAATTGCTGAACTGTCAGCTAGGCTGAAAGCGAATTTTGCGAGCGATGAATCATTTGAGCAAGGTGTAAAAGCCTTGGAGTCTAGTGGTTTGACTAAGGCGAATGTGGTGAAGGTTTACAACGCTGTCTTCGACACCGAAAAATCTTTTCCTAAATCGGTCACAAAGGCAGCACTCCTAAATGCTTTGAGGAAAGACAGAATAGCGCGCGTTCGCGCTGCGTCCTAAACTAGTGTTCCTTGCTTCGCTGCTAATCATCACCCCTCATTCATGTGGGTTGAACCTTGGTTTTGTAGGACTTCCACCTGAGCGACTTCCCCTATACATGGAATACTGAAACGTAACAAAAAGGGGGGGGCGGTGACCACACTCACAGAAGCCCGTATCGCAAACGTCCGCAATCACATGGCCCTTGAGGTCACGCATGATTGGGATGCGGTGATCGCGACGTTTGAGCATCCGCGTTACGAGATGCATGGCGGCGGGCAGGTGTTTGACGGGGAGGCGGCGGTGCGGCGCTATTTCGAGCTGTCGCGCACGCCGTTTCCGGACCAGGACAATGAGATCATTTCCATCGCGGTCGATGAAGCGGCCGACACGCTGCTGGTCGAGTTCTGGCTGACCGGCACGCATACCGGGCCGCTGCGTGTGGGCGACAAGGTGATCGAGCCGACGGGGCGGAGCTTCCGGGTGCGGATGGCGGCGACGTTCGAGTTTGCGCCGGGCAGCGACCGCATCATCTGCGAGCGGCCCTATTTCGACCAGGGCGCCGTACTGCGCGCGCTGGATCTTGCCTGAGGCTAGCTGACCACGCCGAACAGATGTTCCAGCGCGAAGAAGATCGCGGCGGCCAGAATGGCTGAGGCCGGGACGGTGATGACCCAGGCAGCCACAATCGTGTTCACATGCGCGCGGCGCACCAGCTTGCGGGCGGCGCGGCGGCGCTGGACGCCGGCATACTGGGTCTTGGCCGCGTTCGGCGCATAGGCGTGGATGTAGCGCAGGCGCGTGCGCGAGTTCGCGGTGAACCATTCCCGGAAGAAGCCGACGCCGAACACGGCGCCCACGGCGATGTGCGTGGAGGAGACCGGCAGGCCCAGCCAGCTGGCGATGATCACGGTCACGGCGGCGGCGAGCGCCACGCAGAAGGCGCGCATCGGGTTCAGCTTGGTGATCGACTGGCCGACCATGCGGATCAGTTTCGGCCCGAACAGGACGAGGCCGAAGGAGATGCCGGCGGCCCCGATCAGCATCACCCAGATCGGAATGTGGACCTTGGAGGCGACTTCACCGGCTTCCACTGCGTGCACGATGGCGGCCAGCGGGCCGATGGCATTGGCGACGTCGTTTGCGCCGTGCGCGAAGGAGAGCAGGGCGGCGGAGAAGATCAGCGGCCACACGAAGAGCTGGCGCAGCGACTGGTTGCGGTTGGGCATGCCGCGCGACTGGCGCTTGATCAGCGGATGGGTGATCAGCCAGGCGAGCACGGCGACACCGGCGCCGATCATCAGCGCGTGCGGCATGTCGATATGGACCAGCTTCTTCACGCCCTTCAGCGCCATGTAGGTGCCGAAAGCGCCGGCCATGAGCGCGATCAGCACGGGCACCCAGCGGCGCGCGGCGGCGATCTTGTCTTCGCGGTAGATGATGAAAATCTTGATGAAGGCCAGCACAGCCGCGGCGATGATGCCGCCGAGAATGGGGGAGATCACCCAGCTGGCGGCGATCGAGCCCATGGTGGGCCAGTGAACCGCGGCGAAGCCGGCGGCGGCGATGCCGGCGCCCATCACGCCGCCGACCACGGCATGGGTGGTCGAGACCGGCGCGTTCAGCACGGTGGCGAGGTTTACCCAGAGGGCCGAGGAGATCAGCGCCGCCATCATCAGCCAGACAAAGGTCTCGGTCGTCGGCACGGTGGCGGGATCGATGATGCCTTTGGAAATGGTGGAGACGACGTCGCCGCCGGCCAGCAGGGCGCCGGCGCTTTCGCAGATGGCGGCGATGACGAGGGCGCCGCCAATGGTCAGCGCCTTGGAGCCAACCGCCGGGCCGACATTGTTGGCCACGTCATTGGCGCCGATATTGAGGGCCATATAACCGCCGATGGCGGCTGCGGCGATGATCAGGAGGCCGTTGTCCTGTCCGCCGAGAAGGGCCCCGCCGATGACGACGATGGCAGCCAGGAACAGGAAGGCGAGACCGGGGGCAACAACACTGCGCGCGGTGGCCTGGACGGCGGCCTCGGCCCTGCCGATCTTGGCAAGGTCCTTATCGAGGGTTTCCTTGACGAGTGTCGGATCCTTGCCGTCAGCCATGAGAGCCCCTTCGCTTGCAGGCGATGAGCCGCATCAGCCGCATGCAGCCGGAATTTTCAACTGGATTCGAAATATCCGGCTGTAGATGTCACAAGACTGTCATGAAACTCATGCGTTCAGCGCGAAGATCATGGCCTTGAAATTCCGGCCGATCATGTTCGCGCGGTCGTAGAAGAAGTCGGCCGCGGCGGGATTCGGCATCAGCGCGTCGACGGTTTCGCGGAACAGGCCCAGCCAGCGCGCGAAATGGGCTTCGGTGATGCGGTCTGACAGGCGCAGATGCGCGGGCATCGGGCGGCCATTATAGCGCCGCGTGCCGAGCGCGATGGCCGACCAGAAATCCTTCAGCTTGGCGAGATGCGGGCCCCAGTCCTCACCGAGCGCCGTCTGGAAGACGGGCCCCAGGAGGTCGTCCTCCCGCACGCGGGCATAGAAGGTGTCGACCAGCTGCGACACCAGCGCCTCGTCGATGCCGAGGGCGGCCGCAGTGTGCTGGATCGAAGCCTGCCGTTCTTCGCCGGAGCGGCGGATTGCGTCTGTCATGATGCGCGGATGCGTCCTGTTTCTAGTCCTTGGGCGGCTCGACCTGCGGCGGCGTCACCGGCGCGCTGAAAGCCTTGCGCACGACCCAGGCCGTGATGCCCACCATGATGACGACGAGGCAGCCAAACCCGATAAGGGCGTAGATTGCCAGATTGTCGACCGTCAGATTCCCCATAACCGCCTCCTGCACGGTTGCCATTTGTAGCGCGCAGGGTCGGCCCTGACCTCTGGAAAATCAATACGTAACCTTACAGAGGGACCGGATGTGCCACCGCTGCGGCCGCTTGCGCGGGTGGGCAGACCTGCGGCATAGGCCCGGCATGTCTGCGGCGCCGCCCTTCCAATATGATGCGATCGTTCTGGGCGCCGGGGCGGCGGGCCTGTTCTGCGCGGCACGCATGGGGCAGGCGGGCCAGCGCGTGGCCGTGCTGGATCATGCCGCCAAGCCTGCGGAGAAGGTGCGCATCTCCGGCGGCGGGCGCTGCAATTTCACCAATCTCGAAACCGCCGCGAACCGGTTCATCAGCCAGAACCCGCATTTCGCCAAATCCGCGCTGGCCCGCTACACGCCGTGGGATTTCACCAGTCTCATGGCGGCCCACGGCCTGACCTGGCACGAGAAGGCGCTCGGCCAGCTGTTCTGCGACCAGAAATCCGGCGCGATCATCCAGATGTTGCTGGACGAGCTGGCGAAGGGGCAGGGGGATCTGCGCCTTGGCACGCAGATCACGGCAGTGACCCATGCCGATGGCATGTACACCGTGGAGACGGGCGCAGGCGCCTTCGCCGCGCCGAAACTGGTCGTGGCGACGGGCGGGCTGTCGATTCCGAAAATGGGGGCGAGCGGCCTTGCCTATGACATTGCCCGCCAGTTCGGCCATGAGATCGTGCCAACGCGGGCGGCGCTCGTGCCTTTCGTGTTTACCGGGGCAGACCATGAAGACTTCGCCTCCATCTCCGGCGTTGCCTGCGATGTGCGTGCGGCGGCGGGTGGGGCGGCGTTTGAGGAAGCGATGCTGTTCACGCACCGGGGCCTCTCCGGCCCGGCGATCCTGCAGATCTCGTCCTACTGGCAGCCAGGGGAGGCGGTGGCGCTGACGCTTCTGCCGGGAACGGATATTGCCGGGAAGCTGAAAGAGACAAAGCAGGGCCGCCCGATGCTGACGCTGGCTTCCGCGCTGGAGGGCCTGCTGGCAAAACGGCTGGCAGACCTGGTGCTACGCCGGGAAGGGCTGAGCCCCACGGCGCGCCTCGCCGACCAGTCACATGCCACGCTGGAGGGGCTCGCCGCGTCCCTCACCAACTGGCAGGTACGTCCGGCCGGCACGGAGGGATACCGCACAGCGGAGGTGACGGCGGGCGGCGTGGACACGGCCGGGCTCTCCTCGCGCACGATGGAAAGCCGCCATGTGCCGGGCCTCCACTTCATCGGCGAATGCGTCGACGTCACCGGCTGGCTCGGCGGATACAATTTCCAATGGGCCTGGGCGAGCGCCGCCGCAGCCGCCGAACGTCCTAGCTGAGCTTGTACTTCACCGGCAGGCTTTTCAGGCCGGAGACGAAATTGGCGCGGGTGCTTTGCGGTTCGCCTGCCAGTTCGATGGACTCGAGGCGCGGCAGAAGCTCGTTCAGCAGGGCTTTGATCTCCATTCTCGCAAGGTGCATGCCCAGACAGACATGGACGCCATAGCCGAAGGCGACCTGTTTCTTCACGTCGCGGTCGACGCGGAATTCGAACGGATCGTCGAAGACCTCTTCGTCGCGGTTGCCGGACCAGTAGAAGAGGGCGAGGCCGTCACCCTTTTTGATCGTCTTGTCACGGAGCGTGTAGTCCTCGGTTGCCGTGCGCATGAAATGCTTCACCGGCGTCGTCCAGCGGATCATCTCCTCAATGGCGTTCGGCAGTAGGGAGAGATCGTTCTTGAGCTTCGCCAGCTGGTCCGGGCGCTTGATCAGTTCCAGCATGCCGCCGGAGACGGTGGAGCTGGTCGTGTCATGCCCGGCTGTGGCGACGATAATGTAATAGCTCATCGCTTCGCGTTCGCCGATCGGCTGGCCGTCGATCTGGCCATTGGCGATGACGGTGGAGACATCGTCGCGTGGATTGGCGCGGCGGTCTTCGGTGATGGCGCCAAAGTACTGGAACAGTTCCTGCGCAGTCTTCAGCAGGTCGACGCCCTGGTCGCTGGTGACGGTCTGCCCGTCTTCGGCCTTGTTGTCGCTTTCGCCGGCCACGTCCGGGTCGCCGGGGCCGAAGATTTCCTGGGTCATCTTCAGCATGAACTGCTCGTCCGACCGGGGCACGCCGAGGATCTCCATGATCACACGCAGCGGATACCAGAGGGCGACCTCCTTCACGAAGTCGCACTGGCCGCCGAGGCTGGCCATGTGGTCGACATGTTCCTTAGCGAGGGCGGCGATGCGGGTTTCCAGCTTGCGCAAATTCGGCGGCATGAACCAGGACTGGGTCAGGGCGCGTAGCTTCATGTGGACCGGGTCGTCGAGGTCGACCAGCGTGCGGAAGAGGTGGGTGTCGCCGGTCGTCGCCTTGATCCACTCCTCGCCGGCCTTCGGGCTCAGATAGGTGCGCTCCTGATTGATGAAGACCTTGTTGTTCTTCTCCACTTCCAGGATGTCGGCATGTTTGGTGATCGACCAGAAGGGGCGGAAGCCATCCGGCTGGGTCCAGTGCACCGGGTCTTCACCGCGCAGCTTGGTATAGACGTCGTGGATCTCCCAGCTGGCATAAAGGTCCGGATGGACGATCTCGTCGTCCAGCGTATCGCGCTTGAAGCCTGGAAAGGCGGTTTGTGCTCCGTCGGCCATGAAGTCCTCCCTTTTCTTTTCGGGAAGCAGACGACGTCCTGCGGCCCGGCGTCAAGCCGTGCCGCGAGGAAACCGCCTTTCATGCCGCTTACGGAAGGTTCCCTTCGGTCGCGGCGCTGTAGGCTGGCTGGGAGGAAGCGGACTGTTTTTCCCGGCGCTTGCCGAACAGGTTCAGCGGGTAGAAGGCTTCTTCGGCCCAGTGGGCCTGTTCGCCCGGCACGCCGTAGCGGGACGGCTGGTCGTCTGGCAGGAAGAGCGTGCCGAACATCCAGTCGAAGACGGAGAGGCAAAGGCCGTAATTGCAATACATCTTGCCGTTCTTCCCATAGCCGTGATGGGCGTGGTGCATGGTCGGCATGATGAAGATATGCGACAGGGCGCGGAAGGCGGGGTTCGTCAGCAGGCCGGCGTCTGTGCGCCAGTGCATGTGGGTGAATGTGTTCCACAGATAGAAGACGACCATATAGATCGCGACCCCCGGTTCCATGCCGGCATAGATGAAGAGCGCAATCATCCAGATGTGCGGCGTGAACACGGCCCAGAAGATGTTCTGGCGCTGCACGATGGACGAATTCATGGTCGTCGCGGAATGGTGCGTGCGGTGGATCTTCCACAGCCAGGCCAGCTTGTGGCCTTTCTTCTGGCCGACATGCCCCCAGCGGTGGATCCAGTAAAAGGCGAACTCCACGGTGAAGAAGACGATCAGCGCCGACTGCCAGACCGGGACGGAGGCGGCGAAGCCCGCGCCTTGAGGGACCAGCCATGTCGCCACGTAGCCGACGGCCAGCGCCATCAGGGGCCGCGTCGTGGCCGAATTCGTCAGGAAGGTCAGCATCGTCAGGCCGAAGTCGCGCCTTGTATAGGTGCGCAGCCGGCCGGTCACGGCCTCGAGAAGGAAGATGATCAGCGTCGCCAGATAGACCCAGAGCGCGTCTGCGAGTGTGAAAGTGTGGTCTGGCATCGTATTGGGTCCTCGTCTGTTTCGCCTGGGTTTCCGTCGTGTGGAGACGTGCGCGTGGCCGCCTCTCCTCTGTTGTGAGGCCCCATTTAATGCATATGCATTAATTGGGCAACTGTCATAATGACCGGGATCGCGGCATAGAGAGGCGACGACCCGAAATGGCAGGCAAGGAACGCGCGGAATTGACCCGGCAGAGCGAGACAAGGAACGGCCGGACGGCAATCATCGAGGCGGCAGAGGCTCTCTTCGCCGAATACGGCCTGCACGGCGCGTCATTCCGCCAGATCAGTGAGGCGGCGAAACAGAAGAACGCCTCCGCCATCCAGTACCATTTCGGATCGCGCGACCAGCTGGTGGAAGCCGTTTTCGAAAACCGGATGCGCTATGTGAACCCGAAGCGTCTGGCCCTGCTGGAGGAGGTCCAGCCGACCGGCGGCACCGGGGAAGCCCGCGCGCTGGTCAGCACCTGGGTTTGGCCGCTGGCCGAGGAGCTGCGGCCGAGAGAGGAGGGCAATCACTATGTCCAGTTCATGGCGCGGGCCACGCGGGAAAAACAACTGGTGATCCAGCTCGCGCCGGCAGACCTGATGACCGGCTGGTTCCTTGCGGCCGACCGGCTGAAGCAGCTGATGACCCATCTGCCGGAAGAGGTCATTCGCACGCGGCTGCTGGCAGCGAGTGACCAGTGCGTGAACTGCCTCGCCGCGTTCGAAGCGGAGCAGGCGGGCGCCTCACCCGATTTCGAACTTCAGGTCGAAACCCTGATCGACATGATCACTGCCGGCCTGATGGCGCCGATGTCGCCAGCGACCGAGCAGGCAGTGAAACGTCGCAGGCAAGCCTGAGACACGTTCCCGCACGCAGTGAGCGGGAATTGTCGCCAGGCCGCACGCCCCCTATGACAGGCAGGCGATGAGCGAGCCGACACCGACAAGTTTCCGACACAGGGTCATTGCTGGCTTCATCGGCAACGTCATCGAATGGTATGACTTCGCCCTCTATGGCTACCTTGCCGGCGTCATTGCGCCTGTCTTTTTTCCATCGGAAGACCCGGTTGCCGGATTGATCGCGACCTATGGGATCTTTGCGGCAGGTTTCCTGATGCGCCCGATCGGCGCGGCGCTGTTTGGCTGGTTCGGGGATACCTATGGCCCGGCCCGGGCAATGCAGATCTCGGTCGTGCTCATGGCCTTGCCGACGCTGTTCCTGGGTATGCTGCCAACCTATGCGACCGCGGGGATCCTGGCGCCCGCGCTGCTCGTCGCCGTTCGTCTCTTGCAAGGCCTGTCGGTCGGCGGGGAGTTTTCGTCCTCGGCCACCTATCTCGTTGAGACCGCTCCGCCGGACAAACGCGGGCTGACCGGCAGCTGGGCCAATATCGGATCGATGACCGGATCGCTGCTCGGAGTCGGCGCGGCCGCACTGACGACAAACCTGTTCGATGCAGACACAGTCGCGTCATGGGCATGGCGCCTGCCATTCCTGGGCGGCTCCCTGCTGGGCGTTCTCGCCATCTGGATCCGCCGCAATGCCGGGGACTCCCGGCATTTTCAGGCGCACCATGAAAACCGTACTGACAGCTCACCCCTGTTGCAGGCGTTTACGACCAATCGGCGGGAGACGCTCCTGGCCGTTGCCTTCGCAGGCTGTTACGGTGCGTGCTATTATATCGGGTTCGTTTACCTGCCCGAATGGCTGTCGGCGCAGGGGCTGATGGACCGCGGCGGTGCCCTGGCGATCAATACCGCCATGACGTTTCTGGTAATTCCCCTGATGCCCTTGTTTGCGATTGTCGGAGACACATGGCTGCCGCGCCGGACCTTGATTGCCATCGCCATGCTTGTGCTCGGGCTCGCCGGGTGGCCGCTGCATGAATGGATGCTCGCTTCCGGCGGATCGCTTGCCTCCATACTGGTCGCCCACCTCGTTGTCTTTTCGCTGTTGGCTGTCCCGCTTGGGTCAGGGCCCGCCCTGTTTGTCGAGATGTTTCCAGCGAGAGACCGGCTGTCAGGTTATTCGGTCGCGTTCAATGTCGGCCTGGGCGTGATCGGCGGGCTGACGCCGCTGATCGCTTCAAGCCTGATCGCGGTGAGCGGTCTGAACACGGCGCCGGCGATCTACATGATCCTTGCCGCTTTCGGCGCCGTGGTCGCATTGGGCTTCGTTCCGGACCGCAGCCGGGTGGCGCTGCGCCTCTGATCATCCATTTGCTGTGGTCAAACCCCGGTTAATAACCGAATGGCTGGGATATCGGCCTGATTCCGGGGGTTGGCGGGGGCGTGGCGGGCAGCTGGCGGCCTGATGACGTCCACTCGGCGTGGCGGGAAAGTGAATTTCGAGCTCTTTCTGGTGGACGGAAGCGAAGCTTGCTAATGGAGTTGATCATGCAATTTTATGCCGATGCCGCCAAAATCAAACGCTGGCGCGAGGAACGTCACTGGTCGCAGGAGCACCTGGCAGACCTGGCCGGAATCGGTCTCAGGACCATTCAGAGGGTCGAGCAGGGCGAAAAAGCCTCAGGCGAAACGCTCAAGGCGCTGGCGGCTGCCTTCGATGTCGATGTCATGGCGCTGACGGTAGACGCGCAGTCGGAGGCCCGGGCCCAGTCACGGCAGAAGGTTGCCCGCAAAGGGGCAGCGCTGCGCTTGTCCTTCTGGATCAGTCTTGCAAGCTACCTGTTTGGCATGGTGCTTTTCACCGGCATCAATATCGGTACCGGAAGCCATGTCATGATGTGGGCGATGATCTGGTGGACCGTCGGCACGGCCGGTCACGGCCTTGCCGTTGTCCTTTATGAACTGGTCACGCGGCACAAGGCCCTGATGGGTGCGCAGGAATAAACCAGGCGGCCGATTGCCATAATCCGGACACCAGTTTTGTGGATCGTTGCTGCTTGACGCAGCGGCGCTGTCGGATCAAACGCTGGGCGCATGAATGACACCGTCCAGCCCCCTCAGAATGCTGACACACCGGCGCGCCGCGCCATGGTGCTGGGCGGCGTTTTGCTGGCAGTGGTGCTGCTCGTTTTCGTGCTGGGCAAGCTGGGCATCCTGCCGAGCGGGGAGGCGATGACGGCCTGGATGGACGGCATGGCCGACAGTCCCTGGGGCCTGCCAGCGCTGATCGTCGTGTTCTGCGTTGCCGCCTTTCTGGGGGTACCCCAGTTCGCCCTCATCGCTGCGGCCGTAGCCGTGTTCGGCCCCTGGGCCGGCGGGGCGTATTCCTGGATCGCGACCATGGTATCGGGCGCGCTGACTTTTTATGTCGGGCGGCTGACAGGCGAACAGGCCTTCCGGCGCTATGCCGGCAAGACGGCGAACCGGCTGGCAGGCTTTATCGGGCGCAATGCCTTTGTCGCGAGTGCTGTCGTGCGTAACGTGCCGACCGGACCGCTCCTGCTGGTCAACATGGCGTTCGGCGTCAGCCATGCGCGCTTCCTGCCTTTCTGGGCAGGCATGGGGCTCGGCACGATCCCGAAGATCGTTCTGGTCGCCTTTGCCGGGCGCAGCCTGCTGGCCGCGCTGTCGGGAAATCCGGTGACCGCGATCCTCGCGGCGCTGGCGGCGGTTGCCGTTTATGCGGTCATTGCCATCTGGGTGCGCCAGCGTGTGCGAAAATCGGGGCAATCTGTTGCCCTGATCGGTGCAGGCGAGGTTGACAATTCGGGCGATCTGCCGGAATAACCGCATCATGCGCAAGAATTTGCCTCTACGCCTGCTTCTTACCGGCCCCTGGCCGGTGCCGACTGCTCCGAACTAAGTCCGGGGCAGGCGCACGGTCAGGGGATATTGAGCCAAACAATTTCCGACATTCCCCAGATCCAGGCCCTGCCATGACCAAATCAGACCATATCCGTATCTTCGACACCACTTTGCGTGACGGCGAGCAATCGCCTGGCGCCTCCATGACCCATGGCGAAAAACTCGAACTCGCCGCATTGATGGAAGACATGGGTGTCGACGTGATCGAAGCCGGTTTCCCCGCTGCGTCCGAAGGCGACTTTGCCTCCGTCAGCGAGATCGCCCGCCGCTCGAAAGACGCCATCATCTGCGGCCTCTCCCGTTCGACCGAGAAGGACATCGCGCGCTGCGGCGAAGCCGTCCGCCACGCTGCGCGCCCGCGTATCCACACTTTCATCTCCACCAGCCCCGTACACATGAAGCACAAGCTGCAGATGGGGCCGAATGCCGTGCTGGAAGCTGTCGGCCGGTCGGTCAGCCAAGCCCGCAACCTCGTCGACGATGTCGAGTGGAGCGCAGAAGATGCAACGCGCACCGAGTTCGACTTCCTGTGCAAATGTATCGATGTCGCCATCCAGAGCGGCGCGACCACGATCAATATTCCGGACACGGTCGGTTATTCCCACCCGGACGAATATGGCGCGCTGTTCCGCCGCCTGATCGAGACTGTCGCCAATTCCGACAAGGTGATCTGGTCGGCGCATTGCCACAACGATCTCGGCCTCGCGGTCGCCAACTCCATCAGCGCCGTGGCCAATGGGGCCCGCCAGGTGGAGTGTGCAATCAATGGCCTCGGCGAGCGCGCCGGCAATGCGGCGCTGGAAGAAGTTGTCATGGCGCTGCGCGTCCGCAACGACACGCTGCCTTATTCGACCGGTGTGAAAACCGAATACCTCTCGCGTGCCTCCGCCATGCTGAGCCGTATCACGGGCTTCCCGGTACAGTACAACAAGGCCATCGTCGGCAAGAATGCGTTCGCGCATGAAAGCGGCATCCACCAGGATGGCATGCTGAAGAACTCGGAAACCTACGAGATCATGAAGCCGGAAGATGTCGGCGTCGCCAAGACATCCCTTGTGATGGGCAAACTGTCCGGGCGCCACGCCTTCCGCGACAAGCTGGAATCGCTGGGTTACGTGCTGGAGCAGGACGCGCTGAACGATGCCTTCAAGCGCTTCAAGGCGCTGGCCGACAAGAAGAAGCATGTCTTCGACGACGACATTGTCGCCCTGGTTGACGATCAGCTGGCGGAAGATGGCGAGCGCGCCATGTTCAAGCGGCTGCGCGTCGTGGCCGGCACCGAAGGCCCGCAGACGGCCGAGATCGATCTCGTCATGGATGGCGAGGACAAATTCGCCATCGCCCGCGGTAATGGCCCGGTCGATGCGGTGTTCAATGCGATCCGCTCGCTGATCCCGCATTCCGGCAAGCTGGATCTTTATCAGGTGCATGCGGTAACCGGCGGGACCGATGCGCAGGCGACCGTCTCCGTGCGTCTCAACGATGCTGACGGCTTCATGGCCACCGGCCGTGCCTCCGATCCGGATACGCTGGTGGCGAGCGCCAAGGCTTATCTCCACGCCGTCAACAAGCTCGAGACGCGCAAGGCCAAGCGTCAGGCAGCCTGATCCTTCCTCTCAAGACAGTGTCTCTCTCCCGCGCGGGCTGCGCGGGAGGCGGATGCGTTGTGTGCTGAAAAGACCGTTTCATGGAACTCTGGATCCCGGTCACCCTCGCGGCGGCTTTCTCTCAGAATTTGCGCAATGCCCTGCAGAAGACGCTGAAGGGCCGTCTCAGCACATGGGGCGCGACGGCCAGCCGGTTTGTCTTCGCTGCGCCGCTGGCCGTTCTGTTCTTCCTTGTCCTGAGCGGCGCGACGGGGCGGGGCGTTGGCGGGCCGCCGGGCAGCTTCTATGGCTGGGGCATGCTGGGAGGGCTCGCGCAGATCGTGGCCACCGGGTTGCTGATCCATCTCTTCTCCTATACGAATTTCGCCGTTGCGACGGCTTTCACGAAAACCGAGCCGTTGCAGACGGCCCTGTTCGGCATCGTCCTGCTGGGCGACCAGCTGACGGTCGGCGCGGCCATCGCGATCCTGATCAGCCTTCTGGGCGTGATCCTCGTCTCCATGCCGGGCGGGGAAGGGCGGGCGCGGTTCCGGATCGACAGCAAGGTCTGGATCGGTGTGCTCTCCGGCGGCCTGTTCGGCCTTTCTGCGGTGGCCTATCGCGGGGCCTCGCTGTCCCTGCCGGAAGGGGGCGTCGTGCTGAGGGCATCTGCCACGCTGGCCTTTGTGACACTGTTTCAGGCCGTCACCATACTCGGTTGGCTGGCCGTTCGGGAGCGGGGGCAGGTGGCGCATCTTGTGCGCGCCTGGCGTGTGGCCTCGCTGGTAGGTGTGACCGGCATGCTCGGCTCGCTGGGCTGGTTCACGGCCTTCACGCTGGAAAACGCCGCTCATGTGCGCGCCGTGGGGCAGGTGGAGGTGATCTTCACGCTCGCCATCTCGATCCTGTTCTTCCGCGAAAAGGTCACCCCGCGCGAGATTGCAGGTGTGTTGCTTGTGGCTGCCGGTGTTGTCGCGCTGGTCCTTCTGGCGCATTGAGGGCGCATCAGTCCGGAAGACAGGAGACAGGCATGGCGGAAGGTTGCTCGGTGCCCATCATGGATCGCGCTTGGGTGCGCGAGGCGGTGCAGAAGATCAATGCGGATTTCAACCGCTCTGCCGACACCCACCTTATCAAGGTGGAGCTGCCGGCCTTCCCGGACCAGACGCTCTATCTGAAGGATGAGTCCATTCACCCGTCGGGCAGCCTGAAGCACCGACTGGCGCGGTCGCTGTACCTCTATGGCCTCTGCAACGGCCATATCGGGCCGGACACGGTGATCGTGGAATGCTCGTCGGGCTCGACCGCCGTATCGGAAGCCTATTTCGCGCGCCTTCTGGGCCTGCGCTTCATCGCCGTGATGCCGAAGGGGACGGCGCCGTCGAAGATCGAAAAGATCACTTTCTATGGCGGAGAGCCGCACGAAGTGGAGCCGGGCGACATCTATGCCGAGGCCGAACGGCTGGCCTGCGAGGCCGGCGGCCATTTCATGGACCAGTTCACCTATGCCGAACGGGTGACGGACTGGCGGGGCAACAACTCCATCGCCGACAGCCTGTTCGCCCAGCTGGCGCTGGAAGACCATGCCATTCCGGACTGGGTGGTGATGAGCGCGGGCACCGGCGGCACCTCGGCCACGATCGGGCGCTATATCCGCTATCGCTGCGATCTTGCCGCGAAGACACAGCTTCTCGTCGCCGATCCGGAAAACTCGGTCTTCTACGATCATTACCGCACGGGGGATCCATCCCTGCGGATCAAGACCAAGTCGCGGATCGAGGGCATCGGCCGGCCGCGGGTCGAAGCGTCCTTCCAGCCGCGCGTCATCGACCGGATGATGCAGGTGCCGGATGCGGCGTCCATTGCCACGATCCACTGGCTGGAAAAGGTGCTGGGCCGCAAATGCGGCGGGTCAACCGGAACGAATGTCTGGGCGGCGCTGCACCTGATGTGTGAGATGCGTGAGGCCGGGAAGGCAGGCTCCGTGGCAACGCTGATCTGCGATGGCGGGGAGCGCTATCTCGACACCTGCTACAATCCGGACTGGATCGCACGCGAAGCTCTGGACCTTGCCCCGCATGCAGCCTGGCTGGCGGAAACGGCGGGCACCTGACGGGGCAGTGCCCCAGACAGGGACGGCTGACCCGTCAATCTTTCTGAGCCGATATGGATCAGGGCGCTGTCAGATTATGCATTTTGAGACACAAAAGTTGACGTGACGCTCAGTCTTTGTCGTCGTCAGATCCGGCATTTTTGCGCATTTCTTCCTCGCGAATGCGGGCGATCAGCGCGTCAAACTTTTCGGGGACAGGTTCCTGAAGCAGGGAATCAAAGGTTTTCTTCAGGGCAGAACTGAGGGCTTGCGCCGCACCGCCGGGCAATTCTTTCGGTGGCCGTTCAGGCGGATCCTGCTCCTGCGGATTGTCCTTCATGAGACTGCTTCCCGGATTTTCCGGTTCGGGTGGTTTACCTATGGGCATTTCGGGCTGAACCAATATCAGGCGGTGAGGTGATCGCAACAGGTATTTGCAACCGTAGTGGCAAAAGATTTGGGTTGACTGGCCAATAGCTGCTGTAGGTTGCAAGTTGCTCAAGAGCCGGACCGACGGAATCTGAAAATTGTGCAGTGCACCCCGCCGAGGTCTGCCGCTGCCAGTCAGGGTCAGTGGCCTGACAAAGCGGGCCGGCAACAATTCCACGCAAACGCGAAATTGTTCCGGATCGGGCAAATTTCATCTATTCCTTCAACCGTAACTCCATCCCCCTGTGTCAGAACGGGCCGTAACGATGTGGCACGCCTCCTGTGCCGGATTGAACAAATGACCATGCCTGAGCGGGCGAAAGACCTGCCTGGCAACCAACAGGGTGATGAAATCATGGCTAAAACGGTCCTCGTTATCGATGACGATCCGACGCAACGCCGCCTGCTTCAGGCGGCCGTGGAAAAGGCGGGGTTCGCCTGCCGCACCGCGCCGGATGGCGAAGCTGGCATTGCGCTGGCTGCGGACCCGAAGGATGGCATTGATGTCGTTCTTCTGGACCTGACCATGCCGGGCCTGTCGGGGATGGAAACGCTGGAGCGTCTTGCTGCCAAACGGCAGGACCTGCCGGTGATCATGCTGACCGCAACCAGCGGCATCGACACGATTGTCCAGTCGATGCGCGGCGGCGCGGTCGATTTCATCGTGAAGCCGGCCAATCCGGAGCGTGTGGTCGTCAGCATCCGGAACGCCCTGAAGATGCAATCGCTGACCGGCGAAGTGAAGCGTCTCGCCCGCAAGGCGGAAGGCGGCATGGCCTTTGACGACATGATCGCATCGGCGGCCCCGATGCGCCAGGTGATCCGCCTTGCGGAGCGGGCTGCCGTTTCCGACATTCCGGTACTGATCCTTGGTGAAAGCGGTGTCGGTAAGGAAGTTGTTGCCCGCTGCATTCAGGGGGCCTCCACCCGCGTCGGCAAGCCCTTCGTCACCGTGAACTGCGGTGCGATCCCGGAAAACCTCGTTGAGTCGATCCTCTTCGGCCACGAGAAGGGGGCCTTCACCGGCGCTGTGTCCAAGGCGCTCGGCAAGTTTGTCGAGGCTGATGGCGGTACGCTGTTTCTGGATGAGGTCGGCGAGCTTCCGCTCGATGCGCAGGTGAAACTGCTCCGTGCCCTGCAGGAAGGCGAAGTCGACGCTGTCGGGTCTCGCCGACCGACCAAGGTGGATGTACGGATCATCTCCGCCACCAACCGTGACCTGTCCCAGCAGGTGGCCGAAGGCACGTTCCGCGAAGACCTGTTCTACCGCCTCAACGTGTTCCCGATCGACATGCCGAGCCTGCGCGAACGCCGCGACGACATCCCGGCCCTGGTCGAGCATTTCATTGGCCGCTTCAATGCAAGCGAAGGCACGAAAGTGTCCGGCGTGGCCGATGACACGATGAAGATGCTGTACGCTTTCGACTGGCCGGGCAATGTCCGCCAGCTGGAGAATGCCGTCTTCCGCGCCGTGGTCCTCTGCGATGGCGACAAGCTTCGTCCGCAGGATTTCCCGCAGATTTCCGGCCAGATGCCGGACATTGCCAGCCTGCCAGCGGCACCTGTCGCTGCTGCTCCGGCGGCTCCGGTTGCCATGGATGCTGCAGCTCCGGCACCAGCGGGCGATGGCCCGGTGCCGATCATGGATCCGGATGGCGAAATGCGCGCCCTGCAGGACATCGAACGCGACATCCTTCAGTACGCCATTGATTTCTATCAGGGGCATATGAGCGAAGTGTCCCGCCGTCTCGGCATCGGCCGCTCGACGCTTTACCGCAAGGTGCGCGAGTACGATCTCGACATGCACGAGCGCGAAGCGAGCTGATCTCTTCTGACCAATTGAGGCCGCCTCAGCCCTGAGGCGGTCTCGACAGGTCGAAGGACATCGCCACATCACACCGCGCATAGCGTTTGCCGTAGCGGTCCATGATGTCTGCGTCGTGGATGAAGCCGGCCTTTTCATAGAGGTGGATCGCGGCAGCGCATTTCTTGTTGGTCAACAGGAACAGGCTACCGATCGGTAGCTGCCGGGCCCGCTCGATCGTCCGTTGCAGGAGGAAGTCGCCAGCCTTCAGGCCGCGGGCACTGGCGCGCACACCCATCTTGGTCAGCTCGAACGCATCGCCGTCCACCGGCATCAGGGCGCAGGTGCCGATGATGCCGAGCCCTGCGGCCTCGACAAACAGGATGACGCCGCCCCGGTCGATGATCATTTCGCGCGGATGCTCGATGATCTCGATGTCCTTTTCTTCCAGCGTGAACATGTCCTCCACCCATTCGCGGGTGATCGCGTCGAATTCCGGCGCGAGCCGGTCGTCATATTCGACCAGGCGCAGGGCGGGGCCAGCGCCTTCATCGAGAATGCGGTCGTGCAGGGAGCGTTCCTGTAGCGCCGCCTCGACCCGGCTGATCTGGGTCAGGAAGTCGGCCTCCGGTCCGTCGCACAGGCGCTGGGCTGCGCGGCGCACCTGGGGCCAGAGGTCCCGTTTCAGTTCATCCACGAGGGCTTCGCCGTCCGGCGTCAGGCGGATCTGTTTCTGCCGGCTGTCGCCTTCGACCGGTAAGGCAGTGGTGAGCCCCATCTTCTGCAGGGCGTTGTGGATGCGGGTGACGGCCGGCTGGCTGATGCCGACGGCTTCCACCGCTTCGCTGACGCTGAGCGGGCCATAGGTCGCGAGCGCGGCCAGAAGCGGGAAATGCGTGCCCTGAATGGGCAGGCCCCGGTCGGCGAACACTTTCGTCGCGTCGGCCTGCATCCGTTCGGCCAGCCGCTTCAGCCGGCTGCCCAGGGCCAGCGGGCCCATCTCCGCGAGAACATCACGTGCCATGCCGGTCTCCATTCGGTTAGCATGATATATAACGTGTTATATAATAGAATTTGTCAAGCGCGGCGACAGGCCTGGCTGGCGTCAGGATTCGTCTTCGAGGGAGCTGGCGACGATGGCGGGCGCGGGCCGCGTCACGGCCGCCACAGCAAGGCCTGCACCTGCGGCGAGCACCATCAGCCAGTAGATATGCGTCTGGGCGTCCGCGCCGCCGGGCGCAAGCGCGTCATAGGCGAGGCCGGACAGGAAGGTCGAAAGGGCGAGGATCGGCCCGAACACCAGCGCCCCGTTCACCGCATAGGCCAGCGGCAGGCGCTCGTCCGGCAGGGCCTGCTGCAGGAAACGCATGGTGGCGAGGTGTGTCAGGGCAAAGGACGCTGCGTGCAGTGTCTGGAACATCGCGGCGAAGGCGACCGGCAACACGACCCCCGCCGCTGTCCAGCGGACCATCGCGCCAAGGCCGCCCAGCCACAGCAGGTTCACCGCGCTGAAACCGCGCAGCAGCCGCCCGGAGAGCAACAGGAGGCCGATTTCCGTCACCACGCCGACGGCCCAGAGCGCCCCGATGCTGGAGCCGGAAATGCCCTGCGATACCCAGATCACGGACGAAAAGGCGTAATAGACGCCATGGCTCGCCTGGATCAGCGCGGCGGCGAGAATGAAGGCGAAGAGGGCTGGCAGCCGGTAAAGCGAGAAGCCTTCGGAAAACGTGCTGAGGATCGTCCGCTTCGGCAGCACCTGCCGGGCGCCCTGACGTGTGAAGAGCGGCGCGATCGTCGCCAGCAGGGCGGCGATCAGCAGGTAGCTCAGAATACCGTCCGGCCCGAAGGCGGACAGGACGGCTCCGCCAGCGAGGTTGGCCACGACAAAGGCAAGCGAAGCGATGGCCCGGCCCTGCCCGTAATCCGGCCGGGCATTGCGCGTGCCGTAAATCAGCACTGCTTCGAACAGGGGCCCGGACACATTGGTCGCGCTGTAGATGGCGACGCAGACCAGAAAGGCAGCCGCCTGTGGCATGTCCGGAAACAGGAGCGCATAGCCGGCCAGGCAGACGGCCATGGTGCCTGCCAGCGTTGCGCGAAGCCCGTGCGACTGGGCCCGGCCTGCCGCGAGCGGCCCGGCGAAGATTCGGATCAGCGCGGCCAGCGTGCCTGCCCCGGCGATTTCCGCGCCGGACATGCCGCCCGCTTTTTCCATCCAGACCGGCAGGTAAGGCAGGTTCGCCCCGAGCACGAGGTTGACCGCGCCAGCCGAAAGCGAGGCCAGCCAGGCATCGTTCAGGCGCATGCGTCAGGCCTGCTGGCGGGAAACGGGCCGGTATGCATTTGGGAGTCCATAGGCTGTGTCGAGAACGGAATTCGCACTAGCCCGGTTATGACGTCCGGGATAGCGGAATTTGACCGTGTCCGGAAAAATCCGCAGCGGCTCTCAGGCGGCGGTGGCGGTCAGCTGTTCCCGGATGACTTCGCCCACTTTCCTTGCGTCGGCTTCGCGCGGGCTGCCGGCGCGCCAGGCGATGCCGATCCGGCGCCCGATCACCGGCTGCACAAATTCCCGCACGGCAACATCGCTGCCGACATTCAGGCCGTGATCGACGGCGAGCTTCGGCAGCAGCGACACGCCCAGTCCGCCGGCAATCATGTTCACCAGCGTGCCAAGCGAGGTGGCCGCGACCTGGTCTTTGCGGGCGCCGGTCGGCATGCGGCAGATCGACAGCGCATGGTCGCGCAGGCAGTGGCCGTCTTCCAGCAGGAGGAGGTTCTCGTCCGCCAGGTCTTCCGGCGCGAGCCCGTTCTTCGCGGCGAGCGGGTGGTTGGCCGGAGCGGCAAACAGGAACTCATCGTCCAGCAGGGTCATCGTCTCGATGCCCGGCGTGTCCCAGGGCAGCGCGATCAGGGCAGCGTCCAGCGTACGGGTGCGCAGTTGGTCGATCAGGCGCGCGGTCCGGTCTTCGTGCAGGTAGAGCTTGAGATCGGGATAGGCCGTGTTCAGCGCCCGCACGGTCTGCGGCAGGACGAAGGGGGCAATTGTCGGAATGGCACCCAGGTGGAAGGGGCCCGTCAGCAGGGCGCCGGCGCTCTGGACGGCCTGCACCAGGGCGTGGGCATCGTTCAGCAGGGCAGAGGCGCGGGCGAGGGCGATCTCGCCGGCATGGGTGAGGCTCGCGCCGCGGGCTTCTCGTTCCGCCAGTTTGACGCCGAGCAGGTCTTCCAGTTCCCGGATCCCGGCGGAAAGCGTGGGCTGGGTGACGTGACAGGCCTCAGCGGCGCGCGAAAAGGAGCCGGTCTCGCCGAGGGCGACCAGGAATTGCAGCTGGCGGAGCGTTGGAATGATCATAGGTTCGATCTATGGCCTAACGGCAAACCATCAAAATTTCTTTTTGTCGCATGTGAAATTTGTGGGGTGGTTTTGGATAAGGGAAAATCTCGTAAAAACAGGGTCTTGGGAGAAAATTTCCACGCCCGGGAGGGCGGGATTTAAGCCAGAAGTGACTCGCAGGCAAAAAAGTTCAGCCAAGGCGAGAAAATTTGGAACCGTTTGGCTCTCCCGGACATAGTGCTTGTGAACCGTTCGGGGCAGGACATCTCAACTCCCCACCCAAGACCCCTGGTCCGAACGGCGAAAATGGCCCGGCAAGCCGGAACACAGCGTCCGCCACCCATCAGGGCGCTCGGCACCGTCCCCCTCCCAAGCCAGATGGCTTGTCGGGCCTATTTTTCTTCTTTCTCCTGATGTCAGCATGATCATAACGGACCAAGAGCGGCTCCGTACGTGATGTGTGTCTGCGCGTGTTGGACCCCTGTATTTTGCTTGTACCCGGCAAGTCGACATCGTGTTGCCGGCAAGTAAATCCAGGTCTCCGCGAACCGGTTTCTGAAGGGCTGCGCAATTCCCGGGCTGGAAATATTAAAAACTCAGTAACTTTTAATCTGCCTGTGGATAACCGAGTCTGTTTCGGCATCGAGCTGATTCAAAAAGGAAATTCACCCACCGCCCATGCAATCCCACCCGGTTGTTCCGGTTTGTTCACTCTTCAGTCGCTTATTGTTCCTGTCCGATGCTGTTGTGGATATTTCGATTCCGGTGTCTCGCCCATTGAGGCCCACGTCTGCCCATGATACTCCAAATTAAGACATGGTTTACCCATGCGGGGTTTAGGCAAACGAAGAATGGGCTGGCGGGTGTTCGTATCCACCTACGAAAGTGCAATTGATGCTAAAGGGCGGGTCTCCATCCCGGCACCCTTTCGCGCTGCGCTGGGCGGTGGAAACCGGATTTTCCTGTGGCCTGCACTCGACGGATCCGGCTGCCTGGAAGGTGGCGGCGAAGCCCTGATGGCCATGTACCGCGCCACGCTGACCCGCCTGCCCCCGCAATCTCCGGTCCGCAAGGCGCTGGTTTCGTCCATCATCGCCGGATCGGCGGACCTGAAAATGGATGATACGGGCCGCATCAAGCTGACCGACGAGCTGATCAAGGCCGCCGGGCTGGACGGCCGCGTGAAGTTCGCCGGCAATATCGACAGCTTCCAGATCTGGAACCCCGAAAAGCACGCCGAATTTACCACGGCCATGTCCGAAACGGCTGCGAAACCGGAGACGCTGGAAGCCCTCGGCGAGGCCTATAATGAGGTGCTGCGCCAGCATGAAATGGGCCTCTACCCCGATCTGAAACTGGTTGAGGGAGGGGATGGATGATGACCACCAGACCCCGGCCTGAAACCGCTGATTCCGGGCACAAGCCCGTCATGCTTGACGAAGTGCTCGCTGCCCTCGACCTCAAGGATGGTGACAAGGTCGTCGACGGCACGTTTGGCGGCGGCGGCTATACCCGCGCCATCCTGACGGCGGCGAAATGCGCTGTTTTCGCCATCGACCGCGATCTCGACGCCATTATGCGTGCCGAGGCCCTCGCCGCCCAGACCGACCGCATTACCCCGCTGCTGGGCCGGTTTGGCGAGATGGATGCCCTGGTCGAGGCCACCGGTTGCGATACGGTCGATGCTGTCGTGCTGGACATCGGCGTCTCCAGTTTCCAGATCGACGAGGGTCATCGCGGCTTCTCCTTCAACAAGGATGGCCCGCTGGACATGCGTATGGGCGCGGCGGGGCCGACCGCGGCGGATGTCGTGAACCATATGGAAGAAGGCGATCTCGCCAATGTCATCTTCCGCCTCGGCGAAGAGAAGCAGGCTCGCCGTATTGCCCGCCAGATCGTCAATCGCCGCAAGGAACAGCCCTTCGAAACCACTCTGGACCTCGCCCAGACGGTGGAGGCGGCTGTGGGCGGCCGGAAGGGCAGCCGGATTCACCCTGCCACGCTGACCTTCCAGGCGATCCGCATGTATGTGAACGACGAGCTGGGCGAACTGGCCCGGGCGCTCGTTGCAGCGGAAAAGCTGCTGAAACCCGGCGGGCGGCTGGTGATCGTGACCTTCCATTCGCTCGAAGACCGGATGGTGAAGCAATGGCTGCGCGACCGGGCCGGCAAGAATTCCGGCGGATCCCGTCACCTGCCCCTGATGGCCAAAGGCCCCGACCCCACCTTCGAACTGCGCCCGAACAAGGCGATCCTGCCTCAGGATAAGGAAGTGGAAGGCAATCCGCGTGCACGATCTGCAAAATTGCGGGCCGCGATCCGGACCGAAGCGCCTGCAATCGATGAAGACGCGGATGACGGCATGAACCTGCCCCCGCTGTCGAAACTGGAGGATGTGTCATGAGCCGCCGGGCATTCATTCTGGGTCTCGTCATTGTCGGATTGCTGGTGTTCAGCCTCTACCGGGCCAAATACGGCGCCAAGGATACGGCCGCCGAACTAATGGCCGTGGAGGCCCAGATCGAGGACGCCCGCCACGAAAAGGCGCTGCTGGAGACCGAGCTCTCCCATATGAGCCGCCGCGAATGGATCGAGGAATATGCCCGCAACGAGCTGGGCATGGCGCCGCCGCGCCCGGAACAGATGGCCAATGAGCGCGATCTGGACGCGCTGGTCGGCCTGCCGGAAGATCCTGCAGCAGACGCAGAGCCCCGTTCCATGGAGGCGCCTGAATGACCGAGGCGTCCCGCCACCGGACACGGCTGGTCGGCCTCGGCCTCAGCGCGTTGTTTGTGGTGCTGGCCGGCAAGGCCGGCTATCTGGCGCTGTCGCCCGACAGGGAGTCCGGCCGGCTGGCCACGCGCACCGGGGAACAGGTGGCCCGCGCCGACATTGTCGACCGGAATGGCGAACAGCTGGCAACCTCCGTTTCGGTCTATTCGCTGGTCGCCAATCCGCAGCTGATCTGGGATCCGCGCGAAGTGGCAACCCGTCTGGCCGGTGTCCTGCCCGACATCGACGCCGACAGCCTGACCAGCCGCCTGTCAGACCAGTCCCGGGAATTTGTCTGGGTGAAGCGGGGCCTGACGCCCCGCCAGCGCCAGACCGTGTTCGACCTTGGCCTGGAAGGCCTCTGGTTCAAGGAAGAGATCAGCCGGGCCTATCCGCGCGGGACGCTGGCCGGGCAGGTGCTGGGCTTCGTGAATGTGGATGGCGTCGGCGCCGGCGGCATCGAATTCAGCCAGAATGACCGCCTTACTGCGGGCGGGGAACCGCTGCGCCTGACGATCGACAATGGCGTGCAGGCCGCGGTTGAAGCCGAACTGGCCGCTTCTGCCGCCGCCGACGGGTTCGAAGGCGCCGCTGTCATCCTGATGGAAGCGCGCACCGGCGAGGTTCGTGCGATGGCCAGCTGGCCGCCCTTCAATCCCAACCGTGCCTCCGACATTGCCATGGACGATCCGTCCCGCATGAACCGGGCGACGGGCGCGCTGTATGAGCTGGGGTCTGTCTTCAAGCCGCTGACCATTGCGGCCGCGCTGGAGGCTGGCGCGATCCGCCCGACCGACATGTTCGATGTCCACGATCCGATCGAGATGCGCGGTTACACGATCTCTGACCTGCATCCCATCGGTACGCGGGCGAATGTGACGACGATCATCTCCGAGAGTTCGAACATCGGCACGGTGCACATCAACCAGAAACTCGGCCCGCGCCGTCAGCAGGATTTCCTGAAAAGGGTCGGCCTGCTCGACCGCTCGCCGGTGGAACTGTCCGGAAGCGCCGCGCCGATCCTGCCAGAGCGGATGGACGACCTGACCGCCGCGACAATGGCCTATGGGCATGGCATTGCGGTGACGCCAATGGCGTTCCTTTCTGCCTTTGCCGCCTTCGCCAATGGCGGAGAGCGCGTGACGCCGACCCTGATCGTGGACGAGACCCGCAAGCCGCAGCCTGTCCGCGTGATGTCCGCGATCACGGCGGACCTCGTGAACGCCATGATGCGCGAAGCGGTGCTGACCGGAACCGGCAAGAATGCCGAAGTGGCGGGCTATCGCGTGGCGGGCAAGACGGGCACCGCAGAGAAGCCTGTGCCGGGCGGTTATGATGACGGGCGGAATATCTCCAGCTTTGCGGCGATATTTCCCTATGACAGCCCGCAGTATGCCTTGATTGTGACACTGGATGATCCGAAAGCCGGGCCGGGAGGCTCGGTGGCTTCCCAGAATGCGGCGCCGGCCGCAGGTCGCATCATAGAACGTGTCGCGCCGCTGCTCGGCATCGCCCCACGCTTTGAAGATCTCCGCCCTGCAAGTGACGGCTACCGCGCCCGATCGGATGAGAGGACTTCGCTGTGACCTGCAAACTCAAAGACCTGTTCCCGGACGCGCCTGATGGCGACATCGAGATCACCGGCATGACGGCAGACAGCCGCCGCGTGAAGCCGGGCTATCTGTTCGCGGCCCTGAAGGGCAGCGTCACCGACGGACGCCAGTTCATTCCGGATGCCATCGGGAAGGGGGCGGTCGCCATCCTGTCCGATGCCGGGGCCGAAGGCGTGTCTGTTGCGCACATCATCGATGAAGAGCCGCGCCGCGCGCTCGCTCTGGCAGCGAAGCGTTTCTACAACTCGCAGCCCGAAAAAGTCGTGGCGGTGACCGGCACGAACGGAAAATCGTCCACGGTCGATTTCTGCCGCCAGATCTGGGCGCGGGCCGGAATCAAGTCTGCCTCCATGGGCACGCTCGGCGCCATCGGCCCGGAAGGCCATATCGATGTCGGTCATACGACGCCGGACCCTGTGACCATCCATGAGACGCTGGCCGAACTCGTCCGGCAGGGCGTGACCCATTGCGCGATGGAAGCCTCCAGCCATGGCCTGGAACAGCACCGTCTCGACGGGGTGGACCTGTCCGCCGTTGCCTTCCTGAACTTCACGCAGGACCATCTCGACTATCACCAGACGATGGAAGAATACCTCTCCGCCAAGCTGCGCCTCTTCCGCGAGCTTGGTCGTCCGGGCCTGCCGGCCATCGTCAATGCCGACTCCGAACAGTGCAATGATTTCGAGGCGGCCGCGCTCGGCAATCTGATGCCGATCGTGTCCTTCGGCTGGCGCGGTGAAGACCTCTGGATCGACGAGATCATGCCGCGCGCCACCGGTCAGGTGCTGAACCTGTTCTGGCGCGATGTCGAACAGAAGCCGCTGGAACTGCCTCTGATCGGGGAGTTCCAGGCGCTGAACGCTCTTGCCGCTGCCGCCATCTGCCTGTCGCTGGGCATGGAGTTCGACGAGGTCGCAGACGGTCTGGCGCATCTGCAGCCGGTCAAAGGCCGGATGGAGTTTGTCGGCAAGACCGAAACCGGCGCCGCCGTGTTCGTCGACTATGCCCACACGCCGGACGGGCTGGACGTGTTGCTGCGCGCTGTGCGCCCGCACACGGCCGGGAATCTCAAAGTTATCTTCGGATGCGGCGGGGACCGCGATGCCCGCAAGCGGCCGCTGATGGGTGAGATCGCTGCCCGGCAGGCCGATGACGTGATCGTGACGGATGACAATCCGCGGACGGAAGACGCCGCCGGGATCCGTAAGCAGGTGCTGGTTGGCTGTCCGGATGCTCGCGAGATCGGCGACCGGGCCGAAGCGATCCGCACGGTCATCGCAGAGCTCAAGAAAGGCGACACGCTCGTCATCGCCGGCAAGGGGCACGAAACCGGGCAGATCATCGGCAAGGAAGTCCATCCCTTCTCCGACCAGGATACGGCGCGCGACGCGCTGGGAGCGGGGCGTGCATGACAAAGCCACTCTGGACCTCCGACGACATTACCCTTGCCACCGGCGGCGTGGCGACCGCGCCGTTCACGGTGACCGGGACGGTGTCGATCGACACGCGGTCGCTGGAACCGGGTGACCTGTTCGTTGCGCTGAAAGACCAGCGCGATGGCCATGACTTCGTTGAGGCGGCCTTCAAGGCGGGCGCTGCCGGGGCGCTTGTCTCCCGCAAGAAAGGCGACGGTCCTCAGGTTGTCGCCGAAGATACGCTGACCGCGCTGGAACAGCTCGGCGTTGCTGCCCGCGCGCGTTGCGGCGCACACCGCACCGCCATCACCGGTTCGGCCGGAAAGACCAGCGTCAAGGAAATGCTGGCGCGCATCTATCGCGCGCTCGGCCCGGCGCACTGGAGCACGAAGAGTTTCAACAATCACTGGGGCGTGCCGCTGACGCTGGCCCGCATGCCGGAAGGCACCGAGCGGGCCGTGTTCGAGATCGGCATGTCGACGCCGGGCGAGATTGCCCCGCGCAGCCGTATGGTCCGCCCGCATACGGGGCTTATCACCTGTATCGCCGGAGCGCACCTCGAAGGTCTCGGCAGCCTGGAAGCCATCGCACGCGAGAAAGCCGATATTTTTGCGGGTCTTGAGGCAGGCGGCACCTTCATCCTGCCATCCGACGACACATTCTTTGAATATCTGGCAGACCGGGCGCGGGACCTCTGCCCGACGGGTAATCTCGAAACCTTCGGTTACGCAAAGGACGCCACGGCCCGTATCGTCGGTTACGAAACGGACGGCGTGACCAGCCGTGTCCAGGTGGATGTCGTCGGCAAGCCGGTTTTGGTGACCCTGAATGCCGTCGGCGAGCACTGGGCCATGAATGTCGCCGCCGCCCTGCTGGCCGCGACGCAAAGCGGCGCAGCGGTTGCCGATTGCGCCGAGGCCCTGTCAGGTTACGCCCCGCCGCCCGGACGCGGCACGGCCGAGCGCCTCGCCCTGCCCGGCGGCGGCAGCTTTACGCTGATCGATGACGCCTACAATGCCAATCCGGGCTCCATGCGGGCGGCGCTTTCCTCATTGAAACAACGCGGTGCAGGCCGCCGGCTCGTTGCGCTGGGCGAAATGCTGGAAATTGGCGAAAGATCGGATGCGGAACATGCGGGCCTCGCCGAGGCGGTCGTGGCCACAGGCGCCGAAGGGGTTTTCCTTGCGGGAGACAATATGACTCACCTGGCCGAGGCGCTGCCCTCAGACCTCCAGCAGGTATGGGCGCCCAGGGCCGACGAACTTTTTAATGCACTGGAAAATGCACTCCGGGATGGCGACGTGGTCTTGATCAAAGGCTCGAATGCATCCGGGATGGGAAGACTAGCAGACCGTCTGCGCCAATGGAGCGCGGCGGCGGACATGGGCAAGATGGTAAGCGGCACAGAAGGTGCTGCAGGGGTCAGTTGATGCTGTACGAATGGCTCGCCGCTGACAGCGGCATCCTGAACGTTCTCAACTACATCACCTTCCGCACAGGCGCGGCCGTCGTTACGGCATTCCTGGTGACGGTGGTGTTCGGGGACGCCATCATCAATTTCCTGCGCGCCCGTCAGGGCAAGGGCCAGCCGATCCGCGACCTGTCGCTGGAGCAGCAGCTGGAAAAGCGCGGTACACCAACCATGGGCGGCTTCCTGATCTGGCTCGGCCTGGTGGTCGGGGTCCTGCTCTGGGCGAACCTGCACAATCCCTACATTTGGGTCACCCTGTTCGTGACCGTGTCCTACGCCTTCCTCGGCTTCCTGGACGATTACGCCAAAGTGACCAAGCAGACCGATGCGGGCGTTTCCGCCAAGGTGCGCCTGCTGGCAGGCTTCGGCATCGCCGCACTGGCCTGTGCGTTCATCATGGGCCTGCACGGCGCGCACACACCGGCAGGCCATGCCGAATGGGGCGCGTTGAACGGGCTGGCCGAGCAGATCGCCGCCTTTGCGCCGCAGACCAGCGTCACGCCTGCCGATCCGGATTTCTCGGGCGGCGTCGCCGTACCGTTCGTCAACAATTACTTCCTGCCGCTCGGCATGTTCTTCATCCTCTTCGGCATGATCGTCATCGTCGGCAGCGCCAATGCGGTGAACTTCACCGATGGCCTGGACGGCCTCGCCATCGTGCCGATGATGTTCGCAGCCGCATCCTATGCGATGATCGCCTATCTCACCGGTAACTTCGTTTTCGCCGAATATCTCGGCATCCAGTTCGCACCGGGGGCAGGGGAGCTCGCCGTGCTGCTCGGCGCCATGATGGGCGCAGGGATGGGCTTCCTCTGGTACAATGCCTATCCGGCCAAGGTCTTCATGGGCGACACCGGCTCGCTCGGCCTCGGCGGCATGCTGGGCGTTGTCGCTGTGGCGACCAAGCACGAGTTCGCGCTTGTGGTGATCGGCGGCCTGTTCGTGATCGAGGCGCTGTCCGTGATCATGCAGGTCAGCTGGTTCAAGCTGACCCGGCGCCTCACCGGCGAAGGCAAGCGTATTTTCCTGATGGCGCCGCTGCACCATCACTTCCAGAAGAAGAACTGGCCGGAGACCCGCGTCGTTGTCCGCTTCTGGATCCTGTCCGTCCTGTTCGCCCTTGCGGGCCTTGCAACCCTGAAGCTGAGGTGAGCGAGCGCGCATGATCCCGATCACGGAATACGCAGGAAGGGATGTTGCGGTGTTCGGCCTTGGCCGCACCGGCCTTTCCGCTGCCAAGGCCCTGAAGGCCGGCGGCGCGCGTGTTCATGCGTGGGATGACAATGAAGACACCCGCCGCCAGGCGGAGGCTGCGGGCCTGACCCTGTCCGACATCAACAAGCGCGATTGGCAGACCTTCGCCGCGCTGGTCCTGTCGCCGGGCATTCCCTACAAATTCCCGCAGCCGCACCGCATCGTCCGCATGGCCGAGATGACCGGCGTGCCCGTCGTCGGCGACATGGAGCTGTTCGCCCGCGCCGTGCAGAGCCTGCCGGAGCGCGGCCGCCCGAAAATTGTCGGCATCACCGGCACGAACGGCAAGTCGACGACGACCGCTGTGATCGGGCATATCCTGAAACAGGCGGGCCGCGATGCGAGGATCGGCGGGAATATCGGAACCGGCGTGCTGGACCTTGCTGCCCTGCATGCCAATGCGATCTATGTGCTGGAACTCAGTTCCTACCAGCTCGACTTGGTGAAGAGCCTGCATTGCAATGTGGCCGTTCTGCTGAATATCAGCCCGGACCATCTGGAGCGCCATGGCGGCATGGAAGGCTATCAGTCTGCCAAGATGCGGATCTTCCAGAACCAGACCGAGCGTGACACCGCGGTCGTCGGGTTCGATGATGTGATCACCCAGTCCATTGCCATCGGCCTTGCGGCGCGCGGGCCGGCACGTGTGGTGCAGGCCTCGTCCAGCTACGCGCTGGGCCGCGGTGTAAGTGCCGTAGACGGACGGCTCTACGATTCCAACAGCGGGAATGCCGCCTTCGTCGGAAACCTTGCGGAGTGTGCCGCGCTGCCGGGCAGGCACAATCATCAGAACGCTGCCGCCGCCTATGCCGCCTGCCGCGCGCTGGGCCTCGACCCGCAGACCATCATGGAAGGCCTCAGAACTTTCCCGGGCCTGGCGCACCGTATGGAGCGTGTCGGCGAGATCGAAGGCGTGCGCTTCATCAACGATTCCAAGGCGACAAATGCGCAGGCTGCAGAGCAGGCGCTTAAGTCTTACAACAACATTTACTGGATCGCCGGTGGCGTGCCGAAATCCGACGGTATCGGCCCGCTCACACCTCACTTCCCGCGCATCAACAAGGCCTATCTGATCGGCGAGGCGGAGGAAGCCTTCACCGCCGCGCTGAAGGGCAAGGTGCCGACGCAGGGCTGCGGAACCCTGGAAAATGCCGTGAAGGCTGCTTTCCGCGATGCCAAAAACTCTGGAATCGACAATCCGGTCATTCTTCTTTCACCAGCCTGTGCGAGCTTCGACCAGTTCCGCGATTTTGAGCACCGGGGCGATGCGTTCCGGTCGATCGTGGAGGCGATGATGCCCACAGAGCTGAGGGAACTGGCTTGAGCTATACAGCCACAGCGCCATTTCTTGCCCGGTCGGATACGTCCTGGTTCATGGAGTGGCGGCGCACAGTCGATTGGGGCCTCCTGGCGGGGGCGTTCTTCCTGATGGCGATCGGCCTTCTGATGTCGCTGGCGGCTGGCCCGAGTGCAGCGGCGCGCATCGGCTACGACAATCCCTATTTTTTCCCGATGCGGCAATCGATGTTCGCAGCGGCTGGCGTCGTCCTGCTGCTCGGCACCAGCATGCTGGACCGGGCCTGGGCGCGGCGCTTCGCGGCGGTGCTGCTGCTGGGTTGTATCGGGTTGATGGTCTACATCCTCGTCGGTGGCGGACATGAGGCGAAAGGCGCGCATCGCTGGATCCGGATCGCAGGCTTTTCGCTGCAGCCGTCCGAAGTGGCCAAGCCCGCTCTGATCGTGATGTCCGGCTGGCTGCTGGCACAGCGCGAACTTTATCCGAACCGGATATGGGAAGTCGTCGCGTTTATCTTTTTCGCAGTCACGGTGGGCCTGTTCCTGCTGCAGCCGGATGTTGGCCAGTCCTTCCTGCTGACGGCGGCCTTTATCGTCACTTTCTTCGTCAGCGGCCTGCCCTGGCGTTGGGGGGCGGCCTTTGCCGGGGGCGGTGTTGCGCTCGGCGGCCTGCTCTATGCCCTCCTGCCACACGTGCGAGACCGGCTGCGGGGCTTTGCCAATGTCCAGCATGGCGACCATTCACAGATCGACCGCGCGGCCGAAGCGATCGGCCGCGGTGGCCTGTTTGGCGTCGGCCCGGGGGAGGGGCTGGTCAAGGCGCACCTGCCTGATGCGCATACTGATTTTATCTTCGCCGTCATGGCGGAGGAGTTCGGCCTCGTCGCCGCGATCGTTCTGCTGGCGGCCTTCGCGCTGATGATCCTGCGCGGCTTCCGGGCCTCGGCCCGGGTGGAGGATGGCTATGCCCGTGCAGCAAGTGCCGGACTTTTCACGCTTTTCGGTCTTCAGGCTGCCATAAACCTGGCGGTAAATCTGGCCCTGATCCCGCCGAAAGGGATGACACTGCCATTTGTCTCCTATGGTGGCTCGTCCATGCTCGGCACGGCATTGACTCTGGGCCTTGCGCTGGCACTTGTGCGCGGACAAGGTACGCGCACAAGGGGCCGGTATGGCTAACGAGACGAAAGAAAAACCCGGCGGAAAACTGGTCATCATCGCAGCGGGCGGCACCGGCGGGCACATGTTCCCGGCGCGGGCCTTTGCCGATGAAATGCGCAAGCGCGGCTGGCGTGTCGGCCTGATCTCGGACAGCCGCGGCCTTCACTATGCCAGCGATTTTCCGGCGGAATGGAAAGAGGAAGTGTTCGCCGCCTCCCCGAATTTCCGCAAGCCGTGGACGCTTCCGGGCGCTTTCCTGAAAATCCAGGCCGGTATCAGGATGGCCAAGCGGATCATGAAGGAGAAACAGCCAGCGCTGGTCGCGGGCTTTGGCGGGTATCCGGCCTTTCCGGCGCTTGCCGCAGCGAAGGCGCGCAAAGTACCGATCCTGATCCATGAACAGAATTCCGTCCTTGGCCGGGTGAACCGCAACATGGCGCCGAATGCCAGTGTGATCGCCAGCGGCTTCGACCGGCTGGACCGTCTGCCGAAAGGCAAGCCGCACAAGGCCGTCGGCAATCCGGTCCGCGCGCCGATCCTGGCCGTGCGGGACCAGCCGTATCCGCCTACGGACGGCAAGCTGACCCTTCTCGTCACCGGCGGCAGCCAGGGCTCCCAGATCATCGGCGAGAGTGTTCCGCTGGCCATCGCCAACCACATCCCGGCACCATTGCGGGCTCGCCTGAAAGTGATCCAGCAGGTGCGGGCAGAGCAGCTGGACAAGGTGAAAGACATCTACGACAAGGTCATGGTCGAGGCGGAGCTCGCACCTTTCTTCTCCGACATGCCGGAGAAGCTTGGCGCCGCGCATCTCGTCATTGCGCGCAGTGGGGCCGGGACGGTGAGCGAGCTCGCCGCCGTTGGCCGGCCATCCATTCTCATCCCGCTGGCCATTGCCATGGACGACCACCAGGCGGCCAATGCCGAGGCGCTGACCGATGTGGGCGCGGCCGACATGATCCTTGAGGCAAACCTTTATCCCGCACTGCTGGGCGAGTTGATCGCCGCACGTCTGTCCAATGCGGATGAACTGAAACAACGCGCCGAAGCGGCGAAGAACTCAGCCAAGGTGAACGCAGCAGGCGATCTTGCCGACCTCGCTGAAGCCGTCGCTCTGCACTGAGGTCTCGACCAGCCCCCCGACTTGGCGCAGCATGACACAGACCAGACTCCGGAGACCTCAGACCATGGCTTCCCCCACACCTTTTGATCTTGGCCCGGCCCATATTGTCGGGATTGGCGGCATCGGCATGTCCGGTATTGCCGATGTGATGATCACGATGGGTTATGATGTGCAGGGCTCCGACATCAAGGACTCCGACAATATCGAGCGCCTGCGCCAGCGCGGGGCAAAAGTGTTCATCGGGCACAAGGCCGAGAACGTCAAAGGCGCCGGAACGGTGATCATCTCCTCCGCCATCAAGGGGGATAATCCGGAAGTCGCCGCCGCACGCGCTGCCGGCATCCCGGTTGTGCGCCGCGCGAACATGCTGGCCGAGATCACACGTCTCAAATACACGGTCTGCGTGGCAGGCACCCATGGCAAGACGACGACGACGTCCATGGTCGCGGCCCTGCTGGACGGGTCGGGGATCGATCCGACCGTCATCAATGGCGGCATCATCCATGCCTATGGCTCGAACTACAAGGCGGGCGAAAGCGACTGGATGGTCGTGGAAAGCGACGAGAGCGACGGCACGTTTGCCAAGCTCCACCCGACCTGCGCCATCGTCACCAATATCGACCCGGAACATATGGACCATTACGGCTCCATGGAGAAACTGCGCGAAGCCTTCGACATCTTCGTCGAGAACCTGCCTTTCTATGGCTTTGCCGTTCTGTGTACCGATCACCCGGAAGTGCAGGCGCTGGCTGCGCGTGTCACCGACCGCCGGCGTATCACCTACGGCTTCAACCGTCAGGCCGACATTCGCGCCATCAACCTGCAGACAGACCTTGCCGGGGCGCATTTCGACGTCGCCCTGCGCCGGCCGGGATCAGCCATGCCGCGCCTGATCGAGGGGCTTACCCTGCCGATGGCGGGGGAACACAATGTCCAGAATGCCCTGGCGGCTATTGCCGTGGCGCTGGAACTGGGTGCGACGGACGAGCAGATCCGGAACGCCCTGATCAGTTTTGGCGGTGTGAAGCGGCGCTTCACCGCTGTCGGGGAGTGGGCCCCGGAGGCAGGCAAGGCGCCGGTCCGGATCATTGATGACTATGGCCATCACCCGGTGGAAATCACCGCGGTGCTCAAAGCCGCTCGCGCCATGCAGGGACAGGGGCAAATCATCGCCGTCTGCCAGCCGCATCGCTACACGCGGCTGCGGGACCTGTTCGAGGAATTCTCCCGCTGTTTTGATCAGGCCGACGAAGTGCTGGTCGCGCCCGTCTATGAGGCAGGGGAGAGCCCCATTGAGGGATATGATGCGGATGCACTTGTCGCCTCCATCCGTCGGCACGGGCATCGCGCCGTCTCGCGGCTAAGCTCCCTCGACAGCCTGCCGGAGGTCATCCGGGCGCATGCGCAGCCGGGAGCCATGGTCGTCTGCCTCGGCGCAGGAGACATCACCCGCTATGCCGGAGACCTGGTTTCGAAGCTCGAGACAGCAGGCTGACCTCGCGGCAGGTGCCGCTACCGGACTCTTCCCCTTTGTCCTTCAATGTCGCAGGTTGCGCGAATGCGCCCGGTAAGAGGCGGGTAAGGCTATGGGAGTGAGAGCAGTATGAGCGATACGCAGGTTGTTGGACCAGCGCCTGCCGTCCCCGAATCCGAAACGGAGCGCGCTGACGGCGGACCGTTGGGGATCAAGGGATTGGCCTGGGCAGTCTTCGAGGGGGCACGCAATCCATACTATAACCTGATCGTCATTTATGTTTTTGCCCCTTATTTCGCGAAAGAATTGGCCGGAGGCGGGGAGCATGGCCTCAGCCTGTCCGGCCTGACGGTGACACTTGCAGGCATTGCGACTGCGCTGACGGCGCCGTTCCTGGGGGTCATTGCCGACAAGGCCGGTCGGCGGAAGCCTCCAATTGCCTTCTTCATGACGCTCATGTTCATTTGTTCATTCAGCTTGTGGTGGGCCCGCCCGGACGGGCCATTGACCATGTGGCCAACCATGGCGGTCCTGGCGGTGGCTTATTGCTGCTATGGCTATTCCGAAGTGCTGCACAACGCGATGCTGCCGAATGCCGGCCGGCCAAGTGCCTTGCCCTATATATCCGGTCTCGGCCTTTCGATGGGCAACATTCTGAGTGTCGGGATACTTATCTTCTTCCTGTTCGGCCTGCTGCTCCCCGGAACGGGGCTGCCTTTTGCGCCGGCCAAGCAGGTGATCCAGCTGGACCGGGAGACGTTCGCGCCCGAGCGGTTCGCCGGGCCATTTGTTGCCGTCTGGATGGCCGTGCTGCTGATTCCGTTCTTCCTCTTCATGCCGGATGGCATCAAGGGCGGCCGCAGCATGACGTGGAAACAGGCTGCGGCCGACGTCTTCCGCGGTGAAGACCGTCATTCAGGCAGGGCGCAGAGCCCGTTCCAGCGTGCGAAAGTGCTGCTGGGTTACCTGAAGGGGCTCTTCAAGGATCACCCGCAAACAATGCGCTTTCTCGTCGCGCGCACGATTTACGCCGATGCGATGTCTGCGCTCCTGACACTCGGGGCCGTCTATGCCGGAACCTTCCTGGGGTGGAGCGGGGTGGAGATCCTGTTCTTCGGCATCACGGGCGTCCTGTTCGGGGCGGTCGGCGGTTTTGTGGGCGGCTTTCTGGACCGCCTGCTCGGGCCGAAGCTTGCACTGGTCTGGGAGATTTCGGCGCTCGTGATCCTGCTGCTTGCGCAGCTTTCGATTACGCCTGACGCGCTGTTCTTCGGCCTGATGCCTGCCAATACCCCGATCTGGGACAGCCCCTTCTTCAGCACCCTATCCGATATCACCTACTTCCTGTTCGTGATCCCGGTCGCGATCGCTGTGGTCGCGTCGATTTCGTCCAGCCGGTACATGCTGGTGCACATCGCGCCGCGCGAACGGATCGGGGAATTCTTTGGCCTGTATGCCATTGCCGGCACGGTGACCGTCTGGATGGGCCCTGGTATTGTCAGCCTGCTCACATGGCTGACGGGTAATCAGCGGATCGGGATGGGTGGCATCGGTTTCATGTTCCTGGCCGGATTGATCATTCTCTGGAAAGTTCACGCGCCGAAGCGCGGCTTTGATTCGTAGCTGAATGCAAAGAAGGCCAGCCTCCTGAGAGGCCGGCCTTCCGGTAAATGCTCCTGGGAGAGGAGTAGGATCAGCTGGTGGGGCCGAAGGGGTTGGAACCTGAGCCTGCCGTCGACACACGTGCAATTTCGGACACGCGCCGGGGCCGCAGGTAGAATTTATCACTGATCGTTTTCGACGTCGAAACGATGTAGCCGAACTCGCTCTGATACTCATAGCTGACTTCAGCCATGATGATGGAGCCGGGGGAGGGCATGATGCCGTCTGGCAGCGTCACCGTCGTGCCTTTGCTGTACGGCGTCATGTTGTGGGCATCCGACCAGGCCACTTTGGGATTGCCGTCACCGGTGTCGACAATGCTGGTGATGCGCATCTCAGCCGAGTCGGCTTCGTAAGGATACATAAGGACTTTGGCCGCCGCGAACATTTCCGCCATGTCCGAATCCGTCACTGTGGACAGACGCGCGGTGAGGTCGCCCAGGCTGGCGCTGGTCTGGGTGACCCGGCGGTCTACTTCCATCAGCAGGCTGAGTTCGATGGCACCGAGATAAAGAATGATCAGAAGCGGTGCGATCAGGGCAAATTCAACAGCGGAAATGCCTTGCTCGTTGTACCGCAAGCCGCGGATGCCGCGCCATTTGAGACGGGGATTGAGGCGGGAGAGAAGATTTTGTCTGGGCATGGATCAGTCTCCGAACGGCTCATTGCGGAAGACGGTGCTGGCCTGAATCATGTGTTTGCCATTGGCCATATTCGCCAGTGGTGCTGACATGATCGGGGTCACCAGGCTCCATTCGTAAAAGACGCGGACGGCAATGATGTCGTTGGAGCCGCCGGGCTGGAAGTCGAAGCTGCTGTCATCGAAGTTACCGTCGGCATCGAGCGGGGAACCGAGTTCGGCCGACCCGAAATTGCTGAGGCGTTTCACATCGATATGGAGGTTGGAATCGCACCCCATCAGGCCGAACATCTTGTCACAGACGGAGTTGCGGAACTCGACCCGGGAAAATCCGGCTTCCTGCGCCTGGCCGGTGCGGATCTCCCGTGAGGAATCCGAGACGGCGTGTTCCAGCACGGTCGACATGATGAAGATCAGGCAGATTTCCATCAGGCCGAAAATAATGAAGAAGAAGGGCGCCGCGATCAGCGCAAACTCCACCGCAGTCTGGCCGCGATTCTCGTTGGCCCATTCTGCAAGCTTGCGCTGCAGTCTGGATGTCAAAATTCCTGCGGTTGGCGATCGCATCCCAAACCCCTCTATCAGAGTCGCTCAGCCTCACGACTATCAGACTTGGGTTTGCCGCCCGTTTCCGGAATTGGGTAAATTTGATCGAATTCAGGTCATGAGTTCTGACCCAACCCGGTAGGGGGCGTCAGTCTGCGTCTGTGAGCGCCTGCATGCCCCGCTGCTGTTGTACCAGATCATTGAAGTACTGGGGGTCATCACCGGGGCTGACGACCGACCGGCATGCAGGCGCGCAGTCATACGTATAGTTCGCTCCGCTGCGGTTCACCGTCACAAGATTGGACGAGTTGACCGTCACAACCACTTCCTTGTTCAGGAGCTGGTTTCCGGCACGGTCGAAAATCATCAGATTGGTCGTGCCGAAGGATTTGCCGGTGATGAAGATCATGTGCTCATCATGAACAGCGACGTCGGCAATGTTCCGGTTACCCAGGACAACGCTCGCAGCGGTGCCCTTCAGTTTGAGCGGGACAGTTTTATTGGCCTCGACCGTCAGCGGTTCAGCGATTGCCGGCAGGACCATCAGGCAGGCAGCCACGCCAAAGGCAAAAATCCGTGCGGAATTTCTCATGTCCGGTCACTCCAGAAATTATTTGACGCAATTTGTCTGAAGAAAGTTTCACGAGTGCTAACCGAGAAAAGGCTCGATATTTTCGCGCGCGATGTATATAAGGAATCTACGCATGGCCGCAGGGGCCAAACCTGTCCGCATCCGGATTCAGGTAGTAAACAAATCCCTGTAACCCCTTCATGGAATTTCTGTTTCTCTCAACTCGATGTGAACAATAATCGCGTAGAGTTCGAACTGTTCCGGCACACAAATGAGAACCGGGGCGCTAACAAATGCATGATGGGAGTTTCCAATGTTTGCACGTTTTCTGAAAGACGAGTCGGGTGCCACAGCTATCGAGTACGGTCTGATCGCCGCTCTGATCGCTGTTGCTATCATCGGTGGTGTCACCGCTCTTGGCTCCAACGCTTCGGCGACCTTCAACAAGGTTGCTGCTGAAATGGCCTAATAGGCCCTCTCAGGTACCAAGAAGAGGCCGTCAGGGAAACCTGGCGGCCTTTTTCTTTGCCAGGTCCTTTGGAAGGGGTCCTCAGCATTCGTTAGGAATTACCGGTCAGGGTCCGGCGCAGTCCTGTGATTTGGGGAATGCGGACATGATTCTGATCATCCTTGGCGGCCTGTTTCTGGCCTTGTGTCTTTTCGCGGCGCTTCACGACGTGAACAGCCTGACGATTCCCAACTGGCTTAACCTGACGATTGCCGCTCTGTTCGTACCGGCAGCTGTCTTCTCCGGCCTGCCCATTGAAATTCTTTTCGGTCACGTCCTTGCTGGACTGGCGGCGTTTGTCATTGGCTTCGGCCTCTTTGCGTTCCGTGTATTCGGGGGAGGGGATGCGAAAATGATCCCGGCAGTCATGCTTTGGATCGGTCCCTCCGCCTCACTCGAATTTGTTTTCACGATGGCGCTTGTCGGCGGCGCGTGCGCGCTGCTCATCGTCCTGGTTCGCAATACGGTTCCGGCCGCTGTCGTGCCGGGGCCGATCCGAGCGCCGTTCGAAGAAAAAGCAGGGGTCCCTTACGGTGTGGCGATTGCCGCAGGCGCCTTTGTGGCGAGTGCGAGCTCTCCAATCCTTTCCGAAACCTTAAGGGCGACCGGGATAATCGGTTAACGTTGCTTTAGGCGTGCTGTGGGAATCTGGCACGTGGATGGGGATAGAAGCCGGCAGGCGAGTTTCCCCGTGTATCGTAATTAAAGGGAGTTGCACTCCATGTCTCCGATGCGTCTTATTATCCTGATTGGCGCGGCTGTTGCAGCGATCGCAGCAGCGTTTCTTGTGCGGGGGCTGATGCAGCCGCAGACCGCGACAGAACAGCCCATCGTGCGGGAACGGGAAGTGTCCGAGACGCATGTCCTTGTTGCCAAGCGCGACCTTCTGGTCGGGGACCTTCTGTCGCCAGATGACTTTCAATGGGCAGCCTGGCCGGAAAACAACGTCGTTTCCGGTTACAAAACCGAAGAGAACGACGCTGACGCAATCAATGAGTTGTCCGGCAGCGTGGTTCGCATCCCGATCTATGCGGAAGAACCCATTCTTCCGCAGAAACTGGTGATGAAAGGGGAGACAGGCTTCATGGCGGCGCTCCTTAAGCCTGGCATGCGAGCCATTTCCGTGGAGATTTCGACCGAGTCAGCCTCAGGCGGGTTTATCCTGCCGGATGACCGGGTAGATGTGATCCTGACCTATCAGGCACAGGTTGCGATGGCGGAAGCCATAATCGATCGGCCGATAACGGAAACCATCCTCAAAAATGTCAGAGTGCTGGCGATCGACCAGGTCTTTTACCAGGGCGATTCCGAATCAGCCTCCCAGATCGGTAACACGGCCACCTTGGAAGTGACGCCGGCGGAAGCGGAACTGATCGCCCATTCGCAGCGGCTCGGCACGCTTTCGCTGTCTCTCCGGCCCTGGTCGGATGCTGGTGATACCGGTTCGCGCGGCGCTCGGACGGATCTCCTGAGAGGCGGAAACTCTCCGGGCAATGGTGTCACAATCTATCGGAATGGCCGGGCAACTGCCGGCCTCGGGGGTAGCTGAGTATGAAGGCCTTCCTGACAACCAGACTGACAGCTTTGCTTGTTCTGCCGCTGCTGGCAGTACCGGCCGCCATTGCCGCGCCGAGCGGGCTCGATACACAAATCACCCAGCCAGGCGAGTCTGCTTTCAGCAAGCAGGTCACGCTCGGACTGAACAAGTCGACCATTGTCGATCTTGGGGCACCCGCAGCGGATGTGGTAATCACCAATCCAGAGATCGCCGACGCCGTCGTGCAGACGTCTCAGCGTATCATCTTCCGCGGCATGAAATACGGGCAGACCAACGCATTCGTCTTTGACCGCTCCGGCAATCAGATCCTCAATCTCGAAATCAATGTCGAGATGGACATGACCAGCATAGAAGACATGATCTCCCGTCACGTGCCGGGTGCGAGGGTCAAGGTCGAAGGCCTGAATGGAAATGTTGTCATTACCGGGACGACCGACAGCCTCTCGGAGGCGGATGCTGTCCAGCGCCTTGTCGAGGCCTATCTGAACGCAAACGACCAGACCAAGATCGTCAACATGATCGACATTGCCGCAAAAGACCAGGTGATGCTGGAAGTGCGCATTGTCGAGATGCAGCGTTCTGTCATCAAACAGCTTGGCATCAACCTGTCGGGCGCAACCAATTTCGGCGACTTGGCAAGCCAGTCGCTTCAGCAGGTTTTCCAGAACGGCTTTCCGCTCTTCTTCGAAGAGGATACGACGCGTGTTCTCGCCGACGGCACTATTCAGGTTATTCCCGGCGCGGGCTACAATACTACCAATCAGGGCACGGCCGTTCAGCAGGTGCAGCCCGACCTTCCTTTCAGCCGTAGTGTCGGCTTCAGCAGCGCGAACGGGTACAATGTGGCAGGAAACCGGCTTGGTGGACTGTCCGGTGACGTAGGCTACACCAACTACAATGATGGCCGCTTCCAGTCCTCTGCCGGCGCGGCGATCGACGCGCTTGAGCGTATTGGCATCGTCCGCACTCTGGCCGAACCGAATATCTCGGCGGTTTCAGGCGAGTCGGCGAAGTTCCTTGCCGGCGGTGAATTTCCAGTTCCTGTCGGTCAGGACAATAATGGCCGCATCACGATCGAGTTCAAACCCTACGGTGTCGGCCTTGGCTTTACGCCAGTTGTGTTGTCGGAAGGTCGTATCTCTCTGAAGGTTTCGACAGAGGTCTCCGAGCTGACCAACCAGGGCTCTTTCCAGGGGCAGTCAGTTGCGGGGGTTGATGACAAGGGCAATGTGATCACCGCCCAGACACTGACGATCCCGGCGCTGTCTGTCCGGCGCGCGGAAAGCACGGTCGAATTGCCGAGCGGTGGCTCAATGATGCTGGCTGGCCTCATACAGACCCGTACACGTCAGTCGCTGGACCAGCTGCCAGGGCTCAACAAGCTTCCGATTCTGGGGGCGCTGTTCCAGTCGCGCGACTTCCTCAATGAGGAGACGGAATTGGTCGTGATCATTACGCCTTACCTCGTCGACCCGACGCAGAAGAACATGCTCCGCACACCGGCGGACGGCTTTGCCAACGCATCGGATGCCAAGACGATCTTCTTCGGCAAGCTGAACGAACAATATGGCCGCGACGGGGCGCCCGTTTCGGCGTCAGATTATCGTGCCCCTGTGGGCTTTATTGAGGAATAGGGGACCAGAAGGTGACCAGAATCCTGAAACCTGCCACGACGTTGCTGGCCGCCGGCCTTTGCCTGGCGACCCTTGCTGCCTGTTCAAGCGCGGCGCCAACCAATGTTCCGAAGGCTTACCTGCAGGGTACGGCCCTCGACCGAAATCCCATCGGCGTCGAAAAGAGCACCGAATTCCTCGAGATCGCGATCCATCCCGAGGCGTCCGAACTGAGCCTGACGGACAAGGCGAGCATTTCCAGCTTCGTGGCAGCCTACCGCGATCACGGCCATGGCCCGCTGATCATGTCGCTGCCGGCTTCCTCATCCAATCCGCAGCTTGCGGTGGCGGCTGTCGCTGAAGCGCGTGCGATCGCATATGAGCGCGGTGTTCAGTACAGTGAGATTTCCGGCACCAGTCACGGCGCCGGATCTGATGTGGCCGAGCCGATGATCCTCGCCTTCCAGAGTTACAAGGCGGTCGCGCCTGAATGCCGGTCTCTGGCAGAGGTCGATTTCTCGGATGTCACATCGAACAATGAATTGCCGACGCTCGGCTGCGCCGTCCGGTCCAACATGGCGGCGATGATCGCGGATCCGGCAGACCTGCTTGGCACACGTCCGCTGGAAAAAGGCGATCCGCTCCGTCGCGCGGTTATTCTTGAAAAGTTCCGTCAGGGTGAAACGACCGCATCCAAACGTACGAATGACGAGTCGGGTACCGTCTCTCAGGCCGTTGCGAACTAGAGCGTAAGACAAAGGGTAGATAAGCCATGTCCAGCGAAAAACCGCTCCACGAATCCGATTTCGAGTCTGACTTCGAAGACGTCTTCGCAGATGATCCGATGGCGGACCTGGTACTTCCCAAAGAGGAACCTGTGGCTGATATGGCTGAAGAGGCCTCTGTCATGGTGGATCTTGAAACGCGGACCCGCGAAGTCGAGTTCGATCAGCCGGTATTCACGGCTCCGGACGACAGGCTCGGCGGCGACTCCGTCCTTCCGGCGATTTCCATCCAGGTCTTCTACGAACGGGATGAAACGCGGCTTCTGATGGAAGTCTGTGAACGAGACCGCCGCATGGGTCGCGCCACGATTGAGGCGCACTCTGGCGGGATTGCCGGCGCCATCGAGTATATGAGCCAGAACCCGACGCCGAATCTGCTGATCATCGAATCCACGGCGCGGTCGGCTCAGCTGCTTTCCGAAATCGATATGCTGGCCGAGCATTGCGATGAAACGGTGAAGGTGATGGTCATCGGGGCCATCAACGATATTGCGCTCTACCGCCAGCTGGTTTCCCGCGGCGTCAGCGAATATGTCGTGCCGCCGTTCCAGCCGCTGCAGATCCTGCGGACGATCTCCGGCCTGTTTGCGGATCCGGATGCCCCCTTCGTCGGCAAGCAGATTTCCGTTGTCGGTGCCAAAGGCGGGGTAGGGGCCTCGACGATTGCTCACAATCTGGCCTGGGCGCTTGCGGAAAACACGAAGGTCAACACGACCCTTGTCGATCTCGACCTGTCCTTCGGCACAACCGCGCTCGACTTCAATCAGGAGCCGACACAAACCGTCGCCGATGCGCTGCTCCAGCCGGAGCGGGCCGACGATTCGGTGATCGAACGCCTGCTGGCCAAGGCCAGTGACCGGCTGTCCCTGTTCACGGCCCCGGCATCGATCGGCCAGATCATGGATATTCCGGACGAGTCCTATCTCTCCGTGATCGAAGTGGTCCGCCGGAATGTGCCCTTCCTGGTCCTTGATCTGCCGCATGTGTGGAGCCGCTGGGTCCAGCGAACGCTGGTTGCATCTGATGAGGTTATCATTGTCTGCCAGCCGGATCTCGCTTCGCTGCGCAACGGCAAGAACTATATCGACCAGCTGAAAGCGGCGCGTCCGAACGACAACCCGCCGCGGCTGATCATCAACATGTCCGGTGTGCCCAAGCGCCCGGAAATTCCGGTCAAGGATTTCGGCGCTGCCATCGGGGTCGAGCCGGAAGTCATTCTTCCGTTCGAGCCTGAATTGTTCGGCACGGCGGCAAACAATGGCCAGATGATTTCTGAAACGGATGGGGCCTCCCGGTCCGCCCAGGCAATCGATCATATGGCGTCCCTGCTGACCGGGCGCGCTGTCGCAGGACAACAGAAATCCTTCTTCAAGAAACTGCTGGGCAAGTAAGGCCAGGCAGAGCGGGACAGACGAATGGCATTTGGCAAACGTTCTCCTTCTGGAACTCCGTCAGCGGCACCGACGCCCGCGCCGGCGCCGAAGGCTGCTCCTGCGCCAGCGGCGCCTCGTCCGCAGGCTGCGGCAAAGGCACCTGCGCCGGCTCCGGTCGCGGTAAAGGGTGCGCCCAAAGCACCGCCTCCGCCCGCGCCGGCACCGCCTGAACCACAGCCGGAAAAGGTCCGCCAGGTATCGCAGCAATCCGAGCAGTATTACGCAACGAAGACGACCATCTTCAATGCGCTGATCGATACGATCGACCTGTCGCAGCTGGCACAGCTCGATTCCGAAAGCGCGCGTGAGGAAATCCGCGATATCGTGGTCGAGATTATCTCGATCAAGAATGTCGTGATGCCCCTGTCCGAGCAGGAACAACTGCTTGATGACATCTGTAACGACGTGCTCGGCTATGGTCCGCTGGAGCCGCTGCTGGCACGGGATGACATCGCCGATATCATGGTGAACGGTGCCGACACGACCTATATTGAGGTCAACGGCAAGATCGAGCGGACAAATATCCGGTTCCGCGACAATGCGCAGCTGATGAACATCTGTCAGCGGATCGTGAGCCAGGTCGGTCGCCGGGTCGATGATTCCTCCCCGATCTGTGACGCGCGTCTTCTCGACGGCTCTCGTGTGAACGTCATTGCGCCGCCGCTGGCGATTGACGGGCCGACGCTCACCATTCGTAAGTTCAAGAAGGACAAGCTGCGCCTTCAGGACCTTGTGAATTTCGGCTCCATCAGCGAGCCGGGGGCCGAACTGCTACGGATCATCGGACACTCACGTTGTAATGTCCTGATCTCCGGCGGTACGGGTTCCGGCAAGACGACGCTGCTGAACTGTCTGACCGGATTCATCGAGCCGGGTGAACGCGTCATTACCTGCGAAGACTCCGCCGAACTTCAGCTCCAGCAGCCACACGTGGTGCGTCTGGAAACCCGTCCGCCCAACATTGAGGGCACAGGTGAGATCTCGATGCGCGATCTCGTCAAGAACTGTCTGCGTATGCGTCCGGAACGGATCATCGTGGGCGAGGTGCGTGGACCGGAGGCGTTTGACCTTCTGCAGGCGATGAACACGGGCCATGACGGGTCCATGGGAACGCTCCACGCCAACAGTCCGCGTGAGGCGCTTAGCCGTGTTGAATCCATGATCACGATGGGCGGCTTCTCGCTTCCGGCAAAAACGATCCGGGAAATGATTGTCGGTTCGATCGACGTTGTTGTTCAGGCGTCCCGTCTTCGGGATGGCTCCCGCCGAATCATGAATGTGACCGAAGTGCTTGGCCTGGAAGGCGATACGATCGTGCTTCAGGATGTTCTCAAGTACGAGATCGAAGGCGAAGACGAGAATGGCCGCGTGATCGGCAAGCACCGCGGCACCGGTATCGGCCGTCCACGCTTCTGGGACCGGGCATCTTATTACAATCTTGAGCGCGAGCTGGCGGCGGCCCTCGACGAACTGGGGGGCTGATCCATGGACGGAAACATGCTCACCCTCATGATCGCCGTGCTGGCATTCGTTGCGATTGCCGGCATCGGCATGGCGCTTTCAGGTGGCGATGGCGACGCCGCGCGCAAGCGTGCCCGGGCCATCGGTGCGGGAACAACCGTGGCCGGAAAGGGCAGGGCTGGCAAAGCCATGGACGAGTCGGCCAAGCGCCGCGCCAAGACGCAGGAAATGCTGGAGACGCTGCGTAAGCAGGGCGAAGCACGCCGGAAAAGCAGCAGCGCCCAGACCATCAAGGCCAAACTGGTTCAGGCTGGCCTTGATGTCCCGATATCTGCGTTCTGGCTGTTTTCCATTCTTCTGGGCGGGGGCTGCGCTGCGCTGATTTACCTGTCCGGGTTCGATGGCCTGACCATCTCGGGGATCGCATTTCGCAGCCGCCCGATTCTTGTGGCCGGCGCATTCATTGGCGGGGGCTTCGGCCTGCCGCGCTTCCTGCTGAATTTCATGATCAATGGCCGGCACAAGAAGATGATCAACCAGTTTGCCGATGCGCTGGATGTCATCGTGCGGGGTGTGAAATCCGGTCTGCCACTCAATGAGTGTATCCGGATCATTGCGAAGGAAAGCCCTGAACCGCTCCGGTCCGAGTTTTCCACACTTGCTGACAACCTCGCCATGGGGGCAGGGGTCGAACGGTCACTGAACATGTTCTACAAGCGCGTTCCGCTGCAGGAAGTGAACTTCTTCATGATCGTGCTGCTGATCCAGGCCAAGGCAGGGGGTAACCTGTCCGAAGCGCTCGGCAATCTGTCCAGCGTTATCCGCTCGCGCAAGATGATGCGTGAAAAGATCAAGGCCATGTCATCGGAAGCGAAAGCGTCTGCGATGATTATCGGCTCGCTGCCTTTCGCTGTGGGTCTGCTCGTCTTCATGACGACGCCGGACTACATCCTCGAGCTTTTCCGGACCGAAACCGGCCACGTCATCCTGGCAGCAGGGTCTACCCTGATGTTCACCGGCATTATGACGATGAAAAAGATGATCAATTTCGATATCTAGGCGGGCGCAGTGTACGAGATTCTCCTTTCCCTCGCGAAACCTGAAGCAATCGCTTCCATCCTGGTGGCAGTGGCTGTGTTCGGGACCGCCATGACGATGTTCATGCCCTATTTGCAGGGCAACAAGCTGGAAACGCGTCTCAAATCGGTGTCGTCGCAGCGGGAGAAACTTCGCAAGCAGAGCCGGGCCGCGCTTGAGAACAAGAAGGGGCTGCGGCGCAAGGACGATTCCGCCATCGGGGAGATTTCGTCCCGGCTGAACCTCGCAAAGGCGCTGGAAGACCCGAACCTTCAGGATACGCTGAACAAGGCCGGCCTGCGGGGGCCGGGGCCGGTCTCGGCCTTCTACTTTGCGCGGATGACCCTGCCTTTCGTGGGGATGCTGCTCGTTTTTGGCTATGTCTTCTTCGTCAACGATCACGGCATGCAGCCGATGATGAAGTATGGCTCCATCCTGTTCGGCGCGGCTGCCGGCTTTTATGCACCGAACATCTATGTCTCGAATCTGGCGCAGCAGCGCCAGCAGTCCATTATGCGGGCCTTTCCTGATGCGCTCGACATGCTGCTGATCTGCGTTGAGGCGGGCATGTCCATCGAACTTGGCTTTCACAAGGTCAGTCAGGAGATCGGCTCGGCGTCACCGGAACTCGCAGAGGAGTTTGGCCTGACCGTGGCGGAGCTGTCCTATCTGCCGGAGCGCCGGCAGGCTTATGACAATCTCGCCAAACGGACAGGCCATGAGGGTGTGAAGTCGGTTTGTATGGCGCTTGGGCAGGCGGAACGCTACGGGACGCCGCTCGGCGATGCCTTGCGCGTGATGGCCAAGGAAAACCGTGACCTCCGGATGTCGGAAGCCGAAAAGAAAGCCGCTGCGCTTCCGGCCAAGCTGACGGTGCCGATGATTGTATTCTTCCTTCCCGTTCTGTTCCTGGTCGTGCTCGGCCCGGCTTACATCAAGTATCAGAAAATGCAGGGCAAGAATGAAGCGGCGCCTGCCCTGACCAACGAGCGCAGCAATGACCGCCGGTCGGACGCAGGCGGCCTCATGGGACTAGATCCGCGCGTCGAAGTGCGGGTCGTCGCCTGATCAGGCGCTCCGTCCGGAAATTCTGAAACGAATTGTCAGCCGCCGGTGCGGCGCAGGCGCAGGCCGGTTGCCTCGGCAGGGGGAGAGGCTTCGCTGGAGTCGGGCGCAGCTGTCTGCCCGGCGATCCCGCGCTGGACAGCCTTTTCGCCCGGGCTCTGCTGGATCATTTCCTTCAGGACTTCGACATTCTGCTCGACCACCTTGTCAGGCGCGTATCCTGCGCTGGTCTGCTGCATTTCGTCGAACCGGCCCTGCAGGCCCAGGATCAGCGCGAGGTTCTCACGGATCCGCACATCGTTCGGTGACAGGTCCGTTGCCTGGCGAAGTTTGGCCTCCGCGCCGGTGAGGTCACCGCTGAGCGCAAGCGACAGGCCATAATTGGCCAGCGTCGAGGCGCGCTGCGGCTCAATCGCCAGGGCCCTGTCATAGGCTGTCTGAGCGTTCTTGTGGTTTTCCAGCTGGTCCAGCGCCGTGCCGAGCGCAGCCCAGGCTTCAGCGCGGCCTGGCTCGATCGCCGCAACTTCCTCAAAGGCGCGGGCGGCGCCCAGCGGATTCCCGTTGGCGGCGAAGGCCCGGCCGAGCGGCATCAGGATCCGTGGCTCCTTCGGATGGATGACCATGATTTCCGACAGGACTTCAATCGCGCGCTCGTTTGACCCGATGCCGCGCAGGGCGTCCGCAAAGGTGAGCGCATTATCAAGGTTCTCTGCGTTCTTGGAGTATTCCTTCGCCCAGAAGTTTGCCTTGGTCAGCGGATCGGCATTGTTGGCGGCTTCGATCTCTTCCGGCGTGGCGGGCTTCAGCGCTTCTTCCATGGCAGCCTGCAGCTGAGCATTGGCTTCCGCGTCCGGATCGGGCGCCGTTGCGCAGGCCGAGACGCCTGCCAGGGCGAAAGCAAGTGCAGCCAGCGAGGTTTTGGCTCTGGACATGGGACCGCTCCGGGTTTGAATCAGCGTCATTCCCGCGTGAGTCTGGACCTGTGGGCGTCAAGGATGGGTTAACGCCAGCGCAGACTCCATTAACACTTGCCCGTACGAGGCCAATTTCATGCACAAGAGTTTCACCACCGGTGCCGATGCCGCCGTCAGCGTCTGGCTGTACACGGCTGAGGCTTTCAAATCACTCGAGAACGATCCGTTCCCTTCGGCCCGCGCCATTGCGAAGGCGCAGGGCTTCACAGGTGGGGCAGGGCAGCTGGTGCTGGTGCCGGACGCAGATGGCAGCCTGGCGCATGTGCTGGGCGGAATCGGCGACGGCAAGGATGCATTGGCCGTCGCGGCGCTATCCGGGAAGCTGCCGGAAGGCACCTACAAGATCGCGGCCGATGGCGGCCTTTCCGTTGCCTCCATCGCAGCTGGCTGGGCAGACGGGGCCTACCGGTTCGACCGCTACCTGAAAGACAAGTCCAGCCCGCCGCAACTGGTGATCCCGGAAGGGGAGGCGGGCGAAGCACTTTCGGCGGAAGCGGATTCCATCGCGCTTCTGCGGGACCTCGTGAACACACCGGCCGGCGACATGACCCCGGCCGGCATCCATGAAACCGTCGAAAAACTGGCCGCCGAATTCGGCGCAAAGCTGACGGCGATCGTCGGCGACGACCTGCTGGAGCAAAACTATCCCATGGTGCACGCCGTGGGCCGCGCGGCGAAGGCCGCGCCACGCTTCCTGGAGCTGGAATGGGGCGACACCTCGAAGCCGCAACTGGCCCTTGTCGGCAAGGGGGTGACCTTCGATTCCGGCGGCCTCGACATTAAGCCGGGCAGCGGCATGCGGATCATGAAGAAGGATATGGGCGGTTCAGCCCATGTCATCGCGCTTGCCCGCCTCGTGATGGCGACGAAGCTGCCGGTGCACCTGAAGCTCTATGTGCCGACGGTCGAGAATGCGATCAGCGGCGATGCCTTCCGGCCGGGGGACATTCTGTCGTCCCGCAAGGGGCTGACCGTCGAGATCGACAATACCGATGCCGAGGGCCGGTTGATCCTCGCCGACGCGCTGGCGCGCGCATCCGAATTCGACCCGGACCTGCTGATCGACTTTGCGACGCTGACGGGCGCAGCCCGTGTCGCGCTCGGCGCCGATCTTGCGCCAGTCTATTCTGATGATGAGCAGTTGGTGGAAGACATCCTCGCTAGCTCGGCAGAGTCGGGCGATCCGGTCTGGCGCATGCCGCTCTGGGATCCCTACCTTGCGGAGCTGAAGAGCCCGATTGCCGACCTCGTGAATTCCGGCAGCAGCTTTGGCGGTTCAATCACCGCGGGTCTCTTCCTGAAGCAGTTTGTTGATGCAAAGAGCTGGGCGCATTTCGACGTCTGGGCCTGGCGCAAAGGCAAATATGGCCGGCCGGAAGGCGCAGCTGCCTGCGGGCTGCGGGCTGTCTGGGCGATGCTTCAGAAGCGTTACCGCTAAAATTCAGGAAGTCAGCATCCGGTCCGGAGGGTGTTGACGAATTCCATATTTCCATTATCGTGGAATTATGGAATCAAAAACTGCCCTCTCGCAATTGTCCGCGCTCGCCCAGGAAAACCGGCTGGCCGTGTTCCGTCTTCTGGTGAAAGCCGGGCATGACGGCCTGCCCGCCGGGGACATTGCGGTGGCCCTTGGCGTGCCCCCGAACACACTGTCATCACAGCTCAATATTCTGTCGAATTCGGGCCTCATCGAAGGCAACCGGCAGGGCCGGTCCATCATTTACACCGCCAACTACGACGCCATCAGCGGACTGATCGTGTTCCTGATGGAAGACTGCTGTCAGGGCCGGGAAGAGGTTTGCAGCCCCATCATGGCGGCAGCGCAATCTGCGTGTTGCTGAAATCCCACCGGAAAGGAAACATCATGAAACGTCTCCATGTGCACATCGCGGTGGACAACCTCCAGCGCTCGATCGACTTCTATTCCACCTTGTTCGACGCACCGCCAAGCGTGGTGAAGGATGACTACGCCAAATGGATGCTGGACGATCCGCGCGTTAACCTCGCCATCAGTGCCCGTGGCGCGGCGCCCGGCGTCGAGCATCTTGGCATTCAGGCAGAGGATTCCGGTGAGCTCGCCGACGTATATGACCGGCTGAAGCGGGCCGATGCCCCTGTGCTGGAAGAGGGGGAGACGGTTTGCTGCTACGCCCAGTCGGAGAAGAGCTGGGTCTCTGATCCCGCCGGCGTGCCGTGGGAAGTTTTCCACACGACCGGAGACAGCGCTGTCTATGGCGGCGGGCCGGAACTGAATGACGGGCGCCTTGCTTCGACGCCAACCGGCATGGCCGTTGCCGGCGCCTGCTGCGCGCCTGCGATCGCCGAACCGAAAAACTCTGGCTGCTGCGGCTGAGGTCATGGGGGCGTTCGAGAAATATCTGTCGGTTTGGGTCGGTCTCTGCATCCTTGCAGGGATCGGCCTCGGGTCATTGGTGCCCGGCGTGTTCTCGGCGCTGGCGGCGCTGGAATATGCGAATGTGAATTTCGCGGTTGCCATCCTGATCTGGGCGATGGTCTGGCCCATGATGATCGGCATCGACTTCTCCGCCATGCGCCGGGTTGGCGAGCGGCCCAAGGGACTGGTCATCACGCTGGTGGTGAACTGGCTGATCAAGCCGTTCACCATGGCCATGCTGGGCGTCCTGTTCTTTCGTCATGTCTTCGCTGGCTTCATCCCTGCTGCGGATGCGGAGGGCTATATTGCCGGCCTGATCCTGCTGGGGGCGGCGCCGTGCACGGCCATGGTCTTCGTGTGGTCCCAGCTGACACGCGGCGATCCGAACTACACGCTGGTACAGGTCAGCGTGAACGATGCGGTGATGGTGTTCGCCTTCGCCCCGATTGTTGCCTTCCTGCTGGGCGTGACGGAGATCAGCGTGCCGTGGGAAACGCTGCTCCTGTCGGTAGCGCTGTATGTCGTCATCCCGCTGATTGCTGGCGTCCTTACGCGCAACGCGCTGTCCCGGCAGGGCGGGGAGGCGGCGGTGACGGGTTTTACCCACCGGATCAAGCCGCTCTCCGTTATCGGACTGCTGGCCACCGTCATCCTGCTGTTCGGCTTCCAGAGTTCCACCATTCTGGCAAAACCTGCTGTGATCGCGCTGATCGCCGTGCCGATCCTGATCCAGTCCTATGGCATCTTCGCGCTGGCCTATGCAGCGGCCTGGGCCTGGAAAGTGCCGCACCGGATCGCGGCGCCCTGCGCCCTGATCGGCACGTCCAATTTCTTTGAGCTGGCGGTTGCCGTTGCGATCAGCCTGTTCGGGCTGAACTCCGGGGCCGCGCTGGCGACCGTCGTCGGCGTGCTGGTCGAGGTGCCGGTGATGTTGTCGCTGGTCGCATTCGCCAACCGGACCCGGTCTGCTTTCGTCACCGAAACAGGGGAGGCCGCCGCGCCATGATCGTCATTCATCACAATCCGGACTGCGGCACCTCACGCAACGTGCTGGCCATCATCGAGGCGAGCGGCGAGACGCCCACCGTGATCGAATACCTGAAAGAAGGCTGGACCCGCCCGCAACTGCTCGGCCTGTTCGCAGCCGCCGGCCTGACACCGCGCAGCGCCTTGCGGGAAACAAAATCCCCTGCGAAGGAACTTGGCCTGCTGGAGGCGGGCGTCAGCGACGAAGCGATCCTGGAGGCGATGCTGGAACACCCGGTGCTCGTGAACCGGCCTATCGTTTGCAGCCCGAAAGGCGTGCGCCTGTGCCGGCCGAGCGAGGCGGTGCTGGATCTGCTGGAAACGCTGCCGCCGGGCCCGTTTTACAAGGAAGATGGCGCGCTTCTGATCGACGAAAACGGCCAGCGTGTGGGCTGAGGCCTAGTCGGTTTCCAGCCGCTCGATTGGCCCGCCGGCGTCGGCCTGCAGGCGCAGCGCTTCGCGCACCTGTCCGCGCAGGACCAGCGTGTTGATGTCTTCCGGATTGGCTTCCATCGCCGCATTCACGTCCAGCATCGCCTTGTCCGGATCGCCCTTGGCGAGCCAGGCGGCGCCGCGCATCTGGTAGGCCTCGCCATGGCCCGGCACGCGCAGCAGGACGGCGTCGAGGTCGTCGATGGCCTCGTCGTAATTCTCCAGCAGCATGTGGGCCGAGGCCCGGTCCAGCAGCAGTTCCGGTGCATCGGGCGCGATCTTCAGGGCGCCATCGAACGCCTTCAGGGCGGAGTCCGGGTCATCGGCCTCGATCCACGCATTCCCGGCCTGTGAGAGATAGGCCGCACGCTGCTCCAGCGTGCCGCCATCCGTTGAATTTGCGAGGTTTTTTAGCCGTTCGGCACCTTCCGCCTGATGGCCGAGGGCGATCAGCGCCATGGCTGTGCACTGGCGTGCGCCGGGGCGGTTACCCTGATAGGTCCAGGCGAGGCCGTCTTCATAGGCGTCGTCCGGATCGGTCTCGATCTTGGCGAGGCAGGCCTCCAGCCGTGCCTGTTCCTGCGCGGCGATACGCTCTCCGGCCGTTTGCAGCATCACGAACGAGACGGCGGCCGCGGTGAGAAGGGGCATGGATCGGACACTCCGGAACCTGTAACAAACCCCATAGATACAATGGGATTGCGCCACGCAAATGACAGTTCAGCCATCTGTGCTTTTTATCGCCGGGCTTGGCTATAGTGCCACACATCTGGCGCGGATCTGGCCCGGCCCGGTCGCCGGTACGGTGCGCAGCGAGGCGAAGGCCGAGGCGCTGCGGGCCGGCGGCATCGACGCCCGCGTCTGGGATGGCGACAGCCCCCTCCAGCTGCCCGATAAGGCATGCCTTCTGGTGACGATCCCGCCGGATGCGCATGGCTGCCCCGTGTTACGCCATGTGCATACCAGACCACGCCATGACCATACCGGACCGGATCATGACTATACCGGACTAAGCCATGACCTCCGCGTGACCTATTTGTCGACCACCGGCGTCTATGGAGACCTGGCCGGCGGCTGGACGTTCGAGTGGAGCGAGACGAACCCGCAGAGCCGCCGCGCGACCGCCCGGGCCATCGCCGAAGACCAGTGGCGCGAGGCGACCGGCGGACGCGTCAGCATCGTGCGCCTGCCGGGCATCTATGGCCCCGGCCGCTCCGCCTTTGACCGGCTGCGGGAAGGCACGGCCCGGCGCATCGTGAAGCCGGGGCAGGTCTTCTCCCGCGTGCATGTGGACGATATCGCAAGCGGTCTCCTCGCTCTGCACCAACGCCCGGAGGCAGCGGCGCGGGCAGGGGGCGTGTTTCATCTCTGCGACGACGAACCCGCCCCGCCGCAGGACGTGATCGCCCACGCCGCGGAATTGCTCGGCATGGACCCGCCGCCGGAAATCCCGTTCGAGGACGCGGGCCTCAGCCCGATGGCGCGCAGTTTCTATGCCGAGTGCAAACGCATCTCCAACGCCCGCACCAAGGCCGCTCTGAACTGGCGCCCGAAATACCCGACTTACCGCGAAGGCCTCGCCGCGATTCTGGCGGAGGAGGGCTGATCAGGTGGCGGGATTTTCCGCCGCCAGCATCTTCGCCCGCGCGGCGCGCCATTCCATCAGACCCACTACGCACATGGCGAGGAAGATGCCGTAGAGCCCGGCCGTCAGCCACAGGCCTTTCACCGCATAGAGCGGGATGTAGATCAGGTCCGCCGCGATCCACAGCCACCAGTTGGCAATCCATTTCCGCGACAGCATGAACTGCGCGACGAGGCTGAGCGCCGTGGTGATCGCGTCCCACCCGGCGACGGTGGAGTCTGTGTAGCGGGAGAGGCCGAACTGGATTGCGGCCCAGATCACACCCACGGCGGCAAGGCAGGCGAGGAATTGCGGCAGGGTGGGGTTGTGCACTTTCAGCGCGGAATGATCCTCCGCCCCGTAGAGCCAGGAATACCATCCATAAAGCGCCAACCCGAAATAAACCACCTGCAGCCCCGCATCGGCATACAGGCCCGACCCGATGAACAGCACAAAGAAGAAAATATAGTTCGCGATCCCGACCGGAAAATTCCAGATATTCCGCTTCACCACCAGCCACACGCAAAGCGCGCCGGTGATGAAGCCCGCGATTTCAGTCCAGGTCATGCTGGAGGACTCTCCTACCGTTGCAGGATAAGCTGCTCTGGTTCTTGATAGAGGGCAAGAATTCTAATTTCCATCGTGAACCGGCGGTGGCAGCCTCGGTCATCTGGCGCGTGTCACCGGAGCTGGCGTGATATACGGTTGTTCATACGGCGGTTTCATCGTCACAAGAACAATAGGGAGAAACGCCATGAGCAATGAACAGGTGATCCGGGATTTTATTGCGGCGTGGTCGCGGCTGGATGTGGAGGAGCTGGTGGGCTTCTTTGCCGAGGACGGCATCTATCACAACATGCCGACGGGCCCGGTCCAGGGGCATGAGGCGCTGCGCAAGTTTATCGGTGGCTTCATCAATGGCTGGAGTGAGACGACCTGGGATGTCCTCACACTGATGTCCGCCGGAGACACGGTGATCGCCGAACGCCTCGACCGGACTGTCGCGCATGGCAAGCAGATAGACCTGCCCTGTTGCGGCGTCTTCGAGATGAAGGATGGCAAGATCGCCGTCTGGCGCGACTATTTCGACCTCGCCACCTACATGAAGCCGCTGGGCGGGTGATCGTGCACCCTTTGCTTTGACGTTCAGGCCCTGGAGGGTGGCTGGGGGATGAGTAGGACTCTTCGCTGTTTTTGCAAATAGGTCGCACTTGCATTCTCAAACTGCCTCCAATAAACAGCCGCGACTTGTATAGAAAATAAGCGGAGCGAGGGCGGCGTGAGCGGTTTGAAGAGCAGTTTCCTGATGGCGCCTGTGGCGGCGCTGGCCCTTTCGGCCGGGGCGGAGGCGCCGGAGGCGGCAGAAGGGGACGACCGCTATCGCCTGTTGTCGACTGTCGTGGTCACAGGCTCGTCCGAGGCGGCGCTGGATGTGGCAGGCTCGGTCTCGTTCCTGACGGATGCAGACCTGTCGGTGCAGGCCCAGAGCGACGTGCTGCGCATCCTGCGCGCCGTGCCGGGCGTCAACATCCAGGAAGAGGACGGCTATGGCCTGCGCCCGAATATCGGCCTGCGCGGCTCCGGCTCTGACCGCTCGTCTCGTGTTGCCCTGATGGAAGATGGCGTGCCGATCTCGCCGGCGCCTTATGCCTCGCCATCGGCCTATTACTTCCCGACCATCGCCCGGATGAGCGCCATCGAGGTGACCAAGGGCCCGGCGGCGATCCTCTACGGCCCGCGTACCACGGGCGGGGCGATCAACATGTTCTCGACGCCTGTGCCGGAGGCCCCGTCCGGCTACGGACAGGTGATGTTCGGTACCAATGACCGCCAGCGCGCGCACCTCTGGCTGGGCGGCAAGGCGGACGCGGCGCCGGGCTGGCAGCTGGGCGGACTCGTCGAAGTGTTCACCGACGAGACGGACGGGTTCAAGCGGCTGGACAATGGCGGCCCGACCGGATTCGATGCGGACGACCTGGTCGTGAAGCTCGGTGCCTACAAGGCCGAAGGGGCCATGCCGCAGAGCGTGGAGCTGAAATACCAGACGCGGGAAGAGACTTCGAACGAGACCTATCTCGGCCTGACGCTGGACGATTTCCGGGCAGACCCGTACCGGCGCTATGATGCGAGTACCGACGATGTGTTCAATGGCGAGAACGAGCTGTTCCAGCTGACCCACCGGATCGATCTCACGCCGGACCTCAGCCTGACGACGATTGCCTATCACCACGATTTTGCCCGCAATTGGTACAAGCTGCAGGGTATCAATTCAGGCGGCACGGGCGCGAGCGGGGATGTCTCGATCTCCAGCGTGCTGGCAGACCCGGTGACCTATGCGGCCGAATATGCTCTCGCGGTGGGCACGGCGAGCCTTGACGATTCCATCGTCTACCGGGCCAACCGGCGGGCCTATTACAGCGAGGGCGTCCAGTCGGTGCTGAACTGGAAGACAGCCTTTGGCGGCATCGAGCATGACCTGACCATCGGGGCCCGCCTGCATCAGGACGAGGAAGACCGCTTCCAGGAAGAGGATGCCTATCGCCTGGAGGGCGGGCAGCTGATCCTGACCACGGCGGGCGCCGCGGGCAGCCAGGCAAACCGGATTTCCTCCGGCGAGGCGCTCGCCCTGTTCGTGCAGGACAAGTTCACCCTCGGGCGCCTGTCCGTGACGGGCGGCGCGCGGTTCGAGGATTACGAACTGACGCGGGAAGACTATTCGACCAGCGATCCGACCCGCGCCGCCGGGCCGACGCAGGTGAGGGAGCTCTCCGACACGGTGGTCGTGCCCGGCCTCAGCGCGCTCTATGAGATCAGCGAGACGACGACGCTGCTGGCCGGTGTGCATCGCGGCTTCGCCATCGCGAGCCCCGGCACGACAAATGCCGATGTCGAGGAAAGCGTGAACTGGGAGTTCGGAGGACGCTATTCGCGCGGGGAGTTCGAACTGGAAGCCATCGCGTACTTCAATGACTATTCGAACCTGCTGGGCACCTGCACGGCCTCGTCCGGCGGCGGCTGTACGGTGGGCGACCAGTTCAATGGCGGCGAAGTCGATGTGCAGGGCCTGGAAGTGACGGCCAGCTGGGATGCCGGATCTGCTCTGAGCACGGATTTTTCCATTCCACTCAGCCTCGTCTACACGCTGACCGATGCCGAATTCCAGACGAGCTTCGAGAGCGACTATGAGCCCTGGGGCGATGTCGTCGCCGGGGATGAACTGCCTTATATCGCCGACCAGCAGCTGACGCTGAGTGCAGGCGTGGAAACGGATCGCTGGGGCGCGAGCCTGTCGGGCAATTATGTCTCCGATGCGCGGGCGCGCGCCGGGCAGGGGCGCATCCCGGAGCGCGAATTGATCGAAGCGCGCTGGGTGGCCGACATGGCGATCTGGGTGGACCTGACCGACCGCATCCGCGTGCGGGCCAAGGCCGAGAACCTGTTCGACGAGGTCTATGTCGCCTCGATCGATCCGGCGGGCCTGCGTCCCGGCAAGCCGTTCGAGTTTCTGATGGGCGTGGAAGTGTCTTTCTGAGGCGAGGGCCTCAGAACACCCCCATCTTAAGCCCAGCGCCCAGTGCGGCGCCCAATTCCCGGCACTTTTCCAGATCCGCTTCCGGGATGATCTTCTCTGCGAGAATCTCTTCCGGGGTCTGAGCGCTGGTGTTGACGATCAGGGGCGGTTGCACTTCGCGCAGGCGCCAGCCCTTGGCGATGCGGGCGGCCTGGCGGGCGGCGCTGTCTCCGTCGCTGCCGGCGCAGATCATCAGGGCATAGGGGCGCCCCTCGATCCGTCCGAGTACGGGATAATAACAACGGTCGAAGAATTCCTTCATTGCGCCAGAGAGCGCGGCGAGGTTTTCCGGCCCGGCGAAGAGGTAGCCGCCGGCGGCCTTTAGGTCCTCCGGCATGGCATCTTCGGCGCGCATCAGCACGGCGTCAGCCTCTTCTTTCGCGGCGGCGAAGGCGGCTTCGGCCATCTGGCGCGTGCCACCGGTGCGGGAATGATAAATGATCAGTAATTGGGTCATTGCGGCGCCCATGTTAGACTCCGCCGCAGGAAAGGACACAAGAATCCTTTCCATGAAAAACTGGAGGAAACTCATGGCGACCCCGATTGAAATCGAGATCGAAGGCAAGACTTACAAGGGCAGCTACGACACGGACGGCCATTTGCTGACGACGCGCTATCGCACGCAGGCGATGACCGACGAAGTGCGCTCCACCGCGCCCGCCATCGCGGCGCGCGGCATGCTGGCCCGCCTCGTGCGGCTGGAGCACCGGGATACGCCCGGCGCCGGGCCGCACTGATTTATCGGTCGGGCTCATAAAACTTGACGCGTGCGTCATCTTTTATGAGGGTGGCGTATGACCCAGGACTTTCTTTCCCCCTCCGCCGCCGCTGCGTGCCGCAGGCCGCTGGCTGAAGCGTACACCCTGCCGCCCGCCGCCTATACCGATGCCGGTCTCTGGCATGTCGAGAAATCGCGCGTGCTGGCGCGCAGCTGGTTGCCGCTGGCGCGCGTGGATCAGGTGCCGGGGGCAGGGGATTATCTCTCGGCAGACCTCGGCGGCGAGCCGGTCATGGTCGTGCGCGGTGAGGATGGCGCGGTGCGGGTGCTGTCGCGCGTGTGCCGTCACCGGGCCGCGCTGGTGGCGGAAGGGCAGGGCTGCCGCAAACTGTTCACTTGTCCCTACCACGCCTGGTCGTACGACGCGGCAGGCAACCTCGTCCGCGCGCCGCTGATGGAGGGGGCAGAGGGCTTCGACCCGGCCACGCTTGGCCTGCACGAGATCCGGTCTGAAATCTGGGAAGGGTTCGTCATGGCGACGCTGGACGATGACGCGCCGGCCTTTGCCCCTCAGATCAGTGGATTTGCGGACTATTTCGCGAACTACGATCTCGGCAGCTTCTTTGTGGCGCGCACGCTGGACTATTCGCATGGCTGGAACTGGAAGGTGCTGGCCGAGAATTTCATGGAGGCCTACCACCATATCGCCGCGCATTCGAAGACGCTGGAGCCGGGCTATCACGCCCGCGACTCTCAGGTGCCTGACACAGACCAGCCCTGGTCCATCCTGCACATGCCGGCGGCCGACCGGGACACGCCCCAGCCGCCCGTGCCGGGGCTCGAAGACTGGCAATTGCGCGACCTGATCGCCGCCAACGCCTTTCCGGGCCTGTTGCTGGCCGTCCAAGGGCCCTTCATGGCCTGGTACCAGATGACCCCGCTGGCCGCAGACCGGCTGGACCTCAAGATCCATCTCTGCTTCCCGGACTGGATGCTGGCCATGGATGACTTCGCCGCCATCCTGGACGGGGCCGAAGCCTCCATCCGGGGCGTGCACGCGGAAGACATCGCCGCGAACGATCTGGTCTGGGCCGGCCTCAATGCGCCGCTAACCCGCGCCGAGCCGCTGTCCCCGCTGGAGAAGTCGATCTGGCAGATGAACCAGTGGTGGCTGGACCAGATGGGCGCCTAGGCGCCTGTGGTTCCGGCGATTTCTGCGCAGGTCGCCAGCAGGCGGGCAATGTCCTGGTCGCGGGAGAGACGATGATCGCCATCCTTGATCAGGGTGAAGACGAGATCCGCCGCCGTCATCGTCTCGACCAGCCGGAAGGCGTGGCGCCACGGCACGTCCGGATCTTCGGCGCCCTGCAGGATGCGCACGGGGCATTCGAGGTCGATGGGCGCGTCCAGCAGCTGCCAGCCCCGGCCATCCTCGATCAGCGCCTTCGTGATCGGGTAGGGGTCGCCATAGTCCGACGGGCGCAGGGTCAGGCCGTGCTCCATGATCTCTTCCTGCTGGCGGGGCGTGAATTCGGGCCACATCAGCTTTTCGGTGAAATCGGGCGCTGGCGCGATCAGCACCATGCCGGCAAGGCGCTCGCGCCGGGCGAGGCCGGAGAGCAGGGCCATCCATCCGCCCATGCTGGAGCCGACAAGAACCAGCGGCCCGTCGGTCAGCCCGTCGATCGCATCCAGGGCATCCTCGCGCCACTGGGAAATCGTGCCGTCTTCGAAGGCGCCGCCTGATTCGCCATGGCCGGAATAGTCGAAGGCGAGGAAGCCGTGGCCGTTCTCTTTTGCCCATTGCTCAAGGCACATGACCTTGGACCCGGTAATGTCGGACTTGAACCCGCACAGCCACACATAGGTGAGATCGCTGCGGGCAGGGGCGAAACGGCGATAGGCCAGCTGTCTGCCGTGAGGAGAGATGAAATGTTCGGTTGTCATAACCTGTCCGTTCCGCCATCTCTCTCGCCTGTCAAGCGAATGGGTGGCACGCGACTTGGAACCTTTTCCCGATCTGACCGGCAAGACCATCCTGCAGGTCGCTCCCGAATTGTCCGCAGGCGGTGTGGAACGCACCGTGCTGGAAGTGACCGAAGCCATCGTGGAAGCGGGCGGCCGGGCCTTGCTGGCCAGCCGTGGCGGTCGCCTCGAAGGCGAGTTCGAAAAACTGGGCGGCCAGCTGTTCCGCATGGATGCCAAATCCAAGAATCCCGTCGTGCTGAAACTCAATGAAGGCAAGCTGAAACGGATCATCCGGAGTGAGGGCGTTAACCTTGTCCATGCCCGGTCCCGCGCGCCGGCCTGGAGTGCCTATGCGGCGGCGAAGGCCACCGGCGTGCCCTTCGTCACGACGTATCACGGCGCCTATTCCGGGGAAGAAGGCCTGAAGCGGAAGTACAATTCCGTCATGGCGAAGGGCGACTTGGTGATCGCCAATTCCCAGTGGATCGCGGCGCATGTGCAGCGGGTCCACGACATCCCGCCAGACCGGATCGTGACCATCCCGCGGGGGGTGGACCTCGAAGCTTTTTATCCGGGCGCGGTCACACCGCAGCGCATCGAGGCCGTGCGGACGCGCTGGGGCTTGAAAGACGACAAACGCCTGACCCTGTTCCTGCCGGGCCGCCTGACCGAGTGGAAAGGCCAGTTGCTTGCAATCAGGGCGCTGGGCCTGCTGGCGCCGGAAGAGCGGGACGGGCTCGTTCTTGTCCTCGCCGGCGATGCGCAGGGCCGCGATGCGTATGAAGGCCGCATCTATGACACGATCCGGCAATTGCAGCTCGACGGGCAGGTGCTGGTCGTGGGCCATGAGACGGATATGCCGGCCGCCTACCTTGCCAGCGATATCGTCATGGCGCCCTCGACCCGGCCGGAAGCCTTCGGCCGGACGGCGGCGGAAGCCTCCGCCATGGCACGGCCGGTGATCGTGTCCGATCATGGCGGCGGACGCGAAACCGTGCTCGACGGGGAGACAGGGGCCCGCTTCCAGCCGGGCGATGCGGCGGCGCTGGCAGGCGCGATCCGGGCGCTGTTGGCCGTCGGGAAAACCGCCCGCGCCGGCATGGGAAAGGCCGGGCAGGAACATGTCCGCAGCCATTTCTCCAAGCGGGGGCTTCAGATGGCCACCCTCGGCGTCTATAAGCGCCTGATCGGTTAGGGGACCGACGAGGTAGGCATGGCGAAAACCGCAAAACTGGCCAGCCCGGTCAATCCGGGGGCTGGCGCAAAGGAAGTACTGGTCATCAAGCTGAGCGCGCTCGGGGACTTTGTGCTGGCGCTGGGCGCCATGAAAGCCGTGCGCGAATTCCACCCTTCGGCCCGGATCACGCTGCTGACGACGCCGCCCTATGAGGAGTTCGCCAAGCATTGCCCGTACTTTGACCGGATCGAGACCGACGGGCGCCCCGCCACGATGAAGGCGACGACGGCGCTGCTCAGCCGGATCCGCAAGTCGAAATACGACATCATCTATGACTTCCAGACCTCCGGGCGGACGAAGAATTATTTCACGGCGCTGAGCCGCACGGGCAAGGCGCCGCTCTGGTCCGGCCACCATGAGAAGGCGGCCTTCTTCCACGACAATCCGGACCGGGCGACCATGCACTCGATCGACAGGCTGGCCGAACAGCTGGCTGTGGCGGGCGTTGCGCCGGACGGGCGCTGGAACCGCCAGAACTTCCCCAAGCCGGACCTCAGCTGGGTGCGGCCGAAACTGCGCGATGCGCCGCGCCTGCAGCCGGCCTATTTCGGGCTGGAACAGCCGTACATGCTGCTGATTCCGGGGGCTTCGGAGCACCGCGAAGCCAAGCGCTGGCCGGTGGAACGGTTTGCCGAACTGGCCAAACGGGTCGCCGATGCAGGCGTCACGCCCGCCATTATCGGCGGCAAGGCCGAGGGCAAGATTGCGCAGGACATATTGAAACTGGAGAAGCGGGCCAAGAGCCTCGTCACCCGGACAGACCTGTTCCAGATCGTGACCCTGGCCGAGAAAGCCGCCTTCGTTGTCGGCAACGATACCGGCCCGATGCATATGGCGGCCATTGCCGGTGCGCCGGGCGTGGCCCTGTTCGCCACCAATGAAAGCAATCCCGACCATGCCGCCCCGCGCGGCGCCCGGTCGCCGATCATCAATTCGGCCCCGACGCTTGCCGAACTGGAAGTCGACACGGTCTGGCGCTCAATCCTGGCGCTGGGTGTGCTTCCCACTTGACCGCACGGCAAATTTTGCCGAGTGCGCTTTTTCTTGAATATGCCAGCAACTACAGGCATATTCAGGCATCCTGAGAACAGCCATAAAGGAGATCGGCTATAGCTCGCAGACCAATGAATGAAGCGCCCCAGAAGGAAAAGGGACCGCGCACCAATGACGACATCAAGGCCGCAAAGGTCCTGTTGATCGACGAACACGGTGAGAAACAGGGAGTTATGCCGCTGGCAGCTGCTCTGGATGCTGCGCGTGAAGCCAGCATGGACCTTGTCGAAGTTTCGCCGAACCAGGAAGTGCCCGTCGTCAAGATTCTCGACTATGGCAAGCTGCGTTTCGAGGAGCGGAAGAAAAAAGCCGCTGCGAAGAAGAAGCAGAAGAATTCCGAACTCAAAGAAATCAAGATGCGTCCGAACATCGACGTGCATGACTATGAAGTCAAAGCGAAGGCGATGACGCGCTTCTTTGAGGCAGGCGACAAGGTGAAGGTCACCCTGCGCTTCCGTGGCCGGGAAATGGCGCACCAGCATCTCGGCATGGAACTGCTGAACCGGGTGAAGGAAGACTTCGACGAAATGGCGAAAGTCGAGCTGGAGCCGAAGCTCGAAGGCCGCCAGATGACGATGGTCCTGACGCCGCGCTGAACGGGGCGCTGAGCACCCTCATCAAGACCCTCTAGACACCGTCTATACACCCTCAAGAGCCGGCTGGGCGGACCCTGCCGGCTTTTCCCGTTCATGCGGGGGATTTCCGGGAAAGGGGCAGGGCCTTTTCAAGTGCATTTCCAGCCGCTTTCGCCCCTTGATTCCCTTGTCCCAATCCGCCATAAGCCGCCTCTTCCGAGTGGTGCTGGCGAACGGCATGCCCTCCACTCATGAAAACCGGGCCGCCCGCAAGGGTGCGAGCTCCACGAAACAAGGAGACTGAAATGCCGAAGATGAAGACCAAGAAGGCCGCTGCAAAGCGCTTCAAGATCACCGCAACAGGCAAGCTGAAGCACGGCGTCGCTGGCAAGCGTCACCGCCTGATCAGCCACAATGCAAAGTACATCCGCCAGAACCGCGGCACGTCCGTCGGCGCCAAGGCTGATGAAGCCCGTGTGAAAAAGTTCCTGCCGTACGGCCTCTAAGCCGCCGTCGCTGACTTAATACTGATCTTGAAAGAAGGAGGCTCAGATGCCCCGCTCCCGCGCTAAAGTTCCTGCCCACGCCCGCCACAAGAAAATCCTGAAGCAGGCAAAGGGTTTCCGTAACCGCCGCAAGAATACGTTCCGCATCGCGCACCAGTCCGTCTGGGAAGCCGGCCAGTACGC
>PACZ01000028.1 GCA_002700305.1 Hyphomonas sp. | reverse complement strand
CGGCTGTCAGCGAGGCAGGTTATCAGGCCCATGCGGTAGATCCGGGCCGTCATGCATCGGCCGGGGCCGATCTGCGCAAGGAACAGGAACGCCGCGTCCTGGTCCGCGACCTGCTGCTGGCGGCCGGCCTTACATTGCCGGTTTTCGGGCTCGAAATGGGAAGCCATCTCATTCCGGGATTTCATGAGCTGATCGCATCGACCATCGGCATGACTGCGAGCTGGCTTCTCCAGTTCGTATTAACAACGCTGGTTCTGGTCATCCCCGGGGCAAGGTTTTACCGGAAGGGCATACCCGCGCTCCTGCGCGGGGCACCTGACATGAACAGTCTTGTCGCGGTGGGCACGCTTGCAGCCTATACTTATTCCCTGGTCGCGACATTCGCCCCGGCCCTGTTGCCGGAGGGCGCTGTCAACGTCTATTACGAGGCGGCGGCTGTCATCATTACCCTGATCATTCTCGGACGCGTGCTCGAAGCCCGGGCCAAGGGCAGGACCTCGGAGGCGATTCAGCGTCTCATTGGCCTGCGGCCGAAGACAGCCCGTGTGCGGCGCGGCGCCGCCCTTGCCGAGATCGACGTTGCGAATGTCATTGAAGGCGACATTGTCGAGGTCCGGCCGGGCGAGCGCATTCCGGTGGATGGCGAGGTCATCGAGGGTGAAAGCTGGATCGATGAGAGCATGATCACCGGCGAACCGCTGCCGGTCGCGAAAGCAATCGGCGCAACCGTCACAGGCGGCACGATCAACCAGACGGGTGCCTTTGCCTTCCGCGCCACTGCGGTCGGCAGCGATACGATGCTCTCGCAGATCATCCGGATGGTCGAGGAGGCGCAGGGATCGAAACTGCCAATCCAGGGGCTCGTGGACCGGATCACCATGTGGTTCGTACCGGTCGTGATGATACTGGCCGCTCTGACGTTCGGAGTGTGGTTCCTGTTCGGGCCGGACCCGGCCCTGACATTCGGCCTGGTCAACGCCGTGGCGGTCCTGATCATCGCCTGTCCCTGCGCGATGGGGCTCGCGACGCCAACCTCGATCATGGTGGGAACGGGACGGGGCGCAGAACTCGGCGTCCTGTTCCGCAAGGGCGATGCGCTCCAGGCCCTGCAGGATGCCCGCGTCGTTGCGCTGGACAAGACCGGCACCCTGACGGAAGGACGGCCGCGCCTGACCGACCTGGTGACCGTTCCCGGTTACGAACGGGACGAAGTCCTTGCCCGGGTCGCCGCTGTCGAGGCGAAGTCCGAACACCCGGTCGCCCGCGCGATCGTTGCGGCGGCTGAGGCTGAAGGCCTGGTCCTGCCCGAGGTTCGCGATTTCGGAAGCGTCACCGGCTTTGGCGTGAGCGCGGTGGCGGGCGGCGATCTTGTTCAGATCGGGGCCGATCGGTTCATGGCGCAGCTTGGCCATGACCTGGAAGCCCTGAGCGGCACGGCCGAACGTCTCGCCGGTGAAGGAAAATCCCCGATCTATGCGGCCGTCGGTGGCAGGCTTGCTGCCATCATCGCCGTGGCGGATCCGGTCAAGGAGACGACGCCGGAGGCCATCGCCGCCCTGCATCGCCTGGGGCTGAAGGTGGCGATGATCACGGGAGACAACCGGCGCACAGCCGAGGCGATTGCCCGGCCTCTGGGGATCGATGAGGTGATTGCGGAAGTGTTGCCGGACGGCAAGGTGGCTGCGGTCCGGCGCCTGAAGGAGATCGGTCCGGTCGCCTTTGTCGGAGATGGTATCAATGATGCGCCGGCGCTGGCGGAGGCGGATGTCGGCCTAGCGATCGGCACCGGCACGGACGTGGCGATCGAGGCGGCGGATGTGGTCCTCATGTCTGGCAACCTGAAAGCGGTGCCGAACGCGATTGCGCTCAGCCGGGCCACCATGCGGAACATCCGCCAGAATCTCTTCTGGGCCTTTGCCTACAATGCGGCCCTCATCCCGGTTGCCGCCGGTGTGCTCTGGCCGGTGTCGGGGGTTCTGCTCTCTCCAGTCTTTGCGGCCGGCGCGATGGCGCTTTCCTCTGTCTTCGTGCTCGGCAATGCACTGAGGCTGCGCCGCTTCGCGGCCCCAATGACCGAGCGCGCCGGTCCGGCGACCTGATCCCTGCCGCAGGTCCGGCTACGCCGGGCCTCCCGGCCCTTTTCTTCATCTGACCAGGGAGTGCTTAAATGAAAGCGGCGGTCACCATCTATTCGACGCCGACCTGCCCGGATTGCCGCAGCCTGAAGTCATGGCTGAAGCGGGAGGGCATCGCCTATACCGAACGGGACCTGACTGATGAGGCGGTCATGGAAGAAGCGCGCCGGCGTTTCGGCGTCCGCATCGCCCCCATCACCGAGATCGGCGACTGGTTTGCCTATGGGACGTTCGAGGATCAGAAACCCCGCATCGAAGCGAAGCTGCGGGAGATGGGACTCTGGCCGGGGTGAGCGCTGTGCCCGGCTGGCGGGAGCGCCCGCCGGGCTTACCTCGCTGAGGCAAATCCTTTCCGCGACCGCTTTTTGCGCGGGGTGCGGGGCGCCGGAGCATCGCTGTCCGCGCCGAGGCTGGTCAGGATCGGACAATCCGGGCGGTCATCCCCATGGCAGTTCCGCGCCAGATGGTTCAGCGTGGCAATCATCTCATCGAGTTCACGCCGGCGCTGTTCGAGTTCGCTGACATGGGCAAGGGCCAGCGATTTCACGTCCGCGCTTGCCCGGCTGCCGTTTTCCCAGAGATCGAGCAGCGCGCCGATCTGTTTGACCTGGAAGCCGAGATCGCGGGCGCGCCGCACGAAGCGGAGCGTTGCAATATTCCTGTCTGAATAGATGCGGTAGCCCGACTCTGTCCGCTGCGCGGGCTGGACGAGGCCGATCTCTTCATAATAGCGCAGCATCTTGACGGAAATGCCGGTGGCTTTCGAGGCTTCGCCGATATTCATGGCCTGGCTCCTTTCCTGACCTGACACCTTTTCCGGCCTGGCGCATTGCCCGGCCTGGTGCACCTCTTCTAAACCCTCCCATTGCTGGAGGGTCAACAGCCGGCCGGCTCAAACAGGATCCGAAAGGTCCAGACCTCCTTCAAGGCCTCCATGCGACGGCGCGCCCGGTTCGGAGCCCGATCTTCCCGCTGGCCAGGGGCGTCCGTCCGCCCGCGTGGGAGGGCGCCATGCCAATCCTTTCCCTGGCGGGGAAACGGGATGCGGCGGGGCTTCGGTTCCGGGATATACCCGGAAAATTTCCACCCGATCCGCCAACTGACTTGTTGACCCTGTTGAGCCGCGCGGCCTTCGAAGCCGTGGCCGGACTCAGGGTCATTTCCAGAGGGGATCATGCAAACCAGCAATTCATACAAACGCGCGCTCCTCAGCGCAGCGGCACTTTCATTCGCGCCAATTCTGGTTCCGTATACGGCGGTTGCGGAGCCACAAGCCGAAGAACAGGTCAACCAGTTCGCCATCCCGGTGCAGGGTATGGGGGACGCATTGCGCTTGTTCAGCAGGCAGTCCGGAACACCGGTCCTGTTCTCGGAGGACACTGTTTCCGGCAAGACCGCATCCGCGCTCGAAGGCACGTTCCGCCCCGGCGACGGGTTGAGGATATTGCTCGGGGACAGGGGTCTGGAAGCTGTTGCCGCGCCCGGCGGGGCATGGATTGTGCGCCCGAAGCCGGATGTGTCCGGAAGGCCCGGCGCTGCGCTGCAACGGTTTGAGCCTGTACGGAAGATCGCCTCCGACCCCTCCGCTGCGCCGGAGGATGAGGTCTCCGGCGACGTTCTCAGGGCGGACAAGATAACGGTCACCGGCACCAGCCTGCGCGGCCTCGCTCCTGAAAGTTCTCCCCTGCAAATCTATGGGCGGGACGAGGTGCTCGGGTCCGGGGCGACTTCACTCGACCAGTTCATCCGGACCCTGCCGCAGAATTTCGGCGGCGGTTCGAGCGAGTTTACGTCCATTGGCCTGCCGAATGACAGCAATTCCAGGCAGAACAACACATCCGGCTCGAGCGCCAATCTTCGCGGGCTCGGCTCGCGCGGTACGCTTGTCCTCATCAACGGCAACCGTATGGCGCCGACCTCCGAGATCGGAGATTTTGTCGATCTCTCGCTCATTCCGATGGCCGCCATCGAACGGGTAGAGGTCCTGACGGACGGGGCGTCCTCCATCTATGGCGGAGACGCCGTGGCCGGGGTCATCAATTTCATCCTGCGCGATGATTTCGAAGGCGCGGAGACAACGGCCAGCTACGGTACCGTCACCGAGGGCCGCATGGAGGAATACCGGTTCAGCCAGACCGCTGGAAGGGCCTGGACGACAGGTAATGTCCTTGGCACCTATGAATATGCCAGCCGGGACAATCTCACATTGGCGGACCGTCCGGAGATCGGCCTGTTCGATCCGCGGGTCGAAGGCGACATATTGCCGGAACCCCGCCTGCTGGACCTCTTTCCGGCCCAGACGCGCCACAGTCTCCTCCTGTCGGGCCGGCAGCAGGTGGGCCCGAAGCTCAGCCTGTCGGCATCCGGTCTCTACTCGCAGCGCGAAACGGAGCGTACGCGCTTTAACAGGAACACGTCCGTCGATACGTATGACACCCGGTCGGAAGGTCTCACCCTGGCCTTCGGGGCTGTGTACGATGTCAGCGATGCCTGGGCCGCAAGCTTCGATGCCTCCTATGGGCAGATCCGGAACAATCAGGCCCGCTTCAGAATTGAGGATGGATTTCCTCCGCCGGTTCCGACCGACGATGTCCGGACGGATTCCGATCTCTGGTCCCTTGACCTGAAGCTTGACGGCGATCTGTTCAGACTGCCCGGCGGCCCGGTAAAGGCGGCGATCGGCGGGCATCTGCGCCGGGAGGCCTTTTCCAATGAAATCATCGGCCAGCAGATCACGGCCGATGGCGACCGGGATGTGTCGGCCCTCTATGCAGAAATGCAAGTACCGCTGATCGGCGAGGCGAATACGCTTCCGGGCGTCCAGCGGTTCGAGGTCAACCTGTCCGGCCGGATCGACGATTATTCCGACTTCGGAACAAGTTCGAACCCCAAGATCGGTCTTCTCTGGTCACCGGCGGAAGGGATCCACGTCCGCAGCTCCTACAGCACCAGTTTTGCCCCGCCGCCGCTGGGCCGGGCCTTCTCCCTGGGGTTCACCGGGCAGTTGCTGCCCTACGATTTCATGCTGGGATATATCGGGCAGGATGCTCCGGATCCTTCGCTCAACGGGACGGGGTACTTGCAGGTCTTCGGCACCGCCAAGGATCTCGATCCGGAAACCTCCGAGACATACACCGCCGGCTTCGATGCGGACTGGTCGCGCGGGGAGCATGACTGGAGGCTCAGCGCCACGTATTACGACATTTCCTTCGAAGGCCGTCTCGGATCGACGCCCATTCCGCAGGGATTGTCGGATATCGCGGCGCCGGGCATTGCCTGGGATAATCCCGACGCCTTTCCGGCCGGCAGCATCGTCTTTTTTCCCTCCCAGAGCCAGGTGGATGATCTGGTGGCGAGTTTCGACAATCCGGTCGCGCTCTTTTTCGGGGCGACACTCGACAATGTCGGCATCATCAACAATGTGAACATGGTCCGAAATCTCGCGCGCACCGAGACGAGCGGGCTGGACCTGCAGCTGGACTACGGGACGGACCTGCCGGCCGGCCATCTCGATGCCGGGATCAATGCGAACTATATCCTGGAGTTCTCCCAGCAGGCGGCGGCGAGCTCACCGGCGGTTGAAACGCTCAACACTTATCTGAACCCGGTGGATCTGCAGCTGCGGGGACATGCCAGCCTGTCGCGCGGTGGGCTGACGGCGCGTGCATTCGTCAATTATGTCGACAGTTACAAGGTCGACGGGACTGAGGCTGCGGCAGGTATCCCGTCCTGGACAACGGTGGATCTCGCGCTGTCCTATGATTTCGACAAGCCTGCTGCCGGCTGGCTGGAAGGCGTCGGTCTCAGCCTGTCTGTGACCAATCTCTTTGATGAGGCGCCTCCCTCTGCGCCCCCGGACGGCGGTTACAGCCTGACGGCATATGATCCGACCAACGCATCTCCGCTCGGACGGTTCGTGACGTTCGAAGTCCGCAAGGCCTTCTGAAGGAGACGGGCCTTGCGCGATATCCCTGTCCTTACCCGGGAAACAGCCTTCACGCCCGGGCGCGCAAGGCCCGTCGGCAGGTCGCGGATCTGCCGTATCAGTCGGCTGATCCGAAGATGGGTCCTGCTCATCCTGATATGGGCGGTGGCTGGCTCACCACTCGCCCTGGCAGAGCCGGATGGGCTGAGTGTGGATGGGCTGCTGAAACTGGAGGGGTTCGGTGAGGCCCGGTTCGATCCGGCGGGGCGCTGGCTCGTCTTCGAACGGGTCCGGCCCTATGATGCATTTCCGGATTACAGCTATGGGACCCATGCGTTCCGGAAGAGCGGGCATCAGGTCTGGCAGGCAGACCTGCGGGCCGGGACCGAACCGCAGCTCATGCCCGGTATCGACCCTTCTGCCCATGCCTGGATTGAAAGCTTCTCTCCGGGAGGAAGCCGGCTGGCGGTCGTGCAATACAAGGCCGGCAAGCTGTCCCTGTCCGCCTGCGAAATGGAAACCGGCCAGTGCGTGATTTTCGGACCTGTACCGCTGACGGACTGGACCGGCGCCTATCGCCCGGTCTGGATCTCGGACGACGAGCTTGTCTATACGGCCCTGCCGGAAGGACAGGAGACAGCGCAGGCAAGTCTCCGGGCGGCGACAGGTGCGTGGCTTACCAGGACCTGGGCTGCCGCCTGGCGCGGCGACACGGTCACCTCCGACGAGGTCCGCTCGCGCCCGCCTGACCTGTCATCGCATGCCGCATCCGGGCGTCTGATAAAGGCCGATGCCCGGACCGGCAACACAGACGTCCTGGCCGAGGGCCGGTATGCGGATCTGCGCCCTGACCCGGGCAGGGGGCGGCTTGCCGCGCTTGCTGTCTCCGGGCCGGTCCCGTCGGATCCGGAAGGGCTGGACGCGGGCAGCGGCCGCCGTCACAGGCTCGCCCTGTTCGATCTTGAAACCGGCACGCAACACCATGTGGCAAGTGGTCTGGATTTTGCCCCATACACGCTTGCCTGGGCGCCGGATGGCAATTGCCTGCTCGGTTTTGCCTGGCGGGCGGGAGAAGGCTCCTCAGAAGGCCGGTTCCGTGTGCTGGATATCGGGACCGGCAAGACGGTGACCTATGTCCACAGGGGACTCGACCTCGCGTCCGAGCGCGAGCGGGGATTCGCCCCGCGTCCCGAACGGGCGGCATTCCTTGGCAAGGACATCGCCGTATTCGCACGGCCGGCGCCTGAGGGTCACGAAGATGAGGCCCTGTTTACGCCGAGAGGCATTGGAGAGACCGGACTCGCCCGGACCGATTGGTATCGTCTGTTGGCAGACGGAACACACGATGTGTTGACCGGGAATCTGGGCATTGTATCGGGTGTTCCGCTCGAGGCGGGGAGGGATTGCCTCCTCATCGAAGCCGGACAGGGCCTTTACTGTCTCGGTCCGAGCGGTCACGGGCAACAGGTGGCGACCGGTACGGCCACCGATCTGCGCCTCGTTCCAGCTGGATCCTATTCGACCTATGGTGCACTGGGACGTCCGGATCCGGGAGGCGGCGCGCTTGTGCGGGCGGGCCGGGGCGTGGCTTCAGCTGCGGTCCTGATCGGCCCCGCATCACGGGGCGGACCGGACACATTTATCCTGCCATCTCCGGCTCCGGATGCCGAACCACTGGCGGGGAGCCTCGCGGCAGGCGCAGCGCTTTTTCGCGCAGATGCCGGATCCCAGTCGGAGCTGCTTCTTGTCAGTGCAGGACGAGACGAAAGCGTCAGGACACTCGCGCGCATCAACGGCCACCTCCGGTCTGTGGAATTCGGGACCTGGCGGAGTATTTCCTACCGGCTCGACGATCCGGAAGAGGCTGACGTGTCGGAGGAAGTCGCCTCCTGCCTCCTGCTCCCACCGGGGGCAGCGGAGGCGCCTCTGCCCCTGATCGTCGAAGTCTATCCCGGAATCCGGCCGCGCTGCGAGGCCCGCACGCCCGTGCTTTCCTATCCCAATCCCAATTCTCCCTATCTCTGGGCCGGCCGGGGGTATGCCTATGCGCGCATCGCCCTGCCGCGCGAGATGATCGCTACGGACGAAGGTCCGATTGCGGGCATGGACGAAGCGGTCGGTACAGCGCTCGATGCATTGCTTGCAACAGGCCGGATCGATCCGGACAGGGTGGTCCTCAACGGGTTCAGCCAGGGCGCTGTGTCAGCGCTCTATGTGGCGGCCCATTCCGACCGGTTCGCGGCCGTGATTGCCCGCAACGGCTGGACGGACCTGACCAGCCACTATTTCGGGCCGCCGGGCATCTATTCCATTCTGGACCCGGATTATTTCGGCAGCGAGTTCATCCGCTATGAGGCCGAAGCCGGCAGCGAGTTCGGGATCGGCCGGACGCCATTCGAGGATCCGGACGTCTATTCCCGCAACAGCCCCGTCCTCCTCGCACCGGACATCAACGCACCGGTCCTGCTCATGAGTTCCGACATGGACAGTTTCTCCATGTCCCAGTTCGATGAAATGTATTCGGCACTCCTGCGTGCCGGAAAGGATGCCCGCTACGTCCGCTACTGGGGAGAGGGCCACGGACCCTCCAGCCCGGCCAATATCCGGGACATGTGGAACCGCCTCGACGCTTTCCTCAGGGAAATCGGCGTTGCGTCTGATGCGGACGCACCTCCGCCTTTGTGAGCCGGACCAAAGGAACTTGCCTTGAACCTGTTTCATGAGACCGTCGCACGGAAACGGAACAGGTCTCATCGCATTTCATCCATATCATCGCAATTCGAACAATTCATGGGTCTCTGGCCTGTCTCGGCATTTGGCGGAGGTGGGCGGAAAGCGAGACAATTGCCGCCCATCCGGACGCCCGGATCGACAGCCGTCGGCTCTTCAGTCCATCGTGCAGAGCTGCATATTTGTCCTCATGGACCTATATGGCGACGGAACCCGGGTAAAAGTTGGGGAGCACAGAACTCTCCAATAAATTTGCTGACCGTTCAGCTTCAGCACCGCTGTTCTTTACATATTTACTTACGCCATGTAGTCGGGGCGGATGTCGTTCGTTCGCGCATTGCTGCTTTGTATTGCTTTCGCTGCATCAGGTGTCCTGGTGCCGGTGGAGCATTCGCGGGCGCATGCGCAAGACGTGGCTGTCGCAGATATGCAGGCTGATCACGGGCATGATCACCATTCGGACGCTGGCCATGCAGACGAAGATGGCGTTTCCGACATGGATACCCACAAGCAGCACGGTTCTTCCAGCCATGATGCGGACCTGCACTTTGTCGCGATTGATCTGACCGCACCGGCCAGCGGCGCTGTTCCTTTCCGGGCAGCTGAGCGGTGTTTTGGTGACTGCCTCGACCGGCTCGGCCCCGTCCTGCCGAGAGACCCGGACCCCGAACGCGCCTGACGGCTGAACTCCGACCGGATTGCGAAAGCGGTCCGGTATGTCTGTTCCTGCCATCAAGGGCGCTTTTTCATGTCTTTCAAATATCTTGGCCTCGCACTCGTGCTGGCCTCTCACACCGCATACGCGGTCGCGGAAATCGGTTCGTGTGATCCACCGTCCGAAACAGTCGAGCTGGTGACGCTCGATGCAGCGATCACCCGAGCGAGCGATTTTGACCTCCGTCCTGATTCTGCAGAAGCCGCCATCGCTGCGGCGCGAACGGAGCGTGCAATTGCTGGTCTTCGTCCCGCCGATACTGTGACTGTCGAAATCGAGGATTTCCCCGGCACAGGTCTCGCCAGCAACATCGACAATCTGCAGGTCACCGGCCGCTTCTCACGTGTCTGGGAACGGGGCGGCAAGCGTCAAGCACGTCAGGCGCTGGCTGAATCCGGCGTTGCGGTTGCGCAATCTGGTCTCGCTCTGGCTGACTATGAAATCCGGCACGAGATCGAGAACCTGTATGCGGAAGCAGCTTTCTCAGGAGAGCGGCTGAAGCTCGCCTGTGAGCGGCTTGAAATCGCGACAACGCTGGAGGCGGCCATCAAGCGCCGCGTCGATGCGGCCAGAGACCCATTGCTCGCGTCTGCACGCGCAGCATCTGATCGGCTCCAGGCGGAGGCGGACGCCCGTCGCTATGCGATTGAAGCCCGTGATCTTCGCGCCGCGCTGGTCTCGTACTGGGGCAGTGATGCAGAGATCAGGTTGGACTCCTCCGTTATGGAGCTTTCCCCTTCGGCTCGCGCGATAGGTCCATCCGACATCAACACACCGCACCTGGACAGTCTCGATGCTGAAAGAGCCCGGTCCATTGCGAAAGCGGAAGTCGAGAGGGCTTCCGGCGTTCCGGACGTTACCTGGAGCGTCGGGGCGCGAAAATTCGGTATTGAAGACGACCTTGCCATCATAGGCGGCGTTTCCATCCCGCTTGGCACCGGAGTGCGTAGTGAGGCAGGTGTTGCAAAAGCTAGAGCCGAAGCCTTCCGCATTGAAGCCGAATCCGAGGCGTTGCGGCAGGAGCTTGTGCGCAAAGCCATGGCATTTCAGCGGGCATCGCTGAGCGCGCTGGACGCCATAACGGAAATCGACGGAACGCTTGTGCCGGAAGCTGAGCGGGCGCTTGATCTGGCCACGGAAGGCTACAATCGCGGTGCATTTTCATATCTCGATGTATTCGACGCGCAAAGAACGCTGACGGCGCTTCGGGAAGAACGCCTGATCTACCTCCGATCCCACATCCTGAACAATATCGAATTGACCCACCTGATCGGAGAAGCCGGTCAGCGCGAGGAGACCCTCCCATGAAACATTATAAACAACTGATCGGCGCAGCCGCATTTGCCGGTCTCCTGGCGCTCGCAAGCTGCGGTGACGCGACGTCCGGACCGGAAGATCATGGTCATGGCCATGAAACTGAGGCGGCGGACGACTATGCCAGAGGGCCGCACAATGGCCGTTTGCTGGAAGATGGAGACTTTGCCGTTGAAATGACGATTTTCGAGACCGGCGTGCCGCCTCAGTTTCGCATCTATCCATACCGGAACGGGGAACCCGCTAATCCGTCCAGCGTTGACCTGACCGTCAGGCTGCATCGTTTGGGCGACATCGTTGATGAGTTCTCCTTCACACCTCGCCAGGACTATCTCATGGGCGACGGGGTGGTCATCGAGCCGCACTCGTTCGAGGTCGAGGTCGTGGCGCGCCAGGGCGGAAAGACATCGAGCTGGCGCTACGAATCCTTCGAGGGGCGCACCACGATCCCTGATGACGTTGCTGCCGAAGCGGGCGTTGCAGTGGAGGACGCCGGACCGGCTTCTATCCGTGACGTAATCACCGTGTCGGGCACTGTAGAACTTTCTCCGTCCGCAACAGCAGAAGTCCGCGCGCGCTATCCGGGGCCGGTGAAATCCGTCAATGCGCAAGTGGGCGACTATGTCCGCAGAGGACAAACGCTGGCCGTCGTGGAGTCGTCCTCCAGCTTGCAGGAATACACCGTTCCGGCTCCGGTTTCCGGGACGATCCTTGAGCGTCATACCAATGCGGGCGATGTGGCCGGAAGCGAGGCCCTTTTCGTGATCGCAGATTTTGCGAACGCCGAAGCGCGCCTTCATGTGTTTCCGAGGGATGTCGCGAAGGTGAAGCCGGGCCAGAAGGTGAGCCTCGGTGTGGCAGGCGGTGATCTGAACATCGAAACGATGATTTCCCGCTTCCTTCCATTGGCAGGCGTTGAATCTCAAACCCGCGTTGCCGTCGCTGATCTGCCCGCGGATTCGGGGCTGCAGCCCGGTATGCGGATCATGGCGGAAGTGACGACCGCTGAAACCGAAGTGCCTCTGGCGGTTCGGGAGTCCGGCTTGCAGTCGTTCCGGGATTTCACCGTGGTCTACGCAAAGGTCGATGAGACCTACGAAGTTCGGATGCTGGATATCGGTCGGCGGGATGGTGAGTATGCCGAGATCCTTGGCGGCGTGAAGCCGGGCGAGACCTACGTCACCGAGAACTCCTACCTCATCAAAGCCGACATCGAAAAGTCTGGCGCGAGCCACGACCACTAGGAGCGGGACATGCTAGAGAAAATCATCGAATTTTCGATCCGGCAGCGCTGGCTCGTAATGGCGATTGTGCTGGGCCTTGCGGGGCTCGGTATATGGAACTTCAACCGGCTGCCGATTGATGCGGTTCCGGACATCACCAATGTTCAGGTGCAGGTGAACAGCGAGGCACCGGGCTTCTCACCCCTTGAAGCGGAACAGCGCATCACGTTCCCGGTCGAGACGGCAATCTCGGGACTGCCCGGACTGGCCTACACACGCTCGGTCTCGCGCTACGGCCTCAGCCAGGTCACCGTTGTGTTTGAGGACGGGACGGACATTTATCGCGCCCGTCAGCTGGTCAGCGAACGCATCCAATCCGTTCAGGCAAATTTGCCACCCGGAGTGACGCCAGAGCCGGGGCCAATCGCGACGGGTCTCGGTGAAATCTACATGTATATCCTCGCTGCGGAGCCGGGAGCTTTGAAAGAAGACGGCACTGCATGGTCTCCGATGGACTTGCGGACGCTGAACGACTGGGTTGTCCTGCCGCAGCTTAGAACCGTGAAGGGCGTGACAGAAGTCAACACGATTGGCGGCTTCAAAAAGGAAATACACGTCCTTCCCGATCCTGCCGCCATGGCCGGGTTTGGCCTGACTCTGGATGACATCATTCAGGCGATTGATCGCAACAATGCAAATGCTGGCGCTGGCTATATCGAGCGGCACGGCGAACAGAACTTGATCCGTGTCCCCGGACAGGCAGAAACCCTGGATGATCTGCGCGACATCACCGTCAAGGATACAGGCGTAGTTTCAGTGCGCCTGCGTGATGTCGCTCAGGTCCGGGAAGGCGAGGAACTGCGCACAGGGGCTGCGACACAAAACGGTTCAGAGATTGTTCTGGGCACCGCGTTCATGCTCGTTGGAGAGAACAGCCGGACCGTTTCCATCGCTGTTGATAAGAAGGTCGACACGATCCGGCCAAGCCTGCCGGAGGGCGTGACGATTACGCCAGTCTACAACCGGACGACGCTCGTCGATGCCACAATCAAGACGGTTGAGAAGAACCTCATGGAAGGTGCGCTTCTCGTCATCCTGGTTCTGTTCCTCCTGCTCGGAAACATCCGGGCGGCGCTCTTGACGGCTGCCGTGATCCCGCTGGCCATGCTGATGACGATCACCGGCATGGTCGAGAACAAGGTCTCGGGCAACCTGATGAGTCTCGGCGCACTGGACTTCGGTCTGATCGTCGACGGTGCGGTCATCATCGTTGAGAACTGCCTGAGGCGTTTTGCCGAGGCGCAGCACAAACTCGGGCGGCTGCTCACCCGGGACGAACGCTTCAGCCTCGCGGCCACTGCGTCCAGTGAAGTGATCAAGCCGTCGATCTTCGGCGTGATCATCATCACGGTCGTCTACCTGCCGATCTTTGCGCTCACGGGCATCGAAGGAAAAATGTTCCACCCGATGGCATTCACTGTCGTGCTGGCGCTTACATCGGCGCTGATCCTTTCTCTGACATTCGTGCCCGCAGCGGTCGCGCTACTCGTGCGTGGAAAGGTGACAGAGAAAGAAAGCTGGCTGATGCGGGGCTCCAAGTCCGCCTACCGGCCTGCGCTCCAATACGCGCTTCGCTTTCGCTATGTCGTTGTGGCTGGTGCCGTGGCGCTGGTCGCACTGGCTGGCTGGGGAGCCACCCGTATCGGGTCAGAGTTCATTCCGAACCTTGATGAGGGAGATATTGCGCTCCATGCGCTGCGCATTCCGGGAACGAGCCTCACCCAGGCAATCGGCATGCAGGAAATGCTGGAGGAACGCATCACAAAGGTGCCGGAAGTCCAGCGCGTGTTTGCCAAGATCGGAACGCCGGAAATCGCCACCGATCCTGTGCCGCCAAGCGTGGCTGATACGTTCGTGATCATGAAGCCGCGTTCCGAATGGCCTGATCCTCGAAAGCCCAAGGCACAAGTGGTAGCGGAACTTGAAGCTGCGGTGAACGAGATTCCCGGCAGCAAGTATGAGCTAACCCAGCCAATTGAGATGCGCTTCAACGAACTCATTTCCGGTGTCCGGGCGGATGTGGCCATCAAGATTTATGGCGACGATCTCGATACGCTCGCGGCACTGGCAGATGAGGTCGAGGGTGTGGTGAGCGGCGTGACCGGATCGGCTGACGCGCAATCCGAGCAGGTGACGGGGTTGCCGGTCCTGTCGATCCATCCGGACCGCGCAGCACTGGCCCGGTATGGCCTCGACGTGGAGGACGTTCAACGTGTAGCGCAGATTGCGCTCGGCGGGGAAATTTCCGGTCGCTACTTTGAGGGTGACCGGCGCTTTGACATTGTTGTCCGGTTTCCCGAATACCTGCGTACGGATGTTGGGGCGATTGAGCGGCTGCCGGTTCCGCTACCTGAAAGCAGGCGCGGTGCCGGTGGTCCGCTGTTCGTCCCGATGTCGGAAGTTGCAAGTGTCGAGATCGCACCTGGTCCCAATCAGATCAGCCGTGAGAACGGCAAGCGCAAGCTGACCGTTACCACGAATGTCCGTGGGCGCGACCTCGGATCGTTTATCGGAGACTTGCAGGGGCAGATTTCCCAGCAAGTCGAACTGCCGGAAGGCTACTGGATTGAGTATGGCGGCACCTGGGAACAGCTTGTGTCGGCCAGCCAGAGACTTTCCATTGTGGTTCCGATTGCGCTCCTGATGATCTTCGGATTGCTGCTGATGCTGTTCGGCACTCTGAGGGATGCCGCTGTCGTGTTCTCTGGCGTGCCGCTGGCGCTGACCGGAGGTGTTGCAGCGCTCGCCCTGCGAGGCCTGCCGCTGTCGATCTCTGCAGGTGTGGGCTTCATCGCCCTTTCGGGCGTTGCCGTGCTGAACGGCGTTGTGATGCTAAGCTTCATCAAACAACGCCGGGAAGCTGGCGAGCCGCTGGACACGGCCATCTTCGAGGGCGCTCTGCTGCGGTTGCGACCCGTCCTCATGACGGCACTGGTTGCGAGTCTCGGCTTCGTGCCAATGGCGATCAATGTCGGCCTCGGCAGTGAAGTGCAGCGGCCATTGGCAACAGTCGTCATTGGCGGCATCGTCTCGTCAACCCTGCTGACCCTGCTTGTCCTGCCAGCGCTCTACCGGATCGTTCACGGTGGGCGTGCAATCAGCGAAGAGACAGCCGAGGCGCCTTCCGGTGCAGTGCCGGCAGAGTAGAAGGACAAGGCTTCAAAGGTTCGACAATGCTCAGCATTCTTTCCCAGCGCACCTACCGGCACCTGTTCCTTGCGCAGGTCGTTGCCCTCGTCGGCACCGGATTGCTGACGGTCGCGCTGGGATTGCTGGCCTACGAACTAGCGGGTGAAGCGGCGGGTCAGGTGCTGGGCACTGCCCTTGCGATCAAGATGGTGGCTTATATCACTATCGCGCCAGTCGTAGGGGCCTTCGCAAGTCGATTACCCCGCCGTGCATTCCTCGTCGCCATGGACATTGTGAGAGCGGCCATCGCCCTTGTGCTGCCGTTCGTGACCGAGGTCTGGCAAGTCTACGTCCTGATCTTTCTCCTGCAATCTGCATCGGCGGCTTTTACGCCGACCTTCCAGGCGACCATTCCGGACATCCTGCCGGATGAGGAAACCTATACGAAAGCACTGTCGCTTTCCCGGCTCGCCTACGATATGGAAAGCCTGACAAGCCCCATGATCGCTGCGGCACTCCTGACCGTGATCAGTTTCAATGGACTGTTTGCGGGCACGTCCGTCGGGTTCGTTGCTTCCGCCTTGCTGGTCATCACCTCCGGGCTTGTTGTTCAGCGCGCGACAGGCCCGCAGCAGGGGAGTGTGTTCGAGCGCACGACACGCGGGATACGCATCTACCTGGCAACGCCCCGGCTTGTGGGCCTTTTGGCTATCACGCTGTCGGCAGCGGCGGCCGGGGCAATGGTCATCGTCAATACGGTCGTAATCGTACGGGAAGAACTCGGCCTTTCCCAAACGGCTTACGCGATTGCGCTCGGGGCCTATGGGTTCGGTTCGATGTTGGTGGCCTTGTCGATCTCTTCGATCCTGAAGCGGCGAAGTGACCGTTCAGCTCTGCTTCTGGCGTCGGGCGCTCTGACTTTGTTATTGGGCGTGCTTGCCATTTTGAGCTTCACGATGGGCTTCCACTGGCCGCTTGTGCTGGCCGGGTGGTTCCTGCTCGGTGCGGCCTATTCGTTGAGTGTAACCCCATCAGGGCGGCTGCTGAGGCGCTCTTCAAACAGCGACAATCGGCCTGCGGTCTTCGCCGCGCAGTTTGCCCTCAGCCATGCCTGCTGGCTGATCACGTATCCGCTCGCCGGATGGATCGGTGCTGGATGGGGACAGGGCTCGGCCCTTGCTGGAATGTGCCTGCTCTCAGCCACGGGCACATTGCTGGCACTCGTCTTGTGGCCTGCAAGCGATACAGAACGCATCGAGCATACCCACAACGACCTGCCACCGGATCATCCCCACCTCCAAGAAGGCCACCAGCAAGGCCGACCGGTGCATCCTTTCATTATCGATGAACTGCACACACATTGGCCGAAGGCGACTTGACCGGATTGATCATCCGCGGCTGGGCAAGGCGGCCCGGCCACACTTCTTCCAATCTTCGCGTCTCGCTAAATCGCGGATACTCGCTGGTCAGATTGTCATTGCAGCTTATGGCAAAAGCTGCGCAACCTTGGTGCTCGGCCTGTCTGCACTCAGTCGGCACTGCAAGCGATCAATCCATGAGCTGAACGATCTCTGATCGACGGTCCATACCTGAATTCAAAGCGAAGAGTGACGTACCGTGGAGGGATTGTCTGCCTGCCGTCCCCGTCTTCATGCGAGCGTGCGGTCTGACTTCCACGTCCGTAGCCAGGCTTCAATGGCATAGTAGACCAGTATCATTCGCCCGGCCGGATGGGTCAGGAACTGATCCTCCTGCAGAAAGGCCTCGACGGCATTGCGGCCAACAATCCCATGAGCAACGAGCTCACCATTCGCAAGCGTATCTAGGAGCAAGGCGCGGTTCTCCCGAAGCTGGTCGACAAAGTACCGTGTCGCTTCGCCTTTGGTCATTCGCAGGCGGACAAGATCGGGAATCCGCCCCTCGAAGGCCTTACGGGCAAGTCCGCGGCTGATACCGCCTTCCGAGAGCAGGTAAACCGGCAGGCGCAGGCAAAGCTCGATCAGCGGCTGGGACATCAACGGATGAACACACTCTCTCTTCTCTTCCTGGAAGAGGCGCTCCTGCACCTGGATCATGTGCAGGAGCCCGCTTACCTGATCGAACTTGCCGGGTGGCAGGCCATCCGGCGCGTACGCCCAGTCCGGCAAGGCATAGGCTGGGTCGAACTGCTCCTGTGCACCTGCATTGAGGATGGTCTTCTTCGCTCCTATGCCAGCGATCAGCGGGGATTGGTGCGGCTTTCTGAAAATTTCGGGAAGCGTATCCCGGAGCACCCTCCAGACAGACCGGCCCGACAGTCGCGCTGAATTGGAAAGTTCTGAAAGTGAATCCGGCCCCAGCCCGTGGCGCCGCAAATAGTCGGTGAACCCGAAGGGCGTTCCAGCCGCGTGAAAGAGATGGTCTCCGCCCTGGCCGGTGAGATAGGTCCGCTCCAGCCCGCCGGACGCTTCGGCAAGCTGCGCGTTGAAGTCCCGGGCGAGGAACTGCCGGTAGGGCCGCGCCGAGGCAGGATGGGTAGAGGCGCCGGGCAATTGCCTGGAGGGGGTGAACCGGATTTCGGCAAGGTCGATGCCAAGAAAGGCCGCTGTTGCTCTTGCAAAGCCGGTTTCCGGCGGGTCGCCGGATTCCACGATGTGGTGGACAGCAAGGTGCGGGGAAGGGACATCGCTCGCCGCAAGACAGGCAAGGACGATCGAGGAATCGAGACCGCCGGAAAGGTCGACGGCAGGCGCCGGGACGGAGACGCCCCAGGCGCCGACCACTTGCTGCGCCGCCTCCCGGAGGAGGCATGCCGCGGTTTCGGGACCCGGCTCCAGTACGTCGCGCGCAATGTCGTGCGGGTTCCACAGGGTTTCAGGCGGGATATCAGGTGTCCGGGCCATAAGGCGCTGGCCACCGAGAAGTTCGCGAACTTCGTTAAGGCCGGTTTCGCCGTTCTGGATCTTGTCATAGCCCATCAGCGTGGAGATGAAACGGAGATTGAGGCTGAAGCGGCGCCGGTCCAGGAAGGGGCAGAGTTCGAGATTCGAAAAGATAAAGGTGACGCCGTCAAAGGCGGAATAGAAGCAGGGGATGGATGATACGGGATCTGTATAGATCGCAAGATCATCGCCTGCCCGGAACAGTGCGATATAGCTCCCCCAATAGTCGCTGTAGATATTGCGTCCGCCCGTATCGAGCAGCGAGGTCGCCGCAACATGCCGGATGTGCGTTAGCCGGGTGCGTCCATTTCGCGGGAAAAGCGTACCGAAGATCACCCCACCGAACTGGCCGTCTGTCTGGCGGATCTCGATCACGGGCGAGCTGACCCTGGCAGGCTGGCTCAGATCGGCAAGCAGGAAACCCGGCGTCTCCAGAAGGGTGGGCGGAGCCGGTCCATCCATCATGCGTGTCCGGATCCTGCCAAAATGGTCCCTGGCGGTGGCATCCTGCGGATCGCAGATCATGGCGAAGAAGGCAGCCGGCATCCTCGGCCTCCTCAGATGACCAGGATGGGCGCGAACCCTGCTGCATGTTCGAGATGATCGTTGAGGACAGCGCCTTCATATTCGATCCAGCAATGCGCGCCGAAGGGGGCGAGTCGCACACCGAATGTCCAGGTTGCCGAGATTCCATGGGTGGCCAGAAAGCGCATCAGGAACAGGCTGTGGAAGAGGCACGCGTCCTTTGTCGTGAAGAGGAAGGGGGCGAGCGCGAGGAATTGAGCCGTCAGTCCTGTCACCTCCTCCAGGGTTCTTGCTGGTCCTGCCGGCAAGTCCTGTTTCCACCGGCGCGCGCCGGACAAGACGCCGCGCAGGGACTGTGTCCGTTTGAGGGTCCAGCTGCGGAAAAGTGCGGTCAGGAGCCGGGGCCATTCAGAGGAACCTGCGGTGCCGGCGAGCAGGCTGGCATCTGCGAAACGCGAGGCATCGGGGCGAGGTGCCGCGCAGGCCACCAGGGGACGGCCAGCTGCCGGCGGCAGCAGAAGCACGCCTTTGCGTATCAGGTGATCCGCAAACCGCCCTGCCTTGTGTGAAAGGCTTTCGGCCCGATCCGCGGCAATGATCTCCGAGAACAGGCGCGCCGCCTCGCCGGTATGGGCAAAGTATCGGTCCGCACGCGCATCCAGGAAGATATAGGCGCCGTCCGAAGCGCAGAAATATGTGTCCGGAGCGAGACCGAAGGCTGACATGTAAGACCTCGTCAGGCAGGCGGGTATAAGATATCGGGCCGGAAAAATGAGGGCGCGCACCTGCGCCCTCATTCTCCTTGCCAGGATGGCGTTCAGCCGATTTCAGGGCGGGAATTCTGCGAACCGGAAAGTTCGGCAGGTCCTGCCACCTCACCCTTCGTTTCAGACGAAACGGAGCCGAGTTCGACAGGATCGAATTCGTCCTGAGGCAGATGGGTTTCGATAGTCCGGATCATGATTTTCTCCTTTTCAATTCCGGAGCGCCGCCAACAACAACGGCAAGTAGAATATGAAGTCTCCAAAAGGTAGAGTCAACGACTGCCACATTAAAAAGATTATATAAAACATAGTATTAGGTGATATTCGCCGAGTGCCGCTCTCCTTGCGGAGAGGGCTGTTGCGATCATCCTTTTGCGGGGGCTGATGGGCCCCGGTATTCAGCGTATCGGTTCGCCCGGCTGGCGCGCCGGGTAGGTGGCAGGATATCCGGCCAGTTTGCCGGCAAGGGAGGGCGCAAGCCCTGCTTGCGGGCATTGCCGAAGCAATGCATGGGCTTTTGTTCCGTCTCCGGCGAGCAGGCATTTGCGGGCCCGTGACAGGGCGAGGTAAGCGACGGCGTGCGGGTCGGTCTGGTAGAGGCCTGGCGCGCTGAGCGCCGATGCAAATCCCCGGTCTGGTACTTGCCAATCGGGCCCATAGCATTCTGCAAGATAGGGCGCTGGAGGGTCGGGGATCCGGAACACATGCTCACCGAAGCGCACCTGTCTCAGGCCGAAAGGCTGGTGACGCCATTGAATGTCGCCGGGCAGGTCTGAAAACCCGCAGACGAACCCATTCGGGTGGAGATCGAAGATGAAGACGTCGGTAGCAATCCCGTCCACGGTCAGACCGACATACCTGTCGCCCGGCCGTGCAGACCGAGACAGGATCAGATCCGGATGGGCACGGATAAGATCGACGGGGCCGGCTGCGTCAGTGTTGGCGCGCATGAGCCCGATGTCGATATCGCGGTCATGCGCCAGCGGGCCGCCCTGCCGGATAAAACCGAGAAGCGTGCCGGCTGCAAGGAAGGGCTGGAGCCCGCCGCCTTCGAATATGCTCACAAGCTTTACGAGCGTGGCAAGAGCGCGGGCCGGCGCAAAGGCTGGCCGGACCGCGGGGGGCTGTCCGGGAGCCTCTGGCAGCGCAAGCGCCTGATGACGGGCCGCGGCTTCGAATTGTCCAATGGAATAATAAACGCCGGCCATCAGCGACTGTGCGAACGAGTGGTCTTCCGGGCAGTCTGACCAAGACCGGAGCAGGTCGAGGGCGGCCGTACCACGCCCGGCGCAGACGAGAGCGCGGACGGCCTGGCGAAGCATGTTCAGCGATGGAGCTTTGCGCTCGCAAAGCGCGACCAGGCCCCGGGCAGCCGCCTGTACCGCTCCTGACCGTTCCGCCTCATCCGGCGTGATATCGGCGATCGACTGCCAGGACTCCCAGGCATCCGGTTTTAGGGAGACCGCCCTGCGGAGCGCATCAAGCGCGCCGGCCCTGTCGCCGCAGGCATGAAGGGCAAGGCCGGCGCCGTGATGGGCGGCAGCATTGCAGGGCTCGATCGAGAGTATGCGTTCGAACTGCTCCAGGGCGGAACCGGGCTGGTTGCACCGGAGCAGGGCACTGGCATGGGCGATCTGCGTGGGAATATGTCCCGGGCGGAGGCGTCCGCACGCTTCCAGGGCTTCCAGAGCTGCTGCCGGGCGCCCCTCACGGATGTGGAGACGGGCCGCGCGCATGTGCCAGTCCCAGTCCGGAAGCGGAGCGGATGGCGGCTCATCAGCCATATCGCACCTTTCCTGAAATCAGATGGTCATGGGCCTGTGTCATATCAGGGACCTTGATCTTGCTTAAGGTGCACCGCCTCGCGCGACAGGCAGGGCTTGCCATGCGCCGCAAGGAAATATTAAATCATAAAGAGAAACATAAAACAATAAAAGGTAGACTTGAATCTCAGGCAAAAATCAGGTTTGGCGGAAGAGTGATCAGGTGCGTTCGCGATGCCAGGCGGTTCATCCGAAGGGACGGATGCACCGGACAAGCATTGGCGGCGGTACTCGGAGACAACAGGTCATGAGCGATTATGATGGTGCAGCAGTCCTGAAAGCTATCCGGTCCATCCAGGCTGCCACAACCGACAAAGAGACGATTCAGCGGCTTGCGGAATTCAGCGAGCCTTACGGGTTCAGCCGCATCTATCTCGGCCAGCTCGTCAATCCGCTCAATATTCCGCTCAAGGACATTCTCTATCTCTCCAACTGGCCAGAGGAATTGAAGGCAAGGCGCCGGAGCCGCCTTGCCATCCTGCACGATCCGATCGCGCTTTGCGCCATCCGGTCAAAGCGCCCGTTCTCCTGGGCTGAAGCCTATGACCATGCCTCGAGAATCGGACGCATGGTCGTCGACATGGTCCATGATTACGGCATTACCGATGGCATGATGTTTCCGATGCACGCCCTGGACAGTATCACGGGCGGTGTATCGCTTGGTGGCGATTCAATGCCGGATCTTTCGCGAACCCAGATTGCCGAACTGGAGATCGTTTGCCAAACAGCCTACTACCGTCTGGAGGACATGATGGGGCCGTTTCCCTATCAGAAGCTCGCTGAGCTCAGTCCCCGGGAAGCCGAATGTGTTCAGTTCGCTGCTGCCGGCAAGTCCAATTGGGAAATCGCCCACATTCTGGGAATCCGGGAAGACTCGGTCAAGAAGACGCTGCAACGGGCTTGCGGTAAGCTGGATGCCGTCAATCGCGCGCATCTTGTTGCATCTGCCATTGCGCGAGGGCAGATCTTTCCCTGACAAGCCCCCGATCGGGGGCATGACGGCAAGGTCCGTCCTGTTCCATCCTCCGCTTGCGATCAATCGTGACAGGAGGATCCATGTTCAAGATCATCACACCTGAAAATCGCAGCGAGCACAGGGGGCTCATCGATGCGATGCATGAGATGCGATACAGGATCGTTGTCGGAGAGTGGTGCTGGCATATCCCGGGCATAGAGGAAGGCTATGACAAGGATCAGTTCGATACCGATGCGACGGTCTATGTCCTTGTCCTGTCCGAAGCTGGCGAGGTGATGGCCTCCTCGCGGCTCAATCCGACAACACGCCCGCACATGCTGAGCGAACTCTTTGCCGATTATTGCGACCTCCAGCCTTATCCCATCGGACCGGATGTCTGGGAATGTTCCCGCTTCGTGACCGACCGAAGCCTCATGCCGGACCCGGTCGAGGATTTCAGGACAAGGTGCCGTCTCGGATTGGGCCTGACTGTCTGGTGCCTCGATCATGGCGTCTCGCGCCTCAGCTGGCTGACCCATCAGAAATTCTACAATCTCGTCCAGCGGGTCTGGACGACCGAGCCGCTCGGCCTGCCACGCCGGGAAGGGGATGACTGGGCCTGGATCCCGGCAGTCTCGCAAATCGACAAGGCGACCCTGGACAGGCAACTGGACCGCTACCGCGATGCCGAAACAATTGTCGCCGACTATCTGGCGCCAAAGCTCAGGGCTTCGGCGTGAGTGCGGGACGGGGGCGGGGCCTTTCGGCCGAAGACAGGGACGCCTTTCAGCAGGACGGTGTCGTCTGCTTGCGCAACGTGCTGACATCCGGCGAGATCGAAAAGCTCCGCGCCGGCGTGGCGCAGCAGATGGAGCGCCTCGGCCGGTCGAAGACGGGTTATGATTTCGAGGCGTTTGGCAAGCAGGTCTGGGACCCTGTCCGGCCCGTGGAGACAGGCACAGCGAACCGGTTCGACATGCAGGCCATGAAGGAGATCATCCAGGCCGACCCGGCCGCGTGTCCTCTGCTGGAAGAGGATGCATCGGACAGCGAAGGCCTGTTCTTCTATGATGTTGCGGCCTGGAAAACGGACCCCGGCGTGCGCATGGTCGCATTCGACTCGGCGCTCCCCGGCATTGCCGCGGAACTTCTCGATGCCCGCTATCTGAACTTCTGGGAAGACACGACCTTCGTGAAGGCGCCGCACACCCGCCAGAAAACAGCATTTCATCAGGACCTTGCCTATTTCCAGATCGAGGGCGAACAGTGTGTCATCGTCTGGATCCCGCTCGATGCGGCAGATGACGGGACCGGCGTCATGCAATACATTCGCGGTTCCCACAGATGGGGTGAGACGTTTGCGCCGAATGCGTTTGTCTCGCGAACATCTTTCCCATCGTCGCCGCATCCGAAATGTCCGGACATCGAAGGCAACCTAGCGGCATACGATATCGTCTCGTTTCAGGTTAAGCCAGGCGACGTCATTATCCATCACGTCATGACGGTACACGGGGCGGGAGGGAACCGGTCAGACCTCTGGCGGCGGGCCATGTCTTTCCGCTATTGCGGGGATGACGTCCGCTATTTCGACAGACCCGGGGCTCTGAAGCAGGCAGGGGGGGCTGCGGGCCTGCGCGACGGGGACCGTCTCTTTTCGAAGGATTATCCGGTCGTTTGGCCAAAGCCATGGCCGGGATTCCGTCTCTCGCCAGTTTACGATGCCAGACAGATTGGGTGGGATTTGGAGCGGGCACGTTACACGTGACGGGAAGGTAATCAGATTGCGGAAAGAAGTAATCCAGATCTGGCTTCGAATGAAATTTTTGCTTGACTTGATGGCGGCTGGAAATGTTAGGGCTTGGTGAGGCTCTGTTAACCTGGGCGTTAAGAGCATTTTGTAAACAGGCTGTATTATGTCGCTCGTCCGGACCAAGATGCATTTGTCGAGACTAGTCATCGCTTTGATGACCTGGGCCTGCATAGCGTCTCCGATGAGTGCAGTCGCTGACATCGCGATTGCCTGCGACGATGTCCATCAAGTCTCTGCGGACAGCTATGTGTCCGAAGAAGTTCCTTCCCCGGATACTTCACAGGAAGGGTCAGGCCACCAATTTCATCATTGCGGCAGTTGTCACAATCACATCATCGGCGAAGAGGGTGGCGAAAAGCTTATTGCAGCCTCCACAACTTTGCTTAGCCCGGTTCCCGACCAGAACATGCTTGTGCAGGCCGTTTCGGACGGTCCCTACAGACCTCCTCGAGCTTAGATCCCGACACCTGAAAAGGAGTGCGCAGCGAATGCTGCGCCGTCGATGATTCTATCCGAGGAAAGCATATCCAATGAAAATCCACTTTCGCGGCATGCTTGCCGCGCTCGCTCTGCCCTTTTTGGCGGGGCAAGCCCTCGCAGATGGATGCGGCCCTGCATCTGTCCAGACTTCAAATGCTGAGCAAGGAACCCCACTTACACTTGATGCAGCAGTGAAGCGGGCCGCCCGGGCTGCCCCCGAAGTCCTGTTAGCAGTGCTTGAAGCCAGAGCCGCGTCGGCCGATGCCGATCAGGCCGGGCGCCGGCTCAATCCGTCCGCTTCGATCGAGACTGAAAATTTCGCCGGTACAGGTCCGCTACGAGGTTTCAGCACCGCCGAAAATACCCTGGTGCTCGAACAGACATTCCGGCTCGGTGGAAAGCGGCGTCTTTCCGAGAGGGCTGCCCGGGCTGAGGCTGCCCTTGCAAGCGCCAGGTGCGAGGTCATGCGTCTTGAATCCCAGACGCTGGCCGGAGAGTTGTTTCTCGATTTGCAGGCAGCCATCGAGATTGCCAAGGTTGCATCCGATGCGGCCAAGCTGGCAGGAGAGTTCTCAGATGTCGTTTCTCGCAGGGTGGAAGCGGGAGCATCAGCCCCTCCGGAGCTTGTCCGATCACAGTCTGAGGAAGCGATCCTTCAGGCAGCAGCGGATGCGGCAGCCGGAGAAGTCGAAGCCAGAGCCATTGCTCTGGCCTCTGTCTGGGGACGAGGGGAGGTAGATTTTGTTCTGCCTGATCCTTCCCGTGAGAAATTCGATAAGGCCGAGATCAAAGCAAGCGAAGGCGGACCATCTCACCCAAGGCTGGCAGAGGCAAAGGCTGGGATGGAGGCGCGTCGTGCGGCGGCTGATTTGGCACGCGCAGGTGCCTGGCCGAATGTGACGTTGTCTGCCGGCCTTCGGAATTTTGAACAGACCGGTGACAATGCATTCCTTGCGGGAGTGAGCGTGCCGCTGCCTCTATTCGATCGCAACCAGGATGCGGCGCGAGCAGCCCGGCTCAGATCTCAAGGGGCAGCGTTGAACGCTGATGCCGTGGAAGCCCGTTTGCGTGCGCAGCAAGCGAGCCTTGTTGCCCGCAGCCGCACGTTCAGATCCCGGCTTGACCGTCTTGAAGGGGAGGCGCTCCCCCTGGCCGAGCAAGCCTATGCCGCGGCAGCGGAAGGATACCGGGTCGGCAAGTTCGACCTAACCGCAACACTCGATGCGCGCCGGAGCCTGATAGAGACGCGCTCAGCGGTCATAGACGCACGGCTTTCGCTTGAAATCGAAACCTTGCGGTTGCGCGCCCTGATCGGCGCAGCACCATTTGATGGAGATACCCAATGAACAGGAACATGTTGTTTGCGGCGTTTCTGACACCCGCATTCCTCTATCTTTCGGCGTGCAGCGGCGATGCCGCAGGCGCCGGCTCGCCAGCAGAAAACGCTGCCGGGAAGGAAGAGAGACAAGATCGCGCTGATCAATATGAGATGCACGATGAAGATGACGACCATCAGGCGCCGGACCATGTAGAGTTGAGCCCGGCAGAGACCAAAGCTGCCGGTATCGTGGTCGGCAAGGCCGCTCTCGGGCGCATCTCCGGAGATCTCGAGCTTCCGGCTGAGATCCGGTTTGACGCTGACAGGATCGCCCGGGTTTCCCCCAAAGTCGAAGGGGTCGTCGCCCGTCTCTATGCCGGAGAAGGAGATACGATCGGGCCCGGTGCGACGCTTGCTCTTCTGACAAGCCGGGAACTTGCTGGCCTCAAGGCCGACTTCCTGAATGCGGTGACGACCGAACGCCTTGCCAAAGCTGAATTGGACCGCGAAGAGCGTCTTTTCCAGCAGAAAATTACCGCGAAGGCTGATGTGCAGTCAGCCAGGGCCGCTTTTGCAGCGGCCAATGCCCAACGGGAGGCTGCTGAGAACAGGTTGCATGCTGTCGGTATCGGACATGAAGTTCTGGACCGTCTTGACGGTGCGAAGGACGGTGCGCTGTCGCAAGCCTATGTGACGTCGCCGATCGCCGGAAAAATCATCCGCCGCACGGTTTCGCTGGGCGAAACCGTTTCGGCTGGAGGCGAGCCGATGTTTGTTGTCATCGACGATAGCGTCGTCTGGGCCGACATTGCTGTGTACAAGGATGACCTTGGTAAGGTTGATGCGGGTCTGGCAGTTTCGCTCCGGCGGGAAACCGGCGAAAGTCTGGCCGAAGGGACCATTGCGACTGTGCTGCCGATCATTGACGAGACATCACGGACGGCGACGGCCCGGGTTATCGTCGACAATGCTGATCATCGCCTGAAGCCCGGCCAGTTTCTTACCGCACATATCGAAACAGGCGGGTCTGAGACATCCGTCCGGGTTCCGTCTGGCGCGATTGTCGAGGTCGAGGGCAGGCAATCTGTCTTTGTGCCAACAGACGACGGCTTCAAGCCCACAGAAGTTATGGCAGGCGGAAGCGCGAATGGATTCACGCAGGTTCTTTCCGGCCTCGAAGCCGGCGATGCACTCGTGACAGACGGGGCCTTCACCCTCAAGGCCCAGCTCGAAAAAGACGCCTTTGGCGACGACCACGCGCACTAGGAGACGGTAGAAATGTTCAATCTCATGCACCGCCTTGCCGGTGGCCAGCTGCTTGCGGTCATTGCGGTTATTGCCCTTGCAATCGGCGGACTGTTCGCGTTCCGGAGCCTTCCGGTCGATGCGTTCCCCGATCCCTCGCCGTCACTGGTTCAGGTATTCACCGAGACCGAAGGTCTTTCCCCCGAAGAAGTGGAGCGGTATGTCACCTATCCGATTGAAACGGCCATGTCCGGACTTCCCAAGGTTGAGGAAATCCGTTCGACTTCGAACTTCGGGCTTTCCGTCGTCAACATCTATTTTGAAGACGGCACCGATGTCTATTTCGCCCGGCAGGTCGTCGGCGAGCGTCTCGGCGAAGCGACGGACGCCATCCCGCAAGGGTTCGGGACTCCGATAATGGGGCCCATCTCAACCGGTCTCGGAATCATCATGTATTACCGCCTTGTCGATGAGACGGGCGAACGATCGCTCGTCGAACTGCGAGAGATTGCGGACTGGATGATCAAGTACCCCCTTCAGTCTGTGGAGGGGGTGACCGAAGTGCTCTCGCTCGGCGGATTTGAGAAACAATACCAAGTGCGCCTCGATCCGGACCAGCTGACCTCCTACCATCTGGGTGTTGCAGACGTGATCGACGCCCTTGAAGCGGCTAACCGGACGGCGGGGGCTCAATTCATCGAAGTCGGCGCTGAACAATACACCGTCCGCGGTGTTGGCCTGGCGAGAACATTAGACGATCTTCGCGACACGCCGGTCAGAACCATTGATGGACGCACCATCCGCGTCCGCGACCTTAGTGAAGTAGAAATTGGCGGCGGCGTCCGGCAAGGTCTTGCAACAGCCAATGGAGAAGGCGAGGCGGTCGCCGGTCTTGTGCTAAAGCTCTATGGGTCGAATACGTCAGACGTCATCGAGAACGCGAAGTCGCGTTTTGAAGAAATCAACGCCTCGCTTCCCGATGGTGTGAAGGCGATCCCCTATTATGATCAGGGCACGCTTGTCCAGAAAGCGGCGGCAACGGTTACGACCGCGCTCTGGCAGGGGGCCTTGCTTGTCGCAATCATCGTGTTTGCGTTTCTCGGTGGATGGCGGCCGAGCCTAGTTGTGGTCTTGTCGGTCCCGTTCTCGGTCGGGTTTGCCTTCATCGCGATGAACGCGCTTGGCATCGGCGCGAACCTCATGACGCTCGGCGGAGTTGCCATCGCGATTGGCATGATGGTCGATGGGGCGATCGTGATCGCTGAGAATGTCGATCGGGGATTCAGGGAACGATCAGAGGGCGAGGATGCGCGCACGACGGTCGCGCGGGCCAGTACGGAAGTGATCGCGCCCTTGATCGCGGCGGTGGCTGTTGTCATCATCGTGTTCCTGCCGCTCTTTTCGCTGCAGGGAACCGAAGGCAAGACGTTCCGGCCCCTGGCAGCGTCAGCTGCGCTCGCCATGACCGGTTCGCTGATCTATGCGGCGCTGATTGCGCCTGCCATGGCGCTTGGCCTGATGCGTCCATCGGGCAAGACAGAGACCGCTGAGAAAGGCCGGTTGACGCGGTTCATGAAGCCACTCGCAGCCTTTTTTGTTCGCCGACGGATGGCTGCAATCTGCCTTGCAGGACTGTTACTTCTGGCTGGCGGTCTTGCAGCGACGCGGCTTGGGTCGGAGTTCACGCCGGCGCTTGAGGAAGGCGATGTCCTGCTGCGGGTCACAATGGCGCCGTCAATTTCACTGACGGAAGCCAAGGCCATTTCAACCCGCATCGAAAGTCGGCTGCTGCGTTCCTTTCCGGAAATCGACTCGATTGTCAGCCGTATCGGGCGCGGAGAAGTCGGTGCCCATGCCGACCCTGTCAACAGTATCGAGGCCTTTGTGGCCCTGAAGCCCAGAGAGGACTGGCGGGACGGTATGAGCCCAGATGACCTTCGGGCTGCAATCTCTGACAGCCTCGGTTCCTTCCCGGGTATCCGGGCCAATGTCGGACAGCCGATTGCGATGTCTGTGGACGAATTGCTGACCGGCACCAAGGCGCAGCTCGCGGTCAAGATCTTCGGGCCGGACACCATTGTCCTGCTGGAAAGTTCACAAGAACTGCAGTCCATCCTTCAGGATGTTCCGGGTGCAAGTGACGTCCAGGCCGACCAGATCACCGGCGCGCCGCAGCTTGTCGTGTCACTCAACCGGACAGCGCTCGGCCGGTATGGTCTCAGCATCGAAGAGGCGCTGGATGCCCTTCAGTCAGGCGTTGGCGGCGCGGAGGCAGGTGCGGTCTTCGAAGGTGTACGCCAGTTCCCGGTGGTCGTTCGCTTTGCAGAGGAGGACCGCAACACACCGGCGGCGATCGGGCGGATCATTCTGGAATCGGAGAGCGGTGCACGCATTCCGCTGGAGAGTGTCGCCGACATTCGCGAGATTGTCGGGCCACGGCAGATCACGCGCGAGAATGGCGAGCGGTTCATCACTGTCCAGCTGAATGTCCGGGGCCGGGATATCGGCAGCTATGTCAGCGAAGCACAGGAGGATGTCGGGGCGGAACTCGATCTACCTGCGGGCTACCGGGTTGAGTGGGGCGGTCAGTTTGAACTGCAGCAGGAGGCCAATCAGCGCTTTGCGGTCGTGATCCCGATCACGCTCGCTATCGTGTTCCTTATCCTGTTGCTGACCTTCGGCCGAATGAAATCTGCCATTCTGATCTTGCTCAACATCCCGCTCGCCTTGACAGGCGGCACGATGGCGCTCTGGGTCAGCGGCTTGCCTGTGTCAGTGCCAGCGACAGTCGGATTCATTGCCTTGTTCGGGATCGCGCTTGGCAACGGTATGGTGCTTGTCAGTTTCATGGACGATTTTGCCAGGGCTGGCCGGAATCTGGATGAACTGGCCATCGAGGCAGCTGGACTGAGAGCCCGGCCTGTCCTCATGACGGCCCTGACCACGGCGCTCGGCCTTGCGCCCTTGCTTTTCGCGACTGGCGTTGGCGCCGAGGTTCAACGTCCACTTGCCACGGTTGTCATGGGAGGGCTTGTCTCTTCGACCGTGCTGACTTTGCTGGTGCTGCCAGCGCTTCATCGTTGGTTCGCTCCGAGGCCTGAGGCGCACCACTCTCTGATTGAGGCGGAACATGTGCATCCTTCTCCGGTGTGATGGCCCAATCCCGAGTGCTTGAGTGTACCCGCGCTCCAGGCTTGGGGCGCGGGTATTCTTTTTTTGATACGGCGAATGAATTCGGACGGATTTGGAATGCGAGTTGCGGTCGCCGGACGCGCGCGAGTGCACGTGCCTTGTGACAAGCGCTGTAATTGTCATTCGTGTGCGGATATGACGGGCTTGAACGCACTGGAGGTTTCAGCACCAATCAATGCCTTTGCTCGTTCCTGAAATCATCAATTGTTTCAACTTCACGAGGACAGGTGATATCGCCTTCTTGCATGTTGGATATCGGGCCTATACACCGTAGTCAGGGATAACGGCCTTCGAAGCGGTCAGGTGATCAGCAGCGACCCGGCGAAAACAATTTGATGTGGTGTCGGGCACAAGGTGTTGATGTCAGTTGCATCGCGCCGGGGTCCCTTCAAGTGATATTGCAGAAATTTTGAGCGGACAGCTTTGATGATCCCGATCCATGAGCGGATACGTTCCGATATAGAAACAAAAATCCTGCACGGTAAGCTCAAACCCGGAGACAGGCTCCCGGTCGAGCGCGATCTCATGTCTGAATATGATTGTTCAAGGATGACAGTGAACAAGGCTGTATCACGTCTTGTCGCTACCGGGTTTGTTGAGCGGCGCCGAAAGGCGGGGAGTTTCGTTGCGAGTCCCCGCGCATACGCAATGGTTCTCGATATTCCCGATTTAGCGAGAGAGGTTCGTGAAAGTGGGCAGACCTATCGGTTTCGAATGATCCATCGCGAGATTTGCAATGCGTCAAAAGCTCAGAGTGCGCTTGAAACTGATGGCGAGGTTCTCTGGATTATTGGCTCGCATATGGCAGACGGTGTTCCCTTTGCGTATGAAAACCGTACGGTGAACCTGGATGCTGTGCCTGAGATCGGCGACGCGGTTTTTGATCCTGATGGACCTGGCACATGGCTGCTGGAAAATGTCCCGTGGACCGAGGCTGAAACCCGGATCTCGGCGACGGGAGCCAGCAAGGACCAAGCCCGGTCGCTCGACGTCGAATTGAATACACCCTGCCTGAGCGTATCTCGCAGGACATGGCGTGGCGGCGAACATATTACCGCCGTCCAGCAGCTTTTTCCCGGTGATTCCTACAGCCTGGTTGCACGTTTCGGCGCAGAAAAGACCTAGCATCCATCCGACATGGGGCGGTCCTCCTGGCCGATGATTGTGCATTTCTGTCTGGCAGTCGGGATTCAAGGTGTAGCCGACTTGATTGAAATATAATGTCTATACAAAAAACTTGACGGGCAGGGGAGCGACCTGCAAGCTTGGGGTGGTCATAAACCCGGGGATGTTCGCTGCATGCGTTTCACAGGAACAAGTACAGACGATCCGGGCCCGCTGTTGCCGTTTCGACAGATGTCCCACTCGGGTCGGTGCATGCATGCTCGAGCCAAAGGGGAGAGACGATGGCCGCAATGTCACGATTGGAGCGGTCCGTGTCGTGATCGGTATTTTCCAACGGGACGGGGTGCCGTGCATCAATGCGGTATCCCGCCAAATCCAGACTCAAAGAAAGGAACATGATATGAAACTCGCTGCGTTATTGTTTTGTTGCGTTCTTCCGTTGTCGGCGTATGCTCAAGAGAGCAGTTCGCACCACCCCCATGATGAGGGGGGGCATTCGCACGATCATGAGGCTGGCACCTCGGCCGGGGCGATTGAAGCGTTTACCGTTCCGGCCTCTGAAGTGTCGCCAGAATACCTGCAGCTTGCCACCAATGTCGAAGTCATTCCAAACATTGAAACGGCGGTAACAGCTCCGTCAGCCATTATGACTCATGAAGGGCTTTTTGGTCCATTGCTGTTCGCTGAGCAGACACGTGCATTTTTTATCGAACTGCAGCCGGGAATGTTTCTTGCCGAGCACCCGCACGACACCGGAAGTATCGTCTACACGGTGCGGGGCAGATGGGTGCTGGCAAGTGAAGGCAAGCGACAGGTCATGGAGAGTGGGTCGTTGTTTCGCTTCGGTGACGGCATGCCTACCGGTTGGGAAGCCCCATTCGGCGAAGGTGCGCTCCTCCTCATTGTGAAGCCCAAAGGCGATTCCACAGACTATGAAGTATTTCATCACGGTATCGAAGACATGCGGGAAATGGTGGAGGCCGATCGTCAGTCGGGCGGGGCATATTACTACAATGCTCTGAAATCAGACCATCCGGCAATTTTGTTTGCACACAGCGTAAATCCGGATTTTGACAAGGTCCTTGAATCTATCGATTGATCGGAAACGCAGCCATGAAGAAGAGTCTTGCAAAACTGGCGGCAGTCACGGTTCTCGCGCTTGTTGGCGCGGGAACCAATTCACTCGCTGCCAACTCTGAAGCCCGAGCAGATCAGCCCGCGAACTGGACGATCAATGAGGCAGTTGATGTCAATGCAATCAATTCGGACCTGGTGCCGGGACGCCCGACGATTGATGTAGGTATTTATTTTCCTTCCAATTTCGACCCCGGCTTTGACAAGGTCACTCTTCCTGCGATGTTGGACAGTTTCATGTCCGCCAAGGAAATTTATGCTCCAGCAGGCGTGCAGCTGAACTTGCTCTGGGTGAAGTCCGGCGAAGTCGATCCGCGTTTCCTTGCGATCCAGGCAAACGAAATTCCGCGTATTCCTGATACTGAGTATGTCAACCTGTATGTCTCATCAAGGCGGCATCCGGCGGAGCTGACGGAGATGGCCAAGTCTGCCTTTGAAAGCGTAATTGAGCCAGATGAGGATAATAGCCGCACAATCTACCTGGTTGCGCTCCAGGATGTGATATTCCCCTTTCTGGAAGTATCAGAGGGGCGCAACTGGACTATGAAGATGGTCAGGACGGGCGGGCTGTCGTTTCCCACCTATTCATATGGTGATACGCTACCGGAGCGCCTTCGTGGCGTGATTACGATAACCAATTTGTCAAAGCCCAGCCGGTTGAGGAGGACAATTGCTCATGAAATCGGCCACAAGGCCATGAATGTGAGTCATGAGTACAAGGCCACCGATCCTGCGCACGAAATCTACGATGAGGGTGGGTTGATGCTGTATGGATCGGGCGAAGACATTCCATCCGGGCGTGAGGGCCGCTGGCACCTGGAGCGTTTGCTCATGTCGCCTTTCGTCTACAGGCGCGACGCGGAGGGAAAGAAGGTATGGAACGAGGATTATAAGGAAGGGGGGCATTATTACGACCCGCTTTATGGTGAGAAGGTCGTCGATTTTCCGGGTGTATCGGGTATGGACCCTGATTGGTAAATCATGGCAGGCAAGCTAATTTATCTGATGGAGTTGGAGCGATGCATGGCTGCCGTCCGGGGGTGAGCCAGGTCAGATAGTTGTCTCGATCCGGTACCCCCGGCAAAAAATTAGCCTCACCGAAGTAATCGCTTCCTGCTTGTTGCGAGTTGTCCGCTCAATGACAAACAATGCCTCGCCTTCTTCACAGGAGAGCAGCTCAGCTTCTGTCTTGCTGGCCGACATGGCGGAAAACTTGATTTCGCCTTCCGTGAACGGGACATGTGTCACAAGCCATTCATTCGGGCTGATTTCATTGAAGATCGACATGTCTTCAGCTGAAACCCATTTTGGATTCAGCCAGCGGTCTTCAAGCACATAGGGCCGGCCATCCGCTGTATGTATACAGACTATATGTTGAACGCGGGTGCGCCTTCCGGATTCCATGACATCGCTGATTCTCGCAGGTGGCGGGACCCTTTCGGAGCGGATCAGTTCATAGCCGTATTCCTGTCCCTTGTCTGCAATTTCCTGGCGTATGACGGGAATATGCATGGTCGCCTTGCGGACCGGGTGGGTCGCGACACGCGTGCCGGCCTTGCGGCGCCGGTCGAGCAGGCCTTCGTCCGCCAGGTTCTGCAGCGCGCGGTTCACCGTTGCCCGCGCGCAACCGAATTCCTGGGCAAGATCGGCCTCGTTCGGGATGAGGTCGCCGGGTTTCCATCGCCGCGAATGGATCCGGGCCAAGACTTCCTTCTGGACCGATTGCCAGCTTCTGAATGGCGTATCAGTCATAGGGCATCCCTGAGTTCACTCATTGTCCTGCGGTACTTCTCCACGATTTCATCCCGGCTGACGTGGTGTCCTTCCCTGACCAGGTGGCGTCCGGCGGACCAGACGTCCGTGACGAGACCATCGTCGCCTGCGAAAATATAGCTGTCCAGCAACGTGTCGCCTTCGAGGCCGGCCAGGCAGACGCTGTCCATGTCGAGCGCGAGAAGGTCCGCCAGAGCGCCTTCCTCTATCCGGCCGCTGTTGCGTCCGGCGGCCGCCGCTCCGCCTTTCGAAATGGCTTCGAAGAGCGTTCGCCCCGTCGAATGACCTGACCGCGACAGCACGGCGCGGGCATGGTCTCTCAGGCGCTGGGAGTATTCCAGGGCCCTCAATTCTTCTGCCAGGGAGATGCGGATGTTCGAATCCGATCCGATCGCGATTGCGCCGTCATGATCGAACCAGGGGCCCGCTTCGAAGATTCCATCTCCGAGATTGGCCTCGGTAAGGGGGCAGATGCCCGCGACCGCGCCTGAGCGGGCAAGACGGACGGCCTCCGACTGTTCCATCCGGGTGCAGTGAACGAGGCACCATCTGGGGCCGGCATTGCAATTGTCCAGGAACCAGGTGACCGGACGAGTGCCATAGCGTTCCAGCACTTCGTCGACCTCTTCCTGCTGCTCTGCCAGGTGCATGTGAACCGGGCCGGCGGGCAGGAGCTGTTCGACCCCTGCCATGTCTTTGTCCGCAACAGCCCGGAGGCTATGGGGGGCAACACCCAACCGGCAATCCGCCGGCAGGCTTCGCATGGTGTCCTGTACCTCATCAACAAGCCGCGCGAACCGGTCGAAATCGTTGCCAAACCGGACCTGGCCAGGTCCCAGGGGACGTCTGTCGCATCCGCCATACTGGTAGAGAACCGGCAAAAGCGTGAGCCCGGCGCCGCTCGTGGTGGCTGCCGCGGCGACGCGTTCTGACATTTCCGCCAGCTTTCCATAGGGAGTCCCGTCCGGCTGGTGATGGAGATAGTGGAATTCGACGCTCGCAGCATAGCCGGCTTCAAGCATTTCCATCTGAACAAATGCCGTGATGTCTTCAATGTGACGAGGCGTCAGCCGTTCCAGGAACCGGAACATCAATTTGCGCCACGTCCAGAAATTGTCCCTTCCATCAGGGCCGCGGCGCTCGGTCAGTCCGGCCATGGTGCGCTGGAAGGCATGCGAATGAATATTGGCGGGTGAGGGGAGAAGCAGGCCGGTCCGGGTGCCTTCCGGGGGCTGTCCTGAACGGACGGAAAGGATGGCGCCTTCATGGCTTATGTCCACGCGGACCCCATCGGACCACCCGTCCGGCAGGAGCGCTTTTTTCGCCCAGATGACCGTCATTACATCTTTCCTAGCCAAATATTATGTATATACATATGCAGCAGACCGTATCCTCAGGCAACAGGAAATCATGTTACTGACGCACGCAAAGCTCGCGACGCTGGAAGGAAATGAGCCGTACGGACTCGTTCCGGATGGGGCCGTCTGGATAAAGGATGGGCAGTTGCGATGGGTCGGAACGTGCGCGGATATTCCTGAAGCTGCCCGGACGGACGAACACCTGGATCTGGAAGGGCGCCTTGTTACGCCAGGCCTTGTGGATTGCCATACCCATATCGTTCACGCAGGAAACCGGTCCGCCGAATTCGAGGCGCGTCTGAACGGGGCATCCTATGAGGAAATTTCCCGTTCCGGAGGCGGCATCGTCTCGACCGTGGAAGCGACCCGGGCTGCAAGCGAGGCGGATCTTCTGAGATCGGCCCTGTTGCGTGTGGACGCCCTGATTGCGGAAGGGGTGACAACGCTCGAGATCAAGTCCGGTTACGGGCTGGACATAGAGACCGAGCTGAAGATGCTTCGTGTGGCGCGGCAGGTGGAAAAGGTGCGGCCGCTCCGGGTCCGTACCACTTTCCTTGGAGCCCATACGCTGCCTCGCGAATATGCGGGGCGCCCGGACGATTACCTTTCGGATGTCTGCCTTCCGGCAATGGAAGGCGCAAAGGCCGAGGGTCTGGCCGATGCGGTGGATGGGTTCTGCGAGACCATTGCCTTTTCGCCGCAAGACATCCGGACCGTGTTCGAAAAAGCGCGGACGCTCGGCTTGCCCGTGAAGCTGCACGCCGAGCAATTGTCCTGGTTGGGCGGCGCACGCCTTGCCGCAGAATATGCCGCGCTCTCGTGTGACCATCTGGAATATGCAACGCCGGAAGATGCCGAGGCGATGCAGCGTCATGGGAGTATAGCGGTCCTGCTTCCGGGCGCATTTTACTTCCTCCAGGAAACGCGGCTGCCGCCCGTATCGGCATTCCGCGAACATGACGTCCCCATGGCGATTGCGACGGACTGCAATCCGGGTTCCTCACCGATGACCTCGCTTCTGAGCGCGATGAACATGTCCTGCGTCCTGTTTCGTCTGACGCCTGAAGAAGCGCTGCGCGGCGTCACCCGGAATGGCGCGATGGCGCTTGGCCTGGAGGATGTCGGGCGCATGCATGCAGGGCAGTCTGCAGATCTTGCGGTCTGGGATGTGGAACATCCTGCCGAATTGTCCTGCCGGATCGGTTTCAATCCATTGTACAAGCGCATTTTTTGTGGAGAGGTCACATGATTGTCCTGGAACCTGGCGCCACGGGACTGGCGGCGCTGGAAAATATCTGGCGCTCGGACGTGCCTGTCAGGCT
>PACZ01000027.1 GCA_002700305.1 Hyphomonas sp. | reverse complement strand
TTACCGTCAAGCGCGATCTGCGCCAGGGTATTCTTGACCACCTTCAGCTGCGCACCGTCCTTGCGGAGCATGCCACGCAGCTTCGTCATTTCCGCAACAGACAGACCGGTATAGTGGGTCACAACGACCGCACCGGACTCTTCGAAAACCCCTTTCAGGGATTCCAGAGCCGCACTTTTTCCAGCTTTATCCATAGCGGGTCTCCATTGAGGCGCCCGGACCATCCGGCCGCCCTGGTAATCGCCTTCTGGCCGGTTGGCCTTCCAGCGCCTGCCCAGGGATTGGCCGCTTGCCCCGGTAAGCCAAAAACAGGTCAGCCCTGTTTTTCCGAACCGAATCAACGCCTCACCCCGTCTGCATAGGTGGCTGATTAGCCGTTACCGCGTATAAATACGTGACCCATGGTCTAGGACAGGAAAACGGGAGGCCGCCGAATGCATATCGGAGAACTCCCGTCAAGAGCGGGGTGTTAACGCTTTATCCCCAAGCCTGCAACCCCCCTGAGTGAGAAAAAGTCAACCCCGGACTTTACCGAGGTCCCTGCCCGGCGCGCGGCCCGGGCCGGCTCCCTCAGAAACAGTCGAAGTCCGACGCCCCCGCCGGCCGGCATCTGTCCGGCCAGCCGAATTCGCGCCAGTATAGCGGCAGTCCGATCCGGGTCATCAGATCGGCAAATCCGGGGAGCCGCCGCATATCGGCATAGACCGGTCCCCAGATGCGCATCAGCCTGAGGCGTGTCCCTTCCAGCTCATGCCGCCAGATCCGCAGGGCCAGGTCCGGGTCTCCGAGCTGCGCGGCCAGAGCAGCGAGAATCTCGAACCGGTTCGGATGAGCCCCTGCCCCGCTTTCAAACTGCGCCTCGACCGCACCGAGTGCAGCCTCCATATCCGGCAACGCATCGATGACCGGTGCCAGCAGCGGACGCAATGACGGATCGCTCCGGACCAGGCGCTGGCAAAGCGCCATCAGGCTTTCCACCGTCTGCGGCGCCTGCATTTCAATCGTCCAGGCATAGGTGTCCCATTCTCCCGGTGGCAGCTGCAGTGTCCAGTAATGTTCCAGCGATGCCTCGGCCGCTTCGTGCCGTCCGAGCAACGCATAGGCCATGGCAAGGGTCGCCGCGCGATCCGGGTTCAGCGGGTCGGCTGACTGACCGCGCTGCGCAATACTGAGGGCTTCCTCCACCCGGCCGGTGCGCATCAGGAAAATCGTCTGATCATGCAGCACGCGCAGATTGGGAGAGCGCTCCAGCGCCATACGGTTGTTCCGGCCTGCCTCCAGCCAGTCCCCGGCCAGCCCCTCGAAATTGGCCAGCGCCGTATAGGCCTGCGCCAGATCCGGATTGAGACGGACCGCCTCTTCCGCCATGGCCCGGCCCCGCGCCAGGAAGGCTTCCGCTTCCGCAGGTGTAGAGGCGTTCCAGGCCTGCGCGCCCGTATTCATGGCCAGCATCACCCGGGCCGCCCCATAATCCGGATCCAGCTCGAGCGCCTTGTGAAGCAATGCGATCATTTCGCTGCGGTCGCCCATGCCGAAGACATCCGTCTCCCGCGCGCTGAGATAATAATTATAGGCTTCGAGGCTGTGTGTATCCGAGCCAAGGATCCGGTTGGGTTCCTGCACATTCAATGACACGCTCAGCGCACCGGCCACGTCGGTGGCGATGTCCTTCTGCAAGTCGAACAGGCTCTGCGCACTCAGCAGCCGGTCATATCCGTGCGACCAGACCTGATAGCCGCTTTCGGTGTCGATCAGCTCCGCCGATACCTTGATGCGATCCTGATCCGACCGGATGCTGCCGGTCAGGACGTGGGAGACCCTCAGCTTCTTGCCGAGCGTTTGCGCGTCCATACCGTCAGCCGTTCCGACCGAAGGCGGCGCACGGCCGGCGACCTTCAGCTCATCCAGCTGTGTCAGAAGCGTGCGGATCTCCTCCGACAAGCCGCGTGAGAAATAGTCCTGCTCCGAATTTCCGCTCAGATTTTCGAACGGCAACACCGCAATCGACTTTTCCGGCACCGCCACTGCGCTGCTTGAAGAGCGCCCGATCATGACGCCGGTCCAGAGCATGATGATGGCAAGGACGACCAGCGCCGAAACATAGCGGATGGGACTGATGTCCGTATCGCGGCGCCACGGCTCGCGGACGAAGGGCACGGCCTCTTCTTCCACAGGCGCTGGCGGTTCCGGGTCTGCAAGGGGCGCCTGAACCTCTCCGACCTCGGCCGCCAGCCTGTAGCCACGCTTCGGTATGGTCTCGATGACCGAATGCAGGTCCTTGTCGGTGTTCAGCACGCTCCGCAGAAGAGACACGGCGCGCGTCAGGCTTTCGTCCGCGCCATGCTCCACGCCCCAGACCTGATCGATCAGTTCCTGCCGCGAGATGACCTCACCCGGCCGCGCGGCCAGAACGCAGAGCACTTGCATGACCTTCGGCTCAAGCCTGTGGCGCTGGGCGCCATTGGAAACACTGTTCTGGTCAGGTTCGATCAACAGGGCGCCAAGGCGGAAGTCTGATCGCTCCTGCCCTGTCTCCGTGTCTGATCCGAACGTGTCTGCCATCTCTGAATCGCTGCCTGACGAAGCCTCTGCGGTGAGTTTATCTCAATCGGACCAGATTGTCCGAAGCCATCAGGTCAAACTTACTCCTTTAAAAACAAGGCCTAATGTAAACATCAGGTTTTCCTAAGCCTCTCCACAGGACCCGAACGCCCGGTGTGAGCGAGTGTCAGGCGCAAAGACGGGACATGTTCAGTGCCCGTCAGCTTACAAATGAGAGGGCCTCACATGAATTTCCACAAAATCCGCTTCGCTCTTACCGCAATTCCTTTCGCTGTCGCCGGATTCGGCATGACGGCCACCGCACAAACCGGTGATGAGGCAGCCATCAGCTTCAAACGCGGCGCCACTGCCGCTGAAACCTACGCCTCGATCGAGAAATCTGCACGCGACTACTGCCGCAGCATCTATGACGACTCCAGCGCCATTGCCGGGGTCTGGCCGACAGCCGTTTCCAACTGCGCCGCCGAGGTGGTCGACCAGACCGTCAACCAGGTGCAGAGCGCCGACCTGATGGAATACCACGTCGCCGTGACCCGTTCGGTCCAGCCGTCCGAAGATGGCATCATCATCGTGACAGCTGACAACAACTAAAGGGCTACCCCCACAGCCCCGAACGGAAAAGCCCGGCACCTTGCGGCGCCGGGCTTTTCTTATTCGCTTGTGATCGGCTCGGACTTACTGAGAGAGCTCTGCCGTGTCGATCATGACGCCAGCGCCCATGGTGGACGAGAGCGAGATCTTCTTCACGAAGGTGCCTTTTGCGCCAGACGGGCGAGCCTTCACGAGAGCGTCGAGGAACGCGTTGACGTTCTTCTCGATATCGCCTTCAGCGAAGGAGGCCTTGCCGATGCCGGCGTGAACGATACCTGCCTTCTCGACGCGGAACTCGACCGAGCCGGACTTCGCGTCCTTGACGGCCTGGGCAACGTTCGGGGTCACGGTGCCGACTTTCGGGTTCGGCATCAGGCCGCGCGGGCCGAGCACCTTACCGAGACGGCCGACAACGGCCATCATGTCCGGCGATGCGATGACACGGTCGAAGTCCATGAAGCCGCCCTGGATTTTTTCCATCAGGTCTTCAGCGCCAACGAAATCGGCGCCGGCTGCGGTGGCTTCTTCGGCTTTCGCGTCTTTCGCGAACACGGCGACGCGGACGTCCTTGCCCGTGCCGGCCGGCAGATTGACCACGCCGCGGACCATCTGGTCAGCGTATTTCGGGTCAACGCCGAGGTTCACGGCGATTTCGACGGTTTCGTCGAATTTGGCTTTTGCGTTCGACTTCACCAGCGCCACAGCGTCAGAGACGGTGTAGGCTTTGTTTGCGTCAACGGATTCTGCAATTGCGCGTGCGCGCTTTCCTGCTTTCGCCATGGTTCTTACTCCACAACTTCGATGCCCATCGCGCGGGCGGAACCGGCGATGATCTTGGCAGCTGCGTCAATGTCGTTGGCGTTGAGGTCGGCCATCTTGATTTCCGCGATTTCGCGGACCTGGGCCATGGTGACCTTGCCGACGGTGTCGTAGCCCGGCTTCTTGGCGCCGGACGCAGGCTTCTTGCCGAGCTTCAGCTTGGCAGCCTTCTTCAGCAGCACAGTCGCCGGCGGCGTCTTGGTGATGAAGGTGAACGACTTGTCCTGGTAATAGTCGATGACGACCGGTACCGGCAGGCCGGGTTCCATGGATTGGGTCTTGGCGTTGAACGCCTTGCAGAATTCCATGATGTTGATGCCGCGCTGACCGAGCGCCGGGCCGACGGGCGGCGACGGGTTGGCCTGGCCGGCAGGGATCTGGAGCTTGAGCTGCCCCAGCAGTTTCTTGGCCATATTGTCCTCTCGAACGTTTCAGATGGGGCGGTGGTCTTTCGATCCGCCCGGTTACAGTGGAGGCTCCGCGGTCTGGCATGGCATGCCTCCCGCAGAAGCGGCGCGTATGGCGCATCTGTATCGTGGGGTCAAGCGGGGGCGGCAGACCGCCCCTGCCCGGTTACATCAGAGCGTAGCCCTTGTAGTTGATGTATTTCACCAGTTCCTGGGCGCGGCGGGCCGGGTCCGGGTGGGTGGACATGAATTCCGGTGGGCGCTGGCCCTTGGACTGGGCGTCCATCAGCTCCCAAAGGCGGACGGACTGGCGCACGTCATAGCCGGCATTGTGCATGTAATCGACGCCAAGCTTGTCGGCCTCGAGTTCGTGGTTGCGGCTGTAGGGCAGGATCACGCCAAACTGCATGGCCGCGCCGCCAAGCGCGCCGATCTCGCCGCCATATTTCGACAGCGTGTCCGATTGCGCGATCGCGATCTGGCCAACGGCGAGGCCCGTCTGCGCCAGCGTCGTGACTGACAGGCGCTCTGCCGCGTGACGGCCGACAACATGGCCTGTCTCGTGGCCCAGCACGGAGGACAGCTGGTCGTCATTCTCGGTCAGCTCGGTGATGCCGCGATACACGCCGACCCGGTTGCCCGGCATGACGAAGGCGTTGACGTCGTCAGTGTCGAACACGGCCACATCCCAGCTCTGCCCGGCAGCGATGTCGCCCTTCTGTTCGGCGCCGTGCAGCGTCTTTTCCCAGACATGCAGGACGCGATTTTTCAGACGGGAGTTCGCCGTCACCGGTGTCTGCGCCTTCATGTCGGTCCAGGCCGATGCCGCCATGGAGGCGACTTCCTGATCCCCGAACAGCAGGAGTTGGCTGCGCCCAGTGGCCGGATTGGTCTCGCACCCGCTGATGAACGGAAACACCGTGCCAGCGGCAATGCCGGAAATGATCGCCCGGCGGGACAGGTTCACACGCGGTGCGCCTTCAAAAATGGCGCTATCGATATCGATCAGTTTCGTCATGTGCTTTCCCTCACTCCGGCAGCGCAAGGTTAGCTGCCCGCCTTCAAATTGCAATCGCGTCTGCGATGAACGCAGGCAAATCTTGCCGGTTCCGGCTGAACCCTTGCTGAATGCGTCAGACGCTCTCGGCGTCGCGGACCAGCACGGCCGCCTGCTCCACCCAGCCTTCGCGCGTGATCCGGCCGCCGAAATTGAGGTGTTCATCCATCCAGGCGACGTTTTCCGGCGTCCATTCGGCAATCTGGTCATAATGCCAGACGCCCAGCTCGTTAAGCAGGACCTGGATCTTGGGCCCGATGCCGCCGATCAGGGTCAAATCGTCCGGGTGGCCTTCGACCGGGCCGTTCATCGCCATCGGGCGTTCCGGCACGATCGTCTCGTCGGTTTCGTAGGTCACGCCGCCTTCGGAAGGCTCGTCTCCGGCCTCATCTTCAGCGTCATCGTACGCTTCGTCTTCGTCAGCATCGTCTTCTTCGTCATCCCAGGCTTCATCGGACACTTCGTCCTCTTCATGGGATTCGTCTTCATCCTCAGCCTCAGCCTCGGCCTCATCCTCGTCATCATCGAAGGCTTCAGCGTCATCGTACGCTTCGTCTTCATCTGAGCCGGTATCTTCATCGTCTTCGAAGTCGTCCTCGGCCTCATCGTCCTCATCCCAGGACTCTTCTTCGTCGTAAGTCTCGTCCTGCTCGTCCGACGCCCCTTCGTCATCTTCGACATCGTCGTCTTCGAAATCGTCGTCTTCGGCATCATCGTCATCGAAGGCGTCCGCCTCGTCGGCGTCTGCGTCGTATTCCTCTTCGACGTCATCGGCTTCGACGAAATCCTCTTCGTCATATTCCTCGTCCGAGAGCACATCCTCATCGGCATGATCGGCTTCGGCGAGAGATTCCTCTTCATCGTTGGAGACGTCTGCGAAGCTCTCGTCTTCTTCCGGCCCGGTATCTTCAGCCTCGAGGGGTTCGGCGGACTCCTCGACAAACGCCGCCGGAGCGTCTTCCTCAATCAGCGCCGTATCTTCCTCGTCCACCACCTCGACATCGACCGTTCCGGTTTCGGCAAGCGTTTCGAAAGCCACCTCTTCAGACGCTTCGTCTTCCACTTCGACAAATTCCGGTTCGGCCTCGTCCGGCAGCCCGGCGACCGTCAGGCCTTCGGCCATGGCTTCGACCGCTTCGGTCATGTCGGCGGCCGTGTCGGTGACTTCCAGCTCTTCCAGCATGGCTTCGGCACCGGTCTTCTCGGCGGCCGGCTCAGCTGCCTCTTCGCCCGCACCGCCCTCGAAATAGGCGAGCCGCCCCTCCAGGAACCGGTTGCGCCAGCGCAGGCGGGCCATTTCCTCATTGGCGTCTTCATCTGCCACGACAGGCACTTCAGCCGGTGCCTTGGCCAGCTCTGTCTCCAGCGCCTCGACGCGCTGCTTGAGATAGTCTGCCTGCCATTTCAGCTTCGCCAGCCCCTCTTCGTCGACAGACAGGGCTTTGTCCTCTGCGGGCGCCTCAATATCGGCTGCCTCAGGAACAGCAGCCGGAACGGGCGCCGGGGCCGCTTCCATCTCTGCCAGCTGCGCTTCGAGATGCTTTACCCGGGCTTCAAGGTGCCGGTTGCGCCAGGTCAGCGTCGGCGGTTCGTCCGCTTCACTCCCAGCTGCCGGCGTGTCCGCTTCTTCGCCGCCCTCGTCTGCACCGCCACGGTTTGGCGGCAGAACAATAGTCGGCGCATCGCGTTCCCTGGCCGACTCGGCTGCCGCTTTCGCCGCTTCGGATTTGAGCGTCGTCAGTTCGATCTTGGCCTTTTGCAGCTCCGCCGTCAGGTCGGAAATCTTGCGCGCCGAGGCGTCGGCAACGCCGCCGCCTTCCCCTCTCTGGGCACGCTGCGCCGCGAACAGGCGCTCGATCTCATCGCGGGCCTGGTCCAGTTCCGTCAGCGCCACATCCTTGTCGACAATCGCCTTGCGCATCTTGCCCGTCAGCAGCATGCCCCGCACCGACCAGCCCAGCATCAGTGCGAACACGGTCGCGCCAGCCAGCACCATCCACATATGTGTTACAAGCCAAGCCATTAGTCGCTCCGTGTGAGAACTTTGATGTCGATCAGGCGATTTGTCATCTGACTTCCACCATTGTCATTAGACTGCCCGGACTGGTCCGGGCCATAGCCAACCGCAGACAGACGCTGCCGATTGATCCCGGCTGCCGCCAGATAGGACGCGACCGCTTCGGCCCGCGCCTTGCCGAATGCGGTCTCTGCGTTGGAATCAGCCTGTCCATGAATCTCGATTAACAGGCCAGATGGGCAGAGATGTGACACGGCCAGCAGTTTATCCAGCGCGGCGCCGCTGGCGCGGGACACCTCCGTGCCGCTGTCGTCGAAAAGGACCGGATTGGCAGCCAGCACGGCATCGAATGCTGACTGGCAGGCCGCCGCAGGACCTTCCGCGAAATCAATCCCAGCCACTTCCGGCACATCCACATCGACGGGATCTGCCCAGACTGTGATAGGCACAGAATCGAGTCCGCTGGCCGGCGGGCCGGAGAGATCCTGTTTTAGGAACTGGATGACACTGGCTGGCGCCGTCCCTTCCACCGCGAAACCGGCATCGCCCTCGGCCGGATAGAAACCCATCTGACCTTCCCGGAACCGCGCAAAACCCGGCAGGCCGGCTTCGGCCAGGGCGAACCAGTCATCCGGCATGTCCGGGGCGATTTCCATCTGGTCGATCACGTCACCGGCCGCGTGGGCCTGCGCGATACCAATCAGTTCGCGTCGCTGGGCCTCGCTCGTCACTTTGCCTGCCAGGACCAGACCGTCGGCGCTGTGTGTTGCCGTCCAGACCGGCAGGCCCTTGATCAGCGGCACGCCCCGGTAAGGCGCGGCCAGCGCGGACACCTGCGCCGACAGGCGCGCGCGCTCGGCCGGGTCCAGTTCCGTGCCGCCGACCCGCAATGTGTTGTCGCTGAGGCGTACCTCGCCGCTGTCCAGCTCCGTCAGGAGGCCGAGGCCGAACCGGGCGACGCCCTGCCAGTTTCCGCCCGGCGCGCCGGCGGCGACTTCCATATGGTTTTCGGGCGACTGGCCACGCGAGAGCCTGGTGGCTTCCGCCTCGATCTGGCTGGCAATCATGCGGGAGGGCACATGACCCGACAGGATGATCCGGCCGTCTGCCAGCTTCTCCGCGCGCCAGACAAAGGGCGACACAGGCTCGCCGGGATCGACCGCGACCTCCACAACTGTCACGCCGCCGATGACCACACCACCGCTCCAGGCGGCCCGCAGCACCGTCTCGGCGGCAGCCATGGCGGCATCCTCCGAGGGGGCAGCCCCCTTCAGCACGGCCCGCTGGCCGTTCATGCGCACATGCGCCCAGTCGTATCCATTTCGGGCAAGGGCGGCGTTGGCATCCTGCTCAAGCTGCGCGGCCAGGTTTGCAGGCCGCTGCGGAGACTGGTACAGCCCCCACCATCCCGTTGCCACGAGGCCTGCCAACGCGACTGGCGCCAGCAGGTAATCGAGCATTTTCATTCGGGACCCCGCTAACCTCCTGTTAGGCATTCCCTTTGTGATGGGATGCCCTATTCAGGGACCCGTCGCAAGAGTCCGCCGCACGCGATCCACAACGCATGAAACGTCCGCCCGAAACCCTCACCTCCCCCTCCAATCCGCTGATCAAGTCCCTGAAAGGCCTTGAAAGGAAAAAGGAACGCCAGTCCAGCGGCCTGTTCCTGGCCGAGGGCGCGCGTCTCGTGGAACAGGGTCTCGCCAATAACTGGCAGCCGGACACGCTCGTTGTGGCGGCAGCTGTCGCCGACAGGCCACACATTGCCGCCCTCGCCGACAAGGCAGAGGCCGCAGGCGCCCGGGTGGTGCTGGTGCCGGAACGGCTGATGTCGAAGATCACCCACAAGGACAATGCGCAGTCCGTCATCGCCACCTTCAAGCAGCGTCAGGTCACGCTTGATCAGCTGGAAGTCCGGACTGGTCCGCAGAAGTCGCTTTTCGTCGCCCTCTATGAGGTACGCGATCCGGGCAATCTGGGCACCATTCTGCGGACGGCTGATTGCGCCGGGGCTGACGGGGTTATCCTCGTCGGCACCTGCTGTGATCCTTACAGTTTCGAGGCCGTGCGCGCGTCCATGGGCTCGGTGTTCGACATGCCCTTCGCCGCCGCCGCCTACGAAGACTTCGAAGCCTGGCGCCGCAAGGCCGGCATCGCCTCCGTCGCCGCCTCCGTGAACGGCACCGCCCGCCACGATCTGGTGGATATGCAACAGGATACCGTTGTCCTGATGGGCAATGAACAAGCCGGCCTACCCCCCGCCGTGGAGGCCGATTGCGAACAGCTCGTCCTCATCCCCATGCGTGGCGGCGCGGATAGTCTGAACCTTGCGCAGGCGACGGCGATTATGGTGTACGAAGCGTGGCGGCAGCGGGATTTCCAATGAAAACAGAGACGAAGCTGCTGATCGCGGACGACTGGGACGATTATGCCCTGCTCGATTCCGGCCACCTGCAGAAGCTGGAACGCTTCGGCAGCCAGACCGTGATCCGGCCCGATCCGCAGGCCTTCTGGGAGCCCGCCCGCCAGGTCGACACCTGGCGCGCGGATGCGCGTTTCTCCAGCAAAAACAATGATGAAGACGGCTCCGGCAATTGGGAGATCCTCTCTCCCAAGGCGCAGGACACCTGGCCGATGCGCTGGAACGGGCTGACCTTCAATGCCCGGCGCACCGCCTTCCGGCATATGGGCGTTTTCCAGGAACATTCGGTCCACTGGCGCTTCGCCCAGGAGCAAATTCGCACCGCGGGCCGGCCCGTCAAAGCCTTGAATCTGTTCGGTTATACCGGGATGATGTCGCTCGCCTGCGCGGCCGCGGGCGCGGAGGTCGTGCACCTTGATGCGAGCCCCAAATCGAACGGCTATGGCAAGGAAAACCAGACCCTCAGCGGCCTTGACGACAAGCCCATCCGCTGGATCGCCGACGATGCGATGAAGTTCACCGCCCGCGAAATCCGGCGCGGCAACCGCTATGACGGCATCATCCTCGACCCGCCGAAATTCGGCCGGGGCCCCAAGAACGAGACCTGGCGGTTTGAGGAAAATCTCCCGGAATTACTGGACACTGTACGCGATCTGCTGAGCGACCGGCCGCGCTTCGTGATCCTGACGGCCTATGCCGTGCGCCTGTCTTATCTCGCCCTCGCCCAGGCCCTGGCCGACCGGCTGAAGCCCTATGGCGGCACGATGGAAATGGGCGAAATGGCCCTCCCCCAGAAAGACTCTGACCGCCTCCTGCCAACAGCGATCTATGCCCGCTGGCGCGCGGACGACTGACACCGCCTCCCCCGGCAAACCGGTTTTGGGCCGGTTGGATAAGGCCGTGTCAGCAGACCATCACAAACACCGTCTATAGACACTCTACAGGCACTCTACGGCGCTGCGCTGAGCCCTCTGCCGATCACTTTTCTCCCCCAAAAGAAAACGGCGGTCCCGAAGGACCGCCGTTCCCGATTTTGCCGTTGGGCGAGCCGACTTAGAAGTCGAACGTCGCGCCGACGAAGAAGTAACGACCCATTGCGTCGTAGGTCTGCGGGTAGGTGTTACCGTTACCCGTCGTACCGGTCGAAGCGGACAGCGGCGGATCATCATCCAGCACGTTGTTCACACCGAAGCGGAAGGAGACCCAATCCCTGGCGGCCCACTGGCCAGCAAGGTCGATGTAGTTCTGCTCTTCCAGCGTGGAGTCCACGCGGTTGGTGACACCGGTGTCGAGATCGGCGGAGCCGATGTAACGCCAGGTTGCGTTCAGGTCGAGACCGTCAATCGGAGTGACCCAGCTTGCGCGGGCGCGGTGACGCCATTCCGGGGTCGGGGTGAAGCAGTCGTTGCCGTACTTGCCAACGCAGTCATAGGCGTAAGCAGCGTTACCAACCGGGTCGACATCGAAGCTGTCGAGCAGGGTACCGTTCATGCTCAGGTTCATCGAACCATATTTGCCCATGTCGAAGCCGTAGGCGGCAGAGATGTCGAAACCGGAGGTTTCCACACCACCGATGTTGACGTTCAGGTCAACAACGTTGCCGGTACCGACCCAGAGCTGGCCGTTGGCGTTACGCTGGATGCGCTGACACGCGTCCAGATCGCCCTGCAGGTAGCAGAGCTGCATGGTGACAGAAGAACCAACCGTCGAGATCGCATCGGTGATGTCGATGTTGTAGTAGTCGACCGATGCCGAGAAGCCCGGCAGGAAGGTCGGCGTAGCAACAAAGCCGATCGTGAGGGTTTCAGCTTCTTCCGGCTGAAGGTCCGGGTTACCACCTTGCAGGTAGTTGTACTGACCAGCCGGCGATCCCAGAGCGCCACCATCGGCTTGCGCCTGAGTGACCTGCCACGGGTTCGTACCGATACATGCTGCACCACCGGTGCCGTCGGCGGCCGGGTCGGTGAAGTCACAGAGATCGTCGTCCAGGTCGAACAGGTTGAAGCCCTGAGCCTGGAAGAGGTCGATCACGTTCGGTGCACGAACAGCTTTCTGGAAGCTGGCACGGAAGCGGATGTCCGAAGTCGGAGCATAGTCACCGCCGATTTTGTACGAGTCGGCGCTGATGCCGGTCGAGTAATCGGAGTAACGGTAAGCACCTTCGATGGACAGGAGCTCGACGCCCGGCTTGCCTTCAATCAGCGGCATCTGGAATTCCGCGAACATGTCGTAGGAGTCGACAGCACCGGAAAGACCGATGGTCGGGCCACCCTGACCAGCACCATCACCCGTTGCGAACGAGTTGTCGGTGATCGATTCCAGAGCGTCACGGCGGTATTCAGCACCGATAGCAACCTGGAGGCCAGAGTTTGCCGACGGCAGCTGGAAGCCATACTGGCCCAGATCGCCGGTCAGAACAGCGGAAACGATGTTCTGCTCGGTGGTACCGGTCTGGAGCAGCGGAACCTGCAGGTAACCCAGAGCTTCCGGAGTCACGTTGCCGACCGTGAAGATGTCCCACGGCACGCAGTTCGGGTCGGTGCCGTCGAGAACGCTTGCACAGACTGCCGTGCCGGTGCCGTCGTCAACGACGTTCAGGGCGCGGTTCAGGCGGGTGATCGAGAATTCGTTCCGGTAAGAACGGCTCAGGGTCACCTGAGCGAACGAAGCGGAGACGTCATACGACCAGCCCGGAGCCTTGTAGAGGTCGCCACGCAGGCCAGCGACGCCACGATAGGTCTGGTAGCCGAGGTGGTCCTGACGGCCGCCGCCTTCGACGTTACGGCGAGCGATGTACATGCCGATGGAGTCGCCATCTGCGATGTTCGCCGCCGTACAACCGATGTCTGCCAGCTGCGAAGCCGAGATAAGCGGGTTGTCGCAGTTGATCGACGTGGTTGCGAAGAAGTTGCCCGACGGGGCAATCTGAGCGTTCGACTGATAGTCCATGAACATGAACTGGGTGTAGGCTTCGGCATAGTCATTGATCTGGTAGTGACCGTTGAAGCCAGCCGTGTAGCGCTCGTCCGGACGCTGATAGAAGTTCAGCGGACCGTAGTTGTACTGGTCGGTTGCGCCATCGAAATCGCGGAACTCGCCGGTTGCCGGATCGATCGTGTAGTTGAACGCGTCGAAGTCCGTGAAGCGGCCCGGGAAGGACGTGGACGAACCACCGCAGGTGAAGCCGGTTGCCGTAGCAGAACCGATTGCACATGCAGAATAATCACGCGCGCCTTGCAGCACAGCGTCATTGTTCCGGTATCCGAACCATGCGGTCAGGTTACCGCGGCCGTCGTCGGTGTTGATGCCCATGATGGCGGTGATCTCTTTCGAGTAACCGTCGATCACGTTGTCGTCCGGCAGAGCGAACTGGGACGGGTTGCCAACAGCGCGCTGAGCGATCACGTCACGGAGGTCGCCGTTCGTGTCGTAGTCGTTGTTGTGCTGGTAGAAGCCGTACTGGGTGTCGATCTGCACGCCTTCGAAGTCGTCCTTCATGATGAAGTTGACAACGCCGGCGATGGCGTCGGAACCGTAAACAGCCGATGCGCCGCCCGTCAGGACGTCAACGCGCTCGACCATCTGGCCCGGGATCAGGTTGAGGTCGGCAGCGGCATCGTTCGGCGAACCGTAAGGCAGGCGCTTGCCGTCAACCAGGACCAGCGTACGCGTTGCGCTGCCGCCGAGGTCGAGGTTACGCAGCGAAACCGTTGCAGTACCGGATGCACCGTTCGACACGGTGGAGTTCTGTGCGGCGAAAGCCTGCGGCAGCTGGGTGACGAGGTCTTCGACGCGCGTCACACCCTGCAGTTTCACGTCGTTCGCGGAAACCGAGGTCACCGGGCTTGTCGTGGTCATGTTCGGCTGCGCGATGCGCGAACCGGTGACGTACACCGTTTCCTGGCGTGCGGTTGCGTCTTCCGTGGTCGTGGCCACGGTATCGACAGCTTCGTCTGCTTCCTGGGCGACGGCGAGCATGCTCGCCTGCGCCATAAATGCTGCACCCGCGAAGACGGACGAAGCAAGCAGGCGGGACTTCATGGATTTCCCGTTCACTATATTACCTCCAAAAGTTGAACTGCGCCTGAGCACAAGCGCATGCCCGGACCCCTGAAATCCGGACTTGGCCATATCGATAAGGCCCACGTCACCTTAGCGTCAACGCGCTGTTACCGTTCTGTCATCGAAAGAAGCGGGGTGTGGTTTATTTGCCTCAGTTGGCGAGGCAATCAGCGTCACGTGAGCAGAAAACTGAGGATAACCAGCCCGAGCGCCAGCACAAACAGGACGGTTATGCCCAGGATCAGCAATATCGAGGTACGAAAGGCCGCCATGAACAGGCCGGTCCCGTAAGTGACCCGGAGCTGGCGGTGAAGGTACCAGATGGCCCAGAGTGTGCCGATTCCGAACAGCCACCCTGCCCCGGTGTGCAGGAATGCAGCAGCGAGCAGCAACAGGGTCAACAGGCTGTAAATGAAGGTCTGGAAATGAAGCGCCGTGATCACGTGGTCGTACACATAGATCTTGCGGTGCCATGCGTACATGATCGCCAGCATCAGGGCCAGGAGCGGCATGAACATCAGGCTGAACCGCGGCGCCCATTCGCGCAGGCGGGCGCCGAAACGGTCCTGGTTTTCAAGAACGCGGGCGAGCCGGTCCCCTGCCCCCCGGATCGTTGCGACCTGCTCCGGCGGGGTATCTTCATTCGTGGTCAGGTCGATCATCTCGTCGAGCGCGTCGCGGTCGACCTCGCCGGTCGACTCGTCGACGAACGGGATTTTCGCGCCGGATTCGAGGTTGGCGAGAGTCTTCTCCAAGACGGCCCGGGTATCGGGATCGAGGTTTTCGTCGGCCAGCTGGCCCTCAATGGTCTCAACCAGCTTCGTACTATCCTCTTCGGACAGGCTCAGGGCCGAGCCGGGGTTGAGCTGCCAGTCCTGGTACCAGCCCAGCCGGTCGCCGAGACCGAAAACCGTGAGGAAAAACAGCACTGAAGCCAGCAGGAACAGCCGGAATGGCGGCACATAACGGGCACGCTGCCCGTCCAGATAGTTCCGCGTCATCCGGCCTGGCCGGAACAGCAGCATCGGCACCGAACGCCAGAGGCGGCTGTCCAGCGCGAACGTGTCGGCCAGGCTGGAAGCGACCAGGCTAAAGAATGGCCGGTGGAAGTTCGACGCAAGCTGGCCGCACCGCGAGCAATAGCGCTCGGCGACAGGCGCGCCGCAATTCCGGCAGGGCTCGCCCTTTGTGACAGGGTGGTGATCGCCGGAGGTGAGGCCGCCGAGTGCGGCAGCCCCGGCGGCTTCCATGTCATGGCTCATACCGCCTCCCCCCCGGTTTTACAGCGCCTATTCGGCCGCTTTGATACCATCCTTGCACATGAAGCGCGAGCGATGCTGGTCCTTGGCGTTGTCCTCATAGCCGGTCAGGTCCGGGTCCACGAGGTTCTTGGTAACCTGGAACCACATCGGCGTGATCGGATAGTCGTTCAGCATCAGGTCTTCCGCCTCGGCGAAAGTCTCGGCCCGCTTTTTCAGGTCGAGTTCCGAATTCGACCGGATCAACAGGGCGTCATATTCCGGATTGTTGTAGTTGCCGTAGTTCTGCTGGCCGGTGTCGGATTTCAGAAGGTAGAGGAAGTTGATCGGGTCATCAAAATCCGCGACCCAGGCGCCATCGGCCACCTGGAAGTCCGACTGGCGCAGGCGGGCATAAAGCACCTTCGTGTCCTGCTTGATGATCGTCGGCTTCACCCAGGGGGCAATCTCGGCCCAGTTGGCCTGCGCCACCGGGGCCACCTTCGGATTGTCGTCGGTGGAGCGGTGAATGTATTCGAACTCCAGCGGATTGTCCGGCCCGTAGCCGGCCTCTTCCAGAAGGCGTTTCGCCTCTGCAAGACGCTCCTCTCGGGGCATGTTCTCCCACTCCACATGCGGGCGCGGCGCGTCGTAATTGTCGATCCCCGGCGGCACGAAGGAATAGGCCGGCACATAGCCCGGCGTCAGGACGCTCTTCACCATGAACTCCCGGTCCAGCGCCATGGACAGCGCCTTGCGCACGCGCACATCGTCAAACGGGGCGACCTGGGAATTGAACGACCAGTACGTCGTGATCAGGGCCGGCGTCGTGCGCACCCAGCCTGGCAGCTTGGCCTCGATCTCGGACTGGCGGGCGCCATCGAAGGCATTGTTGATGTCGAGCTCACCAGCCTGGATCTTATTCTCGACAGACGTGAGGTCTTCCAGTTCGAAATAGACCACGCGGTCGAAACAGGCGTCCTCGGCGCCGAAGCCGGTCGGGTTCTTGTCGGCCACCAGCTGGTCGCCAGTCCGCCAGTAGACCAGCTTGTACGGACCGTTCACCACGATGTTGTCCGGCTGGATCCAGGCATCGCCATAGGTTTCGATGGCGTGGCTTGGCACCGGATAGGTCGTGTAGTGGGACAGCAGGCCCGGCAGGTATGGCGCCGGGTATTCCAGCGTCAGCTCCAGCGTCTTGTCGTCGATCGCGCGGGCGCCCAGCTCTTCCGGCGGCAGCTTGCCTTCATTGACCGGTGCGGCGTTCTTGATGAGGTAAAGCAGCGAGGAATATTGCGACGCCACTTCCGGAGACTGGATGCGGCGCAGGCCGTAGACAAAGTCGTCCGCCACGACCGGATTGCCATCGGACCAGTAGTAATCCCCAAGATGGAAGGTCCAGACGAGGCCGTCTTCGCTGGTTTCCCAGCTGGTCGCCATGCCGGGTTCCGGACGGGCGTCCACGCCATCGGTGGTCAGGCCGATGAACATGTCGCCAATGATGATGTTCTCCCACTGGGCCGAGGACTTGTGCGGATCGAGCGTATCGACCTTGGCCGAAATACCGCGCCGCAGGGTCGGCACATCGCTGGCAGATCCGCCGCCACCGCCGCCTCCGCAAGCTGCCAGGACAAGGGCCAGTGCGCCGGTGGCCATCAGGCCTCGCATACGGGAGAAGATCATTCACATACTCCTAGGTGGTCTCAATCTGGATTGTTTGCTGCCAGATGGCGGCCCAAATGAAAAGACTTTGCTGATTTTGAATGAACGGAAGCTGAGTTTGCCGCAAACTGCGGCCTCCCCTTCCCGAGCCTGCCCGGATTTGCCAGAACTGGCGACAGACACAGGTGACAGACAGGGGCCGAAAGCCCCGATTTCGAGGAACACCGCCATGAAACGCCCGATCGCCCTCATCGCCGCTGCCATCAGCCTGGCCACCCTGCCGGCGCTGGCCGAAGATGTATCCACCTCCGACGTCTATGCCTGCAAGGAGATCGCGGCGGATACCGAACGGCTGGCCTGCTACGACGCCGCCGTGGGCCGCCTGAAGGCTGCCGAGGAAGCCGGCGAGGTGAAGACGTTCACCCGCAAGGAAGTCGAGGAAGTGAAGCGCGACAGTTTCGGCTTCTCCATCCCCTCGCTTCCAAAACTGGCCTTTGGCAACAAGGACGACAAAGGCAAGTCCAAATCGGATGAGCTGAAGGAAGTCACCTTCCCGATCAAGTCCATCGGCGGACGGCGCGGCGCGCTGGTCATCACGCTGGAGAATGGCCAGGTGTGGGAACAGATCGACGACAAGGGCGTCAATCCGCGCGGTCAGAAGGAAGCCCGCATCTACCAGGCCGCGCTCGGCAGCTACAAGATGAAGCTGGACGGCGGACTGGCCTTCCGCGCCAAACGCGTGAAATAGCGCCCAATCCCTGCCCGCCGGCTGCGTTTCAGCGCGAAAGGCGGGCCCGGCTGTTGAACCGTCGCAACGCTTTGGCTTATCCGGGCGTATAAGACACGTCACCGCAAGGAGCCCTGTCATCGCCGGCGAGGAAAACGCGAAAAAGAAAGACGATCGCTCAAAGCGGGAAAAACTGGCGCTGCGCATCCGGTGGATGAAGCGCGCCCGGCCGCCCATCCTGTTCGCCCTGATCGGCGCTGCGATCCTAACAGTTCCGCACACCGGGCTCGCGCCTGACTGGGACAAGCTCGGCGACTGGCCGGATATCCTGGCCTCAATCTGTTTCATCGCAGCCACCGGCTGGGCCATCGGCACGCTGGTCGACGGGCTGATGAAGCGGCGGCTCGCCAAGCTGAACTTTCACGAGGCCGACAATCTGAAAGCGCGCAAAACCGCGACGCGCCTGGATGTGGTCCGGCGCATCTGGGTTGTCACGGTCGGCATTGTCACCGTCGCCGCGGCGCTGACTGTCATTCCGGGCGTCAAGCAATTCGGTGTCAGCCTGTTCGCCTCCGCCGGGATCGCGGGCATCGCGGTTGGCATTGCCGCCCGCCCGGTGCTGTCGAACCTGATCGCTGGCCTGCAGATCGCCTTCACCCAACCGATCCGGCTGGACGACGCGGTGGTGCTGGAAGACGAGTGGGGCTGGATCGAGGAGATCGGTCTGTTCTACGTCGTAGTTCGCATCTGGGACTGGCGGCGCCTGATCCTGCCGGTCTCCTATTTCATCGAACAGCCTTTCCAGAACTGGACGCACAAATCGGCCAGCATCATCGGCAGCGTTTTCTGGTCGCTGGATTACCGGGCGCCGGTGGCCGACATGCGGGACAAGCTGACCGAAATCTGCCGCGCCACGCCGCTATGGGATGGCGATGTCGTGAATTTGCAGGTGACGGATACGGGCATGAATACGATCCGTATACGGGCGCTGGCGAGCGCGCGGAACTCTCCCGACGCATGGGACCTGCGCTGTTTCATCCGTGAGAAGATGATTGCCTGGCTGCAGGAACATCACCCTGAAGCCCTGCCCCGCATTCGCAACGAACTCGACACCCTGCCGGAGGGCGCGTTCGATGGGCGGGCGGTTCAGGCCGGGCGGATGGAATAGACGGCCGTCGCACTCATCACGATCTTGCCGCCGACCACGGCAGAGCCGCCTGCGAACAGGATGGTGCGCGTGCGCCGGTCGATCCGCGTCTCGAAAGTGGCCGCGCCGGCATCCTCGATCCGGGCGGAGACATCGACCGTGACGGAAACGAGATCCACAGCCGAAGGCGCGCACAATTCCTCTGCAGCGGCCCGGATGGCCCCCATCAGGTCAAGCGCCAGTTTTTCATCCGCCTGAAGCGTCGCCGTAGCCGTCATGAATGCAGTTCCCCTGTTCTTCGGCCCTTCTTTAAACAGGCCAGAAGCGGAGGGAAAGGGCCGGGCTGCCGGGAGGCGGCCCACCCGGCCCTTTCAACACGTCCGTCTGGGGTGGGGGGGACGCCGGACGTATCAGGCTGAATACGCCCTGCCCCGCCAGTTGGATCATTGGAGCGGAGAATATTTTACCGCACATAGAAAAGCCGCCCTGGATGGGGCGGCCGTTCCTGTCATGTTTCAGGGGGTCTCAGGCAGCGCGGGTGTCGCTGTCGTCTGCCTTTGTCTCGCCGTCGAGGTCAGAGCCGATCAGGTCGCCCAGATGGCCGAAGCCGGTGAGGCCGTGAACCTCTTCCATATGCGAGGAAATGGCCGGCAGGAGCGCGCCGATGTCCTTGTGGTCGAGCCCGATGCCGTGAAGTGCGGTGATCATCTCGCTTGCGACACGGCGTTTGCCGCCGGGGGTCTGCTCGATCATGCGGGCGATTTCACCAACCGGGGCGCCGAGTTCGCTGCCCGTCCGCGCCGACAGGGCGCGTGCGCCGGGAAGCGTTTTGAACATGGCATCCGCGAAGGGGGACGCCTGGCGCTCGGCGGCATTGAGCACGATACCGAGGGCCTGCTTTGCGATAGGGTCCGCAAGGCCGTTGGTTTTAGCGATGTGCGCCGTAAGATCATTCATCATTGGCGTAGGCACTCCTAAGATTAACGGCCTTGGGAGGTTCCATTAACCCGCGACAGCCTTTCTGTTTGGTTACCGGATCGGTGAAAACCTGAAGATTGCCGCAGGGATCTGTTAAGAATATCCACGCCAGCTCAAGGTCAGGGCGTGGGGCAACGAAGGGACAAGGCATGATCCGGATCGGCATTCTCGGCGCGGCGAAGATTTCGCCCAAGGCCATCATTGAACCGGCCCGGCGGCGGACGGACTGCCGCGTGGTTGCCGTCGCTGCGCGCGATGCCGACCGCGCCGCCGCCTATGCAGAAGATCATGGCATCCAGCATGTCGCGGACAGCTATGACGCCCTGATCGCGCGCGAGGACATTGACCTCATCTACAACGCCCTGCCCCCGAACCGGCATGCCGATCTGAGCATCGCGGCCCTGAAAGCCGGCAAGGCCGTGCTGTGCGAGAAGCCCTTCGCCATGAATGCGGACGAGGCTGCCCGGATGCAGACAGCCGCAATCGAGGCCGACAGGCCGCTGGTCGAGGCGTTTCACTACCGCTTCCACCCCGCCTTTCTTCACGCCCTGGGCCATGTCCGCAGTGGGCATGTCGGGAAGATCCTGTCGATGGAGGCCGCCTTCTCTGTGCCCATCCCCTACCGGCCGGGCGAGCTGCGTCACACGCTGGAGATGGGCGGCGGCGCGCTGATGGATCTCGGCACCTACTGCATCCACATGGTACGGACGATGGCCGGCGCCGAGCCGTCCGTCGCCTCCGCCGAATGCCATTGCGACCGGCCGGGCGTCGACATCTCTACCCATGCGCGGCTGGTGTTCCCGGGCGATGTCACAGCCTCGATCATGACCTCCATGTCGGAAACGGTGTCTCGGCGGATCCAGCTCCATGTCGAAGGCACCAGCGGGTCCCTCACCTTCAACAATCCCATCCACCCCTATCTGGGGCACAAGATCATTCTCCAGCAGCGCGGCCAGCCGGACCGGACGGAGACGCTTCCCGGCGACAGCACCTATGATTACCAGCTGGCGCACATGATCGACGTGCTGGCCGGACGGGCAGAGCCGCTGACCGGCGGGGCCGACGCTGTCTCAAACATGCGCGTGATTGATGCAATTTATCGCAGCGCCGGACTGCAGCCGCGCGGCAGCGAACCGGCCTCTTGAAAACCGCCAAGACCCTTGATAACGAAATTGTATTGCAACAGGCGCTGAGCGCGGTCGCGTCACCAAGGCGAGGCAACCGCGGCGCAGGATAAGTCCTGTGTGCGACGCCTTCGGGCACCTCCAGGACTTTTAACGAGCCCGGAGTGAGCCAAATGAAAACCATCATCGAACCTTTCCGCATCAAATCGGTCGAACCGATCCGCATGACCACGCGTGAGGAGCGCGCGGACCTGCTGAAGGCGGCGAAGTACAATCTCTTCAAACTGCATTCAGACGATGTGATCATCGACCTCCTAACCGACAGCGGCACCTCGGCCATGAGCGCGGCGCAATGGGGCGCGGTGATGACCGGCGACGAGAGCTATGCCGGCGCGCCGAGCTTCTACCGGTTCGAGGCCGCGGTCCGTGACCTGATGGATTTCAAACACATCATCCCGACCCACCAGGGCCGCGCCGCTGAACACCTCTTGTTCAACCTGATCGCCAAGCCTGGCCACATCATCCCTTCCAACACCCATTTCGACACGACCCGCGGCAATATCGAGGCTGCGGGCGCCGAAGCGGTGGACCTGCCGGTTGCGGAAGGCAAGGTCCCTTCCCTCGATCATCCGTTCAAGGGCAATATGGACCTCGACGCGCTGGAGGCCCTGCTCCGTGAAAAGCGTGACGCAGTTCCGGCCGTGATGATGACCATCACGAACAATGCCGGCGGCGGCCAGCCGGCGAGCCTCGAAAACATCCGCGCCGCTGCACAGATTGCCCAGCACTATCGCAAGCCCTTCTTCATCGATGGTTGCCGCTTCGCCGAGAACGCCTGGTTCGTCAAGCTGCGCGAGCCCGGCCAGCAGGACCGCAGCATCAAGGCGATCATCCACGACATCTTCGAAGTTGCCGACGGGATGACCATGAGCGCCAAGAAAGATGCCTTCGCCAATATCGGCGGCTGGCTGGCGGTCCGAGACGATGCGCTGGCCGAACGCGCCCGCACCCTTCTGATCCAGACCGAGGGCTTCCCCACTTATGGCGGCCTCGCCGGGCGGGACCTTGATGCCATCGCACAGGGTCTCTCCGAAATCATCGATGAGGATTACCTGCGCTACCGGGTACGGACGAATGCCTATATCGCTGAGCGGCTGGACGCGATGGGTGTGCCGGTGGTGAAACCGGCGGGCGGCCATGCCGTCTTCGTGGATGCGCGCGCCTTCCTGTCTCACATCCCGCCGCTGGAATATCCGGGCCAGGCCCTGGCCTGCGCGCTTTACGAGATGGGCGGTATCCGCGGCTGCGAGATCGGCACGGTCATGTTCGGGCGCAAGCCAGACGGCAGCGAGGAGCCCGCCCGGATGGATCTTGTGCGCCTCGCCATGCCGCGCCGCGTCTACACCCAATCGCATGCGGACTATATCGTCGAGGTCTTCGAGGAACTCGCTGCCTCGAAAGACCAGCTGCGCGGCATGAAAATCGTGAAAGAGCCGCCGATGATGCGGCACTTCACGTCAGAGTTTGAACCGCTCTAGGCTGCGTCGCGGGCGCGTTCGATCCACTCTTCGACCTCTTCTTCCATGAAGAGGTCGTCGCCGCGGCGCACGCGCTCGCCTTCCGGCGAATTCAGGAATTCTGTCGCCAGCAGGAACAGGGTGCGCGCGGGCGCCTCGGCCAGTTCCTTGCTGGTGCGGATGCCGGCGCCGACCATGATCTGCACATCGTGCACGCGCAGTCCGGGCACTTCCATCATAAGCTTGGTCTGGTCCTGCCAGTCGCGGAGGGTTTCGGAGTCGATATAGTGGACGTCCAGCAGGAAGGCAGTCTCTTCGATATCGCAATCGAGCAATTCGCCGATCGTGTAGATGCCGACCTCTTCCAGGCGCGCGGCCGTCTTCGGACCGATGGAAGGCGCATCGACAACCGGGTTCTCGCGCGTCAGGCCCGACGTGCGAACATGCGGCGTTTCAGCGGGCGCGTCTTCATCGTCTGAAGCAGCGACTTCCTCCACCTCATCGCCGGACTCCTCGTCCGCCGAGTCGTCATACTCTTCGGCTTCGTCGTCCTCATCTTCGTCGTCATCTTCGTCGAAGTCGTCGTCTTCATCTTCCTCGTCGAAGTCTTCGTCTTCTTCGTCGTCCTCGTCCTCGTACTCATCCTCGTCGGACTCGTACTCTTCGTCGTCGTCCTCGTACTCATCCTCATCTTCATCGGACTCGTACGCTTCGTCGTCGTCTTCCTCATCATCGGCGCTGAGGTCGATTTCTTCCTCGCCTGCCTCTTCGAGATCAAGACCGGCCTCTTCGATGGCAGCAAGGTCTGCTTCGTCGAGGATCAGCTCGTCTTCCGCCAAAGTTTCAACTTCGGCTTCTGTCTCTTCTGCTTCCACGGCCTCTTCGACCTGAACCTCTTCGGCAGCAATTTCCTCTGCTTCGGGTTCGATCGCGGCGGCTTCATCGAGGATGATCTCCTCCTCGACAATTTCAGCTTCCGGCTCGGCCACGATGGCTGGGGCCAGTCCCTTCGGCGGCACATGAGCGGTGCCGATCGGACCGATCTCCTGCTTGTCGAGCGTCTTCAGCGGCACACGGAGAACCTGCGCCGCATGCTTCTTGCGGATGATCTTGTCGTCTTCCGGCAGGTTCCTGATCACTTTGCCGGTCTTCTGGAATTCCTTGTACATCCGCTCGACCTGCGCGCGGTCGTTCGCGTCGGCGAGTTTCGCCGTGATCCAGCGCAGCGGAATGTCCAGCGTCTCGATATAGCCCTGCAGGGTGATGCCGACCTTCGGCGGGGAAACGGCCGCCTCTTCCACTGCCTGGGTCACCAGTGCGGCAAATCCGGCCGTGGCATAGGCCACGAGTTCGGCAATGCCTTCGCGCATCGTGTCGTCCAGGCCTGACGGCGGGTGGGACACGCCACGCTCCAGATCATAATGGTCGATGAAGGTGTTGTAGAACGTGTTCGACAGCGTCGCGCCCTCGACCACCATGTCGGCGACAAAACCCGGCCCGGCCGGAACGCGGATGTCCGGATAGCCATTGGCTTCGATCAGTTCGTCGATTGTGTCGCGGCTCTTGGCGATGGACCATTCCACGGCGCGATGGATGACGCCCTCTTCCTCAGTCTGCCCCGTATGGAAAGGCTGGATCGGATCCGCGTAATAATGGCTCAGCACGCCGAGCGCATAGGCCGCCTTGCTCCATTTCTTCGCACGGAGGAGTTCGACCGAACGAGCATACCATTCCATCGCCTTACCGGGGGCGCCGCCCCACAGGCCTTCATTCACATGGCAGACATGGTTCTTGAAGTCCTTGAACTTCGAATCCGGCGCTTTCGCGCCTTCCAGCAGGTGCTCATGGTGCACCAGGAAGACCGACTTCCAGGCCTCCCCCTGCTCCCCGCCAATCAGTGACAGGGAATCCAGCGCGATATAGTGATGGGTAGAACGGCAACGATGTGCACGAACGACGCGCTCGAGCAAAGACATGGGCGAGACTCCTCAGCCTGGCAGATTGTCAGACCGAGGAGTGCGTTAACTTGGTTACCCGGTTGTTAACCCTTCGCCCCTTGCGCGAAGATTTTTTGCAGATCAGCGGACCGCGAAGTCGAAGGGTTCATTGCGGTTCTTGCCCTTGTTCGGCCCCATGAAGCCGAACAGGTGGCCGGCCACCTTGCGCATCTGGATCTCTTCGGAGCCTTCGGTGATGCGGTAACGGCGGTGGTGGCGATAAATGTGCTCGAACGGCTTGTGGCGAGAATAGCCGATGCCGCCATGCACTTGCATGGCCCGGTCGGCCGCATCGCAGCACAGCCGGTTGGCCTTGTAGTTACACATCGACACCTTGTCGGAGAGCTTGATGGCAACTTCCGGCTTGGACATCTTGTCGATTTCCCACGCCGTCTTGAAGATGAAGAGGCGTAGCATCTCCGCTTCGGTCGCCTGCTCGACCAGCGGGAACTGGATGGCCTGGTTTACCGATAGCGGTTTGCCGAAGGGGCGGCGCTCATTGGCATAGTTCACCGCTTCGGTGATGCAGTACATCGCCGCGCCGACGGAGCTGGCCGCCTGGCGGATACGGTTTTCGTGGACGAAGTGCTGGGCGAGCGCGAGCCCCCCTTCCGGCGGGCCGAACACGGCATCTTCCGGCACCCAGACATCCTTGATGGTCAGGCGCGGGTGGTCGGTCGGCATGTTGAAGGTCCACATATACTCTTCGATGATCACGCCGGGGTCACGCGCCGGAATGATCAGACAGGTGATGCCCTTCGCGTCGCCGTCTTCACCGGACGTACGGCAGAAAAGCATGATGTGGGTCGCAACATGCATGCCGGTAATCCACATCTTCTCGCCATTGATTAGCCAGCCATCCTTGCCGTCTTTCTTGTGGCGGACGGCGCGGGTTTCCATGTGGGTCGCGTCGGAGCCGTGATGCGGCTCGGTCAGGCCAAAGCAGGCCAGGAACTTGCCCTCAAGCGCGGCCGTGGCGAGATGTTTCTGATCTGGCCGGGCAAAGTCCCGCAGCATCAGGATCTGCGGGAAGTTGCCGACGATGGAGTGTTCGTTCTGCAGATCATTGTGCAGGCCGAGGCCCTTCCGGGCGAGATGCTCGCGGATAACGGCCATGCCGAGATTGGTGCCGTCCTGGCCGCCAAACTCCTTGGGCAGCGCATATCGCAGGTGGCCAGCGGCATCGGCGCGGCGCTTGGCCTCCCTCAGCAGCGCCTCCCATTCCGGACGCGGCAGACCGCCATTTTCAAAATCGGTGCGCGCCCATTCGCGTCGGTGGTCGAAGAAACGGATATTGTCGTCCTGCTCTTCAAGCGGCTTGATTTCGTCTTCGATGAACTTGTCGAGCACCACCAGATAGTCGGCTATTTCCTGCGGGATATTGAAGTCCATGTCGCGTCTCCTCCTGACCTTTGTCTCTTTCTAAGATCTCTTGAACACGAGCATATCGAGGCAGCGGCGCACGGCAATTTGTGCCGCGGGGGCAAGCGGCGAACTAAATTGAGGCATTAGAAAAATTGTAATCACTGAACGATTGACATTTTGTTCAATGGTCATATTCTTATTCATGTGACTTCACCGGGTCACAGCCATCCAACGCAAAAAGGTTTCCTCCCATGACCTCCCGCATCCTCTCTCTTACCGCCACTGCAAGCCTTGCCGCCGCCACCCTGTTCGCCGCCCCGGCCTCGGCTGAAGTCCAGCGTGTTGTGCAGCTGGACCTACAGTATGACACCGCCGTTCTCGGCACAGCCTCCGGCGCCGAGACTGTTCTGGAATCGCTGCAGGATCAGGCCACCGCTGCCTGCCGCTACACCCGTCCGGTTGTCGGCGCCCCCCGTGTGGACGATGTCTGCGTATCGGAAATCCTCGCCAAGGCTGTCACCCACATTGACGATGAGGACCTGACACGCCTCTACGCCGCCAGCACCAGCCAGCCGGCGCGCGTCCTGGCATCTCTGAAGTAAGTGCGATACTTAATAAAAACTGCTGAACACTTGACGAAATTTTCAGCGCTATCTAATGGTTCAGCGCCGGGATCGTCCACCGTGCCCCGGCGCTGGATATAAACATAAGCGATAAAGGCATCCTCCCATGCTCCGTTCCGCAATTCTTGGCGCCGCCTTCCTCGGCCTCGCCGCCCCTGCATTCGCCACCACTTTCACCTTCGAGACGGCCAAGCCGGTCGATGACACCCGCGTCACCGTGATCGGGACTGTCTGGACCTGCGAAGGCACGGTCTGCAAAGGCGACATGAACCGCAAGAAAGTCACGCTCAGAGACTGCAAGAAAATCGCGAAGAAGACGGGCGAAATCACCTCGTTCAAGAACGACAAATACGAGCTCTCGGCGGAAGACATCGAAACCTGCAAGGCTTCGGCCCGCGACTAAAACAGGCGCGGCATTCCCGCCGACCTCTCCAGAGCCTCTCCTCGGGCCGCCTCGGATTCAAAAGCCGGGCGGCCATTTTTTTGCGGTTCGTCCGCAACGCTCCGCCTGCTGGCACGTTAAAGCCTGTAATCGGAGAAGAGAGATGGCCCCAAGCCGGAACAAACCACTGGAAAGCGTGCTCGACACCGCGATCGAGGATTGCGGCGACGAAAAAGTCACCATCGGCGCGCTGCTCGACATGTTCGGTGACCGCTCATTCGGGCCGGTTATCGTCCTGCTCGGCCTGCTGGTGACCGTCCCGCCGCTGGGAGGCATTCCGGGCCTGCCAATCCTTGTCGGCAGCATCATCCTCCTGTTCAGCCTGCAAATCGTCTTTGGTGCCCGGCACATCTGGATGCCGCAATTCGTCCAGGAACGGGGGATCGAGTGCTCCAAACTGGAAGAGGCCCGCGGCCAGGTGCGGCCCTGGCTGCAACGAATCGACCGGATGATCACGGAACGGCTGACCTGGGCCACCGGCCGGATTGCGACCTATGGCGCGGCGCTGTCCGTTTCACTCCTTGCAATGCTGATGATCCCGCTGGAACTGGTGCCCTTCGCCGTTGCGGCGCCAGGCACGGCGATCGTCCTGTTCGGTCTGGCGCTCGTCGCGCGGGACGGCGCCCTGATGCTGGCCGGGTTTGCCGGAACAGCCGCCGCCTTCAGTGTCGCGGTCTTCCTCGTGCCGTGGAATACGGTTGCCGGCTGGTTCTGAGCCGTCTTACCCTTCTGGCGCAGGTTCGACCGGCTGCCAGAGTTCGAGTTTGCGGCCGTCCGGGTCCATCACCCAGGCAAACTTGCCATAGGATTCGACCATCGGCTCGCCCTCCATCGCCACCCCTTCCGCCTTCAGACGTTCCAGCATGCCGTCGAAATCATCGACCATCAGGTTGAGCATGAAGTCGGCGTCAGAAGGTTTGAAATAGTCGCTGCCTGCCTTGAACGGGGCCCAGATCGTCCGGGCACCCTGCGGGAAAAGGGCCGCCGAGTCGGCATGGGCAAAACTGCTGCCGCCATAATCGTCAATCTCGATCCCAAGCACGCGCCTGTACCAGTCACGCGTGGCGTCCACGTCTGCGCAGTGGAAGAATACGCCCCCCAACCCGATCACTTTTGCCATGCTCGTCGTGCCTTTCAGAAATCCTGTCGGGACATTCGGCCAATTCCGCGCAATGATCCGTCCCGATACGCTTCCGCCACGCTAACGGCAGGAAGAAGAAAATCATAGATGGAAGGAAGTTCCATGAAGATCGATGCATTGCGCACGCCGGACGACCGGTTTGCCGGCCTGCCTGGCTGGTCCTACGCTCCGCACTATGTTGACGACCTGCCCGGCTATGAGGGCCTGCGCGTCCATTATGTCGATGAAGGGCCGGAAAAGGCCGTGCGCACCTATCTCTGCCTGCACGGCCAGCCGACCTGGTCTTACCTTTACCGCAAGATGATCCCGGTCTTCCTGGAGTCGGGCGCCCGTGTCATCGCGCCGGACTGGCTGGGCTTCGGCCGCTCCGACAAGCCGGTGGCGGACGAGACCTACACATTCCATTTCCACCGCAACATGATGGTCGAGCTGGTCAGACGGCTGGACCTCCAGAACATCACCCTTGTCTGCCAGGACTGGGGTGGCCTGCTGGGCCTCACCCTGCCGCCTGACATGCCGGAGCGGTTCGAGCGCCTGATCGTGATGAACACGGCGATCGCGACGGGCGAGTCGCCCGGCAAGGGGTTCGATGCATGGAAAGCCTATAATGCGTCGCAGCCGGATATGGACATCGCGGCCCTGATGAAACGCGGCACGTCCGTCCTCTCGGATGCAGAGGCTGCAGCCTATGCCGCCCCCTTCCCTGACATCACCTACAAGGCGGGCGTACGCCGGTTCCCGGAACTGGTCATGGTCGCGCCCGGCATGGAGGGCGTGAAGACATCGCAGCGCGCTGCCGACTGGTGGGCGCGGGAATGGCAGGGCGAGACGTTCATGGCCGTGGGCGGCGCAGACCCGGTGCTCGGCCCGCCGGCGATGGAGAAGCTGCGCGCGCAGATCCGGGGCTGCCCTGAACCGATGCTGATCGAGGAGGCCGGCCACTTCGTGCAGGAATGGGGAGAGCCCATCGCGCGCGCCGCGCTGAAAGCCTTCGGGGAGCTCTGATCATGCAGGACCTGATGAATGCCTGGCAGGCCGATGTCGCAAGACAGCCCGAATGGGTCCAGCACTGGCTGGACATCATGGTCATTGTTCTGGGCGGCTTTTCCCTCGTGTTCAGCTTTGTCCGGGTTGAGGCGCGCTGGGTGCTGGCGGGCTTCCTGCTGGGTGCCGTCACCCTGCTGGGCCTCTACAGCCAGATTGGTTATTCGCGCCTGCTGGGCCTCGCCCATGTTATCTTCTGGACCCCCGTTCTGGTCTATCTGCTCCGGCGGCGCGCCCATTGGCGTGTGAAGGAAACCCTGTCCGGAAAGTGGATCGTGCTGGCCGTCATGATACTGACGATCTCGCTCGTGTTCGATTATACGGATGTGATCCGCTGGGTATTCGGCGCGCGTTGATTCAATAGCTGCTCCGGCTGGCGGTCTGGCCTAGAATGGCCGACATGACCGATTCTCCCCTTCGCCCCGGTGCAGGCTGCGGCGCCGCAATCCTCGACGAGCAGGGCCGCCTGCTTCTGATCCAGCGCTTGAAAGAACCCGAAGCCGGAGCCTGGGGCCTGCCCGGCGGCAAGATCGATTTTGGCGAACGGTCCAAAGACACGGCCCGGCGGGAAATCGAGGAGGAACTGGGCATCGTCATCGAACTGACGCGCCTTGCCTGTATCTCGGAAATCATTGACGGCGGTGACGGTCAGCACTGGGTGTCGCCGATCTACGAAGCCCGCATCGTTTCTGGAGCGCCGCGCATCATGGAACCCGAGAAGCATGGCGGCTGGGGATGGTTCGGCCGGGACGACCTGCCGGAACGCCTGACCACGCCAGCGATCACTTTCCTTGAAACAACTGCGAATGGGGCATGGCGGCCTGCCCTGAAGCAGTCTTTATAGGTTACGCATGCGCTGGCTTCGCCGAATCGTATTCTGGCTGATCTTCCTGGATCTGGTCGCAACGGCCCTCTTCTGGGGCGCGAGCCGGTTTATGGATCAGTCCCGCTCGCTGACCGGCGGCACGGGCGTCGTCTTCTACACAGACAATAACAAGGATGCCGCCGCGCGGATCGCCAAGGCGGTGAACCTCCTGAAGGCCGGCAAGCTGGACCGGCTTTACATGGTGGGCGGCCACCGCCCGCAGGAAGGCTGGCTCGGCAGCCAGGAAATGGCGCTGATCGCCGCGCGCGGTTCCGGCCTTGGCGGGCGAATCTCGGCGGATGTGGAAAGCCGTGATACAATCTCGGGCCTGAAGAACCTCGCTCGCGATGCAAAAATCAAGGCGCCCGGTGAAATCGTCTTTGTTTCCAACTGCATGCAGGTGATCCGGGCGAAGGTCATTTACAATGCCCAGCCTGACCACCAGTCACAGGTAAAAGGTGCCTGCCCGCCGGGCGATCTCAACCCGCTCGATATATGGCGGCGCGCCCATTACGAGGCCGGTGCCTGGATCCTGTATGCGATGCCTGCAGGCTGGCGGGATACCGTGCTGGACCGGCTGCGGGGCGCCGACGAACCCGCCGAATAAATATTGTCCAAAATCGGCACATCCGCGCCTTTGGACGATCCGGGTGCGCCGCACCATGCAAATAAATCAAACAAGCGGTTTCGTAACAGGCACAAATGTTGCAAATTTTGCACGGGTGAGCCAAACGAGCGCACGAATTGCGCTGGGGAATTAGCACTAAAAGGCAGGAACAGAGGCTAAAATGAGCGATACTGTAGCGATCCTTGGAGAACTGGGGATTGAGCCCAAATCCGTCCGCAAAAACTGGAACGAGGCACGTCTTTACGAGACGTCTGTTGCGACGGGCGAAGCACGTGTCGCTGATGGCGGCCCTCTCGTTGTAGAAACCGGACAACACACCGGCCGTTCCGCCAAGGACAAATTCACCGTCCGTGACGAAACAACGGAAAACACGGTGTGGTGGGATAACAATGCGGCCATGACGCCGGCCCAGTTCGACGCCCTGCTGGAAGACTTCAAAACCCACCTGGCCAGCAAGGATGTGTTCGCTCAGGAACTTTTCGGCGGCGCTGACCTGTCTCACCGCCTGCCGGTGACCGTGATCACCGAATACGCCTGGCACTCGCTCTTCATCCGTCACCTGCTGCGGATTCCGGAAGCCGGCGAATACGAGAACTTCGAATCGCAATTCACCATCATCAACTGCCCGAGCTTCCGTGCCGATCCGGCGCGCCATGGCTGCCGCTCCGAAACCGTGATCGCGGTCAACTTTGCCAAACGCATGGTCCTGATCGGCGGCACCTCCTATGCCGGTGAGACCAAGAAGTCCGTCTTCACCGCCCTGAACTATTACCTGCCGGCCAAGAATGTCATGCCGATGCACTGCTCGGTGAACACCTCGCCGGACGATGACGCGGCCATCTTCTTCGGCCTGTCGGGCACCGGCAAGACGACGCTGTCGGCCGATGCGACCCGCATCCTGATCGGCGACGACGAGCATGGCTGGTCGGAAAACGGCCTCTTCAACTTTGAAGGCGGCTGCTACGCCAAAATGATCAAGCTGTCGGAAGAGGCAGAACCGGAAATCTTCGCAACGACAAAGCAGTGGGGCACTGTCCTCGAAAACGTCGTGATGGATGCCGAAACCCGCGAACTGGACCTCGACGATGCGACGCTCGCCGAGAACTCCCGCGGCGCCTACCCGATTTCGGCCATTCCGAATGCGTCCCTGTCGGGCCGCTGCGGCCAGCCGAAAAACCTCATCATGCTGACGGCAGATGCCTTCGGCGTCTTGCCGCCGATCGCCAAACTGACCCCGGCCCAGGCGATGTACCACTTCCTGTCCGGCTACACCGCCAAGGTTGCCGGCACAGAGAAAGGCGTCACCGAACCGACGGCGACCTTCTCCACCTGCTTCGGCGGCCCGTTCATGCCGCGCCATCCGTCCGAATACGGAAACCTGCTGCGCGAACTCATCGGCAAGTACGATGTGAACTGCTGGCTGGTCTCCACCGGCTGGACCGGCGGCCCGTACGGCACCGGCCATCGCATGCCGATCAAGGCCACCCGCGCCCTGCTGAACGCCGCTCTCGACGGCTCGCTGAACGATGTCGAGTTCCGCACGGACGACACCTTCGGCTTCCAGGTTCCGGTCGCCGTGCCGGGGGTCGATGCGAAAATCCTCGACCCGCGTTCGACCTGGGCTGACGGTGCTGCCTTTGACAAGCAGGCTGCCAAACTGGCCGACATGTTCGTGGAGAATTTCGCGAAGTTCGAAGCCTATGTGGACGATGCCGTGAAGGCCGCTGCACCGAAGGCCAAAGTCTCGGTCTGAGCCTGACCAACTTTATATGATATTGAGCGCCGCCTGCCCTCAGGCGGCGCTTTTTTGCATTCCTGTCCCCCATTTACACCTCTCGCCAGCTTTATCGGGGTAAAAATTGCCGTGATTTCCTGCCGTTTACGCGAACGTCAGGGCTGGTGTTCCGCCCGCTGGACCAGTAGGGTGCGCCGCAACAATCACTGCAGTCCTTGGAGGGAAATCCATGCGTGAAGCCGTTATCGTATCTTACGCCCGTACGGGCATGGCAAAAGCCAACCGCGGGAGTCTGAACGACACCCACGGCATCACCATGGCGGGTCACGCCATCAAGGGCGCCATCGAGCGCGCCGGCATCGAGCCGGGTGCGGTCGAAGACGTGTTCCTCGGCTCTGCTCAGCCGGAAGGCGCCACCGGACACAACGTTGCCCGCAACGCCGCGCTCTGGGCAGGTTGCCCGTCCACCACCTCCGGCGCAACCATCAACCGTTTCTGCTCGTCCGGCCTGCAGGCGATCGCGAATGCCGCGCACACCGTCATCAACGAAGGCGCCCCGGTCGCCATCGGCGGCGGTGTGGAATCGCTGTCGCTCGTCTCCCGCTCGGGTCACATGAACACCTTCCGCTACACGGAAGAGGAGCTCATGAAGAAATGGCCGGCGATCTGGATGACCATGATCGAAACGGCCGAAATCGTTGCGGACCGCTATGGCGTCAGCCGGGAAGATCAGGACCGTTACTCCGCTGAATCCCAGAAGCGCACCGCCGCTTTCCAGGAATCCGGCAAGATGGCCGAAGAGATCGTCCCGCTGAAGACCCGCATGAAAATGGTCAACAAGGAAACCGGCGAAGAGACCTATCAGGACGTCGTCTGCGACCGTGACGAGTGTAACCGCCCGGGCACGACCTATGAGACCCTCGCAGGCCTGAAGCCGGTCTTCTCCGGCGGCATGGTCGTCAAGGAAGGCAAGTATGTGACCGCCGGTAACGCGTCGCAGCTGTCCGATGGTGCCGCTGCCGTGGTCGTCATGGAAGCCCAGGAAGCCAAGAAGCGCGGCCTGACCCCGATGGGCCGCTTCGTCGGCTTCAACGTCGCCGGTTGCGATCCGGACGAAATGGGCATCGGCCCTGTTTTCGCCGTACCGCGCCTGCTGGAGCGCCATGGCCTGAAGGTTGACGACATCGACCTGTGGGAACTGAACGAAGCGTTCGCGTCGCAGTGCCTCTACAGCCGTGACCGTCTGGGCATCGACCCGGAGAAGTACAACGTCAATGGCGGCTCGATCTCCATCGGCCACCCGTTCGGCATGACCGGCGCACGCTGCACCGGCTCCCTGCTGATGGAAGGCAAGCGCCGCGGCGCCAAGTGGGGCGTTGTCACCATGTGTATCGGTGGCGGCATGGGCGGCGCCGGCCTGTTCGAAATCTACAGCTAAGATTTCAAAGACATTTTTCGAAAGGCCCCGGCGAACACCGGGGCCTTTTTTCATGTCACATTTCTGTCATGCAAAGTGATGTGACCTGCCGCAAATCACATATATCTCCCCCGAACTCATGTCTTTCGTGGAGAGATTTTCTTTGGCGATTCCGCCCTCCCCCAAATCCATTTTCGCCAGCTGCCTGAGCCTCGCCGCACTCGGTTTCCTGCCCCTGCCAGCCATGGCGGAAAACTGGGAAACGGAGATCTTCGGCCGTGCACAGTATGACTATACCGGATCAGAGGGTGACCAATCCGGCTTTGCCCATGACCGTGGCAGGATACGGACGGCCCGTCTCGGACTGGACCTCAAACGCGGCGGCACGAAGGTCCGGCTGGAAGTCGCGCGTAACCCATCCGGCGAGGCGGAACTCACCGACGCCTATGTGAAGCAGGCGCTCGGGCACTCGGGCTGGTCTGTCCGCGCCGGGCAGTTCAAGACCCGGAACTCGCTTGATGAGCAGACATCGGGCCGCTTCACATCCTTCTTCGAACGCGCGGCTTTTACCGATGCTTTCGCCTTCGACCGGCGCGCCGGTGTGCAGCTGGAAAGCAATGGCAAGCGCCACTCCGTTTACGCCGGTCTGTTTGCGGGCAACATCAATGACACCGCGTTCTCCGGCACGCATGCCGCGGCCTTCCGCTATGTCTTCACGCCGGTGCTGACGGAGACCGAACTGCTGCACCTGGGTGTATCGCTGCGGTGGCGCGAGGCCGACGATCAAGGATTCCGGTACAGCCAGCGCCCCTTTTCCCGCGATACCGCCCCGATCCTGTCCACGCCGCGCTTTGCCCGCGAAGACCTGTTCGCCGGTATCGAGGCCGCGACCATCCGCGGCCCAGCCTGGCTGGCGGCGGAAGCCGGTGTGATGGAGGCGGGCCACGGCCCGGCGGGCGAGGCGGTCTTCACGGGCGGCTATCTCGAAGCCGGTTATGTGCTTGGCGGCCACCGCACCTATGAACACAGCAAGTTCGACCGGCCGAAGGTTTACCGCCCGGTGACGGAGGGCGGCCCCGGCGCGCTGGTCCTGGCCGTGCGCGCCGACTGGCTGGACATGACCGACAGCCCTGCCGATGGCGGGCGGATGGACACAATCGCCCTCGCTGCGGACTGGTACGCCACTTCCCACATCCATGCCGGGATCAATCTCTACCGGACCGAGGTCGATTTCGGAGCCTCCCCTGCAGGGCTCGCGCCGGACTTTGCCGCCTATGTCCTTGATGGCGGCCGGTCTGAAGCCGTCACCGGATTGGGCGTGCGGCTCCAGATCGACTTCTGACGTACCGGCCTGAAAACATTGTATTTGATAGAGTTTCTTATCGCTCACCTTAGTTCCGGCTCGGGGCATTCGCTGTTAGGCGGAGCGAAAGCCCGGAAGGAACTGCCCTCATGATCCGCACTCTGCTTGCCACCACGGCCCTGCTGACCCTTGCCAGCGCCTGCAGCCCGTCCGGCGGAGAACCAGCCGAGCCGGCGGACGCGGCCGCAACGAACGGTGACCTCGCCGCCCTGCCCGAAGACGCGACCGGTTTCATCACCGCCAACCCGCTGCCGCTGGCAGACGATGGCAGCATCCGCAGCGATGATTATGGCCGCCCGTATGAATATGCCCTGCTGGGGAAACAGCTGCCGCACTTCACCGGCACGATGCTGGATGGCACGGAGTTCGATTCCGCCAATCTGAACCAATGGACCGTGATCGATGTCTGGGGCCTGTGGTGCAGCGACTGCCTGGCTGACGGGCCGTACGCCGCAGCCCTCGCGACCGCCATCGACCAGGATCCGGACCTCGACTTCCTGTCGATCCACGTTCCGGCCAGCGCCGCCCGTACCACGCCGGAAGAACTCTACAAGAAGTATGGCTCCATCGAGGCTTATTTCGATGAGAAAGGTTTTGAGTTCCCGGTCGTCCTCGACATGGATACGAGCCTTCGCAGCGCACTGAAAATCAGTTGGACACCGTCCTACCTTCTCGTCTCGCCGGACGGTGTGGTGAAGGGTTATCGCAGCGAATTCTCGGCCGCGAAGGGCGAGCCGGTGAAGGACTTCCTGAAAGACGTCGCCCGCGTGAAGGCCGGACAGTAGGAAATCCCGTTCCGGGGCGGCGCGCGTTGGCCTGGAAAGACACAACCCGGCGTCGCGCCTGGCCCAATCCGGTACCACTTGCCGATGCAGGCATCAGGAATGGCGTTTCCTGGGCTGAATCTACATGCAGCATTTGAACAATCTGCCTGCACGGGCTAACTGATAGGCTCCGGACAGGGAAACGGGAGACGCCCCGGAATGCTTCATCCTTCGACCAAACGCCTGATCGACAAGCTCGGCGAGATGACCCGCAAGCAGCGGGTCAGCTGGGAAGAGAGCGACAATGACTCGGTGAAACACGACACCGAAGGCTATCGCGTCACCATCACGGCGGCGCCGCATGCCCTGCTGCTGACGGACACGCAGGGGCGCGAAATAGAGACCTGCACGCCGGAAGATTTCACGGGTGAAACCGATGCGGACGGGCGGCCCTATGCGGACTTCATCGAAGACCTGTACCGCGAAGCCCACCGCCACGCCCGGGGCGCCGAAAAGGCCATCTCCGCCCTGCTGAGCAGCCTGGACGAGGCGGATGCAGACGATAGCGATGAGGCGACGGAGCCTGAACCGGAGACGCCTCTGGCAACCGCAGAAAGCTTCGACCATCCGGAAGATGAAGGCGACGAGTCCTACCCTCTGGAAGACCATGAATTGCCTGAACCCGAATATGAGGGTCAGGCCGAAATGCAGGCGGCGATCGCCACCATGGCCGATCAGATGCGTGGCACTGTGGAGGCAGACGCACATCCGGAAACGGCCGCGGCAGCAGAGCCCGAACCTGAACCGGTTGTCGAGCCACCTGTCATGCCGGTGGCCTCTGAAGACCCGGTGGAGATGACCGCGCCGGAAGCTGACCCGGAGCCTGAACAGGCGCCTGTGCCGGAAACCGAGCCTTACACCCCGTTTGCCGGATCCGGGGACACAGCCCGCCCCTATGCCGTCGCGGCCGAATTCGCCGCGCCTGCCGAGCCGGAACCGCCGGCATTCGTGGCAGAGCCCGACCCGGTCTCAGACGCCCTCACCAGCCCCGCCGCACCGGAAGAAACGCCAGCCGCCCCGGAACCCTTCAGTGATGAAACGCATGTCTGGGAGTCCATTCGCAATGCAGGCGCGCAGGCTGAGCCCGAGTCCGAACCGGCACCAGAGCCCCAGCCGGAGCCTGAACCGGTAACCGCCGCAGAACCGGAACCGCCAGCGCAGGACGCCGCCCCGGCGACCGCCCGCCCCGGCCCGGTCTTCGGCTCCGGCATGTTCAGCGATCTCAGCCACTACCGCGCCCAGACGCCCGCCCCGGAGGCCGCAGCTGAGCCTGAACCCGAAGCCGTGGCTGAAGCCGCCCCTGCCCCGGAACCCTTTGCAGAGCCCCCGCAGGAACCTGCACTGGAGCCCGCCACCGAAGACGAGGCAGAGACGGTTATAGAAGCCGCCCCCGAGCCCTCACCGGAACCTGCGCCCGACCATGCCCCGGCGTTCGCGCCAGAAGACCCGGCGCCGCAGCGAAGCTTCAGCCTGTCGGGCATCACGTCCGGTTTCGGGCTCGGCTCGACCCATTCCCCGGCGCGTCCGCAACAGGACACGCAAGTGGCCAGCCCCGCGCCGGGCGAGCGCAGGATTATCGACGGAACGGTGGACCTGCCAGACACCCAGCCGGAACCGGAAGTGGAGACGCCTGCTGAAGCGGAATGGCGCATGGAGCAGGATGAAGATTTCGGCTTCACGCCCGAAGACCTGAAGCCGGGCATCCCGGCATCGCCCCTGCCTGCGGCGAGCGAGGCCGCGCCGGAACCGCCTGCGCAGGAGACACAGCCAGAGGCGCCCGAGGCCGGCCAGGAACCGGCTCCGCCGCACCGCCCGTCCCGGCGCTTCAATCCCTGGAACTGAAGAAACCCGTCCGCCTTCGGATCAACCGCGCCAGAAGCGGCGGGTCAGAACCACGAAGACCACGACGAATTCCAGCCGCCCGAGCAGCATGTTGATCGTGCACACCCAGGTGGCGAAGTCTGAAAAGTCCTGGAAGGTGCCGGACGGACCGTTGATCGGGCCAAGGCCGGGGCCGACATTCGACAGGGTCGTCGCCGCGCCGGAAATGGCCGTCATCGCATCCAGCCCGTCGAGGCCGAGCAGCGCTGCCGAGATCAGGAAGGTCGCAAAGTAAAGGAACATGAAGACCATCACCGACTGGAGCGTGTCTTCGTCGACGGTCTTGCCGCCATATTTGATCGGCGAGCGGCGGTGCGGTTGCACCATGCGCTGCGAATAGGCGAGCATCGCCTTGGAGGCGATCTCCAGCCGGAACATTTTCAGTCCGCATGCCGCTGACCCGGCACATCCGCCGACAAAGGTCGCACCCAGCACGATGGCCATGACCGGCGTGCCCCAGGTGTCGTAAGGCGCCGAGGCATAGCCCGTGCCGGTCATCACCGAGATGATGTTGAACAAGGCTTCCTTGAAGCCGTGGAAGACGTGATTGAAGATCGGCGGGTCCACCACCGCCTCGTGATAGATCACGATGATGCTGGCCAGGCCAAGCGCGATCAAGGCGTAGAGGCGTGGCTGCGGATCGCTCAGCATCGGCCGGATCCGGCCCTGCAGCAGAAGCATCGCCAGCAGGCTGAATGGCAGGCCGGCCACGAACATGAAGAAGGTCGCCGCATAGGCCGCCGGCGTGTCGTTGAAATAGCCGAAGGACGCATCATGGGTGGAGTATCCGCCCGCCGACATGGTGGTCATGGCGTGGCAGATGGCATCGAACCAGGTCATGCCGCAGAGATAATAGACCAGCGCGCAGGTCAGCGAGATGATCAGATAGGTCAGGCCCAGATAGGTCGCGATGTCGGTCACGCGCGGCAGGAACTTGCCGGACCGGTCGGAGTTTTCCAGCTGGAAGAGCTGCATCCCGCCGACGCGCAGCTGCGGCAGGATGGCGATGGCCGTCACGATAATGCCGATGCCGCCGAACCACTGGATGATCGACCGCCACAGCAGCAGGCCGCGCGGCAGGGAGTCGAGCCCCGTCATCACGGTCGCGCCGGTCGTTGTCAGGCCGGACACGCTTTCGAACATCGCATCGGTGAAGCTCATCCCCGAGGCGATGAAGGGAATGGCGGCCACCGCCGGCAGGGCCGTCCAGACCAGCACGGTCAGCAGGAAGCCTTCGCGCTGGCCGGTGCGCTGCACCTCGCCGCGCGAGAGCACCCAGAGACAGGTGCCGATAAACACGGCCCCGAAGGAGGATACCGAGAAAACATAGGCTTCCGGGCGCTTGTCCGCCCAGTCGATCAGCGCGCATGGCAGCATCGCCACGCCCAGAAGCACGGTCATAATGCCGATGGCAAGAAGTAGCGGGCGCAGCTGCATGTCAGTCGGTAACCATAGCGGGGAAAAGCTGCGAAGACGTCAACGCGGCCTGCCGGCGAGAGCCGAAGCCAGCACCGGGGCCGCCATAAGGCGCAGATTCGTCAGGAATAATCGGGTCATCAGCCAAGTGTCCGGACAGCAAGCAGACCCTACGTCGCCTGCATAAACTGCGCCAGTGAAGACTGCATCTGCCGTCCCGACGGGCCGCTGAGATTGACCGAACGGAAAGCGGTCTCTAAAGCCGGGCCCAATCGTTACATTTGTACCTGTTTGCAGCCCGGAAGCCCCATGTTCGACCACCCCTCCTTCGACGCCCATGAAGGCGTCCACATGTTCCATGACGCCGCCAGCGGCCTGCGCGCCATCATCGCCGTCCATTCCACGGCCCGCGGCCCGGCGGCGGGCGGCTGCCGGATGTGGGACTATGACAGCGGCGAAGCCATGCTGAAGGACGCCCTGCGCCTCAGCCAGGGCATGAGCTACAAGAACGCCATGGCAGACATTCCACTGGGCGGCGGCAAGTCCGTGATCTGGGGCAATGCCCGGACAGACAAGTCGCCGGAATTGTTCCGCGCCTTCGGCCGCGCCGTGAACAGCCTGCAGGGCCAGTACACCACGGCAGAAGATGTCGGCGTCAGCGTGGCCGATATGGAGATCGTGCGGGAGGAAACGCCTTATGTCGCCGGGCTCGACAAGGGTGAAGCCGCCTCGGGCGACCCGTCTCCGGTCACGGCCAAGGGCATTTTCCTCGGCCTCGTCGAAACCGCAAAGCGGGCACTCGGCACGGGCGACCTCACCGGCAAGACGGTCGCGGTCCAGGGCGTCGGCCATGTCGGCGCCTATCTTTGCGACCATCTGGCAAAGGCTGGCGCGGACCTCATCATCACCGACATTGACCAGGCGGCGCTGGAAGCGGTCGCCACCCGGACAGGCGCACGGATCGTGGCCCCGGATGCCATCTACGATGTCGAGGCTGATATCTTCGCGCCCTGCGCCCTCGGCGCTGTCGTGAATGAGCAGACGCTGGACCGGTTCAGATTCAAGGCGATTGCCGGAGGGGCGAACAACCAGCTGATCGTGCCGGAAATGGGCGAGCTGCTGCGGCGCAAGGGCATCCTCTACGCCCCGGACTATGTCATCAATGGCGGCGGCATCATCAATGTCGCAGCCGAAATCTCCGGCAATTATTCCCGTGAATGGGTCGAGGCCAAGCTGGCCCGGCTTGTCGAGACGCTGGGCGAAGTGCTCGATGAGGCGCTCTCGAAGGATACGCCGACCAATGTCGTGGCCGACCGGATCGCGCGCGAACGGATCGCCGCGGCTAAGTAGAATCCCTTGCACAATTACACGTCCGGCGTGTTAGACGTTGTGTCCTGACAGCCTCCTTCCCGGGGGCGAAAGGATGCAGGAGGACACCCATGTCCGTCGTCGCCATGCTGGAAGGGTCGGACTCCGCCGACCGTGCTTCAACACAGACCGCGCTCGGGATCGCCCGGCGCCTGGACGTGCCGGTCCGCGGCGTTTGCGCCCTGCCCGACCCGTCTGCCACCCTGATCGTGATGTCGACCCCGGAAGCGACGGGCCTCGCCGCCAACGCAACCCGTGACATCTCGGCCATGCAGGATGAAGTCATTGCCCGCGCCAGGGCGACGTTCGAGGACGTGACGAAAGGTGCGAGCCTGCCTTGCGACTTCTCCCATATCGTCGATGTCGCCGAGCGCGCCGGAGCCAATGCCGCCACGCTGGCCGATGCGGTCGTGTTTCCGCACAGCGTGCAGAAAGCGGCTGACCCGCTCAGCCTGTCGTTTGAGTATGTCCTGATGGAAGCCCGCCTGCCGGTGGTCATGGCCGGGTCGCAACCGCTGACCGATGGCCCCGTGATCGTCGCCTGGGACGGGTCGAATGGCGCTGCCCGAGCCGTGCGGTTCCACCTGCCCATCGTCAAGGCGTTCGGCGAAGTGATCATCGCGCAGAACGAGTCCGACCTCGGCAAGGATCAGCCGCGCGACGCGTCCAGCCCGGCCGCGCTGGAGCGCTGGCTCGACTCTCACAATGTGAAACACAAGCGCATGCCGATCGAAGGCCAGGTGGCCAGCGGCCTCCTGTCCCTTGCCAAGGGCAGCGGCGCTTCGATTATCGTCGCGGGGGCCTATGGCCACTCCCGCATCGGCGAGCGCCTGTTCGGCGGCACCACCCAGCGCCTGCTGGATGCCGAAGAAGCGCCAGCCCTGGCCCTTGCCCGCTAACCCGGAGAAGAAGATGACTCTGAAACGCATCACCCTGCAGCTCGCCCGCAATCCCGGCATCACCGAGGGCGATACCCGCATCGGCTATTTCATCGTCGCGCCGCTGACCGGTGACGGCCACCTCGATGTGGATGCCTGGCGGGAACACAAGAAAGAATGCCGCGTGACACGCTTCCACCCCGATCCGGACGAGCATGCCACGGGCCTGCTGACCCATCGCGGCAATCAGTGGAAATTCCACTATGATGAGGACGATGAAGGCGATGACGAAGCCGGCTACCGGCTGGGCGATCACGTCTTCAAGGAAGGCGAGTACATCACCGTGGCGAGCCATGGCGAAACCCCGCTGACCTACAAGATCACTGACATTTCTGCCGTCTGATCCTTTCGACCCCGCGTCAGGGTAGACAGACCTCTCAATCGCGCTCAAACTGCAGTCGCGGTGCCAATACTTGGCGCGTGAGGGAGGAATTCATGTTGAAGCAAGCGACGGCTTTGGCCGCAATCATGACATTGGCGGCATGCAGCGGCACGAGCACGCCGGCTGAAGAGACCACGGCGGCGGCACCGGACGCGCAGGCGACGGAAACGGCTGGCCGGACAGCTGGTTACAATCCGGACCGCAACGCCTATTTCGGCGACCTTCACATCCACACCCGCTCCAGCTTCGACGCTTACATCTTCAACGTGCGCCGCACGGCTGATGACGCCTATCGCTTTGCCCTCGGCGAAACGATCCAGCACCCGTCCGGCTTCGACATGACCATCGCCGGCGGCCCGCTCGACTTCTACACCGTGACCGACCATGCCGAATATCTCGGTATCCTGCCGGCCATGGACACGCCCGGAACGAAGTTGTCCGAACTGCCGCGCGCCAAGGATATGTTCTCCACCGATCCGGACAAGATCGTCGCTGCCTTCCAGGGCGTCGGCGCCTCTGTGCGCACCGGCAAGCCGATCGAAGACATGTATGATCTCGACACGATCAACTCGGTCTGGCTGCAGAATGTCGCGGCAGCGGACAAGTACAACCAGCCCGGCAAGTTCACGACCTTTGCCGCCTATGAATTCACCTCGGTGACCACGCCGGACGAGAATGGCGGCTTTGGCGGCGGCAACCTGCACCGTAACGTCTTCTTCAAGGGCAAGGCGCCGGTGCGCGCTTTCTCCACGCTCGATTCCACCAATCCGGAAGACCTGTGGGACTGGATGGATGCCCAGCGGGAAGCCGGCATGGAAGTCATCTCGATCCCGCACAACTCCAATGTGTCGGATGGCCAGATGTTCCGCCTGGAAACATATAATGGCGAGCCGATGGACACGGCTTATGCCGAGCAGCGCATGCGTAACGAGCCGCTGGTCGAGGTGACGCAGGTGAAGGGCACCAGCGAAACCCACCCGGATCTTTCGCCGAACGACGAGTGGGCCAATTTCGAAATCTACGACCAGCTTCTGGGCGCCTATGTCGTCGGCGCGACGAACGGCTCCTATGTGCGCGAAGCCTATCGCAACGGGCTGAAGCTGCAGGAAGAAAAAGGTTTCGACCCCTTCCACTTCGGACTTGTCGCCGCGTCTGACAGCCATGTGGCCGGCGGTTCCTATTCCGAGGAAGACTACTGGTCCAAAATCGGCATCGTCGATGGCACGCCGGTGGCGAGAGGCTCGGTTCCCTTCCCCGGCACGACCGGCTGGGCCGACCAGCCCGAAGACAATCCGGTCGTCAAGAACGCCACCAACTGGTTCTCCCGCTGGAGCGCCAGCGGCCTGACCGGCGTCTGGGCGGAAGAAAACACGCGCGAAGCCATCTTTGACGCCTTCCGCCGCAAGGAAACCTTCGCAACGACCGGCCCGCGCATGAAGGTCCGCTTCTTCGGCGGCTTCGGCTATGACGAAGCCATGCTGTCCTCGGCGAACCTGTCGCACGAAGCCTATGAAGGCGGTGTGCCGATGGGCGGCGACCTGGTCGGCACGGGTGAGGCACCGGCCTTCATCGCCTGGGCCCAGCGTGACCCGAATGGCGGCACGCTGCAACGTTTGCAGGTGGTGAAAGTCACCAGCGATGGCGAGGAAGTCATCGATGTGGCCTGCGACAATGGCACGCCGGACCCATCCCCCCGCCGCTGCACCGATAATGGCGCGACCGTGGACATGGCCAGCTGCACCCCGGAGAATGAAGGCGCCAGCGAACTGAAAGTCCTGTGGACGGACCCGGATTTCGACCCGGCCCGCCGCGCGACCTATTATGTCCGTGTGCTGGAGAACCCGTCCTGCCGCTGGTCGACCTGGGAAGCCCTGCGCAATGGCACCCCGCCCCGGCCGGATGTGCCTGAGACGATTCAGGAACGAGCCTACACATCGCCGATCTGGTACATTCCGGGCGGCTGACGCGACAGGAAGACAATTTGACCGACAATCCCGAACAGGTGCGCCGCTGGCCTGTGCTGCTGCGTGAGCCATTGGTGCACTTCATTCTTGCGGCCCTGGCCGTGTTCATCGGCTGGCATTTCGTCTCGTCCGGACGGGCAGACGAAGCGCGGACGATACGGGTCTCCAGCGCAGACCTCGAACGCCTGGCCTCCATCTATACGGCGGAGTCGGGCAGCCTGCCTGCGGGCGAGGACATGGTGGCCATGGTCAATGACTATGTCCGCGATGAGGCCCTTGCCCGGGAAGCCAGACGCCTCGGCCTCGATGAGGGCGACACAATCGTCACAAGACGGCTGGCCCAGAAGATGACTTTCATGGTCGCCGACCTCGCCCGGACGGAGACGCCGGACGATGCTGTGTTGCGCGACTGGTACGAGACCCATGCCGACAGGTTTACCGAGCCGCAGACGATCACCTTCCGGCATGTCTTCTTCAGCGAAGATGTCCGCGGCAAGGCAGCGGCGGCCGATGCCGAGGCGGCGCTGGAAAGCCTGAACGCCGGCGGGGACTGGCGAGACACAGGCGACCCGTTCATGCTGCAGCGCGCCTATGGCGATCTGCCGCTGCGCGAAGTCGTGCGCCTCTTCGGCGGCGAGTTTGCGCAAGCGCTTGCGGCGACACCAGCCTCGGACCTCTGGACAGGTCCAATACGGTCGGCCCTCGGCGTGCATCTGGTGCAGGTCAGTGCCAATGCCCCGCCCCGGCTTCCGCCTTTCGAAGAGGTGAAGGCGAAGGTTCTGGCGGACTGGCAGGACGAAACCCGGCGCGAGGCGAACGAGAAGGCGATCCAGGACATCATCGCCCGCTACAAGGTCGAGGTCGAAGGCATCAATGCCGAATAGGGCCGCAATTTTGCGCTGGCTGGCGGTTTGTTTCACCGGGCTTTCCGTCTGGTTGATGGCGGCTGCGCCTGCGGCGGCGCATGAAGTCCGCCCGGCCTATCTGGAGGTGGTCGAAACGGCCCCCGGCACATATGACGTGACCTGGAAACAGCCGGTGCTGGATGGCCGCCGCCTGAAGATCGACCCGGTTTTCCCGGAGGCCTGCGCGCGCGAAGGCGAATATGTCGCCTCGCCCGGCGGCACCCTGGTACAGCGCTGGACCACGCATTGCGACCTCAACCAGGGCGAGATCCGGATCGACGGACTGGAACGTACGCTGACAGATGCCTTCGTACGGATCGACCGGCTCGAAGGAGACGACATCGGCGCGGTCCTGCGCCCGGCAACGCCCGCCCTTGACCTGACCATGCCGACCGGTGCGCCGGTGGCCACCTATTTCCGGATCGGGGTTGAGCACATCATTTTCGGGTGGGACCACCTTCTCTTTGTGCTGGGCATGGTGCTGCTGGTGCGCCCGCGCCAGCTGCTGCTGACGCTGACAGCCTTCACAGTGGCGCACTCGATTACGCTGGCCGCAGCGACGCTGGGCGGCATCACCCTGCCCGGTCCGCCGGTAGAAATCACCATCGCGATGAGCATCGCCCTGCTGGGGGCCGAGGCGATGCACCGGATCAAGGGCTGGAACACGCTGAGCCAGCGCATCCCCTGGGCCATCGCCTTCGGCTTCGGCCTGATCCACGGCTTCGGCTTTGCGGGCGCGCTGGCGGAAATCGGCCTGCCCAAGGGCGCCGAAGCCATGGCGCTGCTGCTGTTCAATGTCGGCGTTGAGGCCGGTCAGATCCTGTTCGTCAGCGTGCTGCTGGCGGGGGCGTTCATCGTCCACAAGCTGGCAGCGAAGCGCATGGTGGCGCTACGGGCCGTGCTGGCCTATTTCATCGGCTTCATGGGCAGCTACTGGGCCATCGAACGGATCGCCGGCGCCTTTTTCGGCATCTGAGCGGCTAGAAGCCCAGCGCCTTCCACAACATGCGCGCAGCCACGACGGCCAGCAGGATGGCGAACATCCGGCGCAGGCGCGCGGCATCCAGCTTGTGCGCCAGAGACGCCCCGACCGGGGCCATGGTGACGGTAAACAGCGAGATCAACGCAAAGGCCGCCAGGTTCACATGGCCGAGCGAGAATGGCGGCAGCCCTTCCCGTCCCCAGCCAATGACAATGGCGGTGATCGCCGAAGGAAGGCCGATGGCCACGCCCCAGCCGGCTGCGGTCGCCACGGCCTGGTGGATCGGTCGGCCATAAAGCGTCATCAGGCTGACGCCGAACGTGCCCCCGCCGATCCCCATCAGGGCAGACAGCGCGCCGACAGCCATGCCGAGCACACTCCTTAGCGGCCCCTTCGGCATGTCGTCAGCCAGGCGCCATGTCGGGCGGCCGAAGAACAGCTGCGCCGACAGGACAAAGGCCAGCGAACCGAAAATGCCGAGCAGCGCCCGTTTGGACAGGAAACCGGTCAGCGACATGCCCGCCAGCGCGCCCAGCATGATCCAGGGCGCCCAGCCCCGGATGATCGACCAGTCGACGGCGCCATGGCTGTTATGGGCGCTGACGCTGCGCGCCGAGGTGAGGATGATCGTCGCCAGCGAGGTTGATACGGCCACATGCATCGCCGTCTCGCCATAGCCCATGGCATCGAACAGGAAGTACAGGACCGGCACGATGATCGCCCCGCCGCCAATGCCGAACAGGCCTGCAGCCAGACCGGCGGCAGCCCCCGCCAGCGCCAATGCCACCAGCAACGGACCATACTGAACGGCCAGTTCCATCATGTTTTTTCCTCCCGCATGGCCCGCCAGAGGTGTCGCAGCCCCGGGTGACGGCTATTTTTTCCATGCACGCTGTTTGCACGACCCGGCAGGCCAAGGCCAGCTTGAAACGCTGCGTTCTGCTGCAGGCGCTACGCAGTACCGGCTCAGAAAAGGCCAGCGCGCGCCCGACAAGTCTTACCAGATACTTGCACCGCATAAGGAATTTCCTCCGCGTTCTTAGCCCGAAAGAAACGTTAATCGCCCATAACCTATCCCGGGTGTGTGCAATCGGGACAAGCTCATGTTGAACAAGCTGACCTCTTGGAAAGAAAATCGCGACGGCAATGTTGCGATCATTCTGGCGATCGCCATCGTGCCGATTCTTGTTCTGGTCGGCATCGCAATCGACCTGCAGAATACCAATACGAGCCGCCAGTTCATCCAGTACACAATGGACAATGCCGTGATTGCCGGTTCGCGGGAAATGCAGGCAGGCAAGTCCAAGGCCGAAATCAACGCCTATATCAACAAATTCGTCGATGGTGTGGTGAAGGCCAAGAATTACGCCATCGCCTGCAAGCCGGTCGAAGTGGCCTACTCGGAAGACAGCCAGGACATCAACGCAACGATCAAGTGCCAGCAGGAAACCACACTGACTGAACTGATCGGCTATCACTATCTGGACTTCACTGTCACGTCCGGCTCCACCTACGGGATCGGCAAGGTCGACGTGTCCTTCGTTTTCGACATCTCGGGCTCGATGGGCTGGAGCGGCAAGATGGACGCCCTGAAGGACGCAGCGGAGGATGCTGTCGACGTGCTTCTGCCAACGGGCGAAGCGGCCGATATGGGCGATGTGCGTATCTCAATGGTGTCCTATTCGGACTATCTGGATGCTGGCGCCTATTTCCAGAAGGTCACCAACAAAAGCCCGACGCGGACCTATTCAGCCACCTATACGACAACTGAACGTGTTTGCGTTAAGTGGAAACGCAACGGTCGTTGCCGACGCTACGAATATCAGGACGTCGAGCGCACGACGACCAAGAAAATCACCAATACGTGCGTGAAAGAACGCCGCGGGTCCGAGACCTATACGGATGAAAAACCAGGGCCGTTCGCATGGATTGAAGCTGTGGATGCCGAGTATGACTCGTACCGCGACCGCTGGAACGTCGCCAGCTGCAACCCGATCGGCCCTCTTCCGCTGACGGATGACCGGCGCGACCTCAAAAATTATATCGGCAACCTGAATGCCAATGGCGGCACCGCCGGCCACATCGGCATCGCCTGGGGCTGGTATGCGATCTCCCCGGAATGGGATAGTGTCTGGCCGTCGGCCTCCGATCCGCTCGAATATGATGAGCCGGATTCGGCCAAGGCCATGATCATCATGACCGATGGTGACTTCCTGAACTGGCACAATAACGGCGAAGGCAGTTCCTTCGACCAGGCCAAGAAGCTGTGCGACAATATCAAGAAAGATGACGTGCGGGTGTATACCGTGGCCTTCCAGGCACCGAACCAGGGTAAGCAGATCCTCGAATACTGCGCATCGGGCACAGAGTTCGCATTCAAGGCGGAAAGCGCCGACGAACTGACCGACGCCTATACCAAGATTGCCCAGTCGATCTCGGACCTGCGCATTACCTACTGATCCGGCAATTGGCGGGGCCGCTTAGCCGAGCGACAGCCCCGCCAGTTCCCCCTCTTCCCGCCAGCTTTTCAGAATGGCGAAGTACGGATCCGGCCCTGCGCCATAGGACGCATCCTGACGGCTCCGGTCCCCCGGCTTGCCCTCATTGTTGTAGTAGCCTGGCGTGCACTCTTCGAGAAACTTCTGGCGCAGCATCGCCTTCTCGATGATCGTGTCGACCCAGGCCTGCTCGGCCTCCCCGGTCAGCTCGAACCGCCCGGCCTGACGCGCCTTGGTTTCCGCCAGCGTATAACCGATCTGCACGGCCTGTTCGGCCAGCAGGTGCGGATAGTTCGCTGTGAACCCGGCCTGTCCCGGCCCCATCACGAACAGATTGGGGAATCCGTGCACGAACATGCCGTGCAGGCTGCGCATGCCCTCCCCCCAGGCCTCGGCCAGAGACACGCCCTGCTTGCCGACAGGATTGTAACCTGCCCGGCGGGTGTAATCGGTGCCGACCTCGAACCCGGTCGCATAGATCAGGCAGTCGACCTTGTATTCCTTGCCCTTCACGACCACGCCGTGTTCGGTGATGGCATCGACACCCTGGCCTTCGGTATCCACCAGCGTGACATTCTCCCGGTTGAACGCCGCAAGATAGTCGTCGTGGAAACAGGGCCGTTTGCAGAATTGCCGGTACCAGGGTTTCAGGGCCTCGGCCGTCGCAGGATCTTTCACGATCTCGTCGACCCGGCCGCGCACCTGCTCCATCTTCTTGAAGTCGGCGAGCTCTGCCAGCTCTGACAGCTTCTCTGGTGACAGGTCCCTGTTGCCTTCCTGCGTCGCGATATGCAGCAGGTTGCGGATAATGTCCGTCCACCCATCCTGTACCATGTCGACCGGGGCAAACCCGCCGGAGACGAGCGTATTGAAATTCTCCATCCGCGCCTTCTGCCAGCCGGGCTGAAGGCTTTTCACCCATTCATCATCCGTTGGCCGGTCGCCGCGATAGTCCACCGAGGATGGCGTGCGCTGGAACACGTAGAGGTGCTTTGCCCCGCGGGCGAGATGCGGCACGCACTGCACAGCCGTCGCGCCCGTTCCGATGATGCCAACCACCTTGTCGGAGAGCTTGTCGAGGCCGCCGGAACAATCACCGCCGGTATAATCATAGTCCCAGCGGCTGGTATGGAAGGAATGGCCTTTGAAGCTCTCGACGCCCGGAATGCCGGGGAGTTTCGGCCGGTTCAGCGGACCATTGGACATGACCACATACTGCGCCGTGAAGTCATCACCGCGATTTGTCAGCACCTGCCAGGCGTTCTTGTCCTCAACCCAGTTAAGGCCTGTAATCTCCGTCCCCAGAAGGGCATTGCGGTAGAGGTCGTAGTGCCGCGCGATCCGGCGCGAGTGTTCCAGGATCTCCGGCGCGCGGGAGTATTTCTCCACCGGCATGTAGCCGGTCTCTTCCAGCATCGGCAGGTAGATATAGCTCTCGATGTCACAGGCCGCGCCGGGATAACGGTTCCAGTACCAGGTGCCGCCGAAATCGCCGCCCTTCTCCACCATGCGGATATCGTCAAACCCGGCCTCGCGCAGCTTCCCAGCGGCCAGAAGCCCGCCAAAACCGCCGCCGATAACGCAGACTTCCACATGGTCCGCCACCGGATCGCGGGGCTCGAAGTCGCAATAAGGGTCATCGATATAGTGGGCGAAGTCGCCCGCCATGTTCACATACTGGTCGTTGCCTTCGGCGCGCAGGCGCTTGTCGCGTTCGGCGCGATACTTGTCGCGCAGGGCGTCCGGATCAAACGCCTCAGGCCGTGCATCATCTGCCATGGCCGCTTCCTCCTGATGTTTCCTCGTCCGGATCTTTTGCCCGGCTGGGGCCAGTTTACCGGAACCCGGCCGCCTGAAACAGGCTGACCCAACGCCAACCCGGGGCAGAAAACGCCAACGCCCTGCCAAGGCCCTGCCATTACTCTGCAAGACCGGTTACTTGCCTGCTTGACGGAATGCGGCGCGGCAGCGAAGGCTCCCGCGCATGCGCCTGCCTCATCCGATCATTCTTGTCTGCCTGGCCGTCCTGTGCGGCTGCACGCTCGACGCCACGATGAAGGGTGTCACGCTGGGCGGGACAGGCGTGATCACGGCGACGGCCTGGCGTTACATCCTGGCATCCGCGATCATGGTCAGCCTGTTCGTGGCGGCGCGCCGCCCGATGCCGGGGCGAAAGGCCATCCGTTTCCACACTTTGCGCTCCATCGCGCAAGTCCTGTCATCTGTGACCTTCTTCTACGCGCTGACCCAGATTACGCTCGCCGAAGCGGTGGTGATGGGCTTTACCGCCGCGCTGATGATCGCGCCGATTGCCCGCGTCCTGCTGGGCGAGCGGATGAGCCCGGTCACGGTCGGCGCCTCGCTGGTCGGCTTTGTGGGCGCCGCGATTGCCATTTCCGGTGAACCTGCCAGCGCCCCGGTTGGCGGCACCCGCCTTTATGGCATTGCGGCCATGCTGGTCTCTGCCGTCGGCTATGCGCTCAATATCGTCCTGTTGCGGATGCGCACAAAGGAAGAAGACGCGCTGACGCTGGTCACCTTCATGAACGTGCTGCCAGCCCTCTTCCTCATCCCCTTCCTGCCCTTTGCCGGTCCGCTGCCGGAGACCAATGCGTGGCCGCTGCTGGCGGGAGCAGGTGTCGCTGCCGTGGGGATCTGGTCGTTCATGACGCTCGCCTATGCCCGCGCGAGGGCGCAGACGCTGGCGCCGTTCGAATATACGGGGCTGATCTGGTCGTCCCTGCTCGGCTATGCCTTCTTTCAGGAGATTCCGAGCCTGCGCCTCTATGGCGGCGCGGCGATCATCATCCTCGCCTGCCTGGTCGTGGCGTTCGAAACCCATTTCACCGCCCGCCGGGAAGCCCGCGCCGCGGCTGCCGAAATCGCGCCCTGACGCCTACCAGACGCCGGCATTCTTGAGCGCCGTGTCGAGGTCGGGCGGAATGTCGAGCGCTGCCTCGCCGGATTTCAGGTCGCGCGGGGCGTCTTCCGGCTTCAGGTAGCGCCAGCCCTGGAACGGGCGCTTGGCCTGCGCATAGGTGCGCACCAGCTCCGGATCGAAGACGAGGGCGCACATGTCCCGGCCCTCAGAATCCTTCTCCTGCCGGATATCGACGATCCGCTGGCGCACACGGATCGCGCCTTTGACGACCCAGTAGATCGACCCGCCGCGCAGGATCTCCTCTGCCCGTTTCGGGAACATGCGCGTGAAGTGCATTGGATTCGGGGCGGTTTTCAGGAAGCGCGCCTGCCATCTGGCGATGTCGTCGACATCTTCGGAGCCCACGCTGAGTTTCACCATGTGAATCGTCATGGGGCCAGTCTAGCGCGCCGCCGCGCGGAGGCCAAAGCCGCTACTGTATCAGCTGGGCGGATTCGAATTCCTGCTGGGCTTCATTGCTGGCGAAGAAGAATTCGGCGTTCACGATATTGGCCGAATAGCGCCGGTCGATCGTGCGGAAGGCCGCGCGGGCCTGCAAATCGATCGAGAAACCGGAGACATAGCTCATGCCCCAGCGCGGCTCTGTCCGGATGAAATAGGACTGGTCGTAGCGGGTCAGCGTGCCGCCCTCAGGGCCGGAGACCGGGTGCGGCAGCGTGTAGTCGATGCGCAGGAAGCGCTCGCCCACAGGGTCCAGCCAGGCCGTCGCGGCGAGGCGCTGGGCGGCCCAGACGTCGAATTCCCCGTCATTGCTGGAGGGACGGTGATGGAAGGAGACTTTCCAGGCTGCGCCCTTGTCGTCCACAGTCACCTGCGGGCCGAGACTGGCGCGCAGATCGTCCGGGAAGAGGCGCCCGTCCGGGGCGGCCTCGTTCGCCCATTCTGCAGCAACTGTGTCGAGTTCCTCGTCCTCGCCGTCCCAGGCCAGTGCCGTCCAGCGGTCCCGGCCCTTCTTGCGCGGATCGAAGCGATAGACGCGGCGGGCGTGGGAGGACTGGAGCTCGACCGTGAAGGCGGCGCGCAGCGTGGTCGGCGCCTCCGTCGCTTCCAGCGCGGCGTTCATCGGGCCCGATCCTGTGGCCAGTGTGAAGGTGAGCAACCAGGCGAGAAACATGACGGCGAAGCAATCCTCCAGGCAGGGTTAGGCCCGGATTACGGCATCACTACGGCGGACGAAGCCGGACCAAACCATGACCAGGGCGGATCACAGCATGCGCCAACAATGATTTACGTGAGTTGAACAGGACCACGGCCGGACTGCGCCGGAGCTCTCCGGACCGGACCGCTCAGTCCTTGTCGGCGTCCTTGATCGGCACGCCGTAAAGTTCCAGCCGGTGATCGACCAGCCGGAAGCCGAGCCGTTTCGCGATCAGTTCCTGCAGCTCCTCGATTTCCTCGGAGTGGAACTCGACCACTTCACCGGTGCGCACATTGATCAGGTGATCATGGTGCTCGTCGGGCACTTCCTCATAGCGGGCCCGGCCATCGCGGAAATCGTGCGCCTGGATGATGCCGGCATCTTCGAACAGTTTTACGGTCCGGTAGACCGTGGCCAGCGAGATGGAGGCGTCCTGGGCATTGGCCCGGCGGTGCAGTTCTTCGGCGTCGGGGTGGTCCGTCGCGGTCGAGAGAACGCGGGCAATCACGCGGCGGGGCTCCGTCATGCGGAGACCCTTCTCAACGCAGAGTTTTTCGAGTCGATCCATGTTACGTATTTGCCCTTAGCGCGACGGTAAGTCCAGTTTCAGTTGGTCGTTCCTGATAACAGTGTCAACTGCGGCCAGCCGTGCGAGGCGGGCAAGTTCGGCCTCCAGCCGGGCGTCCCGGGCTCCGGTCCAGACGACGCCCGGTTCCGGCCAGACCTGTTCCAGCGTCAGCGTTCCGGCCGCCCGGTCGGCTTTCACCTCCACCCGGCCCACCATCCGGTCCCCTTCCAGAAGTGGATAGACATAATAGCCCCAGCGGCGTTTGGCCGCCGGGACGAAGATCTCGATCCGGTAATCGAAGCCGAACAGGCGCTGCAGGCGGGTACGGTCGCGGATGACCGGATCGAACGGGTTCAGGATCCGCAGGCGCGAGGTCGGCGCCGGGGCGGCATCCAGCCGGGCCTCGATGTCTTCCGGGGCAAGGGCAGCCGTCCATTTGCCGTCCGCGCCTTCGATTCGCACCGGCACCAGATGCTTCTGGCGGCCCGCCCAGTCTTTCACCTCGTCGAGGTCTGCCGCGTCCCAGAAACGCTGGATGTCCCCTTCCGTGCCGAAGTCCAGCCGGGCGAGTGCCTCGCGGCAGAGCCAGTCCACCTGTTCATGGTCCGGCGGCTCATCTTCCCGGTGATGACCGGGAATGACCCGTTCGGTGAGGTCGTAGAATTTGGTGAAATTCTCCCGGTGCGAGGTCGAGAGCTCGCCAGCGTACCACATGTAATCGAGTGCCAGCTTGTGCGGCGGGCGGCGCCACATCTCGCGCGGGCCTTTGACTTTCGTGTCGAACGCCTTGGTGCTGAGCGGGCCTTCTTCGCGGATGCGCTCCACCAGGTGCGCCCGGCCATCCTCGTCCAGCATGCCGCGATGCCATTCCCAGCCGCGGACTTTCACCTCCAGCCGGCGGAACTGGCGGCGCCAGTTGGGATAGAACTCCATCGGAATGACCGAGGCATCATGGGTGAAGTGCTCGAAGACGCCGCGATCCTTGCGCATCAGCCGGTCGAGCATGGGTTCGCGATAGTTCTGGTTGCGCGACCAGAGGATGTGATGGTGCGCGCGGGAGACGACACGGATTGAATCGAGCTGGACGAAGCCGAGACCGCGGATCATGGCGGCCAGGTCCAGCGGCCCGGTCGGGGTTGCCGACAGGCCCTGCGCGTCCAGCCAGAGACGCCGTGCATCCCGGTTGCGGATTTCGAGCGGTGCCCGGCTCATTCGTGTCTCACTCAAACAGTTTCAGCTGGCCACCATCGGGGTAAACCCCTTCCCGCGCCAGCAAGGCTTTCTTGGTGAGCATACCACCCGGCGCGGAAAATCCACCCAGCCAGCCATTGGCGCCCAACACCCGGTGGCACGGCACGATCACCGGCCAGGAGTTGCGCCCCATGGCTATGCCGATGGCCTGCGCCCCGTTCGGCCGGCCGATCCGGGCGGCCAGTTCGCCATAGGTGACGGTCTGTCCCCAGCCGACCTCGCGCAAGGCCTCATAGGCGGCCCGTTCGAACGCTGAGTGCCGTTTCATGTCCAGCCGCAAACCGTCAAAACCGGTGGGCCGGCCGGACAGGAACGCCTTCAGATCTTCAATGACCTCAGCGATTTCTGGCGGCACGTCCGCCGCCTTCATCTTTTTCGCACCCTGACGGATCAGGCTCGCGAGGCTGCCTTCAGGGTCCCCGGGCAATTGCACGCCGGTCACCCCCGCCTCGGTCCAGGCAAGGCCGCAGCGGCCGATCGCGGTCCTGAACTCGAATGCCCACTCCTCCAGCATATAGATGACGATCGCCAGTTTGAGGCGCGAGTCCATCCCTGCCCGGACCAAATCGCAATCAGGCGAGGTGTTTTGCAAAGAAATCGAGCGTCCGGCTCCAGGCCAGCGTCGCCGCCGCTTCGTCGTAGCGGGACGTCGTATCATTGTGGAAGCCATGGTTCACGCCCTCATAGAGGTAGACCTCGTATGGCTTGCCCGCGGCATTGAGCGCGTCCTGATAGTTTGGCCAGCCCGCATTGACCCTGTCGTCCAGTCCGGCGAGGTGGATCTGCAGCGGCACTTCCAGCTTCGCGGCATCCTCCGCACTCGGCCAGCCGCCATAATACGGCACCGAGCAGGAGAGCCAGGGCTGTCTGACCGCCATCAGATTGGTGATCGCCCCGCCGAAACAAAAGCCGGTGATGCCGACCTTGCCATTGGTTGCTTCATGGTCGCGCAGGAATTCCGCCCCGGCCATGAAATCGGCCAGCATTTTCCCGCTGTCGCGCTGGGCCTGCAGGGCGCGGCCGTCATCATCATTGCCGGGATAACCGCCCAGCGGATAGAGCGCATCCGGGGCAAAGGCGACATAACCGGCCTTCGCGGCGCGGCGGGCGACATCCTTGATATACGGGTTGAGCCCCCGGTTCTCATGCACGACCAGCACGCCGGGACGGACAGCGCCGTTCGCCGGGCGTACGAGATAGCCGGCCATCTCGCCTGCCCCATCGGGGGAGGTGTAAGTGACCATTTCGGCATCCAGCTCACCGTCGCTCTCGGACGTCTGTTGTTTCGAATAATCGGGCATGACGCAGGCCGCGAGCGAGGCAACGCTTAGTCCGCCAACGGCATACTTTCCGAGCCCCTCGAAAAAGCCCCGCCGGGACAGATGGCCATGGCAATACTCATCGTACAGGTCGAAAACGCCCTGAGGGATGTCTGCCGGTTTGATGTCGTCTGCCATTGCGTTTCCTCCTGCTGCTCTGGCGATCGTAGCGCAGCTGGGGAATTTGGATAGAGCGAAGGGATCACTTCTGTGTGGGGTCAGAGCCCCATATTCCGCGACATCAGTACAGCATCGACCGGCACATCCCGCCCGGTTGTGTAGTAGCGCGGGCGGCGGCCGTCCTCTGTAAAACCAAAGCTGCGATAGAGCGCGCGGGCGGCCGCATTGTCCTCGGCCACGTCCAGCGTGATACGGGAGACGCCCCGCTCGCCCAGCCGGTTGATGAGCGCGCCGATCAGTGTCGTAGCGAGCCCTTGGCGGCGCTGGTCCGGATCGGTCGCGACGGTGAGAATGTCGCTTTCCCCGGCAATGGTCTGCGCCATGACGAAGGCCACGAGGTCTCCGCCCAGTTCCACACCCAGTGTCAGGACGGATGTATCCAGCAGCAAGCCTCGGAACGACATCGCGCTCCACGGGTCGTCGAAGCAGCGCATGTGCAGCTGGCTCATACGCCCCGCATCGTCTGCGCGCAGGACGAGCACCGGATGGGTCACTTGCGCGGCTCCGGCAGGGTGGCATCCGGATCACGGGCATAGACCGGGGACGGAGGATGCGCCGCCGGATCGAACTGCCCGCCCTTGATGGCGGCGGTGATGGCGGAGGGCCGGAGCGGGCGCAGGTCTAGCTTGTCTTTCAGGTCGCCCAGCGCATCGGCATTGTCCATGAAGATCGGCGCATGGAAGCCTTCCAGCATGGGCAGCAGCTGTTCGAGGCGCAGCTCCAGCACGTCGGCAATCCCCTGCCCCTCGCTGATGCCCTGGATCCACCAGGTCTGGTCCGGCGGGCGTTTCTGCCCGGCAAGGCAGCCCATGACCGTGCCTTCCATGCCGGCGGGGATCGCGGCCTCAAGGCTGGTCACGCCGATACAGGGCGCGCCCGTCACCAGCGACAGGCCGCGCGCATAGGCGACGCCGATACGAATGCCCGTAAAGCTGCCCGGACCGGTGACGACGGCGATCCGGTCCACCTGCTCTAGCGTCACGCCTTGTTCGTCCAGCAGGCGCTGGACAAGAGCGGGCAGATGCTTGTCCTGGCCACGCGCCATCACCTCACGCGCATCGGCAAGGATCTCGCCATCGCGCACGAGCGCCACGTCCATGGCGGTAAAAGCAGTGTTCAGCCCCAGAACCAGCATCGTCTTGCCCGCCTAGAGAACGCGGCAGGCCTCATCGAAGGACAGGCGCGGCGAGCGGTCGAAGATGGTCGTGCGGTCGCCATGGCCGATATTGCAGATGAAGTTGGCTTTCCAGTTCTTCATCTCGCCATCCTGGCTTTCGAAGAATTCCTTGTTCACCGCGTCCATGTCGAAGCCGGACATCGGACCGCAATCAAGGCCGAGGGACCGGGCGGCCAGCATCAGGTAAGCGCCCTGCAGCGTCCCGTTCCGGAAAGCTGTCTCTTCCTTGATATGATGGAACCAGTCCTTCGCTTCCGGCGCATGCGGGAAGAGTTTCGGGATCTTCTCGTGGAACTCCATGTCATAGGCGATGATCACCGTCCACGGAGCTTTCTGCGTCTTCTCGCGATTGCCTTCCGACATCAGCGGCACAAGGCGCGCCTTGCCTTCTTCGGAACTGACGAAAACAAACCGCGCCGGGGAGTTGTTGGCGCTGGTCGGGCCGAGCTTTGCCAGGTCATACACCGCGCGGATCAGCACTTCCGGCACATCTTCCTCGCGCCAGCCATTATAGGAGCGCGCGTCGCGGAAGATCACATCCAGCGCATGGTCGTTCACGGGGTGGGCCATCGGGGTAGTCCTTTTGCTTTTGAGGATATGCGGCCTGTCTTCGCGCAGGCCGTCAAGAGGTCAGATCGCGCTCAGAGCACGGCCTCAACGGCCGTCACTTCCGGCACATAGGTCTTCAGCATGTTCTCGATCCCCTGCTTCAGCGTCATGGTCGATGACGGGCAGCCGGCACAGGCGCCGCGCATGGAGAGGTGAACGATGCCGGTGTCCGGTTCGAAGCGATGGAAGATGATGTCGCCGCCATCCTGCGCCACGGCCGGGCGGACGCGCGTCTCGATCAGCTCACGGATTTCCTCGACGATCTCGGCCGCTTCGCCTTCATAGGTCACATCGGCCTCGGCAGAGGCGGACGGTTCGGCGCCCTCCTCCACGACCGGCAGGCCAGCCATGTAGTGATCCATGATCGCGGCCAGCACCATCGGCTTCACATGCCGCCAGTCCTTGTCTTCGGCCTTGTTGATGGACACGAAGTCATTGCCGAGGAAGACACGCTCCACCCCGTCGACCTGGAACAGGGCGCGGGCCAGAAGGCTGATGCGGGCGCTCGCCACGTCCGGGAAATCGAACGGGCCGCGGTCACCTGCCACTTCATGTCCCGGCAGGAATTTGATCGTGTCGGGGTTGGGAGTCGGTTCGGTCTGGATGAACATCGCCGCCTGCCCTTTCTGTCTAAAGCTTCACCTGTGCCACAGATGGCGCGGGCGGGCGGACGTATCAAGGGCTGAACGGTTAAGCGGCTGGACTTACTGGGCCGCGCCGGCAACGGCCGGATCGAGCTGGGCCACTTCTTCCTCGGACGGCGGCAGCGGCTGTTCCAGGCGTTCGGCCAGCTCTTCCGAGGTGCGCTGGGCATCGCGCAGGAAGAAGCCGAGGCTGGCGAGGTGGTTGGCCATGATGGCGCCGTCGCCCTTCTGGTTGGAGACGACCAGCGGGCGGATCTTCGCTGCGCGGGTCCAGGCGGCCTCAGCCTTGTCATAGGCGGCCATGGTGGCGGTATCGGTCAGGCTGTCACGATCTGCCCGGCGGGCGGCCTTTAGCATCTGCAGGGCGATGTGGGCACGGGCCTTTGCGGCATAGAAGACGCGGATGTCCTGTTTGGAGGCGGGCCAGCCGGTCGGTTCCTGATAGATCTGGGTGGAGAGGTCATCCTGGTCGGCGATTGCCCAGCCGGCAAACATGCGGGCTTCCTCAGCGGCCAGAACCCGGCGGTCGGCCACTTTGACCAGGCCGCGGCTGGCGCGCGAATCGAACCGGTTCAGCGCTTCGGCGGCGGCGGTCATGCGGGGGCGCATGTCTTCGCCCGGGATACCATCCAGAAGGCGGGAGGCAGCGATGAGGTCTGCATCCGGCTCGCCATTCTCGTCCGGCACGGCGGCAGCCGCCATGCGGGGAAATTCGGAAAGGCCGTCGGCGGTCGCTTCCTGCCAAGCCGGCATGGCGGTCAGGCGGGCCTGGGGATGCCAGTTCGGCTTGTCGTCGGCCCAGCCCTTCCCTTCCAGCTCGCGCGCAATCTTGGTGATGGCGATGCCAGCTTCCGGAAAGGCCCATGTCTGGCCGTCGGCGAAGACGATGTCGGAATCATCGATCTTGTGGGACATCACCACCGAGAACGGATAGGCGCCGACAAGCGCGAAGAGCAGGCTCAGCTTGAAAAGGAAAATCGTGCGGCGCCAGAAGCCGCGGAAGAAATCCATGATCGGGTGAGGCTCAGCCTCGTCCAGTTCACGCAGGTGCTCTTCGGACACCTCGTTGGGATCTGGTCCCTCTTCAAGATAGGCAGCGTGCAAGCGGCTGTCGAAGGCCATACTCTACAAATCCCCGGCTCTGGCGCGGTGTTGCTTCCAGATCACTATGCTTCCAATTGTGGCATTTTAACAGGTCATTAACTGTTAAATGTCCGCAACCTGCAGGGTTTGCACGCAAAAGCCGCGCCAGAAGCGCCGGAGATGTTGATTCTAAAGGCAGACCGGGGCTGTCCGCAGTCGGATCAAGCGACTCAGTCGCCGAGTCCCTTGACCTCTGCGCTGGTTACCACGGTCTGCGAGGTGCCATCCGAATCACGGAATTCGAGGGACAGATCGACCGTGTCGCCCTCTGCGATGTCCGGGTCGACGCCGAACAGCATGAGGTGATTGCCACCGCGCTGAAGCACGATGGGATCGCCCTCGGATGCGGTGAAGCTGTCGACCTGGCGCATCTGCATGACGCCGTCTTCCATCGTCATCGTGTGCAGCTCGACCCGGTCGGCAATATCGGTCGAGGCACCGACCAGCTCTACCGGCGCGCCGGTGACATAGGCCATCAGGCCACCACCCGCGACATCACGGCCCGCGGCTGGCTTGATGACGAAGGCATCCTTCACTTCAATCACGGACTCGCCAGCGGGGGCTTCGGCCGGGCCGGAACAGGCAGCGAGCAGCACGGCAGCAGCGGGAATGAGAGCGCGGAACAGCATGGAGCACATCCTTTCAGAACTGATGAGCAAGTCGTAACCCGGCCGCCGGACGGGTCAATGTGCCGGAATGGCACGCCCGCCCGTCAGCCAGGTATTCAGGTCGAGGCCTCAGGGCCGCCAGTAACCAACGGCGCGGCGCACCTCTTCCATGATCGGCGCGGCGATGGCGTCGGCCCGCTCTGCCCCGTCCTTCAGGATCGCGTCGATACCGGATTGGTCTGCGAGGATATCGCGATAGCGCTGGGTGATCGGCGCCAGATGGTCGACCATCACATCGGCCAGCGCCGGCTTGAACACGCCGAAGCCCTTGCCGCCATATTCGGCCAGCACCTGCTCGGTCGTCAGGCCGCTCACGGCGGAATAGATGCCGACGAGGTTCTCGACTTCCGGACGCCCTTTCAGGCCTTCCACTTCGGACGGCATGTCGCCTTCCAGATCGGTCTTGGCCTTCTTGATCTTCTTCGCGATCAGGTCGGCATCGTCGACCAGGTTGATGCGCGACAGATCTGACGGGTCAGACTTGGACATCTTCTTGGTGCCGTCCTTCAGGCTCATGATCCGCGCACCGGGGCCCTTGATCAGCGGTTCCGGCAGCGGGAAGAAGCCCGGCACATCGTATTCGCGGTTGAAGCGATCGGCGATGTCGCGGCTGAGTTCGAGGTGCTGCTTCTGATCCTCGCCCACCGGCACGTGCGTTGCCTTGTAGGCCAGGATGTCAGCGGCCTGCAGGACCGGATAGGTAAAGAGGCCCACGGAAGCGCGCTCGGCATCCTTGCCCGCCTTGTCCTTGAACTGGGTCATCCGCTCGACCCAGCCCATGCGGGCGACACAGTTGAACACCCAGGCCAGCTCGGCATGGGCCGGTACCGACGACTGGGCGTAGACGATCGATGTCTTCGGGTCGATGCCGCAGGCGATGAAGGCCGCTGCGATCTGGCGGGTCTGGTCGGCCAGCACACCCTTCTCGACCGGCATGGTGATGGCGTGCATGTCGACGACCGAATAGACACAGTCCCAGCCGTCATTCTGGAGGTCGACGAACTTCTTCAGCGCGCCGAGATAATTGCCGAGGTGGAGGTTACCGGTCGGCTGGATACCAGAGAAGACCCGCTGGGGGCCGGTGTATTCGGATGTGTTCGTGTCAGTCATGCGCAAGCGCTGTAGCCGATTTACCTAGCGGCGCAAGGCCCCCGTGATGTCGCGGGGCCGGATCGCGCCGGTCAGGAAGGCCGCAACCGCGTAAATCAGGCCGCCTGCGAGGATCACAATTGCAGCAGCCAGCGCCCGCGAGTCGATGATGTTGTCCCGCAGCCACTGGAAATTGTGGACCATGAACCAGACAGACCCGGCCATCAGGCCGCTGGCGATCAGGGCGCGCACCGTGCGCGACACGAGGACTGGCCCCGGCCTGTACCAGCCGCGGGCCGCGAGCGTGGTGGCCAGCAACAGCGCGTTCACCCAGGCGGCTACAGAGGTCGCGATGGCAAGGCCGATAAAGCCCAGCTGGCCCTGACGGCTGAGCCAGAAGAACAGACCCGCGCCCAGCACGATATTGATAACCACAGACGTCAGCGCAAAACGCATCGGCGTCTTGGTGTCTTCCCGCGCAAAATAAGCCGGTGCCAGCACCTTGATCAGCACGAAGGCCGGCACGCCCCAGGCATAATGGAACAGCGCCCCGCCGGAGGCTTCAGCATCCGACTGAAGGAATGCCCCGCGCACGAAGAAGGCCTCAATCAGGAAGACCGGCGCGACCAGCAATGCGGCCGCCGCCGGAAGCGTCAGCGCCATGGCGAGGCCGATGCCCTCGTCCATCGTCGCCTGCCCGCCCGCATGGTCTTCGCTGCGCGCAGCCCGGCTGAGGCGCGGCAGGATGGCGACGCCGACCGCCACGCCCACAAGACCGAGCGGCAGCTGATAAAGCCGGTCGGCGGTGTAGAGCCACGACTTGGCCGCCTGTTCGAAACTGGCCAGTGACTGGCTCACGATGATGTTGATCTGCGTACCCGACGCCGCGATTGTGCCCGGCACGGCCAGCGCCATGACTTTCTTCACGGCCGGCGTGATGCGCGGCCAGCCAATCAGGCTGAGGCGGACTTTCTGGCGGCGGACGCCCCACCAGAGCAAAGCCACCTGAAGCACGCCGGCGATCAGCACGGCGACCGCCGCGGCCTTGGAGACGACCTCCGGCACGTTCGAAACCAGCGCTGCCGGGATGAGGCAGAGGTTCAGCAGCGTCGGCACACCGGACGAGAGGATGAATCGCTGGCCGGAATTCAGCACGCCTGAGAGCAGCGCCGCCAGCGCCATGCAGGTGAGGTATGGCATGGTGATCCGTGTCAGGAGCACAGCCAGATTGTAGTGGACATGGTCGTCCGCCTGCCCGCCATGGATGACCAGCAGCACCCAGGGCATGAAGATCTGCGCCAGAATGGTCAGCGCGGCGGTAAAGGCGAAGAGGACGCGCATCGCCTCCTGCGCCACGGCCTGCGCGGCCTCCGGCCCTTCAGCCTCCAGCGTGCGGGCATAGGTCGGCACGAAGGCGGACGCGAAGGCGCCCTCGGCAAAGATGCGGCGGAACAGGTTCGGGAATTGCTGCGCCGTCACCCAGGCATCGTTGATGGGGCCCGCGCCAAGCTTGGCCACCAGCAGAATATCCCGCGCAAAGCCGAGGATACGGCTGCCCAGTGTCAGCGAGGATTGCACCAGGGTGTTGCGGGCGATGCTCATGGGGCCTGTCGTGCCGGGGTTCTCAGAAACTGTCTACGGCCCGCGACCGGCGCAGCTTCCGGGCCGGCGTGTGCGGGGCATCCGGTTCATGGCGGCCCAATACGTCAAGAAGCTGTTCACGCAGGGATTCTTTCAGGGCAGCATCCTGTTCCAGTTTCTGGCCGTCTTCCGTCTGTACATAGAAGGCATCGAACATGCGCTCACCGAACGAGCCGACATGCGCCGAATGGATCGAGACCCCGGCATCGGCCAGGCAGTTCGCCACATCATAGAGCAGCGCCGGACGGTCGCGTCCGGCAATGTCGATCACCGTATGATCGGCCGAGAGGTCGTCGCGGATCTGGACAGACGGGTGCACCAGGAAGGCCGCCTGCCGCCGGCCCATCCGCTCGCGCACGGTCATGTCGCCCGGCTCACCGGCCAGCACCTTGCGCAGGGCCACTTCCAGCCGCTGCAGGCGGGCCGGATCGTCCTTGCCGAACGGCTTGTCCTGAATGTCGTGCAGCATGAACACGTCGATGATACCGCCTTCGCGGCTGGTATAGACCTGCGCGGCGATGATGTTGGCACCATTGTGCGCGATGGTCCCGGCGAGGTCTGCGAACAGGCCGGGCCGGTCTGCGCCGGAGACGAACAGCGCCATCGCGCCGCCCTCCAGCGACAAGCGGTGGTGGACCTGATCGCCGCCGCCGTTCAGGGCCTGCGCATGCCAGGCGAGGTCTTCGACGTCAAAGCCGGTCCAGTAGGCCGTTTCCATTTCGAGCATCAGCGGCGGAACCGTACCGAGCCGGTCGACCAGTTCCTGCTGGCGGCGTTCGGCGCGGGCTTCGAGTTCGGCCTGCACGCCGGCCTCGTCGGTCCGCCCGCCACGCAGGGCCGCCGCGGTATTGTGATACAGGTCGGTCAGCAGCTGGCCCTTCCAGGCGTTCCATACGCCGGGGCCGACGGCCTTGATGTCGGCAATCGTCAGAATGTAGAGCAGCCGCAGCCGCTCCAGCGAGCCGACCATTTCGGTGAATTTGGTCACGGTGCGCGGATCGGAAATGTCCCGCTTCTGTGCCGTCTCGCTCATTTCCAGATGGTGACCGACGAGCCAGGCGACGAGTTCGGTCTCGTCTTCCGAGAGGCCCAAACGCTCACACGCCTTGCGGGCGGTCTTCATGCCGGCGATCTGCTGGTCGCCCTTCCCCTTGCCGGTGTCGTGCAGCAGCATGGCGAGGTAGAGCGCGCGGCGGTTTTCGATCAGGTCGAACAGTTCGCCCACCAGCTTGATCGGCTGTTCGTCGCGGCCATGCTCCATCTCTGCAATCGCTTCGACCGCGCGGATCGTGTGCTCGTCCACCGTATAGTGGTGGTACATGTTGAACTGCGTCTGCGCGACGATGCCGCCGAATTCCGGAATGGCGCGGCCAAGAATGCCCGCCTCGTTCATGCGGCGCAGGATCAGGCCCGGATCGTCGCCGCCAAGGATGGCATCCAGGATCAGCGCCTGCGCTTCCGGCTTTTCGCGCACCCGTTCGTTCAGGGCACGGAGGGCCCGCGTCAGCAGGCTCAGCGCATAGGGGTGAATGTCCTTGCCTTCATTCCGCGCCACGATGAAGAGGCGCAGCATGTTCAGCGGATCGGCCCGCATCGCCTTGTCGTCATCAACACTGACGCGGCCATTGTCCAGAATGAAGCCCGGCGTATCCAGTTCGACCGGCCCGCGCACCGGCAGGAAGCGGCGCAGGCCTTCCGGCTTTTTCTTCTGGTCGGCTTCCAGCTTCGCCGCGAGGATCCGCGTCAGGCCGCCGACATCCTTGGTGACAAGGAAATAGCGCTTCATGAAGCGCTCCACACCCTGCTGGCCGCGCCGGTCGCGATAGCCCATGCGAGCCGCGATCTCCGGCTGCAGGTCGAAGCTGAGACGCTCCTCCGCCCGGCCGGTCACAAAGTGCAGGTGGCAGCGAACCGTCCACAGGAACCGCGCGGCGCGGATGAAGACGGTGTATTCATGCTCGGTGAACGGCCCGGCCTTCATCACCTCTTCCAGCGTCACGCCGCCATAGATCTGTTTGGAAATCCAGTAGAGGGTCTGCAGGTCGCGCAGGCCGCCCTTGCCTTCCTTCAGGTTCGGTTCGACCACGTAGCGCGCATCGCCCTGCCGGGCGTGGCGGGCATCCCGCTCGGCCAGCTTGTCGGCGATGAACTGCGCGTCGCGGCCCTTCACGGCGCCCTCATGGAAGGCCTCCACCATTTCGTCGGCCAGCGCCTCGTCGCCGCAGATATAGCGCGCATCCAGCAGGCTGGTCTTGATGGTGACATCTTCCAGCGCCATCTTCACGCAATCGCTCGGTGTACGGAATGCATTGCCGACTTTCAGCCCCATGTCCCACAGGGCGTAGAGCATGTATTCCACGACGCTCTCTGTATGCGGGCTCACCTTGTAGGCACGCAGGAACAAAAGGTCCGTATCCGAGGACGGCCCCATCACGCCGCGGCCATAGCCGCCTGTCGCCATGATCGTGATCCGCTCGGCCTCGGTCGGATTGCGGGCGCGGTGCACGTGCGTCGTAGTGAAGTCGTAGAGGGCGCTGATCACCTCGTCCTGAACGGCGGAGAGCAGCCGCGCGGTGTCCAGCCCGTCGGCGCCCTGTTGCAGGCGTTCCTGCGCGATCATGCGGCCGCGAAACATCGCCCCGTGCAGGAGGTCCAGCGCGGCTTTGCGCGCAGATTGCGGGTCCCCGAAATTGTCCTGCGCCGCAGCCGTCAGCTTCACGCGCAGGGCGCGGCCATCGATGATGTTGGAGATACGCCACTTGCCCGGCCGGCGCAGGAGCGGGCTGCGGGTTTCGAGGAGCGTCGGGGCCTTGCTGGGCGGTAGGGTCATGGGGGCTGTCTATAGCAGGTTCCGGGGCGGGTTCTATGTACCCTTTTCCACACGAACCGGCAGGATGCGGGACTTCTTCACCACGCCATAGGCGAAACTGGTCTCGATCGAGGCGATTCCGGGCAGTTTCTGGATCGTGTGGCGCACCAGCTGCTCATAATCATCGAGACTGCGGGCAACGATTCGCAGCTCATAATCGGCCCCGCCGGTCATCAGGTAACAGTCGAGAATCGCGTCGGTTTCGGCGATTTTCCGCTCAAAAGCCTGCACATTTTCCTGCGAATGGTTGGCGAGGCGGATGCGCACGAGGCAGGTGATGGGATAGCCGCAGGCCTTCTGGTCGACGAGGGCCGTGTAGCCCTGGATCACCCCGGCAGCCTCCAGATTGCGCACGCGGCGCAGGCAGGGCGAGGGCGAGAGGCCCACTTCCTCGGCGAGTTCGAGGTTGGTGAGGCGTCCATCGCGCTGCAGGGCTCGGATAATTCTGGCATCTATGGCATCCATATGCGCCACTATTGGCATATTCTGCCAATTTACAAGCATTATACGACGCAGTTCGGCACCTTTCGCCCACATTCCCATGGTAAAATCACCCTCAAAGATGGAGAGTCCCATGGCATTCGATGCATCCCGCCCGCTTGGCCCTGCCACCCGCGCCATTCACCATGGCTATGACCCGGCTAAAAACGACTATGCGCTGACTCCGCCGGTGCATCTGACGTCTACGTTTGCTTTCCCGGATGCGCAGACCGGCGGCGCACTGTTTGCCGGCGAAGCGGAAGGCCACATCTACTCCCGCATCTCGAACCCGACCGTCGCCCTGCTGGAGGATCGCATCGCCAGCCTCGAAGGCGCAGAAGCCGGCCTCGCCACCGCCAGCGGCATGGGCGCGATCAGCTCCCTCATGTGGACCCTGCTGGCACCCGGCGACGAGATCATCACCGACCAGACGCTCTATGGCTGCACCTTCGCCTTCATGCGCGATGGCCTCTCCCGCTTCGGCGTGAAGATCACCCATGTCGACCTGCGCGACCCGGAGAACCTCTCTGCCGCGATCAGCGAGAAGACGCGCATCGTCTATTTCGAGACCCCGGCCAATCCGAACATGCGGCTGGTCGACATCCGCGAAACCTCCCGAATCGCCCACGCCCATGACGCGCTTGTGGTGGTGGACAACACCTATGCCTCTCCCCTGCTGACGCGGCCGATTTCGCTCGGCGCAGACTTCGTCGTCCATTCCGCCACCAAATATCTCGGCGGGCATGGAGACCTTGTGGCGGGCATGGTGCTCGGCCGGGCAGAAGCCATCAAGGACGTCCGCATGATCGGCGTGAAGGACATGACCGGCTCCGTCATGGCGCCGTTCAATGCAATGCTGGTGATGCGTGGACTGAAGACCCTGCAGCTGCGCATGGCGCGCCATTGCGAGAGCGGTCAGAAAGTGGCGGAGTGGCTGGAAGCCCAGCCGGGCGTGGACACTGTCCACTATCCGGGCCTGCCCAGCCATCCGCAGCATGAGCTGGCGAAGCGCCAGATGGACGGCTTCGGCGGCATGATCGCGTTCGAACTCGCCGGTGGTTACGAGGCGGGTATCGAGATGATGAACCGGCTGCAGCTGATCCGCCGTGCCGTCAGCCTCGGCGATGCCGAAACGCTGATCCAGCACCCGGCCAGCATGACCCACTCGACCTACACCGAAGAAGAACGTCTCGAACATGGCATCAGTAATGGCCTGATCCGCCTCTCCGTCGGATTGGAGGACGTCGACGACATCCTGGCAGACCTTGAGGCGGCGCTGGCGTAGGCCCTACTCCACCGGGCTTTGTTCATCCAGCAGGTCGGGCTCTTTGCTGCTGGCGCGTTCGGCGGCGACTTTTTCGTCGATCGTGTTGTCGGCGGCGACGTCGGCCGCCTCGCGCGTGTCGACGGTCGGTTTCGGGCGCGGCGGTTCCAGCGGGTTTGCGGCGCGCCCGTCCGGCTTTGTGCTTTTCAGCGCGTCTTCCACGCCGCTGTCGAAGCGGACGCGATAGATCGGCTCCGGCAGGGTGAAGCCGCCCTCTTCCAGGGCATCCTTGGTGGCGGCGATGGCGAGCCCCCGGCCCTTGGCGAAATTGGTCTCGGTCTGGTTCACCCAGCCCATGAAGCGCAGCACGATATTGGAGTCGCCGACCGTCTGGATGAAAGCCTCCGGCTCTGGATCGTTCAACACGAACGGCATCGACTTCAGCCGGTCGAGGCCGAGCTGCATAGCCGCCACAGGGTCGTCCGCCGCATCGACGCCGAGATCAAACTCAAAACGGCGCTCGGGATTGCGCGTATAATTCAGGATCACCGCCTTGAAGACGATCGTGTTGGGAATGCGCAAATGGTTGCCATCCAGCGTCATCAGGATCGTGGAGCGCGAGGTGAGGCGGATGACCTTGCCCTCGTGATCGTCGATCACGACATGCTCGTTCGCGCGGAAAGGCTGGCGCACGCTCAGCATGATGGAGGAGATATAGTTCTCCAGCGTATCACGCACCGAGAAGCCTATGGCGAGGCCGATCACGCCTGCACCGCCCAGAATGGTGCCCATCAGCGTGGTGGCGCCGAGGACATTCATCGCCATCACCAGCGCCACGAGAAGCGCCACGATGCGGAATGCGCCGGAGACCAGTTCGACCAGGAACGGATTGGGCAGGATCAGGCGCCAGAAGGCGCGCCAGGAAGCGATCAGATGCCCCAGCAGGGCAATGACCAGGAACACGGCCAGCGACACGCCATAGAGCGGAAGAGCGCGGTAGAGCTTCTGCAGCCGGCTGGACGAGTCCCCGAACAGGCCGCCCGTGCTGTCTTCCACGGCCAGACGGCGCTCGATCTGGTTCTCGACCGTGACGACGCCATTGACCCGCAGCGCCAGCTCTTCGGCCCGCGCATCGGCAGCGCTGCTGGACACATCCCCGCCAAGCGTCACCACGCCATGGTTCACCTCGACGGTCACCCGGCGAAGGGAGTCGATTTCGGCGAAAATGTCCGTGATGCGTGTTTTGATCTCGGCGTCGCTCGCCTGTGGCGGCGGGGTCTGGATGGCAGGCGTCGGGTCAACCGGCGGCTCAGGTGCCTGCGCCAGCGCGGCCGGGACTGTCAGGGCAAGGCACAGAAACAGCAGGCCGGCGCGGAGCCAGCCCGTCAGCGCGGCGGGTATACCGGTAAGGTTTGTGTGCGGGTTCACCCTTCCAGAATACACGAGACGCAAGAAGGTTCCATCCGGAGCATTGCGGACTAGCCCACCACCTCCGTCTCATCCCCGAACCAGAGCGGGGAATTGGCGAGGTCGATGAATTTCTTTTCGTCCTCCAGCAATTCGGCGCCGGCTTTCGCCGCCGCCTCGCTGGTGTTGGCGGCCATGGCCTCTTCGCTTTCGAACCAGAGCTCGGCGACCCCGTCATAGGAGGGCGGCCCGCCGCGGCTGGCCTGCATGGCCGCGTTCAGCGGGTCGTGGCCCGTGTGGTTCTGGACATATCGGAGAATGCCCAGAACCTCCGCATGCTTTGCCACCAGCGGGGCGTGCTGTTCCCGCCAGTAGGTCTGAAACTCCTCCCGCGTGAGGTGCGGCAGTCGGCGCAAACAAAACGTTAGCTTGATCACAGCAGGTCTCCGCCTGCGGCGGCGGCGCTGGTGCCGTCCTTCTTGAAGGCGCGGATCACGTTCTTGCCAGTGATCCATTTGTGCACTTCGTCCGGCCCGTCGACGAGGCGCTGGGACCGGATGTGCGTGTACCAGGCGGCCAGCGGCGTATCGAGCGAATAGCCGAGCGCGCCGTGCAGCTGGATCGCGGTGTCGACCACCTTGTGCACCATGTTGGCCAGGAAGACTTTGGCGATGCCGTTCTCCTGGCGGATGTCCAGGCCGTTCTCGGCCTTGTAGGCGATATGCATCAGCATCAGGCGCGCGATGTAGAGCTGGCTGGCACATTCGGCCAGCATGAACTGGACACCCTGACGGTCTTCCAGCTTCTTGCCGAAGGTTTCGCGGCTGGTGACATGTTCCGTCGCCAGATCAAGTGCGCGCTGGGCCATGGCGACATTGTGCATGCCGTGGCGCAGGCGGCCATAGGCAAGCCGGTGCTGTCCCATGGCAAAGCCCTGCCCTTCCCCGCCAAGCAAATTCTCTTCCGGCACGATGAGGTTCTCGATCTTCACCTCGGCATGGCCGCCGCCCATCTCGGCATAGTGCGGCCCGTGCACCGCCATGGTGGGGATGTCACGAATGATGTTGTAGCCGGGGTTCGGCAGCTCCACGATGAAGGTGGAATATTGCTGGTGGCGCGGGGCGTCCGGATTGGTCTTGGCCATGACGACTGCGATGTCGGCGGCTGTCGCGGCGGACGAGAACCATTTCTCGCCATTGAGGACGTAGTTGCCCTTGCCGTCCTTCACCGCCGTCGTCTGCATGCCGGTCGCGTCGGCGCCCGCGGCCTTTTCCGTCATGGAATAGCAGATCCGCTTTTCGCCATTGATCAGCGGCTTCAGGTATTTCTCTTTCTGAAAGTCCGTGCCGTGGGCCAGCAGGGTCAGCATGGTCGCGTCGTCCGGGCCCTGCGAGTTCATCGAGAGCGCGCCGAGGTGGCTCTGCCCGAGTTCCATCTGTACCAGCGCATTGGCCAGCGGCCCAAGACCCATGCCGCCATGCTCAACCGGGAAGAAAGGCAGCCAAAGGCCCTTGGCGCGGGCCTTGGCGCGCAGCTCCGCCAGCACTTCCCTGTAAGGCTTGCCGTCGGCCATCGCCTTCTCGGCGGGGATGCACTCCTCCTGCACCCATTTGCGCACGCGCTCGCGCACTTCCTTCGCTTCTTCCGGTATCGTGAAATCAATCGCCATCTTTCGCTCCCTTGTCTTTATGACAGGGAGGCTAGTGCCGAACGCCGTGCCCGCAAGCCTGACTTCGCGTCAGACCGGATCAGGCCGCACCCTTCATTCTGGCCGGATCGTTCTTACCTTTGCGGCATGACACAGGATCATTCCGGCCATCACAACCACGCCGAATCCGGCAGCCACTGCCACGACGACCACGCAGCAAAGCCAGACAAGCCCGACAGCGCCTATGACCATATTCCGCCCGGCTATACGGGTACGGTGTGGACCTGCCCGATGCACCCGCAGGTGCGCGAAACCTCCAATACGGGCTGCCCGATCTGCGGCATGGCGCTGGAAGCGGAAACCGCCACGGCGGAGGAGGACACATCCGAACTGGACGACATGACAAGGCGTTTCTGGGTCGGCGTCGTTCTCTCCGTGCCGCTGCTGGTGCTCACCATGGGGGAGATGATTCCGGGCGTCTCCCTGCCCGGCTTTACGAAAACGCCCGCCTTCAACTGGGTGCAGGCTGCGCTGGCAACGCCGGTCGCCCTCTGGTGCGGCTGGCCCTTCTTCGTGCGCGGCTGGCGCTCCGTCGTGAACCGCAGCCCGAACATGTTCACCCTGATCGCCCTCGGCACCGGGGTCGCCTATCTCTATTCGCTGGCGGCCACGGCCGTGCCCGGCCTCTTTCCGGAGACGCTGCGCGGCGCCGATGGGCGCGTACCGGTCTATTTCGAGTCCGCCGCCGTGATCACCACGCTCGTCCTGCTGGGCCAGGTTCTGGAGCTGCGCGCCCGCCGGGCGACGTCCGGCGCGATCCGGGCCCTGCTGCAGCTGACCCCGCCCACGGCGCGCATCGTCCGCGAGGATGGCAGCGAGGAAGACATTCAGCTGGAAGAGGTGAAAACAGGAGACCGCCTGCGCGTGCGTCCCGGCGAGAGCGTGCCCGTGGATGGCAACATTCTGGAGGGCACTTCCAGCGTGGACGAATCCATGGTGACGGGTGAACCCGTCCCCGTGGAAAAGGCCGAAGGCGACAAGGTGACCGGCGGCACGGTGAACCAGACCGGCGCCTTCGTCATGGAAACGACCCATGTCGGCGACGAGACGCTGCTGTCGCGCATCGTGAAAATGGTGGCCGAGGCCCAGCGCTCCCGCGCGCCGATTCAGGGCCTTGCCGACACCGTGTCCGGATATTTCGTGCCGGCGGTCGTGCTGGTCGCTGCGGTGACCTTCATCATCTGGCTGGCCGTTGGTCCGGACCCGCGCTTTGCTCATGCCCTCGTCAACGCCATTGCCGTGCTGATCATCGCCTGCCCCTGCGCCCTTGGCCTCGCAACGCCCATGTCAATCATGGTCGCCACAGGCAAGGGCGCGCAGGCGGGTGTGCTGATCCGCAATGCCGATGCGCTGGAGACGATGGAAAAAGTCGACACGATCGTGGTCGACAAGACCGGCACGCTGACCGAAGGCCACCCCGAACTGGTGACCGTGGAACCTGCGGAAGCATTTTCGGAAGACGACCTGCTGACGCTGGCCGCAGGGGTCGAGACCTCGTCCGAACATCCGCTCGCCGCCGCCATCGTGCGGGGGACGGAGAAGCGCAACCTGACACCCGGCAAGGCCTCCGGCTTCCAGTCCACCACCGGCGAAGGCGCCGAGGCAGAGGTGGACGACCGGAAGGTGGCCATCGGCAATGCGAAGCTGATGCGGCGGTTAAGCGCCTTCGACGAGGCACTCGCCGACAAGGCGGACAATTACCGCGCCAAGGGCCAGACCGTCATGTTCGTCGCCGTGGACGGCAAGCCTGCCGGCCTGATCGGCGTGGCGGACCCGATCAAGGACACGACGCAGGACGCCATAGACCGTCTGCATGCAGAGGGCCTGCGCGTTGTCATGCTGACCGGCGACAACGAAACCACCGCCCGCGCCGTGGCTGAAACACTCGGCATCGACGAGGTGCATGCTGATGTCTCGCCGGAAGACAAGAAAGACGTGATCGCAAAGCTGCAGGCAGATGGCGCCATTGTCGCAATGGCGGGCGACGGCATCAACGACGCCCCGGCCCTCGCCCTAGCCAATGTCGGCATCGCCATGGGCACCGGTACGGATGTCGCCATGGAAAGCGCCGGAGTCACACTGGTGAAAGGCGACCTGCTGGGCGTCGCGAAAGCGCGCATGCTCAGCCATGCGGCGATGCGCAACATCCGCCAGAACCTGTTCTTCGCCTTCGTCTACAACTCGCTCGGCGTGCCGGTGGCGGCGGGCATCCTCTACCCGGTCTTCGGCCTGTTGCTGAGCCCGATGATCGCCGCGGCAGCGATGAGCCTGTCTTCGGTTTCCGTCATAAGCAACGCATTGCGGCTTCGTGCGTTGAAGCTTTAAGCAGCACGGGCAGACCCGCGGGAAAATCGAGTGAGTGAAGACCAGTACAAGCAGGGATCGCTGACGCTTTCAGGTACGGTTGCCATGGGCACCGGTGTCATGATCGGTGCCGGCATCTTTGCGCTGACAGGACAAGTTGCCGAACTCGCCGGCAGTCTGTTTCCGCTGGCCTTCCTGGCGGCAGCGATCGTGAGCGGTTTCAGCGCCTATTCCTACATCAAGGTGTCGAACAAGTATCCGAGCGCGGGCGGCATCGCCATGATCCTGAAGCGTGCCTATGGACCGTCGACCGTCACAGGCGGCGCGGCCCTGCTCATGGCCTTCTCCATGGTTATCAATGAAAGTCTCGTCGCCCGCACCTTTGGCACTTACACATTACAGCTTTTCGGGATCGAAGGCGGCATACTCGTGCCGTTGCTTGCGGTCGGCCTGGTTGTTCTCGCCTTTGTGATCAATATCGCCGGCAACCAACTGATCGACCGCATCTCTCAGATTACAGCAGTCCTGAAGATAGGCGGGATACTGATCTTCGCCCTGGTGGCGCTCTGGGCAGCAGGTTTCGGCTTTCAGCCCGCAGAAAAGGGTCTTGTCAGCGGCACCTCGGCCAGCGGCTTCCTGGCTGGCACCGCCCTGGCCATCCTTGCCTATAAAGGCTTCACCACAATCACCAACAGTGGCGACGAAGTGATAGACCCGGAAAGGAATGTCGGGCGGGCGATCATGATCTCTCTGGCTGTCTGCACATTCGTCTATCTGCTTGTCTGCTTCGCCGTCGGCTCCAGCCTGACAGTGCCCGAAATCATTGCGGCGAAAGACTACGCGCTGGCAGAAGCCGCCCGGCCTGTGTTGGGCAATTACGGGCTGTGGTTCACCGTCGCGATCGCCATAATTGCGACAGCGTCCGGACTGCTTGCCAGCCTGTTCGCGGTGTCGCGCATGCTGGCGATGCTGACCGATATGAACCTCATCCCGCACAAGCATTTCGGCATGCCGGGCACGGTCCAGCGCCACACGCTCGTTTACACGGTCGTTGCGGCAAGCCTGCTTGCGGCATTGTTCGATCTCAGCCGGATCGCGTCTCTTGGCGCGATCTTCTATCTTGTGATGGACATCATCATACACTGGGGCGTGTTCCGGCACCTCAGAAAGGATGTCGGGGCAGCATCGCCTGTTCTGGTCACAGCCATGGTGCTGGATGCTTTCGCGCTCACCGCGTTTCTTGTCCTGAAATGGCAAGCCGACCCGGCCATTGTCCTTATCGCTGCATCGGGCGTCCTGATCGTCTTCGCATTCGAACGCTTTTTCCTGAAAATGTGGCGAAACGAATAGCCGCCAGACAGCAATCCGGCGCCCCATGCACTGTTCCGCTTACTGTGTTCAGGAAGGCTCAGCCTGTCCGTAATCCACCTGCGTGAGATAGAGCCCATCCGCCGGGGCGATGGGACCGCATTGGGTGCGGTCGGCGGCGGCGAGGATGTCCGCGATCCAGCCGACCGGCTGCTTGCCCCGGCCGACCTCGACGAGGCTGCCGACCATGGAGCGCACCTGCCGGTGGATAAAGCTCTGCGCCCGGCAGGTCACGATGATCCGCTCGCCTTCCTGCCAGACCCTGATTTCGTTCAGCGTCTTCACCGGCGTCAGCGCCTGGCAGTCTGAATCGCGGAAGGTCGTGAAATCATGCGTGCCGGTCAGCGCCTGCGCAGCCTCGTGCATCTTCTCTGCACTGAGTTTCGACGGCACCCGCCAGGCGAGACCGCGGTTCAGCGCCAGATCGGCGCGGCGGTTGACGATCACATAGCGATAGTGGCGCTGGGTGGCCTTGAAGCGGGCGTGGAAGTCGTCGCCCACCTCCTCGGCCTTCAGCACGGCAATCGGGTGCGGGCGCAAATGGAAGTTCATCGCGTCAGCCACCTTGCGGCCGCGATCTGTCTGCAGGTCCATATGCGCCACCTGGCCGGTGGCATGAACACCGCTGTCGGTGCGGCCGGCGCCGAAGATGTCGACCGGGGCGCCATCCAGCTTTGCAGCTGCTGCCTCCAGCGTGCCCTGAACCGTGGGCACACCGGGCAGCTTCTGCCAGCCCTGGAACGGGCCGCCGTGATATTCGATGAGAAGTCTGTAGCGAGGCATGGGCCCCGCCCCTAGCCGAAGGCAGCCGGATACGTCAATTCACCGGATCGCGGCGCGCCCTTGTTGACTTCCAGTGCCATGAAGGCCGGCCCCGACCAGGGCGCGCTGAACCCCTCAGCCAGAGCGGCTGAAAATCCGAGCTTTGTATAGAATTCCGGATGGCCGAGAACAAAGACAATGCTCTCGCCCCGGCCAGCCATGACGGTCAGGCCCATGCTGACCAGCGAACTGCCGATCCCCCGTCCCTGCACTTCCGGTTTCACACTCATGGGCCCCAGACCGACCCCGGCCGGCTTTCCATCTATGAGAATACGGAAGAACTCGATATGCGCCACCAGGTCATGGTCACGGTGCGCGACGAGAGACAGGAGCGAATCCTGGTCTGCATGAAGCCGGCGGACAATTGCCGCCTCTTCTGAACCATTGAAAGCCAGTCTGTTCAGCTCTGAAACTGCATCAAGGTCTGCAGCTTGCAGGCGGCGGATCCACGTCTTGTTCATGTCTGAGCCATTCTGGTCGCATGGTGTGAAGCGCGCGTCCACCCCGGCGCACGCCAAACGTCAGCAAATTGATCGGCACTCGGCAACCGCCCCCCAGCAGTTCATTCACCCTAAACGCGAACCGCTGCAAATTCAACACAATTGCAGGTTTTGGACGGCATCGCGGCCCTAGAACAACATCGTGTCCGGAGGAATGGGCTGGCCATTCAGGAAGCGGCCGGCATCCAGCGGTTTTCCGCCCGGCTTCTGCAAACGGGTGATCCGAACGGTCCCGCCATCCCCGCAGGCAACCAGCAGATTGTCGTCCAGCACCATGCCGGCCGGGGCTGATGTTTCCTGACCTGACCGGCGCGCGCCGAGCAGTTTCAGCCGCGTGGGAGATTCATCGCCGGGCTGTAGCCAGTTGCACCAGCCACCTGGAAATGGCGACAGGCCGCGAATATGGCAATCCACCTCACGGGCCGGCCGATTCCAGTCGACTTTCTGGTCATCCGGGCCGAGCTTGTGAGCATAGGTCACGCCCTCTTCCGGCTGTGGCTGCGGTGTCAGGCTGCCATCGGCGAGGCCGGCAAGCGCGGCCGGAGCCAGCTCGGCGGCGAGCTCCGCCAGCCGGTCATGCACGCTGCCAGCGGTGTCTTCGGTGCTGATCGGTGTGCGGCGGGACGCGAGGACCGGGCCGGTATCGAGCCCCGCATCCATCAGCATCGCGTCGACGCCGGTTTCGGTATCGCCTGCCATGATGGCGCGCTGGATCGGCGCGGCGCCCCGCCAGCGCGGCAGGATCGAGGCATGCATGTTGAGACAGCCAAGGCACGGCGCATCCAGCACCGCCTGCGGCAGGATCAGGCCATAGGCGACGACCACGGCCGCATCGAGGCCAAGCGCGGCAAAGGCCTCCTGCTCGGGCGCCTTCTTCAGGCTTTTTGGGGTACGAACCTCCAGCCCCTGGGCTTCGGCATAGGCATGGACGGGGGTTGGCGTCAGCTTCCTGCCCCGGCCGGCCGGGCGCGGCGGCTGGGAATAGACGCAGGCGATTTCATGCCCGGCGTCGATCAGCGCTTTCAGCACGCCGACGGCAATGTCCGGGCTGCCCATGAAGGCGATGCGGAGGGACTGGGTCATTCGCAGAGCTCTAGTGAAGCGGGCGCGCAACAAGCGCAGACGGGCCCAGGCAAAGCGCTATGATCAAGGCAAGCGCAATCGCCAGCGACCAGCGGAACCAGGTTTTCGTGAACAGCCCCCGCATCCGGAGGTCAGGCGACGTTTTCGCGCATCGCGCGCAGTTTGGCTTTCTTCACCTTGTCGACCGCGCGCTGGCGCTTGAGGCGGGACAGGTAGTCAATGAACAGCGTGCCTTCGAGGTGATCCATCTCGTGCTGGATGCAGACCGCATAGAGATCCTCGGCCCATTCCTCGACCTTGAAGCCATCATAATCGAGATAACGGATGAGGCATTTCACCGGCCGCTCGACCTCGTCGAAAATGTCCGGCACAGACAGGCAGCCTTCTTCATAAGGCGTTGTCTCTTCAACGGTTTCGACGATTTCCGGGTTCACGAAATAGCGCGGCGCCGGCTCCTCGCCTTCCTTGGCGAGGTCCATCACGATGACGCGCAGCGGCACGCCGATCTGGATCGCCGCCAGGCCGATGCCCGGCGCGTCGTACATGGTTTCCAGCATGTCATCCATGAGCGCGCGGATTTCATCGGTGACGCCGCCCTCAACGGGCTTCGACACCTCTTTCAGGCGCGGATCAGGGACAGTCAGAATTTCGCGAATAGCCATGTTTTTCAGATAGGCGCGCACCCCTGTCCGGTCAACGGCTGAGGCTGCGCAGGCAGTTTATTCCGCGGCGGGCAGTTTGCGCGTCTCTCCGAGGTCGAGCTGGCCAGTTTCGGGTGTCGAGGTGCGGGATTCGATCTGCTTCGGCTCTGCCAACGGCTTGTTCGGCGGGGCGATCTCCATGTCCTCGAACTTGCGCAAGGTCGGCAGCACACGCTTGTCAAAGGAGCCCATGGCCGAATTGAAATGGTCGACCGATCCATTCAGGGATTTGCCGAGCTTCTCGATGTGCCCCAGCATCACGCCCATCCGGCCATAGAGTTCGGCGCCGAGTTCTGCGGCGGCCATGGCATTCTCGTTCTGGTGATGCTGGCGCCAGAGATGGGCCACGGTTTTAGCCAGGGCGATCAGGGTTGTCGGGGTGGTCACGATCACCTGTTTGGACATCGCACGTTCGATCAGGTCGGGCGCCTCCTGCAGCGCGGCGGCGAAGAAGTTCTCCCCCGGAATGAACATGGCAATATAGTCAAACCGGTTGCCGAGATTGGACTGGTAGTCCTTCGAGGCCAGCGTATTTACATGGCGCTGCACGCTGGTCGCATGGGCCTTCAGGTGCGCGAGTTTCTGGGCCGGGTCTTCGGTTTCCACGGCCGCCATGTAGGAGGCGAGCGAGACCTTGGAATCGATCACGATCTGGCGGTCGCCCGGCAGACGGATAATCGCATCCGGGCGCTGGCGGCCCGCCTCGGTGTCGTCATGCACCTGTTCGGAAAAGTCGCAATGGGCGGACAGGCCGGCCTGCTCCATCACATTGCGCAGAGTCATCTCACCCCAGCGCCCGCCGCCCTTCGGCGCGGTCAGGGCATTCACCAGCTTGCCGGTCTCGGCGGTGTTGCGGTGCAGGCTTTCGCTGATCGCCTTGACCTGTTCTGACAGAAGCGACTTGTCCGCGGTGCGGACTTTTTCAAGTTCGTCGACGCGTTTCTTGAAGGCATCGAAATTGTCGCCAATGGGCTTCATCAGCTCTTTCAGGTGGCCCTGCGCGCCTTCCTTGTGCTTCTCGAACGTCTCGTTGGCGAGTTGCAGGAATTGCGCATTCGCCTGACGCAGCACGCCCTGCGCCATGTCAGCAAATTTCTTCTCGTCCTCGGCGCTGCGGGCCCGGGATTCGGCAAGGGCGATCTCGGCCTCACGCAGGTTTGCTTCGAGCGTCACCACACGCTGACGGGCAGCTTCACGCTCGTCAGTGGCGTGGTCGCGCTCCATCTGCAGCCGCTCGGTCTTCTGCTGCGCGGAGCTGAGCTGCATCCACGCGATGACGCCTGCGCCGAGGGCGAGGAAGAAGAGGATCAGATGGGCAAGGTCAAAGCCCTGCCCGGCAATGGTGACAATCGGTTCCATTCCGCCTCTCTGGCATGATTCCGGAGGAACATATACGGAACGAATGTAGCTGTCGACTAAAACGGCAGCTTAAAGCCCGGCATCATGCCGCCGAAGCCGGCGGTGGCTTCCTTCATGGCGGCTTCCATCGCCTCATCCAGGCGGCGGCGGGCGTCGGCATGGGCGGCCTTGATCAGGTCTTCGAGAATTTCCGGCTCATCGCCCATCAGGCTCGGGTCGATGCTGAGGGAAACGAGTTCCCCTTTGCCGCGCAGGCGCACCTTCACGAGGCCCGCACCGGAGACGCCATCGGCCTCGGTCGACTCGATCTTCGCCTGCGCCTCCTGCATCTTGCCCTGCATCTGCTGGGCTTGCTGCATGATCTTGCCGAGATCTTTCATGATCGGGTCCTTCAGGCTTGGCGTCGGGCGCTCAGGTCTATGACATTGTCTGCATCGGCGGGATTGCCGGAATTGTCCGGATCCTCGTCGATCACATCCACAATGGTGGCGCCCGGCAGGCTGTTCAAGGCCGCAGCGATGAGCGGATGCGCCGCAGCTGAGGCAAAGCGCTCTTCCTTGGTGCGGATTTCGGCGGCGCGCACCGTCTCTGCCCCGCCGCGAATCTGTTCCACCACCCAGTCGTCGCCCGTCTGGCGTTCGAGGAAGATTTTGAGCCGGGCCAGCACGTCCGCCGGCGCGGCGGCTTCCAGCTCGCAGGTGAAGTGGCCATAGCGGATCGGGCCGGGCTTCACATAGCGCTCCATCTCGACCTGGAGATTGATCTCCCGAAGCTCGGTCAAATGGGCAAGAATGCTGTCAAAGCTGTCCAGCCCGCCGGCATCGGGCGGGGCCTCAGCCTGTGCCTCAGACTTTCCCGGCGAGGCTTTGCCCTCCGCGATCATGCGGGCCGCTTCTTCCGGGGACGGAAGACTGGCAGAGGCAACGAGGCGCAGAATGACCATGTTGAGCGCGGTGGCCGGATCCGGCGCGACCTGCAGCACATTGTAACCTGAGAGAAGGATCTGCCAGGTACGAGCAGCTTCCGCGGGCGTCAGGCGCTGCGCCATGGCGCGCGTGCGCTCCACCCAGTCGGCCGGGCCGCCGGGCTGGTAGTCGTCGCCGGTCGCCTGCGCGATGGAAATGTCGGCGGCAATTTCCAGCAGGTCCTTCAGGATCACCGCCGGGTCTGCCCCGCCGCGCACTTGGTCCTGCACTTCCTCCAGCGCGGCTTTCGCCTCGCTCGCAATGGCTTTCTCGAAGGCGTCCATCAGGCGGCCCCGGTCGCCCAGGCCCAGCATGTCGCGGACGGCGGCGCCGGTGACGGCCTCCCCTTCCATCGTCTGCACGATGGCCTGATCGAGAATGGACAGCCCGTCGCGGACAGAGCCTTCGGCGGCCCGCGCGATCAGGGCGAGGCCCTCTTCGGACACGGCCGCGCCCTCATTCTTTGCGATCCGGCCCAGATGCATCGCCAGCGCCGCCGGCTCCAGCCGTTTCAGGTCAAACCGCTGGCAGCGCGACAGGACCGTGACCGGCACCTTGCGGATCTCGGTCGTGGCGAAGATGAACTTCACATGCGGCGGCGGTTCTTCCAGCGTCTTCAAGAGCGCGTTGAAGCTGGCATTCGACAACATGTGCACTTCGTCGATGATGTAGACCTTGTGCCGGGCCGAGACCGGCGCGTAGCGCGCCCCGTCCAGCAGGTCGCGCATGTCGGCCACCCCGGTGCGGCTGGCAGCGTCCAGCTCCAACACGTCCGGATGGCGGGACGCCATGATCGCCTCGCAATGCTCGCCCAGCGGCTCCAGCTTCACAGACGGGCCGTCATGATCGGCGGAGGTATAGTTCAGCGCCCGGGCCAGCAGGCGGGCCGTGGTCGTCTTGCCGATGCCGCGCACGCCGGTCAGCATGAAGGCATGGGCGATGCGGCCGGTTTCGAACGCGTTGGAAAGCGTGCGGACCATGGCCTCCTGGCCGATCAGGTCCTCGAAGCGGCGGGGCCGGTATTTCCGGGCAAGCACTTCATAGGCGCCGGGCTTTGCCGGGGCCTCGTCTTCCCCGAACATGGAGAAGGTCGCGTCATCGCGCTCGGTATCGGAATCGGTCTCGCTCATTGGCCGGGACCTTAGCCGTTGCGAGGGGCCGGGCCAATGGGCTGCTGCGGTAGAGATGGAAACCGCACTGCCAGCTCACAAAACCGTAACTCCCGCGCGCAGCCGCCTGCCGCTACAGGTTGCAGATGGGCGGATGGCAGAACCTGCAGGCACTTGGCCTGAAAATACTGCGGACACGGGCGGCGCAGGCCGCGTTGTCTGTCAGCGGGCACGTGCTCGTGCTGGGCGGGCTGCTGCTCGCCAACCCGTGGAGACCGGCCCCGGTCACGCCTGAACCGCCGCTGATCGTGGACCTCGTCACCTTCACCGTGGCGGAGGAAAAGGAAAAGAAAGCCAGCGATGCGCCCGCACCGGGGTCTCCGTCCGCCCCGCCCCGGACACTGCCCCCCGAACCGGTGCCGCCAGCGCCTGCCCCGCGGCCTTCCCGCAAGCCCGCCGCTGAGAGCCCACCGGCCAGCGACATCATCCTCGAACCTCTGGAGGCGCCCGCACCTCAAGCGCTGCCGGATGGCGGCGGCGCCATGGCAGCTAAACCGGGCCCGGGTGCCGCTGGCGTCGACCCGGCGGTTGGACAGGCGATCGCAGCCCTCATCTGCCGCCGCATGGATGAAGACGAACGCTATGCCGCCGGTTGCGCCGAACAGCCCACCATCGACCCGTTCGAGCGCCCGCCTGCCATCGCCATGCTGACCCCGGAGGAACGCCGCATCCAGGCCATCCGCACGCAGCAGCTCGCCCGTGCAGCAGGCTATGGGAATTTCCTCGAATGGTATCTGGAGCATGATGCGCCGATCCCGCGCCACATGCCCGGCGACGTACTGGGCAGTATCGACAATTCCATTTTCATGGACCGCAAAGACGAAGCGACGATGCAGCAGGAGCGTATCCTGCGCGGCGGCACGCCTGACTGGGCCGCCGACATCGCCCGCGCCCACGGGCAGGAGTGAGCATCCGGCGCCGGGTCAGCCCTCCAGCAGCTTCTCGCGGATCGTGTCCTGCTGGGCCTCGGTCACGCCGAGGGTTTCGGTGAGGTAGGTATCGATGGAGCCGACTTCGCCGATGATCGTGCCCATGGCGGTTTCGAGATAGGGCAGCCGCACGCCGATGAAGGGGCGGAAGACTTCCGGCTCGTAATTCTTGCCGATATGGGCGTTGAACATGGTGGCGATCTCGCCAAGGCGCCCGTCCACATCCACGGCCTCATTGGTGAGGATGTAGTCTGCGTGGATGTCGTCCTGCGCGACGCCCAGCACATGGTGGGTCAGCGCGCAGAGAATGCCGGTGCGGTCTTTCCCCGCGGCGCAGTTCACGAGGCCCGCCTCGTCGTCTTTCAGCTCCGCCAGATGGCTGAACCAGGTGGCGAACAATTCCTTGTGGTGCGCCTTGAAGGGGGCGACGCGGTAGTAATCGGTCATCCAGGCCTCGGCCTTTTCGGCGTCGGCCTCGACTTTTGTCAGGAATTGATGGTGCGGCGCCTCATGTTCGCGGCCGCCATCATGGGTGATGGTCATCGGGGCGGACCATTTGCCCGGCTGGCGCTCGCGCTCGTCGGGGCGGCGCAGATCTGCCTGCACGGCGATCCGCTTCTGCCGTATCTGTTGCAGATCGCCATGCGTGGCCTCGGCATAATGGCCGGAGCGGAACAGCCGCCCCTGCTTTACGTGGCCTCCATGGCGGGAGGCATAGCCTCCGAAATCCCGGAAATTGCGAACACCTTCGAGCGGCAGGATACGATCTTTCATAATGAAGGCAGCTAGCGCGGGCCCGCGCGCTCGTCTACCCTGCCCCTATGACAAGCCCGTCATGGTGGGGGCTGGGAACCGAATGCTTTCGCCGGGCGTTCAAACCCCAACGATAACAGAACCAGGAGTTCATAATGACCCGTCTTCGTTCAATGATTGCTGCAGCCTGCCTTGCAGTGGGGACGGTTTCCGTCACCGCCTGCTCCACCCTGCCCGATGAGGTGGACCGCGCCGAAATCGACGCTGACAGCCGCCAGGCATTGAACCAGCTCTACGCCAAGAATGATGCCGCCCGCGCCATCGGCCAGCAGGCCCGCGCCGTGCTGGTGTTCCCGTCCATCGTGAAGGCCGGGCTCGGCATTGGCGGCGCGTATGGCGAAGGCGAGATGCGCCAGGGCGGCGCGGTCACCGGCTACTACTCCACCTTCACAGGCTCCTGGGGCCTGCAGGCAGGCGCGCAGCAATATGGCTATGCCGTCTTCCTGATGAATGACGACGCCGTGAAATACGTGCGCGAGTCCGAGGGCTGGGAAATCGGCGTCGGCCCGACCGTGGTGCTGGTGAATGCCGGTGTCGCGCAGAACCTGTCGACCACTTCCCTGCAGGACGACGCCTATGCCTTCATCTTCGACCAGAAGGGCCTGATGGCTGGCATCTCGATCGAAGGCACCAAGATCAACAAGCTGAACTAAGGCTTTGCCTGAACGACAAAGGGGCTGGTCCAGCAACGGACCAGCCCCTTTTTTTGCCCGGTGACCGGATCAGCTCTGATTGACGAGAATGACCTTGCGGTGCGGGAACGGGATCTCAATCCCGGCGGCATCCAGCGCCTTCTTCACCTGTTCGGGCACGGAGAACCGGACCGTGAAATAATCCTCGCCCTTGACGAACGGGCGCGTCGCAAACTCGACTGCGCTATCGCCCAGCGTGTTGACCACAACGACCGGCTCCGGATCATCCAGGATCAGGGGATGCTCTGAGAAGACCTTGCGGATGACTTCCTTGGCCTTGTCGATGTCTGTGTCATACGACACGCCGAATGCCATCTCGACACCGCGGATCGGGTGATGGCTGTGATTGATGATCTTCTCACCCCAGATCTGGCCGTTCGGAATCACGACCTGCTGATTGTCGAAGGTCTGCAGCACGGTGGTGAACAGCGTGATTTCCTCGACCTTGCCGAAACTGCCGGCGGCGTCGACGAAATCCCCGACCTTGTAAGGCCGGAAGATCATCAGCATGACCCCTGCCGCAAGGTTGGACATGGCCCCCTGCAGGGCGAGGCCGACTGCCAGGCCGGCCGCACCGAGCAGCGCGACGATCGAAGTTGTCTCCACACCGAACCGGTTGAGCACCGCAACGGCCACAAAGGCCATGATGGTGTATTTGGCCACACTGCCCAGGAACCGGAACAGCGTGTCGTCCAGCTTCTCGTGCCGCTCGCCCATCCGGCGCACGGATTTGCCGATCCTTCCGGCGACCCACAGGCCGACAATGAGGATCACCAGTGCCAGCAGGATGTTCGTCGCCCAGCCGAGCAGGCCGGGCAGGTATTGATTGATGTCGAGTTGCTCGATCCAGTCTTCCATCAGCTTTCCCCTTATTAGCTCCACCGCAGCGTGAACAATTCCGCGTCTGAATGGCAGCCGGGTTTTCCATTCATCCGGCGTTCATGTCGTGGCGGACGGGGGGAACGGCCGCCCTACCGGAACGGCGGCTCGTCGAAGCTTCGGAGTTTGCGGCTGTGCAGCTTGGCACCCTTGTCGGCGGCGAGGCGTTCGAGCGTCTCGATCCCGATACGGATATGTTCGCCAATGGCCCGTTCGTAGAAACGGTTGGCGGCGCCGGGCAGCTTGATCTCGCCATGCAGCGGCTTGTCCGACACGCAGAGCAGCACGCCATAGGGCACGCGCAGGCGGTAGCCGTTCGCGGCGATGGTCGCGCTTTCCATTTCAATCGCGATGGCGCGGGACTTGTTGAACCGCGGGGCCGAGGCCGAGAAGCGCAGTTCCCAGTTGCGGTCGTCCGTGGTCACCACGGTGCCGGTGCGCAGACGCTTCTTCAGCTCGTCGCCGGACTCGCCGGTGACATGGGCCGCCGATTCCTGCAGCGCAATCTGGACCTCTGCCAGCGCCGGGATCGGGATCTCCGGCGGCAGGACGGAGTCCAGCACATGGTCTTCACGCAGATAGGCATGGGCCAGAACATAGTCCCCGATGGCCTGCGAATGGCGAAGGCCGCCGCAATGGCCGACCATCAGCCAGCATTGCGGACGGATGACGGCCAGATGGTCCGTGATCGTCTTCGCGTTCGATGGGCCGACGCCGATATTGACCAGAGTGATGCCGGTATTATTCGGCGCGCGCAGGTGATAGGCCGGCATCTGCGACCGGCGCCAGGGGGAGGCATCGATCTCGGCGCGGGAGGTGTCCGTCGGCTCGGTAATCTCCAGACCGCCCGGCACAGACAGCGACGTGTAGCGCGAGTCATTGGCCAGCTGCTCCAGTCCCCAGTCGCAGAATGCATCGACATAGCGGTGATAGTTCGTGAACAGAATATAGTGCTGGAAATGCTCCACCGGCGTGCCGGTATAATGCTGCAGCCGCTTCAGGGAGAAATCGGTCCGCAGCGCATCAAACAGGGCCAGCGGGCGCTCTGTGAAAGGCTCGTAGAGTTCGCCATCGGCCACTTCGTCGCCGATCTCCGCAAGGTCGGGGCTCGGGAAATGGCGGGCGAGTTCTGCCGGAGAGATTTCCTCAAGGCCGGAGGCCTGCCCCTGATCCCAGACATAGGCGTAGGGCATTTCCGATTGTGAGGGTTCGACGAAGACCTCGATCTCGTAATACTTCAGCAGCGGGGTCAGCTGTTCCATCAGGTAGGGGCGGAAAAAGTCCGGCCGGGTGAAGGTGGAGATATAGGTGCCGGGTTCCGAGATGCGTCCGAAGGAGCGGGAGATCCGCGGGGCTGGCCCGTCCGGATTGTAGACGATTCGGATCTGCGGATAGCAAAAGGCGCCGGAGGCCCGCAGCGCCGGATCGGGCGGCGTGCCTTCATGCAGGAATTTATCGAGGGCGGCGGCTTGCGCCTCAACGGCCTCAGCGTAGAGCTTTTCGAGGGCGTCAATGACGGCTTCAGGTGTAGTGAGTTTTGACATGGCGCCATCTGCCCCAGAGGAAGGGGCCTGTCAATTCACCTTGATAAGACAGCGGCCAGCACGTCTGCCCGGCCCGGGGCAACCCCGGCCGGCAAAAAGACATTTCGTTTCAGGTGGCTTCAGCCGGAATCGAGCACCGGCAGCCAGGTGAGCGCCGCATCGTGCAGTGTCCAGAACAGATCACGCAGGACGGGCGTGTTCTGCAGGCCGGTACAGGCGGCGGGCGGTTCGTCTGCGATGGGCAGCGGAAGGGATTTGTCCGCCCGGATACGGGCAAGCTTGCGGCGGAACCGGACAAGTTGTGCCTCCGGGTCGCTGAGCGCCTGTTCCAGCGCGGCGAAGCGATTCATCAGCCGCTTGGCCGGCACAAGATCCTGCGGGCCGGGCCGCGCCTCAGGGTCTGCCCGGCCAGGCTCGTAACGGGCGCGTGCCGCAAGCCGCGCAGCGAGGCGGGACGCTTTCTGTGCGGGCGACCGCGATGTTTCTGTGAGGCGGAAGGCAGGCAGCCCGAAGACACGGGCGTCCGCAGCACCGGCGGGCGGTGGCGCACCCTGACGGGACTTCCTGATTAAAGGCACGGTGCCTGCCTCCGGCAACGGCGTCTCCATGGCGATCAGGAAGAGGATGCGGCGCACCATCGTCTCCAGCCGCTTCAGTTCCGCGTCCACGGCCTGGCAGACAGCCCGCGGCAGGAAGGCGCGCATGCCCAGCGGGCCGAGGCCCAGCCGGGTGGCGAGCGCAGCAGCCTGCTGGCCGGCAAAGGCCCAGGCAAGGCCAAGAGAGGCAGAGAGACGGACAGGTGAAATCATCATGGCGCCCAGCCTGCCCCCTTCCCGGGTCAGACGGATTCGCTTCGCCCCTGTCCGACAGCAAGCAGCGGGTGGGCGAGGTGCCGGCAAAGGCGATACGCCAGCGGCACGAAAGAAGGAGACCTGCCCATGCCATTCCGGATCCGCGCCCTGCCCGCCGCCCCGTTCGCAGGCCTGTCAGGCCTCAGCGAGGCGGCGCTGTCTGCCCGGCTTATCAAACGCCTGGTGGTGGATAATTGCCCCGGCTATCCCTGCCGCGTCAGCCTCGAAGATGCCCGGCCGGGCGAAACGGTGCACCTGCTGCACTTCACGCATCAGGAGGCGGCGACGCCGTTCCGGGCCAGTCATGCGATCTATGTGCGCGACGGCGTCGCGTCCGCCGACCTTCCGCAAGGCGTTGTTCCGGAGATGATCCGCAGGCGCACGATATCCCTGCGCGCCTTCGATTCCAGCGGCATGATGGTTAATGCAGACATCGCCGAGGGTGTTGACGTGGCGGCATGTATCGAAACGCTGTTTCGGCATCCGTCCACAGATTATATCCACCTACATTTTGCAAAGCAGGGTTGCTTTGCTGCAAGGGTCGATCAGGCGTAAATCTTGAATTATTTCTGACAGTTCGCCTGACAGCGGGTGACCGCAGTATCCACTGCCTTTCAACGGATGCGGCAAAGCTTTGGGCAAATGTGCACGAACGGCAGGCGGTCAGGATTCCTACATGCTTCTGGCAGCGGCTGGCTGATAAAACCCTCTTGTAATGCTGCGCCTGCGAGACGATTGTTGCGGTGCAGCACGCGACCGCTTCGGGGCTGGCCAGCGTCTGCCCGGGAGTGTGTGTCCGGGCCGGCGTGTTTCGGGGCGATTGAGTTGCGTAATGCGCGCTGAGGGAGGAGTTTCAAAGCCGTTGGGAAGACGGCACCAAACTCTGAAGGACCAAATTCTCATGATGAAACAAATGATTGCGGCCGCCGCCCTCGTTGCCGTCGTGCCGTTCGCCGCCTCCGCTGAAATTTCGACACCGATCACCGTCGACATCTCCTATGACCACGACCTGCTGGCATCCGATTCGGGCGCCGAGCTCGTGCTCTCTGACATTCGCTCCCAGGCCCGCAGCGCCTGCACCTCTTCCGGCAGCAAGTTCGGCCGCGGCCCGGTTGTCGACCGTGACTGCGCCGACGACGTGATGGCCCAGGCTGCCGTCAAGATCCTCCAGGAGCGTGAAGAAATGGGCCTGGCAACAGCGCCGAAGTTCGCCCGCCTCGCATCGGTCGAAACTGCCTCTTACGAACAACGCTAGACCATTTCCTCCCGGAATAGCGTTGGAGGGGCGCCCGCGGCCACGGGCGCCCCTCACTGATTCCGGGAACAGGGCCCGGAATCCGAATGCAAGAAAGACCCGGCCGGGAAAACCGGGTCTTTCCGACTGGGCTGGCAGCCGAAGGGGGTCTATTTCCAGCGGCCAGGCTTACGGTACCAACCCCGATTGGTCTTCACCCACTGGTCCGGCACCCAGAGGGCCCCGGCACGCGGGGGTGAACGGTCCCAATGACCGTCGACCCAGACAAAGTCAGTTCCCGTCCAGTTCCAGTAACCGCTGATCCAGACCGACAGGGAGGTCGGACGCGGCGGAATGATCACACTGCGCGGCGGGGGCGGCGCGGTCGTAATGTAAACGGTGCCCGCCGGGGGCGGACCATAATGCCGGTACGGACCGCCATAGCCGGCACAGGCCGTCAGCACGGACAGGGCGGCGACGGCGGCGGCAACGCGAAGCGCGGGTCTGCTGGACATGGCTCACCCTCCCCTCACATGCCGCGATTGTAGGATTGCAGCTCGCCCCAGCTCAGCTGGCCGTCATCATTCGTGTCGGCCTCCAGCCAGGCATGCTCGCCAAAGCGCATGTATTCCTCGCGGCTGACGACGCCATCGCCATTGCCGTCCATGACCCGGTAGCGCTCTGTCTTGCGCAGGTTCGCCTGCTGGCGCATCAGCGCCTGGCGTTCCGGATTGGCATCGCTGTAGGGGCCGGGGCCGAAGCGCGCGGCGTGGTATTCTTCCAGCGTCAGGCCATTCCCGTCGGCGTCCATCTGGCTGAACATGTCCTTGTGCCAGTCTTCGAATTCGGCGCGGTTGACCCGGGCGTCGCCGTCCCGGTCGAATTTCTGCAGACGGCCCTGCGTGCCGAGATAGCGCCGGTCACGGTCCGGATCGCGGAGCATGTCACGGTCGCGATCGCGGTCCTGCAGCTTGTCGCGGCCGGACGCCGGGTCCATCACGCGGAGCCGGTCGCGGTCCATGTCGCCGGCCGGGGTGCTCATGCCGCTACCCTGGCCAGTACCTTGTCCGCCACCCTGACGGTTTCCGCCCTGCGCATCGGCAAGGCCTGCAACGGCAATCGCGCCAGCCAGTATTGCGGCTGCGCCCAGGAATTTCAGTTTCAGCATGTCTACCTCCTGATGCTGAACTCACCGCAGACAAAGCCCTGCGGCCGGCCCCTCCCCGTCAGGACCTGTCTGACAGAACTGGCTGACATCTGCCTGACGGGGACAAAATGCGCATACGGAGAGGCTGATTGTCCCCGGGGGCGGATCCTTGCTGCAGGGTTAACGCGGTGTGAAAGCTTCACCGCCTTTGTTTCCCATATCTCAACAGGGCCCGGTTATCCGCGGAGTATGGAAAATTGTCTCTCGCATCTGACGAGTTCACTGGTATCGAAGGATTCCGATACCCTGGACACAGGCAAGTCAGATCTCTTTGCGTCCGCGCTTGCGGTCGTTCGCGAACATCTCGGCCTGGATGTTACCTATATTTCTGAAATCACCGAGCGGCACATGGTCTACCACCATGTCTGCGACCCGGCAGGCCTGGACGCCCCGGACGATAACCGGCTGCAGGCCGGCGACGTGCTGGCGCACAAGAATACCTATTGCCACAATGTCTCCGTCGGCAATCTGCCCGAGCTGATCTGCGACACGCAGGAGGTCCCGTTTTCGCGCGACCTCTCGGTCACGAAAAACCTGAACATCGCCTCGCATATCGGTGTCCCGATCCAGCTGAAAGACGGGCGGATTTACGGCATGATGTGCGGCTTCAGCCACACGCCGAACAAAACGCTGAACGAACGCGACCTGGCGACCATGCGGATCTTCGCCAATCTGGTGGGCGAGCACCTGGACGAAAAAATCCGTACCGAAGCAATTACCGAAACCAAGCGCCGCCGCGTGCGCGACGTGCTCGACTCCGGGTCGCTGGACGTTGCCTTCCAGCCAATCGTCAACATCACGAGCATGCAGACTGTGGGCTATGAGGCCCTCAGCCGCTTTTCCGGCCCGGGCGCCTGCCCGCCGGACATCCTGTTTGCGGAAGCCGGCGATGTCGGCTGCCTCGCCGAACTGGAACTGCACGCGATCGAAAAAGCCCTGAGCGCCATGCCGCTGCTGGAACCGCGCCAGTTCCTGTCGGTCAACGCGTCGCCCTCAACGATTATCAGCGAAGACTTCATCCAGCTGGTGTCGCAATACCCGCTGCAGCGGATCGTCGTCGAAGTGACCGAGCATGCGCAGGTCGCCTCCTACGACCAGCTGAAAAGCGCGCTCGCCCCGCTGCGCCGCCAAGGTACGCGCCTTGCCGTGGACGATGCGGGTGCGGTCTATGCCTCCATGCGCCATATCCTCCAGCTGCATCCTGACATCATCAAGCTGGACATGAGCATCACGCGGGACCTGGATTCCTGTGCCGCCCACCGGGCGCTCGTCCGCGCGCTGGTGTCGTTCACGCTGGAAACCCGCGGCCATGTGGTTGCAGAAGGGATCGAGAAAGATTCGGAGCTCGCCATCCTGCGCGAACTCGGCGTGCACAAGGGACAGGGCTACCTGCTGGGTCGCCCGTCGACGACACTGCCCGACCTGCCGGAAACGGACTTGCGCCTGCGCGCCTGACCAGAAACGATCAACAGACATAAAAAAGCCGCCGGCAAATCGCTGCCGGCGGCTTTCCTTATACTGAAGTCCCTGCCCCGGCCTTATTCGGCGGGGACATTGTCCGGCTTGCCGGCGGGGCGCTTGTCAAACTTGGTCCAGACGCCGTCATCGCCGTGCCAGTCGCCCTTCGTGGCGCCCTTGGAATATTCCGTGGCGCGCTGTTCGAAGAAGTTCGCGTGCTCGACACCGTTCAGGATCTCCGTCAGCCACGGGATCGGGTGCTTGGTGACACCATAGATCGGCTCCAGCTTCAGCTGGCCGAGGCGCCAGTCGGCGATGTAGCGGATATAGTTCTTGATGTCGTCGGCGGTCATGCCTTCGACCGGGCCCATTTCGAAGGCCAGCTCGATGAACTTGTCTTCGAGGCTGACCACGGTGCGGCAGCATTCGCGGATGCGCTCGCGCAGTTCGTCCGTCATTACGCCGGTTTCGGCGCAGAAGGTGTGGAACAGCTTGATCATGCCTTCGCAGTGCAGCGACTCGTCGCGCACCGACCAGGAAACGATCTGCCCCATGCCCTTCATCTTGTTGAAACGCGGGAAGTTCATCAGCATTGCGAAGGACGCGAACAGCTGCAGACCTTCCGTGAACGCACCAAACACGGCCATGGAGACGGCAATGTCTTCATTCGTCTTGGTGTCAAACTGGCCGAGATAGTCGTGCTTGGCCGCCATCTCCTTGTATTCCATGAAGGCGGAGAATTCGCTGTCCGGCATGCCGATGGTTTCCAGCAGCAGGGCGTAGGCCGCGATGTGGATCGTCTCCATATTGGAGAAGGAGGACAGCATCATGGACACTTCCACCGGCTTAAACAGCGGCATGTAGTGTTCCATGTAATTGGCGCCGACCTCGACATCCGACTGGGTGAAGAAGCGGAAGATCTGCGTCAGCAGGTTGCGCTCCTCATCGGAGAGCTTCACCGCCCAGTCCTTGCAGTCCTCGCCCAGCGGCACCTCTTCCGGCATCCAGTGGACCTGCTGCTGCTTCTTCCAGAAATCATACGCCCACGGGTAACGGAACGGCTTGTAAGCCACGCTTGGGGTGAGCAGTCCGGGAAGAGAAGAATCGGTGGCAGCCATGACGGGCCTCCTTGGCAAGCGAGTCGGTTATAAGGGTAATCAACACCACATATAGTGCTTAAGAAGCGTTAACGACGCAAGATACAGCGTGTCGCACGCGACATTCATCCACAGGGTTGCGCACAAAAAACGCAATTCCATTGGCATGGTAGCACATTTTCCCCAGGGGCTGCGGCGAACTCCGCCTAAGCCCCATCCAGCATCGACAGGGCCTGTGCCTGCGCCGTGCTGATGTCCGGTTCCACATTTACGAGCGGCGCTTCAACGCCATGGGCTGCGAGGGCGGCCTCGTTGGCAGGGCTGAGGCCGGTGAGCCAGACGGCGATCTTCCGGCGGTGGGCGGCTTCGACCAAGCCTTCGATCGTGTGGGCGGCGGTCGAATCGATGAAGGGCACCTGTGAGAAGTCCACGATCAGGGCGCGGTGCTGGTCGCCGATCCGGTCGAGCACAGAGCCGATGGTGGCGGCCGCGCCGAAGAAGAAGGCGCCGGAGATGCGATAGACGATCACATCGCGGCGGGTGCTGGTCGCCTCGTCATAGGGCACGCGCTCATGCAGGTCGTCGGCCTCGTCCGCCCGCACCAGCGGCGCGCCCAGCTCCACAGTTGCCGCCTGTGACATGCGCTGGATGAAAAGGGCCGCGCCGAGGGCAAAGCCAACAATGATGGCTTCGGTGAGGTCGCGGAACACGGTCAGGCCGAAGGTGGCGAGCAGAACCGCCGCGTCCCCTTTCGAGGCATTCAGCAGGCGCCAGAAGGCGTGTTTCTCGAACATGTTCCATGCGACCACCGCGAGCACGCCTGCCAGCGCCGCCATCGGGATAAAGGCGATCAACGGCGCGGCGAGGATCATCATGCCCAGCAGGAAGACTGAATGCAGCATGCCGGAGACCGGCCCGTGCGCCCCTGCCCGCACATTGGTGGCGGTGCGCGCAATCGTGCCGGTCACACAGATACCGCCGAACAGGGCCGAGCCGATATTGGCCGCGCCCTGCGCCACGAGTTCGCAATTGGAGCGGTGCCGCCGCCCGGTCATGCCGTCCGCCACAACGGCGGAGAGCAACGATTCGATGGCGCCCAGCAGGGTGAAGGAGATCGCCGCCGGCAGCACGTCCATCACCTTGGCCATGGAAATCGCCGGCACATGCGGCATCGGCAGGCCGGCCGGCATGGCCCCGAAGCGGGACCCGACGGTCGCGATGTCGAAATTCGCCGCAGCCGTCACAATCGCCGCCAGCACCACGGCCAGCAGGATGCCCGGCCAGCCGGGGCGAAAACGCTTCAGCGTGAAGATCACGGCCATGGTGCCCGCCGCAATGGCGAAGGCGTGCCAGTCAGCCGTGGGCGCGGCTGCGGCGAGCGCTGGCAGCTTTTCCAGGAAGGGCCCGGGCTCGGCCCCGGAGAGTGTCAGGCCGAACAGGTCTTTCAGCTGGCTGGAGCCGATGATGATGGCGATGCCGGCCGTGAAGCCCACCGTCACGGGGTACGGCACGAATTTCACGAACGTGCCGAGACGCAACCAGCCCGCGAGCGCCAGCATCATGCCGGACAGGAGTACCGCCAGGATCAGCCCGTCCATGCCATGGGTCGCGGCCGTCGTGTTGACCAGAACGATGAACGCCCCTGCCGGGCCGCCGATCTGGAACCGGCTGCCGCCAAGGGCCGAGACGAGGAAGCCGCCAATGATCGCCGTGATCAGGCCCTGCGCCGGGCTTGCCCCTGATGCAACGGCTATGGCTATGGATAATGGCAGGGCGACGATGGCCACCGTCAGGCCCGCGATCGCGTCGGCCCTTAGCTGGCCCAGCCCGTAGCCCTCGCGCAGCACAGTCACCAGTTTCGGTGTGTAGAGATCGGCAAAACCGGGCGCCGGCGGCGCCGCTTTCTGGGTAAATGAAGTCATGGCTGGCCCGCCCCGCTATCCGCGTATGCATGCCTCATACACCACCAGAACGTGTAGGCGAAAGAGGCGTACCGCTTCAGCTCTGCTCAAGCATGGCCTTGCGGTACTCGGCGTCGCGCTCGGCCCCGATGAGCGAGCGGACGGTATCGGGCGTGTAGCCGAACTGTTCCAGCGCCCGGGCAGACATCTGCAGACCGGCCTCGATGGCGTCCGGCACGACGTGCGTGGCGCCTGCCTGGAACAGGCTGCGCGAATGGTCGGCATCCTGCGCGCGGGCCAGTATCGGAATTTCCGGACGGCCCCGGCGCACGGCCCGGACGATATGTTCGGCCGCCTGCGGGTCGTCGATGGTGACAACAACCATCGCCGCACCGGACAAGCCGGCCTTGTCGAGGATTTCCTTGCGGGCGCCATCGCCGAAATAGACGCTCCAGCCCTGTTTGCGCAGGCGGGCGACCGTATCCGGCCGGCTGTCCAGCGCAACGACGCGTGTATTCTCCTCATCGAGGATGCGGGCCACGGCCTGCCCCACCCGGCCAAACCCGGCGATGATGACATGGTTTTCCAGCTCCGCCTTCTCGGCTGGCAGCGTCGTGGCCTCCCCCTGCCCCTTGCTCTGCATACGGCGCACAAGGGATTGCGAACCGCGCCAGGTGACCGGGATCAGCAGCATGGAGAGGCCCGCCACGGCGGAGACGAGCGTTGCCTGCTCGCCTGTGATGACACCGCCCGCAGCGCCTGCCGCCAGCACAACGAAGGCGAACTCCCCCGCAGGCGCCAGCAGGCCGGCCGTCTCCGTGGCGAGTTCCGGGCTGCGCCCGAAGATCCGCACAGCCACCCAGGCAATGGCGTATTTCACCGTCAGAAGTGCGATCAGCCCGGCCAGCACCAACGGCCATTCCCGGGCGATCACGCCAAGATCGAGCCCGAGGCCCACCGTCATGAAGAAGAGGCCCAGCAGCAGGCCCTTGAACGGGTCGAGGTCGACTTCGGTCTGGTGCTTGAATTCCGTCTCGCCCAGCATCAGGCCGGCGAGGAAGGCGCCGAGCGCGATGGAAAGCCCGGCACTGGCCGTCAGCACGGCGGCGCCCACCACGGTGAGCAGCGTGATCGCCATCAGGAAGTCCCGCCCGCCGGCATCCGCCGCCATCTGGAACAGGCGGCGCAGCAGGAAACGGCCGATCACCAGCAGGATGCCGACCGCCAGAACGCCCTGCACCGCGGCCTCCAGCAGGACCGTACCAAGGTTTGCCCCGGCGTCGGACGAGGCGAAGCCGACAAAGATCAGGATCGGGGCGACCAGAATGTCCTGGAATAACAGCACGCCCAGCGCCGTCCGCCCGACCGGCGCCGAGGCCTGATGGTTCGCCGTCATCAGCTGCATCACCACGGCGGTGGAAGACAGGGCGAGCGCCAGCCCCACCACGATGGCCGCCGTCAGGTCGAAATCGAACACCGTGGCCAGCAGCGCCAGCAGGATGGCGCTGGCCGCGGCTTGAACGATGCCCGCACCGAACACGATCCGCCGCAGGGACCAGAGCTGTTCGACAGAGAGTTCCAGCCCCAGCAGGAAAAGAAGGAACAGCACGCCCAGTTCGGCGAAAGGCGCTGCAGCTCCGGGCTCGGCAATGGTAAACATGCCGAGCGGCGCCCAGGTATCCGAGAATGAGCCGAGCCCCCACGGCCCGAGCGCCACACCCGCCAGGATGAAGCCGACCACCGCCGGCAGCTTCAGCATGCGCAGCGCAGGCACCAGAAGACCTGCTGCGATCAGGAAGACCAGCGCGTCCTTGATCAGGATTTCGTGGCTTCCTTCGTGCATGCGGATTTCCTCATATTTGCGATTCGCCGGCCCCGGTGCCGTCACATTTATCTTCTATCGGACGCGGCCAAGACTCTCCAAGGGAAGACATTACGTTGCATCAAGATTCTGCGGAAATGCCGGCACATGGCGTTCCATGCCGGCCTGCTGTATGGAATGTAGCTGCCATGCGTTTCATATCTGCCGCACTTCTGAGTTTGATTGCCTGGATGGCCATGCCCGCGCTGGCCTCAGCCGCCGACGTGTATCGCGATGTGGTCTACAACCACATGCCCGCGGTGAGCGATGGCAATTTCACCATGGACATCTACGCCCCGGACGAGGCCGAAGACCTGCCCATCATCATCATGGTGCATGGCGGCGCGTGGACCTATGGCAACAAGCAGAATGCCATCGGCGAGAAACAGGCGGACTTTTTCACCGATGAAGGCTTCATCTATATCTCGATCAATTACCGCCTGGCGCCGGACCACCCCTTCCCGGCCGCGGTGGAAGACCTCGCCTCCGCCATCGCCTTCGTCTACCGCAATGCCGAGGATTATGGCGGCGATCCGGATTCCATTTTCCTGATGGGGCACTCATCCGGCGCCCACTCTGTCGCGCTGGTTTCCATCGACCCGCAATATCTGCGCAATGAAGGCCTGAGCCTTGGCGTGATCAAGGGCACCGTGCCGCTGGACGGCGCCTCCTACAATCTGGTGCGCACCGGCGAGCGGAAAGGCGAGCTGCCGCGTTTCTACCGGCCGGCCTTCGGCAGCAAGGAAACCGTCTGGCGCGAAGCCTCCCCCACGCTTCATGTGATGGATGGCCGGCGCATCCCGCCTTTCCGGATTCTCTATGTCGACCGGCCGGTCTCCCCGGACCGGGCCAAGGAACTGGCCGAAACGCTGCGCGAGCACGGCTATGACGCCGAAGCCGTGCTGGCGAAGAACCGCTCCCACAAGAGCCTCAACAACAGGCTCGGCATGGACGGCGACAAATACGGCCCGATGATCGCAGACTTCTTCCGCAGCCAGATGAATTAGGATTTCAGGCTTTTCAGGAGGTCCTGAAGCCCGGCAAGAATCCGGCGGATGGCCGACTCCGTCATGGCCCCCGGCTCGCAGCGCTGGACCTGTTTGAGGATCGCCATCGCCGCCCGCACGCCCTGCTTCGTCGGTTGGCGCCTTGCCACCTGGTCAATCGCCTCAATGGCGGCCACTTTCGTATACTGGTAGGCATCCGGGTTCGACCGGCCTGCAATATCCGCCAGCGCCTCGATCACTTCCTCGCCCGGCTGGCATGTGGCCAGGAGGCGTATGACGTGCTGCTTGAACTCCTTCAGGCCCGCCCGGCGCGAAGTGTGGAACAGGATCGAGCGCAACACTTCGATGGTCAGGTTCACATTCGCCGGAGTCTCCGACAGGTCTGTCGAGATCCTGTCCAGCATTGTGTAGAGATCCGATTCCGGCGCCCCCTTTTCAGCCATATTATCGAGCAGGACGAGGCGCGGCGTCAGGTCGAAGTCCGGCCGCTCCACCGAGATGGCCGCAATGAAGGCGCGGGCAACCGGGTCCTTGTATTCGCCATGCATCTGGCCCAGCCGGTCCGCATTGTAGCGCCGGAAATCGACAAGGCCCGGCCGGGTCGACTGAACATTCAGATTGAAATGGATTTTATGGGCCTGCTCCGGCGTCGTGTGCTTCTCCGGCCAGGGCGCGCCCGGACGCAGGCAGGCCATCATCGTGCGGCGCAGCTCCGCTTTCTCCACAACCGTGTCGAGCCGGTCGATCAGGCCCGGACGGAACTTGTTCGCCGGATCGGTGCCCGCCTTGTAGAGCCGCTTCTGCTGGCGGTTGCGGCCTGTGATCGAAATCGCCTGCAGCAGCGAGGCGATCAGGACGAGGTCGACCGTCGAACGCGCCATGAAAACCGCATGCTGGGAGGCGACTGTGTGCATCGAGATCAGGTCCGAATCCGCCCCCGGCCGCGGCTGGCCGAAATTGTAGATCTCGGCCCAGTCGACAATCGGCACCGCCTTGATCAGGGTCACACCGAAATAACCGAACCAGTCGAGGAAACCGGTCTCCTGCCCTTTCGGCAGCTGGAACATGTCTGGCCCGAACAAGCCGCTCCAGTGCGCATTGCTCATCATGATCGGGATCAGGAAGAAGACGAACAGGAAGCCCAGCAGCGTCTCGTCACGGTAATCCTCGCGCATGGATGTGCGGTAAGGCGTGGTCGGCTTGAAATCCGTCAGGGCGGCCAGCGCGCGGTCGTCCTCCACCCAGCTCCAGAGCCGGGAGACAGAGACCGCCGCAACGATGCCGAGCGCACAGGGAATGAGCCCCCATTCCGGCGGCAGGTACCAGCCGAGCAGGCAGAGGCTGATCAGGATCAGTCCCAGAATGCCGTAACGCGCTGCAACGGAGCGATGCTCCATACCGGTCATGACGGCGACAATCCGGACAAGGAATGTGTCGACCGCATCATAGAAGGCCGCCAGTGGCCGGGCGCCGCGCGCGGCAAAGCTGAACACCCGGCTCAGCCAGCGCACCGGCATCAGTTGAGACAGCGGGTCCATGAACACGACGACAGCGAATGCCCCGACCACCAGGAAGCCGATGGCAATCCCGATCAGATTGTCGAAGGAGACGGACTCGTTGAAAATCCCGGCGCAGATCGCAAAGACAATGATGCCGCCAACCACCAGCGTGGCGACCAGCGCACCCATCGCTTCGGCATCCTTGGAATCGTTCATGCCGTCGATATTGGCGCGCGGCACGTCCGTCTTGCGGCGCTCAGCGGCCTGAAAACGGGACAGGTTCACCGCGTTCCAGGCGAGCGGCAGGAAAGCGAGCGCCAGAGCGGCAAAGACGCAGGCGATAAAAGGCGCGCCCTGCAGCTGGTCCTGCAATACGCCGGACAGGTCCCCGCCCCATTCCGTCACGGCGGCAAGCCCGCCGGACAGACAAACCAGCAGGCCGACGCAGACCACCGGCAGGCGCAGCGATGGGCCATGCGCAAAATTGTCCGGAGAATCCCGCAACAGCAGCAAGATCGGCAGCCAGAACAGAACCGTCCCGCTGAGAAACCAGAGCTTCGCATCCGACGACTGCAGCACCGGCTGGCCGGAGAAAGTATGCCAGAAAACAAGCGCGGTCAGGCCGGCAAAAGCGGCCAGCGCCCAGAGGACAAAAGGCGTCTGCCGCCAGGCCCGGAAACTCTGCCAGCGGCCCGGCGCGCGGGCTTCAGGCCCCGGCGCGTCCACATTGCCTGCGTCCAGTACGTCGTCCGCCCTGGCTTCCCCATCGGCCATGGCCGCCCCCTCGTTCTCTCTCCGAAACGATTTTCACCGGGTGGGCCTGAGAGTCAATTCGACTCCGGGTGGACAGGACGTTCTAGTGGGCGCTGCAGGCGGCAGGCGCGTCGAGCCCGAGGAGCGGCAGCCCCTCGGCACAGAGCTCGTGGCCGCCCTGCCAGATCATGTGCAGCGCGACGTATAGAATGATGGCGAGCCCGGCAAAGGCGATCCACCGGTGCCGGGTCAGGACTTTGGCGATAAAGGTCGAGGCGACACCCATCAGGAGGATTGAAAGGGCCAGGCCGAAGACCAGCACGACCGGGTGCTCCCGCGCCGCACCGGCGACGCCCAGCACATTGTCGATCGACATGGACACGTCGGCGATGATGATCTGCGTTACGGCCTGGCGCAGCGTCTTGCGTGACGTCTGCCCGGCCACGGTGCCGTCCGCGTTGAGGTCTGCGCCCGTCAATGCCTCCTCGGCATTGAGCTGGGCCTCCTCCCTCAGTTCCCGCCACATCTTCCACGCGACCCAGAGCAGCAGCACGCCGCCGGCAAACAGGAGGCCAATGATGAGCAACAGTTCCGCCGCGACGAGCGCAAAGGCGATGCGCAGGACGGTGGCGAAGATTATCCCGATCAGGATCGCCTTGGCACGCTGCTTCTTCTCCAGACCCGCCGCCGCGAGGCCGATAACGACGGCATTGTCGCCCGCCAGCACAAGATCGATCGCCACTACGGCGAAGAAAGCCTGCAGGAGTTCCGGAGACAGAAAAGAAAGGTCAGCGACCATGGCCCAGAGGCCCCTTTTGCGCGCCCGGCCAGGTGCCGGGGCTCAGGCCTTTCAATGTGGAGTGCGCCGGCCGGGCCTGCAATGAGGCAGACTCAGCCCCATTACAGACCGGCGGCATGTCTTACGGTTCGACGACGTTGAACCAGAAGGGCGGGGTTTCCAGCGCGCTGAACCAGGCAAGCAGGGCCGATGGGTCGCCCTCCACTTTCGCCTCGCCAGCCTTGGCGATGTCCTGGAAGCTCCGTGTCTGGAGAATCAGGTCATTGAACGCGGCGCGGGAGATTGTGAGTGTCGCTGCCGGGGAGCCGGACGCCGAGCCCGGCCGCGGGAAGGCCGTGCGGGTGCCAACGTCCAGCATCAGCGTCTCTTCCGTATCGGGGAAGACGAAGTTCAGCGTGAACGGGTCGCGCGTCAGCTTCTCCGGCGCGTAACGGACAGCCAGCGCGTTGAACAGTTCCACCGTCGGCACACCTTTCAGGAAGTCGAGATTGCCAAGGCGGATCGCCTGATCGAGAGGCAGCCCGCGGCGCAGCTCTGCCGCACCGGTCAGGTAATAGTCACGCCAGGCGCCGGATTCGGCCTGGAAGCCCATCTGCTCATAGGTGGCGGCCAGCCAGTCACGGCCCAGCTTGTTTTCCGGATTGGCAAAGACAACCGCGTTGAACACTTCCGCGGCCCAGCGATAGTCCCCTTCCTTGAAGGCTTTCTCGCCAGCCACCAGCGCAGCATCTTCCCCGCCGGCCAGTGCGACCATGCGCTTGGAACGCTCTTCCATCGGCCAGGCATTGTAGGTGGCTGGCACGCCATCCCACCAGCCGAAATAGTACTGGTAGACCGCCTTGGCGTTGTGGTTCAGCGTGCCGTAATAGCCGCGCGTATCGAAATGCGTTTCCTGAACATCCGGTTCCGGAATGTCTTCTGCGATTTCAAACTGGGTCTGCCCCTGGTTTGCCCGGCGCACCGTTTGGTCGTGGGTATAGCGGTAGACGTCACGCTGGCCGCGCAGATAGTCCTGCACATTCTCCGTACCGAAGGTCGGCCAGTGGTGCGAGGCGAAGGACAGGTCGGACTTGTCGGCATAATTGACCAGCACATAATCCAGCACACGGCTCCATTCGAGGAAGTCGCGCACCTTCGCGCCGCGCAGGGTCAGCCCGTTGTGGAAGGTTGCTGTGGCGACCTCAGCGGTGCAGAGGGCGCGGAAGTCCGGCAGATAGAACATGAATTCGGCAGGCGCCTCGGTACCCGCCGCATCGATGAATTCGAACCGGACGCCATCGATCGTGCGCTGCGTGCCCCGGCCGGAAATCTCTTCCGTCGGCGGAATGAAACCGGCGGTCCCCCGCGACAGGGCCGGCCCCAGACCGGTGCCCACCTGCCCGGTTGCGTCGTTGGGGAGCGTGCCGCCGAACATCAGGATCGCCCGGCGCGACATGTAGTTGCCGGCCAGCAGGTTTTCCGCGATGGCATTTTCGGTGAATCCGATCGGAGCGAGCACAGGCACGCCATTGGCGATGTCAGCCTCTGAAATGACCCCACGGGCCCCGGCAAAATGGTCGGCATGGGAATGGGTGTAGATCACGCCGCTGACTGGGCGCTCGCCCAGTGTATCATTGACCAGTTTGAGGGCTGCCGCCGCGGTTTCCTTGGCCGTCAGCGGGTCGACGATGATCCAGCCGGTTTCGCCCCGGATGATGGACATGACGGCCAGGTCATAGCCGCGCACCTGGTAGAGCCCGTCCTTGACTTCGAACAGGCCGTGCTTTGCGAGCAGCTGCTGCTGGCGCCACAGCGACGGGTTCACTGTAGCAGGCGCCGGACCAGTGATGAAGTTCTGCGCATTGACGGACCAGACGACCTTGCCGGTGTCATCCACGATGTCTTCCTGGATCTGGGCCAGCAGGCCATGGTCGGCATCTTCGAAGTCACCCGGCTGGTCCAGCGGCAGGCGTTCAGCCAGCGCAGCGTTCGCCGCCTTGGTCGCTTCGGTCGCAATGCCTGCCTCTGGCGCCGCATCGGCTTTCGGAGGCGGCGCGGCCTGTTCGGAACAGGCAGCAAGGCTGATCAACGCGGCAAGCGCGAGGGCGGCATGTCTCATTTGGGTCCTCCCGGATTTTTTCGCAGTCTGCGCCGGACCGGATTGGGGCACAAGAAATCCCTCGCGATCCCGCGAATTACAACTGGTCCGGTATGTATACCAAAGTACGGAATAATCCCAGCATTTATTGGCGCTTGGAATGCCAAAAAAGGCACCTCCCATACTGCCGGTACGTATAACTTCGTGCCGCGCGCCAGAAATTTCCGGCCTCGGTGTCAAAATCAACATGGTCAGCCCGTCTGGGGACTATGGTGCAGGATAAGCCTGTGCCAGACTTCCACCTGAGGAGACCTCCTGATGCAATTTGCACTGTTCCTGTTTGAAGACGAAGCCACTTTTCACGCCCTGCCCGAAGACCAGCAAATGGCCATCGTGGAAGAGCACATGGCCTTTTCCGAAGAATTGCAGGCAGCCGGGGCCTATGTCACCGGCGTCGCGCTGGAGCCGGCCGGAACCGGACGGTGCCTGAAAGCCGCGGGCGAGATTCAGGATGGTCCGTATGCCGACACCAAGGAACAGATGGGCGGCGTCTATGTCATCAATGCCGGGTCCATGGCCGAGGCGGAAGCCTGGGCCCGGAAATGCCCGGTGCACAAAAGCGGCGGCACGATCGAGATCCGCCCTGTCCCTGATTATGGCAGCGCCTGACTCGTCAGTCACCGATGCACGCGCGGCGGCAGAATGGGCCGCGCGAACCTGCTACGGCAAACTCGTGGCGCAGCTGACGGCGCAATATGGCGATGTCACCCTTGCCGAAGACGTGCTGGCGGATGCTTTCGCCAGCGCGCTCGCCACCTGGCCAGTACGCGGCGTGCCGGACAGTCCCGAGGCCTGGCTGATGAAGGCTGCCGCGCGCAAAGCGGTCGACGCCGCCCGGAAGGCCGGCACTGCCGCGCGCCACGCCCGTACCACCCGGCCTCTGATGAAGGCCGCCGACATGTCCCCTTCCGAAAGAGAGGAATCAATTGATCGCGACCGGCGGCTGGAGCTGATGTTCCTCTGCGCCCACCCGGCCATTCCAGCCCCTGCGCACACCGCCCTGATGCTGCAGACCGTGCTCGGCTTCACCGCGGAAGACATCGCGGCCGCAACGCTGGAAAGCCCGGCGGCGATCGGCCAGCGGCTCGCCCGGGCGAAACGCCTCCTGGCGAAGGGCAACATCCCGTTCGCCATACCGCCCGACCATATCCGCCGGGAACGTATGGCGGCCGTCCTTCGCGCGATCTATGCCGCCTATACCAGCGGATGGGAGAATATCGCCGGCGGGACGGATCCTGTGACCGGGCTTGCGGCGGAGGCCGAATGGCTGGCGCGCTGTCTGATCCGGCAGGTGCCGGACGATGCCGAGGCGAAGGGCCTGCTGGCACTGATCCTCTATTGCGAAAGCCGTCGCACGGCCCGGCGGGACGATGCGGGATGTTACGTTCCGCTGAACGATCAGGACACGGCCCTTTGGGATGAAGCCCGCATCCGCGAAGCCACCACCCTGCTGACCGACGCATCGCGCGCGAAATCTCCCGGACGCTTTCAGCTGGAAGCTGCCATCCAGGCGGTCCATGCCGCCCGGCGCCAGACCGGCCGCACGGACTGGGCGCTGATCTGCCAGCTCTACCAGGCCCTGAGGAGCACCGCGCCGTCCGCCGGGGCGCAGATCGGCGAAGCCGCCGCCCGCTTGCAGGCCGGCGAGCCGGAGACCGCGCTCGCCCTGCTGGATGCGATTGCGGGAAAGGACACCGCGCAGCATGCGCCCTACTGGGCCGTTCGGGCGCATGTCCTCTATGCCCTGGGTGAAGTGGAAGCGGCGCACATGGCCTTGCAACAGGCCGCCGCACTGACCCCGGACGAGGCCACGCGCACCTGGTTACTCGCCCGGCGTAAGGATACCTGAAGCCTAGTGGGCGATCGAAATCGAGACGGCGCCGAATTGCTGGGGCCCGTCCTGATAGGCAAACTGCTCTGTCCGTGTCACCCAGGTGAATGCGACCTGCACGTCGCGATGGTGAACCACAAGGCCCGCCTGCAGATCCCCGGAAAGCGCGCGGCGATCTTCTACACGCGCCGAGTCGCGCCAAAGATTGCCATCCAGGAACATGTCCCTCGCAATGGCGCGGCCGTCGACGCCGATAAAGGCATATCCACCCCAGGGGGCTTTATCGGTGCCCGGAATGAACTCCCCTGCCCCGGCGAGGGCCGGACGGATGCGCGGCGGACCGAAACCGGAGTCGAGATCCCAGCCGATCCGCGCCGTCAGTCCCGTGTTCACATAAGTGCGCACATTGCCGAGGGCGAAACCGGCATGGCCGGCAAAATCCGTCTCCAGCCCGAAAGGCAGGTCGATCTTGTCGAGCCGCTGCAGGCGCTGGGCGATGATCTCCACCCCTGGCTCATCCTTCAACTGGTGGTCCCAGCCCTGCGCGCCGGGAATACCGAGCATATTGTGCCAGTTGTTCTGGACGAACTCGCCACCCGCGGACGGCCCGACAATGCCGAGATTGACCTGCAGCGTGTCCTGCACGCCCTTCTCCAGATCTGTCGCCGCAACGGTGGAGGAAAAGGAGAGCCAGCCGGCATAGGGCCGGTCCAGCGGATTCGGATCCGTGAGCGTGATGTCCTCCGGTGTGAAAATCGCGTGCGAGAGGCCGAAGCCCTGACGCAGATCTGTCCGCTCGACATCGATCCAGGGCAGCCGCGCCGCGACCCATTTCAGCCCCGGGTGCACATTATCTGCGCCGGATACATGCTCGATCCGCACGCCGTTCGAATAATTCCGGTCCGTTCCGGAGCCGAACATGTCGTTCTCCGATGTGATGGACCAGACGCCCGGCTTGCGCGGGGCGACCGGACCAGACGCCTCCTGCCCTTCCGCCAGAGCTGGCGGCGCCCCCAACAGGGCCGCAATGAAAAGGGCCGCTGCAATCGGCGCGGCCCTTGTCTCAGTCAATGTATCAAATCGGGGCAGTTTCATGCTCCGCGGGATAGCACCTAACGGCGCATGGTGAAACTGACCCCGGCGAAATCTTCGTTCTCGCTGAAGCCGCCATTCCGGTCACGGTATTTCACTTCGCGCCGGATATAGGACAGGGAGAGCTGGCCACCGCCGCGCTGGATGGAAATACCGGCCTGCATGTCGCCCACGGTGACCTGATCGGTCAGGGCCATATCGTTCAGCTGCGGGGTAAATCCGTTACGGTCTGCATCCCAGATGAGCGCTTCACCATCTGCGCCGGCAAACAGGTACCAGCCCTGTGGCTGGCCATTGGAATCGAGCAGGTCAAAGTCCTGACCGATGCGGACTTCACCGCCCAAACGCTGGGTCAGCACTTCGCCATCTTCACGCACGGCAATGCGCGGTGCGACGCCGACATCGAATTTCAGGCCGGTGACTTCGCTGGGCGCCGAGAAGGCGATTTCGGCGGCGATGTCTTTCTCCACCTTGGCGAGAGCCGGATTGAGGGCCGCAGCCGCCGAGCGCTCGGCCGTGACGGCCGTCAGCGCGCCTGCCCCGGACCAGCCGAGTTCAGGCTTGTCGGCCGGCGTGGCGACGAGCGAACCGGAAGAGAAGTCAGCCGGCGTTCCGGCAAATGCCATCGTGGCCATCTCGCTGCCGAGCCCCAAGGGCGTGCCCGAAAAACGGGTCGGCAGGCCATCGGCCACATGTACGGAAATCTTGTTGGGGTCCTGCGTGATGGGCGTCACGACGGGGCTGGTGCCGGGTGCCGCCATCATCATGCCGACAGTCGGCGGCACAGCAGGTTCAATCCGCATCTGATCATGCGGAGAGACGGCTACGCATCCCTGGCACGCCATCGTCAATACTGCACTGGCAATTGCAACGACCATTCGACCCACACCTCTCATGGCTGCCTTCCCTAGGAGAACCGTTAACGGGAATTAGGCCATCGTTCATTTAATGTAGCATGAAGGCTTCGGACCCTTCAAACCACTTTCCACTCAAAAAAGATTAATTCCGCTACCTCTAACGCACTTCTGTAGAGTCTGTTCCAGACTCCGGTTTTTTTAGGGAAATTTTGAGCAAAACTCGCGCCATATGGCCCGATTTCCTTATTAACCTATTGAAAATTTTAGATTTCCAATCGGAACGCCCGATAGAAAATGCGGTCTGGCAGAACCACTCTGGCGCGGAACTGTGCATATTTGCCCGGATTTGAAACACGCAAACGGCGAGAACCTGATCAAAGTTCTCGCCGCACGCGATCTGAATTCTACTTTAGAGCATGGCCTACTGGCAGGCGAGGCACTCGTCATAGTCGGTGTTCGGGGTTTCCATCTGGCCGGCCTCGGCCTTTTCGGAACCTGCGAACGCAGCCCGCTGGACCGACTTGGAACGGCAGTAGTAGAGCGACTTGAGCCCCTTCTCCCACGCCGTCCAGTGCAGCATGTGCAGGTCCCACTTGGCGATGTCGCCCGGCAGGAACAGGTTCAGCGACTGCGACTGGCAGATATAGGGTGTGCGGTCAGCCGCAAGTTCCACGATCCAGCGCTGGTCGAGTTCGAAGGCGGTCTTGAACACGGCGCGCTCATGCTCGTCGAGTTCCTCGAGATGCTGGACCGAGCCCTCATGCTCCAGGATGGACGCCCAGGTTTCCGGCGTGTTGAGACCCTTGCTTTCCAGCAGCGCTTCCAGCTGCGGGTTCTTCACGGTGAAAGAGCCCGACAGGGTCTTGTGGGTGTAGACGTTGGCCGGGATCGGCTCAATGCCGGCGGAGGTGCCGCCGCAGATGATCGAGATCGACGCGGTCGGCGCAACGGCCATCTTGTGGCTGAAGCGGGCCATCATGCCGGCGTCGCGCGCGTCTTCACACGGGCCGCGTTCTTTGGCCAGCTTCACGGATGCCGCGTCGGCGCCCTTGCGGACGTCCTTGAAGATCTTCTCGTTCCAGACCTTCGCCATGGCGCTTTCCATGGAGACGTTCATCTTCTGAAGGAAGGAGTGGAAGCCCATCACGCCGAGACCGACCGAGCGCTCGCGCTTGGCGGAGTAGACGGCGCGTTCCATTTCGGACGGCGCCCGCTCGATGAAGTCTTCCAGCACATTGTCGAGGAAGCGGAAGATGTCTTCGAGGAAGTTCTCGTCCTTCGACCATTCCAGATACTTCTCGGCATTGACCGAAGAGAGGCAGCAGACGGCCGTACGGTCCTCGCCGCGGTGATCGACACCGGTCGGCAGGGTGATTTCAGAGCAGAGGTTCGACTGCGTCACCTTCAGGCCCAGCTTGCGCTGGTGCGCCGGCATGGAATTGTTCACCGTGTCGGTGAACAGCAGGTAGGGTTCGCCGGTCTGCATGCGCAGCTCGAGAATCTTCTGCCACAGCTTGCGGGCGTT
>PACZ01000026.1 GCA_002700305.1 Hyphomonas sp. | reverse complement strand
TTCAGCCATGAGGCTTCCCCGTCGATTCTGTAGATTCGCCTTCAAATATAGGGGATTAACCCCTCAGAGGGAACCGAAACGGGGGTTATTTTACAGCTTTGTGGAGGTGCAAATTACCCCTGCAAAAACAAGGCCTTGCAGGGGCTAAAAAGGGCGATTTCGGCGGCTCTTCCGGGTTCAGCCTTTTGCGGGCGGTTTCCGGTGCTTTTTCAGTGGTTTTGCGCCCTTCTGGAAGGCGGGTTTGCCGCCTTTGGGACCACCCTTGCCAGCGCCCTTGGGGCCGCCTTTACCGGGCTTGCCCTTGCTGCGCATGGGCGGCTTCCAGCCATCCTTGGCGTGCACTTTGGAGAATTTCTTCGCCGGCTTTGCAGGCTTCTCCCGGTCGTCCTGGATATAGTCCGTCTGCGGGGAGGGCGCGCGTTCGGCTGCGGCCGGGGCGTCGTCCCGGGCAGCTTTCTTCTCGTAGGGCTTCTTGCCGGAGAATTTGCGCGGGGCATCCGGGTCGTACGGTTTCTTGCGCAGGCGCGGGGCCGGGCGCTCGCTGCGGTCTTCCCGGTCGAACCGGGCCGGTGCAGGCGGCGCACCGTCGAGCCGCGAGGCGCGCAGGCTTTTCTCCACCATGCCGTTCTCCCCAATCGTCTCGAAGAAGCGGGCCGCAGCATCGCGGGTCAGCTCCACATGCGTGTCGCCCGGATTGATGCGGATAGCACCGATATCGTCGCGGGAGAGGCCGCCGGCCTTGCAGAGGACAGGCAGGATCCAGCGCGCTTCAGCGTTCTTCTTACGGCCGACATTCAGCTGCACCCAGACGGCATCGTCAAAGCCCTTGCGTTCGGTCTTGTGGCGTTTCTCGCGCGGTTCGCGGTCGCCCCAATCGCCGCGTTCGCCACGCTCTGTGCGTTCGCGGCGCTTCGGCGGGCTCGTGTCCACCGGGCGCAGGTCCTCGGGCGCCGAGCGGCCTTCACGCTGCTTGCGCAGGAAAGCGGCAGGGACCTGTTCGGCCCCGTGCTGTTCCAGCAGCGCGTCGATCATGGCGCGCTCGCTCTCATGGATGGGGCGGGTGAGGGACGGGTCTGCCAGCAGGCGGGCATCGTCCAGCGCATTGATTTCGTCAGCCGAGGGCGGCGTGCCCCAGGTCGCTTCGATCCGGGCATCGCCCAGCAGGCGTTCCACGCGGCGGCGGGCCTTCGGTGCCACGATCAGCGCGCTGACGCCCTTGCGTCCGGCCCGGCCAGTCCGGCCGGAACGGTGCAGCAGCGTGGCCGGATCGCGCGGCAGGTCTGCGTGGATGACGAGACCCAGATTGTCGAGGTCGAGGCCACGGGCGGCGACGTCGGTCGCGATACAGACGCGGGCACGGCCATCGCGCAGGGACTGGAGCGCGTTGGAGCGTTCCTTCTGGCTGAGCTCGCCGGAGAGGGCGACGACCGGGAAGCCGCGATTGCCCATGCGGCTCATCAGCTTGTTCACGGCGGCGCGCGTCGTGCAGAAGACGAGCGCGCTTTCGCTGTCGGAATGGCGGACGATGTTGACGATGGCGTTTTCTTCATCGCCCGGGGCGACCAGAAGCGCGCGGTATTCGATGTCGCCATGCTGGCGCTGTTCGGATTCTGTGCGGACGCGCTCGGCATCCTTCTGATAGCGCGCGGCGAGGTTTGCGATGCCTTTCGGCACTGTGGCGGAGAACATCAGGGTGCGGCGTGTTTCCGGCGTGCCTTCGAGAATGTGCTCCAGCTCCTCGCGGAAACCCATGTCGAGCATCTCGTCGGCCTCGTCCAGCACGACGACGCGGATGCCGGCAGTGTCCAGCGAGCCGCGTTTGATATGGTCCGACAGGCGGCCGGGCGTGCCGACCACGATATGGGCACCGCGGGCGAGGGCCTTGCGCTCGTCACGCATGTCCATGCCGCCGACACAGGTGGCGATACGGCCACCGGCCGGGCCGTAGAGCCAGATCAGTTCACGGGCGACCTGCATGGCGAGTTCGCGCGTCGGTGCCACGATCAGGGCCAGCGGGGTTTCGGCGCGGGTGAGGCGGTCTTCCTCGCCCAGCAGCTCGCCGGCCATGGCAAGGCCGAAGGCAACGGTCTTGCCGGAGCCGGTCTGGGCGGAAACAAGCAGGTCGCGTCCGGCGAGCGAAGGCTCGATCACGGCAGACTGGACCTGGGTGAGGGCATCATACCCCTTATTGGAAAGGGCTTCGGCGAGGGCCGAGGGAACGGACGGATAAGCGGACATGTAAAGGCTTTCGGGGGTTGGACTGTCAGGGATCGTCATCGAGGCACGATCGACCTGTCAGAGGGAGTTTGCGGCCCTATGACACGTTTTTGCGCGCTGCACCATGGGCACGCGCAGGGCGTTCGTTAATGCCCGGTCCCGCTAACACGCCGTCAGACCTCCACGTCCAGCTTTTCGATGCCGCGGAAAAAGGGCAGGGCGCGCCAGGCGATGTCCTGTTCGGGCAGCTTCATGTCCGGATAGCGTTCGAACAGTTTCTGGTAGACGCGCCTTGCCTCCATTCGGGCGAGCGGGGCGCCGATGCAGATGTGGGGGCCGCCACCGAAGGCAACATGGCTGGCGCGCTTCTTGGTGATGTCGAACGCGTCCGGCGTCTCGAATGTCTCTGCGTCGCGATTGGCGGAGGCGAGCGAGCAGAACACGACCTGGTGTTCCTTCACCGGGCAACCGGCGACCTGTTTGTCAGCCTCGGCGATGCGGGACGTGGCGGAGACGGGCGCCTCATAGCGCAGCACTTCCTCCACGGCCTGCGCCGCAAGGCCGGGGTCGGCCTTCAGGGCGGCGAGTTGCTCCGGATGCGTCAGGAACAGCCAGACGCCATTGCCGATCAGGTCCGTCGTCGTGAGGTTCCCGCCGACGAGGAGCGCCTGAAGATTGATGCGGACTTCATCGTCCGACAGCGGAGCGTCTCCGGAGGCCTGCAGCTGAACCATATCAGTGATGAGATCGTCTTCCGGTGCTTTGCGGCGGCGTTCCATCAGTTCGGTGAAATAGGCATCGAGCGCTGCGCCGCCTGCCATCATGCGCTCGGTCTCTTCCGGTGTGCGGACCGGGTTGAGGCCAAGGATCACCGCTTCTGACCAGTCGCGGAAATCAGCGAGGCGTTCCTCGTCGACCCCAAGGATGCGGGCGATGACCGTCACCGGGATCGGCACGGCGATCTCGGCCATCAGGTCGAACACACCGCTGGCAGGGGCGGCCTCGATGGTTTCGTCGACGATGGCCTCGATCTGTTCCTTCATCTTGTTGATGCGGGTGTAGAATGCCTTCGCCAGCGGTGGGCGGACACGGGCATGGTCCGGATCGTCCATGAAGAGAATGGAGGTACGGCGCGGGTTTTCCTCGTCGACCAGCTGGCGCGAGATCGAGCCTTCTTCCGCATTCAGGGGATGGCGGACGAAACTGCGGTCATTCACCGTGGTGCGCACGTCGCCATAGCGGGTGAGAAACCAGGTCCTGGCCATTTCGTCCCGCATGACGGGACATTGCTCACGCAGGGCTTTCAGGGGAGGGTGCGGATCGCGCCGCGCCTCCGGCATGAAGGCCGTCACTTCAATGATGGATTTCGGGACTGAAGGCGTGGAGCCCTGATCGTCGGCCATTGTTTCCTCCCGGATTTCTTATCTTTCCGGGAAGATAGCACAGACCGGCGTCCGCGCGCAGCCTGTCGCAGCGTCAGGCCAGGGACCGCGGAATGCAGCTGGCCGTCGCCTGAGCAAGCAGCTTGCCGTCTTCGCTGCGCAGGTAGCCCTGTGTGAAGATGGCCTGTCGGCCCTTGCGGACAACTTCGCCGCGGCCGAGAAGGCGCACGCCAACGGGCACGGGGCGGATGAAACTGACCGTCATCTGCAGCGTCGGCGCCATGGCCGGGCCATCCTGTACGATCGAACCGGCGACGCTCATGATTTCGTCCAGCGCAGCGGTCACGAAGCCACCCTGCGCCGTGCCGCCGGGATTGGTGGCCTGGGCCGGCAGGCAGAACGCCGCCTCGGCCCAGCCTTCCGTTTCATCGAAGGCAATCAGGTCGAAACCGACAAAGTCTGTCGCGGGCGGGCGTGAGCCGTCGCCGAGCACGCCTTCCCAATATGCGCGTTTGTCGAAACTCATTTTGCGAGTCGTTTGAACGGCATCGGGATGGCCGTGGCCGACGCCTTGGCGACCATTTTGCCGTCGGGGTCAAAACATTCCGCTTCCATGAAGGCAGCGGATTTGCCGAGGCGCACGATGCGGGCATCGACATAGGCCTTGCCGGGCATGAGGCGCGTCAGGAAGCTGGTCTTCATCTCCAGTGTCGGGGCCGTCATGGTGACGTTGGAGGCGATGATCACACAGGTGCTCATGGCTTCGTCCAGCATGGCGGAGATAAAGCCGCCCTGCACGGCGCCGGTTGGATTCGCGAAGGATGGGCTGACGTCAAACGCCATCCGTATGCGCATGGCATCCTGTTCGACTTCAATGAGCTTCATGCCCAGCGTGTCGGAACAGGGGGGACGCTTCTTTGAGCCCTGGAAGCGGGCCAGCATGTCAGCGTCGCTGATGCGGGGTTTTTCAGTCTCTGACAATCGTCCGGCCTATTTGCGGCGGAAGGCGTCGAGGTTGACGACCGTGCCGGCATCGCTGGCGGGGGCAGCGTCTGCCTCGCCTGACGTTTCTTCCAGTTCGGAGGCCGGAGAAATGACGGCCGCGTCCTTGTCCTGTGCTTCGAAGGTCAGGCCGAAATTCACGGACGGGTCGACGAAGCGCGTGATCGCGGCATAGGGCACGAACAGGTGCTGCGGCACGCCGGAGAATTTCAGGATGATTTCGAAATGGCCGTCATGGACTTCGAGGTCCCAGAACTGGTGCTGGACCACGATCGTCATGTCGACCGGGAAACGCTCGGTCAGATAGTCGGCCATGCGCACGCCCGGCGCCTTGGAGCGGAACGTGATGTAGAAGTGGTGGTCACCCGGCAGGCCGCCATTCGCCTTGGCGCGCTTCAGCGCTTCGCGGACGACACCGCGCATGGCTGCCTGAGTGAGCGCTTCGTAACCGATATAGTCCGTCATGGCGCGGTGCTGATCCCCATCGATATTCTTGTTTCTTCTGACCGTCACAATATTCCTCCGGCCGCGTGCGGGCAACGGGCTTCGCACAATGCGCGAGCAAAAAGCTGTTCTTCGCCCGGAGGTGTGTGTGGGCGCCGGAATGCCCCGGGATTGCAACGGACTAGACGGGGAAAACGGTCAGTAATTTGCCGGCGGATCGCTGGCCGGGAAGGATTCGTCGCTTTCTTCGTCGACCTTGTCCCACTCTTTGGGCGGGTCTTCCATGTTTTCCGGGCCCGACGGGCGAATCTTCTTGTCGGCCGTTTCGGCGTCGTGATTCTTCTCGGTTTGGGGGTTCTTGCCTGTCATTCTGGTTTCCTCCTTTCGGGGGGAGTAAAGCACTAACGCGTCAGGCAGCCGATCGTTGCATGGATGATGCGCCGGGGGCTTGCCTATGGCCAAGCTGAACTGGCCCGCCTAGTTTGCCCGTCAACGACAAGACCGAGGGAAGGAACAGCCATGCAGATGCCGGAAAAGGGACGCGACTGGGCCGATGTGCGCCAGGAAATGATCACGCGCGGCGGCGGTGATGCGCAATGGCGCGACGGGCGCACGGCTGTTTACGTCTTCAATGCGGGCCATGATGTCGAACAGGTCCAGCAGGAAGCCTACACGCTCTATATGGCGGAGAACGGTCTTGGCCCGATGGCTTTCCCGAGTCTTGCGCAGATGGAGAAGGAAGTGATCGGCATGGGCCTCGGCCTGCTGCACGGACCGGAAGGCGCGACCGGTGCGATGACGTCCGGCGGCACGGATTCGATCACCATGGCCATGAAGACGGCGCGCGACTATGCCCGCGCAAAGGGCAAGCCGCGCGATGGGCAGAATGTCGTGCTGGCGCAATCGGCGCACCTGGCCTTCGACAAGGCCGCCCATCTGATGGACATCGAAGTCCGCCGCGTGCCGCTGAAGACGGATGGCAGCTATGAAGCCGATCCCGCAGCGATGGGCGAGGCGGTCGACGCGGCGACGGTGATGATGGTCGGCTCCGCGCCGAACTTCCCGCATGGCATCATCGATCCGATCGCTGAACTGGGAGAGGTCGCCGCGAAGAAAGACGTGTGGCTGCATGTCGATGCCTGCGTTGGCGGCTATTTCGCGCCCTTCGCGCGGATGAATGGCGTGCCGGTCCCGGCCTTCGACTTTGAAGTGCCCGCCGTCCACTCGATGAGCGCCGACCTGCACAAATATGGCTATTGCGCCAAGGGCGCCTCGACCGTGCTGTTCCGCTCCGAAGAGCTCTACAATTACATGCCGTTCGACCTGGCCGGCTGGAGCGGGGCGCCGATGAAGACGCCGACGCTGGCAGGCACGCGGCCGGGCGGGGCGATCTCTGCCGCCTGGGGCGTGATGAACACGCTGGGTGTCGAAGGCTACAAGCGGTTGCAGGGGCAGGTGTGCGCCACCCGGGAAAAGATCGAAGAGGGCGTGAAGCGGCTCGGCTTCGAGATCGTCGGCAATCCGATGCTGGGCCTGATGGCCTTTTCCCATCCGGATGCCCATGCCTTTGCGGTCTATGGCGAGATCTTCCGGCGCGGCTGGTTCACCTCCGTGACGAAAGAACCGCCGAGTCTGCACCTGATGCTGTCGCCCAAGCACGCCGATGTGGCAGATGCCTACCTTGCCGATCTCGAAGCGAGCCTCGCGGCGGTCAAAGCAGGCGCCGACGGCCCGAAAGTGGAAGCGCGCTACAGCTGAGTTCCGCGCCTACAGGATCGGGCTGGCGAGGCGCAGGATGTTTTCGAGGAATTTGTGCCACTCCGGGCGCTGCTCCCAGCGCGCAAGGTCCAGCGGTGTGCTGTCCGGCAGGTAGGTGTCCGAGTGCTGCCACAGGGCGGCGCTGGTGGCGGCGTCATAAATGACCATGGTCAGCTCGAGGTTCAGGTAGAAGCTGCGCATGTCGATATTCACCGTCCCGAACAGAGCGATCTCGTCGTCCACCAGGATCAGCTTTGTGTGCAACAGGCCGTTGCGATACCGGATCAGGCGAACCCCGGCCCGCAGCAATTCCTTGTAGGAGGACTGGCTGGCAAACTGGGCGAGGCGGGAATCGAGGCGTTCGGGCACGATGATCTCGACCTCGATCCCGCGCTTGGCAGCCGAGACAAGCGCCAGCTGGACCGCAGGGTCCGGAATGAAATAGGGCGAGACGATGCGCAGCCGCCTCTGCGCGCTGAAGATCGCCGAGACGAGCACTTCATAGATCGTGGAATTGCGCATTTCCGGGCCGGACGGCAGCACCTGCATGGTAACGGGCCTGCCTTCGCCTGTGCCTGTGTCTTCCCGGTGCGTGATCGGCAGGGCATTCAGGTCGGCCCGGCCGATCTGGTAGCCGACGCTGTCGAACAGGAAGTCCGACAGGCAGACCGATGTGAGCGCATCGACGACGGGGCCTTCGACCCGCATCATCATGTCGACCCACTGGCCAACCCCGCGATTGGCCTTGAACAGTTTGGGGTCGGCGAGGTTGTAGCTGCCGACATATCCGACGCGCTGGTCGCAGACGAGGATCTTGCGGTGATTGCGCAGGTCGGACCGGCGGAAGAAGGAAGAGAACAGATTGACCCGCAGGGAGCGGACGATCTGGACGCCCGCCTTCCTCAGCCGGTGTGGCCAGTGCGACCGGAAGAAAGCCTTGGAGCCGAAATCGTCTGCCAGGATCTTGCAGTTGACGCCCCGCTGCGCCGCCCGTTCGACCGCGGTCAGCACATCGCCGACACGGCCCGCGGGATCGAGGATGTAGAATTCGAGGCAGATGCTGTCCGAGGCCGCATCGATGTCTGCCTGCATGGCGGCATAGAGGTCTCCGGCGTCGGCGAAGAAGGCCGGAGACAGGCCGGTGAGAACGGGGAAGCCGACGTCGGCCTGGATGGAGCGGGAGAGCGCCGCATAGCGAGGAATGCCCGCAATGTCCGGCGGGATGCTGGCGTCATTAAGTTTGAAGACCTGCATGAAAAACGTGCGCAGGCGCTCGCCCATCTTCATGCGCCGCCCGCCCAGCCGGTGATCCCCGAACAGGACATACAGCACCACCCCCACCACCGGCAGGCCGAACAGGAGGAACAGCCATGCCAGGGTCGTGTTCACCGCGAGCTTGCGGTAAAGCAGGCGTATCGCTGCAAGCACCGAGAGCGAGAAGTGCACGAGAAAGGGTATGGAACTGAGAAGAGGAATCATGTGTCCAGCCTGACAATGCGTGACCCCTTACCTTGTCCTGTCCGAACCGCCAAAGGAAGACCGCGCATTTGAAACTGCTCACCTGGAACATTCAGGCCGCCATCGGAACGGCCCGTTTCTCGCACTATCTGACGCGGGCGCACCGGCAGGTGTTTCATACACCGGCCAAGGCGGACACGCTGGAAACCATCGCCGAAACCATTCGCGAGGCAGACCTTGTTTGCCTGCAGGAGGTCGACCTTGGCGGGCGCCGGGCCGGGTATCGCTGCCAGGCCAATGCCATTGCAGAGCGCTCTGGCCATGATCATCTGGCGATCCAGGAAAACCGGGTGATCCGGGGTGTTTCGCGGCATGGGAATGCGATCCTCAGCCGGTTCCCCTTGTCGGATGTGCGGGACCTGAAACTGCCGGGCCGGGTGCCGGGGCGCGGTTGCCTGATTGCGACGGTCGAAGCGGAAACACGCTTTGACGTTGCCTGCGTGCATCTCAGCCTCGGCCGCCGGGACCAGGCACTGCAGCTGGACTTTCTCTCCCGCCACCTGCCGCGCAACGGCCGGTGGGTGGTGATGGGGGACTTCAATTGCAGCCTGCATTCAAGCCCGGCCGAGGCCTTCCTTGAGAAGATGCAGGCCCGTTTCGACCGCCAGCCCGAACCGACCTATCCTTCCTGGCGGCCGCTGCGGGACTATGACCACATCCTGACCGGCCCGGCGCTGGCACTCGGCCAGTACCAGCCCGGCCCGGAAATCTGTTCCGACCATCTCAATGTCTGGGCGGAGATGGATCCGGCCTGACCGGCGCCGCGCGCCGCCATATTCCTGCCGTCAGACATGGTCTATGTTCGCCTTCCGAAAACAAGTCGAAGGGGACGCGAAATGAGAACAGGATTTTTGACAGCAGCAGGTATCGCAGCGTTGCTGATGCTGACGGGCTGTGGCGGCAAGGATGATGTGCAGGGAAAGACCGGGGAAGACATCACCGCAAAGTCTTCCGCCGATGATATCGGTGAAGCCTACATCAACGAGATGACGCGTATCGCCGATGCACTGGAAGGGGCGGACGATGAGGCGAGCGCCAAGGCCGCCGCGAAGAAGATGAAGGTCGCCATCGACGGGCTGAACCAGATGTCGGATGAGCTGGATGGTGAGATCTCCGGCGTCAAAGGCATGCAGATTTTCGGCGGGCGATATGCCGAACTGGTTCAGGTGCAGGGACGCATTGCAACATCCATGATCCGCATTCAGTCAGACCATCCGGAGCTGATGGATACGATCAGTGCCGAGATGGACCGGATGGAGAACTAGGTCGCTGCAGCGCCGGATTTTGCGCCGATTGCCAGCATCGCCTCTGCGGCAATTTCGAACGAGCGCAGGCGCGCGGCGTGATCGTGGATCTGGCCCGTCAGGATGACTTCATCCGGGCGGTGCCGGTCGATCAGGGCAGAGAGTTCCGCCTCCACCTTGCCCGGGCTGCCCGTGGCCGAGATCCGCAGCGCCCGGTCGACCTGGGCAACCAGTTCGGGCGGGGCGATGTCGTGGATGTTGTCGACCGGCTTGGGCAGTGGTCCGGGGCGGCCGGTGCGCAGATTGATGAAGGCCTGTTGCATGGACGTCTTCAGCCGCGTGCCTTCCGCATCCATGTCGGCGCCGAACACGTTGATTGCCAGCATGAAGCAAGGCTTGTCGGTGACGCCGGGGTTGAAACGTGCACGGTATATTTCGGCCGCCTGTTCGAGCGCGTCCGGCGCAAAGTGTGAGGCGAAGGCGTAGGGCAGGCCGAGATGGGCGGCGAGCTGTGCGCCGAAGAGGCTGGACCCGAGCATCCAGACCGGCACATGCGTACCGGCGCCCGGAACGGCCTGCACTTGCTGGCCCGGCTCGGCAGGCTGGAAATAGCCCAGCAGCTCGACCACGTCCTGCGGGAAAGTGTCGGCGGCCTGCATACCGCGGCGCAGGGCGCGCATGGTCGCCTGATCCGTCCCGGGCGCGCGGCCGAGGCCGAGGTCGATCCGGTCCGGATAGAGCGTTGCCAGCGTGCCGAACTGTTCAGCCACCATCAGCGGCGCATGGTTAGGCAGCATGATGCCGCCCGCGCCGACGCGGATGGTCGAGGTCGCCCCCGCCACATGTCCGATCAGGATGGAGGTCGCCGCCGAGGCAATGCCGGTCATGTTGTGGTGTTCGGCCATCCAGTACCGGCGATAGCCGAGGCGTTCGGCATGGCGGGCAAGATCCACCGTATTGGCGAGGGCCTCTGCCGCCGTATGGCCTGCGGGGACGGGGGAAAGATCGAGCACCGAATAGGGAATCATCAGCCTGGCTCCTCTGCCTTGAGGCGGGAATATGGGGCCGCAACCGGCAGGCCGGTACCCCTGCTGACGCGGGGAGACAGTATGCAAACCCGGATTTTCGGGAGCTGACCCCGCGTGAACACATCTGGCAGGCCGCAAAGAACGTACTAGAAGTGCTTCTGCACCTGCCTCGAAAGGCCCTGCCATGATCACGCTGCATCACCTGGAGAAATCCCAGTCCATCCGCATCCTCTGGCTGCTGGAAGAACTCGGCGTGCCGTATGAGGTGAAGCTGTACGACCGGGACCCGGACACCCGGCTCGCCCCGGCAGAGTACAAGGCGGTCTCGCCGCTCGGCACGGCGCCGGTCATCACCGTGGATGGCACCGCGATGGCGGAGACCAATGCAATCGTCGACTATATCTGCGACCTGCACGATGACGGCCGCCTGCGCCCGGCACCTGGCACGCCGGACCGGGCGCGCTACCTGTTCTGGTTCCACACGTCACAAGGCAGCCTGCAGCCGCTGTTGACGAACAAATTCGTCATGACAGCGATGACCATGCGGGCGCCCTTCCTGATGCGGCCGGTGGCAAAGGCACTGGTCGGCGGGCTGGACAAGGCCTTCTTCACGCCGCGCCTCACGGCACTGATGAGTGAAATCGAGAAACAGCTCGGCCAGACCAAATGGTTCGCCGGGGCCAAGCTCACCGCCGCCGACATCGTGATGGGCTATTCCATGGAACTCGCCGCCCACCGCGCTGGCATGGATGAAGCAAACTTCCCGAACGCCCACCGCTTCCTGAAACAGATGCACGAAACACCGTCCTACATCCGCGCCATGGAGAAGGACGGGAAGGGCACGATTCTGCTTTAGGCGGGGCAGTCTACCGGACAATTGGACAAGGCAAGAGCGCCGCTATGTGCACCTGCGGGGTCGCGCATTTGTGATCAGCATGGCGCCTACATTACGTATTTGTACTTTAGACAGCTCTAATAAAAAACCGGGTGGTTCCCCAATTGTCTGACATGACGCAAGCGAATGGGAGCTGCAAATGACTGACCGGAAAATCCTGAAAACACAGTGTTGCATTGCCGGGGGTGGCCCGGCGGGAGTCATGTTGGGGTACCTGCTCGCGCGTCAGGGTGTGCAGGTTGTTGTGCTCGAAAAGCACGCAGATTTCTTCCGGGATTTCCGGGGCGATACGGTTCATCCGTCCACGCTGCAGGCGATGAGCGAGATGAATTTGCTGGAGAGCTATCTGGAGAAACCGTTCCAGAAAACAGACCGGCTGAGTGTCGTCATTGATGAAAAGGAAATTCCGATTGCGGACTTTCGTCACCTGCCCGTCGTCGCGCCCTATATCGCGATGATGCCGCAATGGGAGTTCCTGAACCATCTTGCCGAACAGGGCCGGGCCCTTCCGGGTTTCACATTGCTCATGTCGACCAGGGCAGAGCGGGTTGCCGAAACGGACGGACGTGTCACGGCGCTGGAAGCAGAAGGCCCGGACGGGCCGCTGACCATCGAGGCCGATCTGGTTGTCGGGGCTGACGGACGGGACTCTATCCTGAGGGATCAAAGCAGCCTGCCCATAAAGGACATCGGCGCACCGGTGGATGTCTACTGGTTCCGGCTGCCCCGGCAGACGGGCGGGACGGAGTCGCTCGGCCGGATCAATTCCGATGGCATGCTGGTGATGATCAATCGCGGCGACTACTGGCAGTGCGCCCTGCCTTTCCCGAAAGGGGCAGACGAACATATCCGGGCAGAAGGCCTGCAGGCCTTCCGTGACCGGATCGCGCGTCTGGCGCCCATACTGGCCGACGCTGTTGATGAGCTGAGCAGCTGGGACGATGTCAAACTGTTGACCGTTCAGGTGAACCGGCTGGAAACCTGGTGGAAGCCCGGCCTCCTGTTTATCGGAGATGCTGCGCACGCCATGTCTCCGGTTGGCGGTGTGGGCGTGAATCTCGCGGTTCAGGATGCCATTGCGGCGGCGCGGATACTCGGTGCACCGTTGCGGGAAGGCCGGTTGTCGGATCAGGATCTCGCCGCGGTACAGAAACGCCGGGAATGGCCGGCGCGGACGACACAGGCCGCGCAGGTCATGGCGCACCGCAAGGTTCTGGTTCCGGCGCTCTCGCATGACAGCAAGGTCCACGTGCCGTTTGCACTTCACCTGTTCCAGTGGGTGCCGCCCTTGCGCCGCCTGCCGGCCCGCGCGGTTGGCATGGGGGTGCGGCCCGAACACTGGGACACGCGGCTCGACCGGCTCGCGGATGCGGCCTGAAACAGATGCAGGAGATGCCCTCCTGCCAGCGCGCGATGGAGAAGGACGGGAAGGGCACGATTTTGCTTTCGCCAGCGTCCGGAAAATCCACATTCCAGACTTAATATTCCTGCAATCAAAGGGAGATAATTGTCTCCCAATGATTGCGGGAGAATGCGTATGCGTAGATGGCAGACGATTGTGGCGATGTTCACTTCCGCGAGTCTGGCCGGCTGTGTGTATTTGACGATTGAATACAAAGAGGCTGCGGCTCCGTCGGATCCTTTCGCGCTCAAAATCTCGCATGGCGATCCCATTGGACGCGTCATTGGAGAAGAACCGCCGCATCGTCCCTTTTCCAGCGTGACCGCCGTTGAGTATTTACGACCGGATGCGCCGGATTGTGGCATGCCGGGCCAGCCCATGACGTTCTATCCGGGCCTCGGTGGTGACTTGGTTACGATTACGCGGGCTGGAAATGTCGATCTGTTCGATGCAGGCGACTCGGCAGATGGGCCTACGCCTCAAAACCATGACCGGCTGATACTGCCTGGATTTCCGTCCGATGCGGAAGTGCTGGTCCGAAACGGGTCGGTGGCGTTCTGCTTTCCCAAACACAAACTGTCGGTACTGTTGGTCCGGCAAATGTGCTCGGGAGACGGCTGGAACAACGCCTATGAATCGATCAGTTTCACCGGCGGTGTGAGCTTCGTGATGCCCGAAGTGTTGGCGCAGCTCGACGGACCTTACATGACAGAAGAGAGGGCCCGGCAGATGAGCCTGGACTGGCTGAGCGAGAAAGCTCTGGCCAACTGGGCTGTATACACCATGCCTCCTGAATTGCTGTCATCGGCGGAAGCACTGGAAGCGTGCGCCAAACCAATTCCGGGCGCATCCCCCAAAAAACCGAATCCTGAAAAAGGGAAAGTGGAGGCTTCTGTTGCCAGGCGCCTCCGGGCCCCGCCTAGGGGTCTGATACCCTAGGAGTTAAGTTCGGTAATCATCCGACTGCTTACGCAGCCATCAGTTCACCTTCAGCAAAGTTGTCGTTTGCAACTATGTTGATTTGGGCTTCTGAGGGGGCCCAATCCGGCGAAGGCCTCGTCTTTACACGTCCGTCGATCCTATTTCGGCCCCGTCAGAAACAGGCCCGGTGAAAAGGCCTGAACCTGCTTTTGGTGGAGCCGCCGGGTACCGCCCCCGGGTCCGAGCCGCTTATTACACGCGCGTTTATCGCCATAGTCCGAAGACCCTACCAATATAGGGGCAGAGCGCCTCCGTTGAAAGGGGGGCGCTGAAAGCGGAAGGTTACTCCCGTGCGTCGGCGCTCTCGTCGCGCAGACCCTTGAACTCCGATGTCGGCTTCAGGTCCGGCCAGGTGGTGGAGTTCGCCAGGTCTTCGGTCAGGTCCAGGAACAGTTCCACATCCTGCGCGGCGCCGCGGAGATCCCAGTCCGGATCCCAGGCGTCGTTCTGGTTGTGGTACCGGTTGGCAATATAGCCCGCGACCCATTCGATCCCGGCTTCCCGGCCGCCGTCCACAAGGTCCGGTCCGCCGGCGATGCCCATGATCAGCAGTACCGGCACGCCGCGGCGGGCGAGCGAGAAATGGTCTGCCCGGTAGAACAGGCCATTCTCTGGCAAACCTTCGGGAGACACCGTGCGGCCCTGTTTTGCCGCTGCGGCGGCCATCATTTCCTCAAGCTCGCTCTGGCCTTCGCCGACCTGGATGACGTCCTTTGCCGGCCCTGCCGTTTGCAGGATGTCCAGCGTCAGATTGGCGACGGTTGTTTCCAGCGGATAGATCGGGTTCTGCGCATAGGCTTCCGAGCCGAGCAGGCCGCTCTCTTCGCCCGTCCAGGCAGCAAACACGACCGTGCGTTCCGGCGCAGGACGCGCCTCCATGTTGCGGGCAATTTCCATGATGCCGGCAAGGCCGAGTGCATCATCGTTCGCGCCGGGTCTGACGACGCGGCCCTGCGCATCCGGAATGCCGATCCCATAGGCATCCCAGTGTCCGGACAGCATGACGGTTTCGTCGGGCCGCTCGGTGCCGGTGATCTTGCCGAGCACATTCTGGCTTTCGACCGTTTCGACAGACAGGCCGAGGTCTGCATTGAAGCGCAGGTCATCCAGGGTGAAGGCCTCGAAGTCGCGCTTGCGGGCGGCAACTTTCAGTTCGTCGAGGTCGTATCCGGCCTCGGTCAGCCATTGCCGGGCCATGTCCTCATGCAGCCAGCCGCGCAGATCGAGCGCCGGTTTCGCCGGGCCCTTGCTGGCAACGGTATAATTTTCGCCCGGCGAGGAAGCGGCAACGTTCCAGCCATAGCCTGCGGGTTTGGTTTCGTGGATGACGAAGGCGGCAACCGCGCCGCGGCGGGCGGCCTCCTCATATTTATAGGCCCAGCGGCCATAATAGGTCATGCGCCGGCCGCCGAAGACGCCGGCGACCGGGTCATCTTCCTCGACACCGAAATCCGGGTCGTTCACGAGGAAGAGGGCGACCTTCCCAGTGAGGTCCATGTCGCCATAATCGTCCCAGTCACGTTCCGGCGCGCTGGCGCCAAAGCCCACGAACACGATCGGCACATCCTCAATGGCGATGTCTTCGCGCGGATTGGGGGAGCTGATATTGATGTCCAGACCCTGCCTGAGCGGGATCACGGTGTCGCCCTGGCTGACATTCAGTGTGCGAATATCATTCACGACGGAGTGCTTCAGGGTCACCGGATCGGTCCATTTGCCGTCCCGTCCGCCAGGTTCAAGGCCGAGGTCCTTAAAGCGTTCGATCAGGTAGGCGACGGTCTTCGTCTCGCCCTCGGTGCCGGGCGCGCGGCCCATGAATTCGTCGGAAGCGAGCACCTTGACCGTCTCGGACATGTTTTCAGTGCTGATCGGGTTTTCAGGGCTGATCGTGGAGGTGTCCGCCGCTACGTCTGTTGCCGCTGCGTCTGTCTCAGGGGCCGGTGTGCAGGCCATCAATATCATGCCTGCGCTTGCGGATGCCAAAATCGCTCTGATCATTTGCGTTACTCTTTGAGGTCTGGACGGCCGTATCGTGTGGCCGGTGGGGTAGGAAAGGGGGTCAGTATAACACGTCGCTCTCGCCGCGTTCGCCGAAACCGTCGGCGATCAGGCTGGCGATGGCGGTGACGGCTTCAGCTGCGTCCGGGCCATTGGCGGCAAGCTCCACTTCGCAGCCCTGCGCGGCGACCAGCATCAGCAGGTCCATGATCGAGCGGGCGTCGGCTGTCTGGCCGTCATGGCTGACGATCACCGTGGCCTGGTATTCGCTGGCCAGTTTGGAGAGTTTGGCAGACGCGCGCGCGTGCAGGCCCTTGCGGTTGACGATGGTCACGCTTTGGCGGGCTTCGGTCACGGCGTTCTGCACAGGGCTCCGGGTCAATTGGATTTTGCGAGGAGTTCGGAGGCGATGTTGATATAGCGGCGGCCCGCATCTGCAGCGGTCTGGGCAGCTTCGGCAAGTGGCAGTTCGTCGCGCACTTCGGCCAGCTTGATCAGCATCGGCAGGGTCACGCCCGAGATGACCTCGATATTGCCGGAACTCATGATCGACATGGCAAGGTTCGACGGCGTGCCGCCGAACATGTCAGTAAGGATAATGACCCCGAGGCCCACGTCACAGGCCTTGGCCGTGTCGCGGATCTGTTCGCGCCGGGCCTCGATATCGTCTTCTGCCTCGATGGAAATCGACTTGAATCGCATCTGTTCACCTACGACGTGTTCCGTCGCAGCGACCAGTTCCTTCGAGAGTTTGCCGTGGCTGACGACGACGATGCCGATCATGCCCGTCCTTTCGGGTTACGTGACGAATTTGTCATGCTGCCATGGCGAGTATGGCCGTCAACCCGGATTCAGCTGTGCGGTGTGTCGCTTTCTCAGGCGCCGTTGCCCGAAAGCCCCAGCACATCGTCCATGCTGTAGAGGCCGGGCTTCTGGTTAAGCGCCCAGAACGCTGCTTTCATTGCACCTTCAGCAAACATCGCACGATCTAGCGATGTGTGGCTCAACGTCACGATTTCCGTGTCGGAGCCGAAGCTGACCGAATGCTCGCCAATCACCCCGCCCATGCGGCGGACGGAGAAGCCGATCTTACCCGGTTCGCGGGCGGCGTCGGGGCCGTCATACGGCCCGGTGCGCAGGTCATCCAGCGCGGCGCCGCGGCCTTCGGCGGCTGCTTCGCCCAGCATCAGGGCCGTGCCGGACGGGGCATCCACTTTCTTGTTGTGATGGGTTTCCAGCACTTCGATGTCCCAGTCCGGGCCGAGGCTGGCAGCCGCGCGGCGGATCAGGCTTTCCAGCAGCTTGATGCCCAACGCAAAGCTGCCTGACTTGACGATGGCAAGGTCTCCCGCTGCCGCTTCCAGCGCTTTTTCCTCAGTCGGCGAAAAGCCGGTTGTGCCAATGATTGCAACACGTACGGGCGTGTGTTTCAGCGCTTCCAGCGCCGCAATCGTGGCGGCAGGGCGGGTGAAGTCGAACCAGACATCCGCCTTGGCAGCCGCGATGACCGGGTCGGATGACGGCTTCGCGCCGAGGTTCGGGATACCGGCCAGCTCCCCGATATCGGTGTCCAGGTGAGGCGATCCGGCGATCTCTGTTCCGCCCGCAACCGTCAGCCCGTGGCGATGGGACACCGCGGCCAGCTGGCGGCCCATGCGGCCGGCGACGCCTGCAATGGCAACGGCGAAGGAATCGGAAATCTGGTCTGTCATGGCGCCCTTATAACCGGGTTTCGGCACAGGGGAACGGGTATGCGAAATTGACAGGAGTCCGCCCTTGCGCCGGGGGGGCGAAACTGAAATGTTCCGCGCTCCAGATTCCCCGGTTCCACGATCACAAACACCATCTATGGACCGTCTATAGACCATCTATACCCCGAGGAGATTTCCCGAGATGAAAACCCGCGCCGCTGTCGCCTTCGAAGCCAAGAAACCGCTCGAAATCGTCGAACTCGATCTCGAAGGCCCGAAGGCCGGCGAAGTGCTGGTCGAGATCATGGCCACCGGCATCTGCCACACGGACGCCTACACGCTGGACGGGCTCGACTCCGAAGGCATCTTCCCGAGCGTGCTTGGCCATGAGGGCGCGGGCATCGTGCGCGAGGTCGGCGCAGGCGTCACCAGCGTGAAGCCGGGCGACCATGTCATCCCGCTCTACACGCCGGAATGCCGCCAGTGCAAAAGCTGCCTGTCGGGCAAGACGAACCTCTGCACCGCGATCCGCGCGACCCAGGGCAAGGGCCTGATGCCGGACGGCACCAGCCGTTTCTCCTACAAGGGCCAGACGATCTACCATTACATGGGCTGCTCGACCTTCTCGAACTTCACCGTCCTGCCGGAAATCGCCGTTGCGAAAATCCGCACCGACGCGCCTTTCGACAAGGCCTGCTATGTCGGCTGCGGCGTGACGACCGGCGTCGGCGCTGTGACCAACACGGCCAAGGTTCAGGTCGGCGACAATGTCGTCGTCTTCGGCCTTGGCGGTATCGGCCTCAACGTGCTGCAGGGCGCGAAGATGGCAGGCGCAGACAAGATCATCGGCGTCGACATCAACGACTCCAAGAAGGAGTGGGGCGAGAAATTCGGCATGACGCATTTCGTCAATCCGAAGAACACCAAGGACGTCGTCGCCCACCTCGTGGAGCTGACCGATGGCGGGGCGGACTATTCCTTCGACTGTACCGGCAATACGGATGTGATGCGCCAGGCGCTGGAATGCTGCCACCGCGGCTGGGGCACCTCGATCATCATCGGCGTGGCCGAAGCCGGCAAGGAAATCAGCACACGGCCATTCCAGCTGGTGACGGGCCGCAACTGGCGCGGCACGGCCTTCGGCGGTGCCAAGGGCCGCACCGACGTGCCGAAAATCGTCGACTGGTACATGAACGGCAAGATCCAGATCGACCCGATGATCACGCACGTCATGAAGCTCGACAAGATCAATGACGCCTTCGACCTGATGCATTCGGGCGAAAGCATCCGTAGCGTGGTGGTTTATTGATGCCGGTGCGCGGCATGCGGCATTTCCTCGGCGCCGCGGCGCTGGGGCTCAGCATGTTGTCGGCAGGGGGCTTCGCGCAGGCGGAAGCGGCACCCGAGGCGAAGCTCTACCTGTCTGACACCTATAACGAGACCGCCAACCCGGCGGCGGATGTCCAGCAGGCGATCCAGGAGGCCGACGGCCGCCGGATCCTGCTGGAGGTCGGCGGGGAATGGTGCGTCTGGTGCAAGATCCTCGACAAGTATCTGGCAGACAATGCCGATGTCCGCGACGCTTTCGGCGAGAGCTTCATGATCGTGAAGGTCAATTTCAGCCGCGAGCATCCGAACACGGAATTCCTGGGTGCCTTTCCGAAAGCCGAAGGCTACCCGCATTTCTATGTGCTGGACGCCGATGGCAGCTTCCTCGCCTCGCAGGGCACGGCCGAGCTGGAAGAGGGCAAAGGCTACAATCGCGCCCGCATGCTGGAATTTGCAGAACACTGGCGCAAAGGCTGAACAGCCCCGGACAACCAAAGTATCTCTGCCTTCACTTTAGAGGCGGACTGACATCTGAGAAGGAGGAATTCCGGATGGGCATCGTTAAACGCAATCTCGATATCTACCGTACACGTCTGGTCACGCTGGGAAACATTCTCGGCCGGGCCGAGGCGGAGCTGTTTCCGGATGATCCGGAGAAGAAAGCGCTGCTGACGGCGCGGCTGGCGGACGACATGCTGCCGCTGCCGAACCAGGTCTGGTTCACCTGCCGGCAGGCGGAGCTTCTGCTGAGCAAGCTGAACGGCACGCCGATGAAGGAGTTCGAAAGCGACAAGGCGAGCTTTGCCGATTTGAAAGCTCTGGTCGCCGAAACGATCTCGCGGATCGAAGCGCAGGCCGACACGAAGGAAGACTTCGCCGCCGGCGAGACGGTGCTGGAGATCCCCGGCTTTCCGACGGTGTCGCTTTCCGGACAGGCCTATATCGACGATTGGCTGACGCCGAACTTCTATTTCCATTTCGTGACAGCCTACGACATCCTGCGCGCAGAGGGGCTGGCCATCGGCAAGGCCGATTATATGAGCCATCTTCTGCCGCTGCTGTCGGGCGCTGCTGCCAGCTGATCGCAAAAGCCTGATCAAAAATGCTCTGGCTGACGCAGCGGGAGGCCGGAAACCCTCTGGCGCCAGCGGGGCGGCTGGGGCAGTAATTCCCAATCCATCAGGAGGAAAAACACATATGTTCAGTCACGTTATGGTCGGCACCAACGACCTTGCAAAAGCCAAGACGTTTTATGACGCCACGTTCAAGGCGCTGGGTGGCCGTGAGGCGATCACCGACCCGAAAGGCCGTCTGATCTATCTGCACAATGGCGGCACCTTCCTGGTGACCCCGCCGATCGACGGCAAAGAGGCCACGCACGCCAATGGCGGCACGATCGGCTTTGCGGTTGAGAATCCGGAACAGGCCGATGCCTGGCACGCGGCCGGCGCAGCGGCTGGCGGCACGCCGATCGAAGACCCGCCGGGCTGGCGCGAAGGCGGCGGCATGAAGCTGTACCTCGCCTATTTGCGCGATCCGGACGGCAACAAAGTCTGCGCGATGTGCCGCGGATAAAGGCAAAATCGCAAGCCGCCCCTTCCAAATCGGAAGGGGCGGTTTCGCATTGGAGCGACCTTATGTAACCTGCCCGCAAGCAGATGCTGCAAATGGCCCGCACCCGGGCCGCAGGAAGGGTAGGCCGCCCATGACCGAGTTCACGCATTTTACCTTGCTCGCCGATGGCGAAGTGTTCGCGCCGAACCTGGATTTCGAAACCGAACGCGGGCGATACATCATGGCGATGAAGGTCTGGGCGAAGGACGCAGAGGAGGCCGCCGACATGATCGTCGCCATCGGCGAGCGGCTGGGTTTCCGCCCGGATGGCGAGCTGCAGGTCTTCATGACGGAGCCGGACGAGCCCGCCGACGACCAGCCTTTCGGCTATGACATTCAGTTCACGTCCTATTCAGAGGACGAGGAAAACGAAGCGGGCGGGGAAGAACGCCCGAAATGGATCCACTGAAAACAGGAAAGACTTGCATGAAACCCATGTTCAGGACGGGCGGCCTGGCCGCGCTGGCAGCTGCCATGATGACCCTTGGCGGCTGTGTGATCGCCGATGTCGAAGGCGTCGATGTGACCTCGACGCCGGAGATCGAACATTTCACCGGCGTGGCGAAGGCCGGCATGGACCTGCCTTTCTCCAAGGCCGTTCGCGCGGACAACACGATCTATCTGTCGGGTGAACTGGGCATCGACCCGGCGACGAACGAACTGGTGCCGGGCGGCGCCGGGCCGGAAACGACGCAGATCTTCGAGAATATCGCGCGCACGCTGGGCGAGTTCGATGCCGATCTGTCGGATGTCGTGAAGTGCCAGGTCTTCCTGGGCGACATGGCGGACTTTGGCGAAATGAACGCGGCCTATGCCGCGGCGCTGCCGAGCCCGAAACCGACCCGCTCCACCTTTGGCGCAAACGGTCTCGCCCTCGGCGCGGCGCTCGAGATCGAGTGTATGGCGATCAAGCAGTAATTGCCTGCGCGGCCCGGCGGGATGTGTCCTGCCGGGCCATGACAGGCCGGGTGGCCTATTTGCGGTAAGGCATCACCGGCAGGTTCGCCGCCGTCCAGGCCATCATGCCGCCGCGGACATTGCTGACATCGGTAAAGCCCGCCCCGGTGAGCAGCTTCGCGGCCCGTCCGGACCGCATGCCGGAACGGCAGATCACCGCCACCGGCGCAGAGGCGTCTTCCTTCATCAGGCCGTAGATCGTGTCGACCATGCGCGGGTCGCCGAGGGTGACGGTGCGGGCGCCTTTCGGGATGCCGCCCTGCTGCCACTCACTTTCGGTGCGCACATCAATGAGGACCAGCTGCTTCTTGCGCAGACGGGCATTGGCCTCTGCCGGGTCAATTTGGGGAATGGCGGGCTTGCCGCCGCCGAACAGCTTGTCGAAGAACCCCATGGCATGCGCCTTTCTGCCAGAACAGCACCCGATTTAGCACCGGGCCCGCACCGGCCAAAGATGCGGCGCCTGCGACAGAAGCGGCGGCCCGGCCAAGCCAGCCCGTTTCAGGCCAGCCCGTTTTAGGCGAGCACGAGCCGGCAATCCTTCCGCGCGAGGCGGGCGGGCAGCTCGAAGCTCCGCAGCGCGCTGCCGCCAATCGAGGACAGAAGCTTGTCGGCGCGGGCCCTGGCATCGGCATCCATGGCCTCATACGCATCCAGCGCCGCCTGCAGCCGCCAGAGCGGGAAGCTGCGCGCTGCCGCCGGGCCAGCATGGTCTTCGATGGTGACGATGATCTCGCCAAAGGCGCGCGGCACCGGTGTGCCGGACGATACGTCGGCGGCCCAGCTCGCGAACAATTCGTTCGTTGCCGCCAGCGCCGGCAGCTGTTCGCGCATCTGGCGTTGCAGGATGGGCAGCAGCGTTTCCGGGATCGTGTCGTCGGCGGCGAGCTCGCCCGTGCCGGCTTCCCCGGCATGGGTCCGCTCCACCCATTCGGCCACAGAAGGGGCGAGCAGCTTCATCAGCTCGCCGGATTTCGGGTCGCGGTAAAGGTGGGCATAGAGCGGGCCGATCAGGGAGAAGTCCGCGAGGCAAGGCCGCTCGCCCAGCAGGAAGGGGTGCGCCTCCAGATGGCGGGAGAACTCGCCGAGAAAGGCCTCATAGCTCCGCTCGATGCCGGGAATGGTTTCCGGATGGACGCCCAGAATGGGCAGGGCGCCCTTGAAGCGCTGGCCGTTCTTCTTGCCGATCTCATACTGTTCCGGCCGGCTGAGCTGGGGCGCGGAGAGGGCGCCGAACTCGGAATAGGCCCAGTCCTCATTATAGGTCCAGCGATAGTGCATGGCCGGTAGGGTGAGCCATTCATCGCCATAGAGCTGCAGCAGCAGGGCAACGAAACGTTGCAGCGGCGTGTCGGGCAGGACAGGCGGCTGGCGGTGCTCTGCGGCCTCGACCTGCTCGATGATGTCGGCGGTGTCCTGCACGATGGTGCCGTCCGGCATCTTCATGACCGGGATCACGGGCCAGCCGACATTCGGCAGGATGATGTCGCGGTAGACCTGCTGTGTGGCGACCTGTTCCTCGAAGTCCGCGCCGCGCCAGCGCAGATAGGCGCGGGCCTTGCCGGTGAAATAGCTGACCTCGGCGCCGTAGAGCGTGTAAGCTGGCATGATGCGTTTCCCTGTCCCTTTATGACGACCCTTGTGACGTACGCTGAATTGCGGTCACACCCTAGTCGCTGAAGCACCTTTGGCGCGTGCCGTATTTGGTCTCTTCGACATTGTAGCAGCGCAATTCGGACTGCTTCTGATAGGGCGGCTTCCAGTTGAACAGCTCATCATAGGCGGCGTCGATCTCGGCCCGGCGCGCGGCTTCCCGGCGATTGGCGGCATCCCACTCGGCCTGTTGCCGGGCTTTCTCACGCATCACCTGATTATAGTGACGCTCCCAGGTCTTGCGGGCCAGAGGCAGCACATCCGGCGGGATCGCCGCGCACAAGGCTTTGTCAGGGGCGCCCCAACGCCCAAAGACGCGGGCGAGGCCAATGAAATCCTCTTCAGCCTGACTGAACTTGCTCCAGTCATGGGCAATGTTGCGCGAATACCAGATCGCCGCCTGGCAATTTCCGCCCTGAACATAGGTCTCGGCGAAGGTCTGGTCGCGCCACATCCAGCGTTCGACAAAGGCCTTCCAGTCATTGTCGTTCCAGATATTCGGCTTGTTGTTCCGGAATTCCTCGGTTGCGCCATAGGCCTCAAACAGTTTCGGATCCTGTTTGGCGATCCAGTCACCGAGATCCTGCGGCATGGCCGGGCATTCCTGTGCGGCGGCCTGCGTCTTCTCGAATTTCAGGGCCCAGCTGATGCCGCTGTCCGGCACCGGGTCCACGATGAAGCTCATCTTGTCGCGGTTGATTCCGTTGAAGACGTAAGAGTAAGCGATCTGGCAGCCGTCCAGCGTGCCGAAACGCTGATAATCGTTTCGGGCAAGAAGGCGTTCTTTCTTGGACTTGCGGTTATATTCATCCTCGCGGGCCTGCTTCTCGGCAGCAGCTTGCGCCGCTGCAGCAGCCTCGGCTTCCTGCGCAGCAACATATTCCGCGTCCTCCAGCAGGCCGTAGCCATTGTCATCATAGAACTGCATGAAGGACGGCATCAGCTCTGCTGGCGCGACGCCGCACAGCGTGACCTCTTCATCAGGTTTGTTGAATCTCTGATCGATAAGATTCTTGGCGAGGATGCCCCAGTCGCCATATTTTGCGATCTGGGCATCGGTCATCGCCGGCGCTTCGCTGCGGTACTTGCGACTGCTGCGATGGAACATCGCGTTGCCGGCGCGATAACAGATATCAACAGGTAGTGCGGCTTCCGTCAGCCCGACCTCGTCGAGATAGACGCCATCACCCGCAGAGCCGAAACAGTCGCCGACCGTCGCCATGGCATAGCGCACGGCGCTTTCAGGTGGCGGGTTTTTGAAATAGGCGATCGAAACGCTGTTCGCCGGCAAGTCGGAAATATCCAGGATATCGAGCTCCCGGGCGATGTCGTCATTGCGCGGCAGACCGCAGTCGCGCGTTCCATTAAAACAGGCCGCGAGGCGCTCGCGGGCCGGAAACTCCATTTCGTTCAGGAACTGGTCGCCACTGACATACCATTTCAGGATCGTCGTCGCGATTGAGGCATCCACGATAAACCATTTCTTCGACCCATCCATTTGGAGGGATGGATTGAAATAGTTCTCGGAGATCATGCATTGCTTGTTCTGCTCATAGGGCGTCCAGTCCCGCTGGACGGTCTGCGCCTGTGCGCTTGCGGCAAACGCCGTCACAAGCCCCAAAAGAGTCAGAAAAATCCGGATCATACGCGTCCCCTTATGCTTAGGCGTTTGATTTAATCGCATCCGTTTTTCTTTTCCAGCATCAGAATGGCTTGCGAATTGATGCAATCTGTCCCTTGTCCCGGCGGAAGGGTTGAAGTGAATTCCATGTTTCGAGGTTTGAGCGTCCTGCATCTGCTGTTTCCGATTGTCTTCTTTCTGCCCGGGATGTTCTTTGCGACACTGTCGCCAGAAAAATGGTGTAGCGTGGCCGGGGGCTAAAAGGGGGCTGACGTCCAAGAGTCAGCGCGTCGCCGGGGCAAAACCAAAAGGGTCATAGCGTGAAAACAACTGAAGTCTCTTCCTGGAAATCCTTTGGTGGAAATCTTTCCGTGTACGATCATGAGTCGGAGGTGCTGGGCTGCACGATGCGGTTTGCGGTCTATACGCCGCCGCAGGCGGCCGACGGCCCGGTGCCGGTGTTGTGGTATCTCTCCGGCCTGACCTGCAGCTGGGCGAATGTGATGGAAAAGTCCGGCCTGCAGCGCGCCGCGGCCGAGCATGGCATCATGGTGATCGCGCCGGATACCAGCCCGCGCGGCGAAGGGGTGCCGGATGATGAGGCCTATGACCTCGGCCAGGGCGCGGGCTTTTACCTCACCGCTACACAGGCGCCCTGGGCGAAGCACTTCAGGATGGACCAGTACATCACCGATGAGCTGCCGAAACTGGTCGCGGCAGAGATCAGGAATGCCGACATGGGAAAACAGGGGATTTTCGGCCACTCCATGGGCGGGCACGGGGCGATCACCCTGCACCTGAAGCATCCGGAGACCTACAAGACCTGTTCGGCCTTCAGCCCGATCACCAGCCCGGCGCAGGTGCCGTGGGGCCAGAAGGCGTTCGAAGCCTATCTCGGCCCGGTCTCGGTTGCGTGGGAACAGTACGACTCAACCGAACTGGTGAAGGAACGCCAGAGCCGCGCTCGCATTCTGGTCGATACCGGCACGGCAGACACCTTCCTGGAAAAGGAGCTGAAGCCGGAAATCTTCATCGATGCCTGCACGGCCAATGGCCAGGCGCTCGATTACCGGATGCGCGAAGGCTATGGCCACGACTACTACTTCATCGCCACCTTCATGGACGAACACATCGCCCACCACGCGGCAGGCCTGAAAGGCTGATTTTCAGACTATCCGGGAAAGCGTTCGCAGGCCCCGCCGGGTAGACGGGGATCATGCGCAGCCGATTCCCTGGTGCCCTGCATGCACCCGGCCTTGCATGACTGCCTGCGTAGGGACACGAGGCACCTGCGAAACTTGTCGCGCGCTAGACCGCCTTGGCGTGGCGCGCTTCGACCGGTTTGAACCGGCCGTCAAAACTCTGGGCGACCGTGCGCAGCAGAAGCCGTGCCTCCTTCGGCACACTGACGATATTGCCGTCGATCCGGCACAAGCCAGCAGACTGGAGGAAGCGCGCCGTTTCCATCGCGTCGTCCAGCGCCCCCGGCGCCGCGCCCATCTCACGGCATGTTGCGTCCACATCCACCCAGAGCTGACACATGAGCTTTTCGATTGCGCGGCCGCGCAGCCGGTCGTCGTCGGTCAACTCGATGCCGCGCTCTGACGGCAGGCGCCCGTCTTCGATGGCGGCGGCCCAGGCCGTACGTGCCTTGAAGTTCTGGACATAGCCCTGGCGGAACTGCGAAATGGAGGTCGAGCCGATGCCGATCAGGGTTTCGCACGGATCGTCCGTATAGCCTTGGAAATTCCGGTGCAGCGTACCTGCGCGGGCGGCGCGGGTCAGCAGATCGTCCGGCGCGGCGAAGTGATCGAGGCCGATGGCATGGAACCCGGCACCGGTCAGCGCGGCGGCGCCAGCCTCTGCCTGACGGAAACGTTCCTCAAGGCCGGGCAGGGCCGCTTCATCGATGGCGGCCTGGTGCTTGGCGAACCATGGCACATGGGCGTAGCCGAAGAAGGAGACGCGCGCGGCGCCCATCTCTGCAGCAAAGTGCGCGGCCTCGACCACGTCTTCCACCGTCTGGAAGGGCAGGCCGTACATCAGGTCCATATTGATGGCGTGGATGCCGACGGCGCGCAGGCGCTCGATGCCGTCCACCAGCAGGTCTTTCGGCTGGATGCGGCCAACCGCTTCCTGAACCTTCGGGGCCAGGGTCTGCACGCCGAAGCTGACGCGGCTGACGCCTGCCTCCGCCATGGCTTCGATGAAGTCGGGCGTCAGGGTCCGCGGGTCGACTTCGACGGCAACCTCGATATCGGGCCGCGCGCCGAAGGCGTCGACGGCGTGCGCGACAAGGCCCTTGAAGTCTTCCGCCGACAGGGCATTCGGAGAGCCGCCGCCGAAATGAAGGTGCGCCATGCCGGCATGCGGGCCGAGCGCCTTTGCCCAGACATCGATCTCCTGATGCAGGGTCTGGAGATAGGTTCCGATGCGGCGATAGCCGTTCGGCACGCTGGTGGCGCAACCGCAATAGAAGCAGAGCTTCTCGCAGAAGGGCACATGCATATAGACGGAAATCGGCTCTTCCGGCTTCACCGAAGCGGCCCAGACACGGGCCTGGTCTTCAGCGACGCGCGGGCTGAAATCCGCCGCCGTCGGGTAACTCGTATAGCGCGGAACCGGCCGCGTCGCGAAAGTCTTCCATGCCTGTTTCATGGCCCGCGTCTTAGCAGCGTTGAAACGCTGCTGGATTACGCAGAATCCCGTACGCAAAGGCGCCTCGACGCCGCAGGCAACTTCCCGCTAAGATTGATGAAAAGGAGGGCCTTGATGAAACATGTCAGACTGAAAGCTGTAGGCGGAGGCGCCGCACTGCTCGCGCTGACCGCCTGTGCCGGACTGCCGGGGCGGGATGCCGGCCAGCCAGCCTATGCGGGCGACCCTGCCATGCAGAGCGTCGCGCAGGCGAATACCGAATTCGGCCTGGAGATTCTGGGCCAGCTGGACGAGCCCGGAAAGAACATCTTCCTTTCGCCCGCCAGCCTGACGACAGCTTTTGGCCTGTTGCGGGCAGGGGCCGCCGGAACAACGGCGGAGGAACTGGACCGGGTGCTCCACATCACCCTGCCGGAGGAGGACTACCACGCCGCCAACGGCCGGATGGTCGAGGCGCTGAACACCGACAAAGAAGAAGTGACGGTGTCGATTAACAACGCCGTCTGGGCCGAACAGACAGCCGTGCTGGAGCCGGATTATCTTGCGCGGGTGAAAACCGCCTATGGCGCGCCGGATTACCGTGTCGATTATATCGGCCATCCGGATGCATCACGAGAGATCATCAATCGCTGGGTGGAGGAAAAGACGCATGACCGGATCAAGGACCTGCTCTCTCAGAATGATGTCACGGAATACACGCGCAATATCCTCGTCAACACGGTTTACCTGAAGGCGGATTGGGCTTTTCCGTTTGGCGAGGAGGCTTCGAAGGACGCGCCATTCTACCTGACGCCATCGAACACGGTGGACGTGCCGATGATGAACCAGATCCAATATTTCCGGTATTTCAGATCAGGTGGCGTGGCGCTGGCCGAACTTCCCTATAAGGATAATGAGTTCTCGATGGTCCTGTTCCTGCCCCGGGCGAAGGACGGGCTGGAGAAGCTGGAAGCTGCATTGGTCGAAAACCCGGAAAAGTTCGACGGGCTGGTTGGGCGTTTGATGGCGAAGGAGCCCACAAGACTGGAGCTGAAACTGCCCAAGCTGAAAATTGAAGCGCGTTACGAGCTCGAGGACCCGCTCATATCCATGGGGATGGTAGAGTCTTTTTCAGACTTTGCGAATTTCGAAAGGATGGCGCGGCGGGAGAAGCAACCGGACGGATTTGGTTTCAAGGTCAGCAAGGTGATCCACCAGACTTTTCTGGAAGTCGATGAGGAGGGTACCGAAGCCGCTGCAGCGACCGCAATCATAGTGATGATCAGCAGCGCCAGGCGCGGCCCGCCGCCGCCTCCGCCGATCCCGTTCCATGTCGATCATCCCTACATGTTCGCCATCCGGCACAATCCGACGGGCATGATCCTGTTCCTTGGCCGCGTGGAGGACCCGCGATAAGCTGGTGCCGATTTGAAAGGCACCGACTCATGATCACACACCCCGTAAAACGACTCATCGCCGCCACTGCCCTGTTTACCCTTGCCATGCCCGCATTGGCCGGGCCGGAAGCGTTCCAGCCGGGCACCGTGGTGCCGGACTATGGCAAGGTCGCCATGATCGAGGGGGCGGAGCTGCCGGCCGATACGGTGATGAAAGTGGCGTTCGACATCGGGAAGGCCGGCCCGGAAGATACCTTCAGCCGCAGCCTGGAAACGCCGGCCCGGTTCCTGAACATGCATGCCGCCGCCGGTGTTGATCCGGCCAATCTGCATGTCGCGATGATTGTGCATGGCGCGGCGAGTGCGGACCTGCTGACGGACGAGGCGCGCGGCGCGCCCAATCCGAATGCCGGCCTGATTGCCGAATTACTGGCGGCGGGGGCGACGATTGAGCTGTGCGGGCAGACCGCCGCCATGCGGGACATCACACAGGAAGACCTGCTGCCGGGCGTGACCATCGGCCTGTCGGCCATGTCCACGCATGCCCTGCTGCAGCAGCAAGGCTACACGCTCAACCCGTTCTGAGCCTCAGCCCATCGCTTCGGCGAGCAGCCAGATGCCTTCGCGCTCCGCCTGCCGGCGTTCGACCAGCAGGCGGGCGACCTGATGGTCATCGTCGAAGACATTGCCGGTGAGACTGTCGAGCAGGGCCTTGGCGAGATTGTCGAGGTCCATCCAGGGCGGGTCGCCGGTGTATTCCATCATGATGTGTACGGAATATTCCCCATAGCCGGGACGTAGCGGCGGGAACTCCTTGCGGAAGAATTCCTTCAGCAGGGTCTTGTAGTATTTCGTCTGCGTGGTGAGGCCCGTGCAACGCACTTCCAGCGCGCCATCCTCGGTGATGCGCGCTTGAACCTTGCCGGATTTGATCCAGTCAGAGTTCACTGTTTACCTGTCGGTGCGAATTCTTCTACCTTTTCGCACGTATGGAAATCGCCCATATCACAAGCCTGCCGAGCATAGGATTGTGCTTCATCCGGGGTTGTAGCCAGTTCTGGATGCTGATGGAGAAGTCTTCCTATATCACCACAAGCGTAGGCATATTCAGCGTCACAGGCCTTTTTTAGCAGCAGGAGAGCCTGGCTTGCGTCCTGCTGTCTTCCTCTTCCATACATCAAGTTCTGGCCCAGCTTCCAACAAACCGCCATATGGCCACGGTCACAGGCGCTTGAGAAAATAGCGAAACCCTTTTCTGGATCGATCTCGACGCCGTCTCCGTCCGAGTATGCACCTTCCACTCGGTCACACGAGATGACGTCACCTTGCACCACGCATTGTTGTTCCAGCCGTTTTACGCGCCGTTCGGCAAGTGGGCGTATTACTCCGGGTACAAATGTTCTCTTTACGCCAAACGAGCAAGCATCGAGATCGCAAGCCTTCAGCAGCAGTTCATTCGCGATAGTTTCGTCCTTTTCAACGCCCAGCCCTCGCTCATAAGCCACCGAGAGGTTCCAGCATCCCAGCCCGATCTCCTTGTCGCACATTGCCTCATAAGTGCGATTTGCCCGATCATAAATGGCTGGATCTGCGTCGGTAAGGTCGGACAGATGCACGACGACGTTATTGCACCCCTCCATCACGCCAAGAGTGCAGGCGCGTTCAAAAGCAACAAGCTTCTTGTCCGTTCTGTTTTCAATATCGAGGAAGCGATCATAAGCAATGCCTGCGGCGAAGCAGGCACGACCATTATCCATTGCGCACGCCGCCTCCAGATAGCGTAGACCTTCATCTGGATCGAATTTACCGCCACGGCCATCGATGAGGTTCTGGCCTTTGGTCATGCATTTCTCGGCAACCTTACATCTTATTGGCTTGTCGGCGAGGGCAAGCGACGAGCACCAGAAGGCCAGTCCCAGTAGCGCTAAAGCCTTGGCCATGTGAACAAGTTGCATCGGCGAAATTATCCTATTCCCGGTTGGAATTTTGACTCTGTCTTTCTTTGCCTGTTTTGAGCAGTTGCATCCACTTAAATTTCTCCGGTTGCCACGAGTGCACAAGGTTTGCTTCTGGTGGCTTTGCGCGCTCCGTCACACGTGATGCACCCGGAGTAGGTAAGCAAACCGTCTGGCTCTTGCGTTTCCTTGCGGACTGCGTTCCGACGCATGCCGATGCGCTGACCCAGTCCGTGCTCAATGCAGCCTCAGGTCGCGTTTGCGCTCGCGTTCTTCGATGGCTTCCTTGGACGCTTTCAGGCCGAGGCCGGTCGCGTCGCGTAGCAGCTTGATGGCGCGGATCTTCTTGCGGGCGTCCAGCTCGGCATCGATCTCCAGCCATTTGGACATGGTCACGCGTTTCAGTGCCGCGTCGACCTCCGTCGGGCTCAGCGGGGTGGGGGAAAGGCTGTTCCCCTGCTTCTTTCCGCCGGCTGTCGCGCGGCCGATCAGGAACACCACGAACAGGGTGAACAGGACTTCCGGCTGCAGGATCTTGTCGAGATAGGCTTCCATGCCGGCCTCCCAATGGTCGCAGGCGATACATCCCCATAACTGAAGCTGCCAGCAAGCGCGAGGGGCGATCCGGGCCGAATCCTTTGCTGCGGCGGCGGGAACAGTTGATTGCAGCCCGGCTTGGGGCTAGTCCGCTGCCAGCAGATCAAGGAGCTGAGCCCCATGGCCAATACCCGCACCGAAACCGATACGATGGGCCCGATTGAGGTCTCTGATGATGCCTACTGGGGCGCCCAGGCCCAGCGCAGCCTCGGAAACTTCAAGATCGGCTGGGAAAAACAGCCCGAGCCGGTGATCCGCGCCCTCGGCATCGTCAAGAAGGCGGCGGCCCTGTCCAATATGGAACTCGGCAAGCTGGACCCGGAACTCGGCAAGGTGATCGTTGAGGTCGCCGGTGAAGTCATCGACGGTAAGCTGAACCAGCATTTCCCGCTGGTCGTGTGGCAGACGGGCTCTGGCACCCAGTCCAACATGAACACGAACGAGGTGATCTCGAACCGGGCGATTGAGATCATGGGCGGCGAGAAAGGCTCGAAGAAGCCGGTTCACCCGAACGACCATGTGAACATGTCCCAGTCGTCCAACGACTGCTTCCCGACGGCCATGCACATCGCGGCGGCCGAAGAGACGGTGCACCGCCTCGTCCCGGCGCTGAAGCACCTCCACGCGGCGCTGGACGCCAAGGCGAAAGCCTGGACCGACATCATCAAGATCGGCCGCACCCATACGCAGGACGCCACCCCGGTCACGCTCGGCCAGGAATTCTCCGGCTATGCCAAACAGGTCGAGAACGGCATCAAGCGGATCGAGATGACGCTGCCGATGCTGATGGAGCTGGCGCAGGGCGGCACGGCCGTCGGCACGGGCCTCGCCTCGCCGGAAGGCTTTGCCGATCTCGTTGCGTCGAAAATCGCCGAGATCACCGGCCTGCCGTTCACCTCCGCCCCGAACAAATTCGAGGCGCTGGCGGCGCACGATGCCCTCGTAATGACGCATGGTGCGATCAACACGGTGGCGATGTCCTGCTTCAAGATCGCCAACGACATCCGTTTCCTCGGCTCGGGTCCGCGCTCGGGCCTTGGCGAGCTGGCGCTGCCGGAGAACGAGCCGGGCAGCTCCATCATGCCGGGCAAGGTGAACCCGACGCAGTGCGAAGCGCTGACGCAGGTCTGCGCGCATATTCACGGCAACAATGCCGCCATCGGCTTCGCCGGCAGCCAGGGCCATTTCGAGCTGAACGTGTTCAACCCGATGATGTCCTACAACTTCCTGCAGTCCGTGCGCCTGCTGGCGGACGCCGCGATCAGCTTCACCGACAATTGCGTTGTCGGCATCGAGCCGCGCCTCGACAATATCGAGAAGGGCCTCAAGAACTCGCTGATGCTGGTGACGCCGCTGAAAGAGAAGTTCGGCTATGACCGCGCCGCGAAGATCGCCAAGACGGCCCACAAGAACGGCACCACGCTGCGCGAGGAAGCCATCGCCGACGGCATCCCGGCCGAAGACTTCGACGCCATCGTCGATCCGTCGAAAATGATCGGGCCGGATCCGCGCTAAGGCTGCAACTGGTTCGCCAGACCCAGTTTTTACTTGCTGTTGACCGGCCCCTCCTGCACGGAGGGGCCGGTTGTTTTTAGGAGGAGACCCATATGAGTATCGATTTCAGCAATCTCTATTCGGTCAAAGGCAAGACGGTCGTCATCACGGGCGGGTCGCGCGGGATTGGCGAAATGCTGGCTGCAGGTTTCCTGGCCAATGGCGCGAAGGTGATCATCTCGTCCCGCAAGGCCGATGCCTGCGAAGAGACGGTCGAGCGCCTGAAGGGCGAGTATGGCGGCGAGATCTATGCGATCCCGTCCGATGTTGGCCAGATGGTGGGCATTGAGCACCTCGCAGGTGAGATCGCGAAGCGCGAAGAGAAGGTCGACGTGCTGATCAACAATGCAGGTGTCGCCTGGGGCGCTTCGCTGGACGATTTCCCGGAACATGGCTGGGACAAGGTAATGGACGTGAACGTGAAGGGCGTCTTCTTCCTGACCCAGAAACTGATGCCGCTGCTGCGCAAGTCGGCCAGCGCCGACAGCCCGGCCCGCGTCATCAACATCGCCTCCATCGACGGCATGCATACCAGCCCGATGAGCGGCTATGTCTACGGCACGTCCAAGGCCGCCGTGATCCACCTGACGCGCTTCATGGGCTCGCAGCTGGCGGGGGAGAACATCCTCGTCAACGGCATCGCGCCTGGCCCGTTCCCGACCTACATGCTGTCGACCGGTGTCGGCTACAAAGGCGAAACCGAAGGTGTTGACTGGGATGCCATCGGCTCGCGCAGCCCGTCTGGCCGCGTCGGCAAGCCGGAAGACATTGCCGGCCTCGCCATGTTCCTGTCGTCCCAGGCGTCGGCCTATATCAATGGCCACACCATTCCGTGCGACGGCGGCATCGTCGCGGCGAGCTGATCGGGCGGGGACATAAAGTCAGCCATTTTGGCCGCGTTTGTGTTGCCCCGCAGCATGAACGCGGCCATAGGGGCGCCTGAAGCCAGCTCCCTCAAACAGAACTGACGATATTCCCGTGGTTAGATCGACTTTTGCAGCGTTCGCCGACCGGCTCGGCGCGCAGGGCCTCTCACAGCCCGATTTCAAGGCCTACACGCCCGCCCAGATCAAGACCGACCTTCTGGCCGGCCTGACCGTGGCGTTGGCGCTTGTGCCGGAAGCCGTGGCCTTCGCGTTCGTGGCCCATGTGCACCCGCTGGTGGGCCTCTATGCGGCCTTCATCGTGGGGCTGGTCACGGCGCTGATCGGTGGCCGCCCGGGCATGATTTCCGGCGCGACCGGAGCGCTGGCCGTGGTCATGGTCTCCCTCGTGGCGGTGCATGGCGTGGAATACCTGTTTGCCACTGTGGTGGTGATGGGCATCCTTCAGCTGCTGGCGGGCATCTTCCGGCTCGGCAAGTTCATCCGGCTCGTGCCGCACCCGGTGATGCTGGGCTTCGTCAACGGCCTCGCCATCGTGATCTTCCTGGCGCAGATGAGCCAGTTTCAGGTGCCGGGCAGCGCAGAGGCTGCGGGCCACGGCCTGGCAGGCGGGCAATGGATGTCCGGCGCGCCGCTCGCCATGATGCTGGCGCTGGTCGGCCTGACCATGGCGATCATCTGGGGCCTGCCGAAAGTCACGAAGATCATTCCGGCACCGCTGGCCGGCATCGGGATCGTCGCCGCTGTCGTCATCGGCTTTGGCCTTGATGTGCCGCGCGTCGGGGACCTTGCGTCGATCAAGGGCGGCCTGCCGCAATTCCATATTCCCAGCGTGCCGATGACTATCGAGACGCTGAAGATCATCCTGCCTTATTCCTTCATCCTCGCGGCCATTGGCCTGATCGAGAGCCTGCTGACGCTGAACCTCGTTGGCGAGATGACCAACAAGCGGGGCGGGGCGAGCCAGGAATGCGTCGCGCAGGGCACGGCCAATCTGATCACCGGTTTCTTTGGCGGCATGGGCGGCTGCGCCATGATCGGCCAGTCGATGATCAATGTGAAATCCGGCGGGCGTACGCGCCTCTCCGGCGTCTCGGCGGCGCTGTTCCTGCTGGCCTTCATCCTTGTCGGCTCCAGCCTGATCGAGCAGATCCCGCTCGCCGCGCTGGTGGGCGTCATGTTCATGGTCGTGATCGGCACGTTCGCCTGGAACAGCCTGCGCATCATGACCCGTATTCCGCTGACCGATGCGATTGTCATCGTGCTCGTGACCGGCGTGACGGTGGCCTATGACCTCGCCACGGCGGTGATCGTCGGCGTGATCGTTTCGGCGCTGGCCTATGCCTGGAACAATGCTCGCCGCATTCATGTCATCGAACGCGACAGCGTCCGCACGCCGGGCGCGCATGTCTACGAGATCGAAGGCCCGCTTTTCTTCGGCTCGACCGACAAGTTCGCCGAGCTGTTCCATCCGGAAAGCGATCCGGACGTTGTCATCGTGGACTTCATGCGCTCGCGCGTGGTCGACCAGTCGGCCCTGCAGGCGATCGAGGATCTGGCGGCGAAATATGAAGCGCAGGGCAAGACGCTGCGCCTGCGCCACCTGTCCCGCGATTGCCACAAGCTGCTGGCCAAGGCCGGCCAGCTGATGGTCGATTCAGACGATGACCCGGATTACGAGCTGGCCGTGGACTATTCCGTCCGCACCGGCGCCTTCGGCGGCGGGCACTGACTTCCCAAAGAAGTTTCAGGTAGACAAACAGTTTCTATCCGGGGTTACTTCCTTGTGTCGGCAGGCACAGGAATAAAATGAGCAGACGCAAAGCGATCCATTTCGACGGCTATGTTATGGATGTCGTGCAGAAACGTACGGACGGCTGGCAAGCGGACGCCTATCCATTCAGTCTTCCGGCTGTGCGCAGCTGGGACACGCTCGAACTGCATGAGAATGTCACCTTCCTCGTGGGCGAGAACGGCTCCGGAAAGTCGACGCTGATCGAAGCGATTGCCATTGCGGCGGGATTCAATGCCGAAGGGGGAAGTCGCAACTTTAATTTTAATACCGTCCGTGCTCATTCCGACCTGCATGAATATTTGCGTCTGGTCCGGGGAACGCGGCGCCCGCGCGACGGCTATTTTCTGCGGGCCGAAAGCTATTTCAACGTGGCGACCAATATCAATGCGCTGGATGAAGGGGTCGCAATGGGCCCCCCCATCATCGACAGCTATGGCGGTGTCTCACTGCACAACAAGTCGCACGGCGAGAGTTTTATGGCGTTGCTGCAGGAGCGGTTCGGTGGAAAGGGCTTCTATGTTCTGGATGAACCGGAGGCGGCACTGTCACCGCAACGGCAAATCGCATTTCTGAAACGTTTGCACGAACTGGTGAAGGCAGACAGCCAGTTCGTCATAGCCACGCACTCGCCGATCATCCTCGCTTATCCAGACGCCTGGATCTATCACTTGACCCCTGAAGGACCCCGCCGGACGGAGTGGGACGAGTTGGAACATGTCCGCCTCACGCGGGATCTTCTAATGCATCCCGAAGCATATCTGTATGAAATCATGGAGGAGCCGGGCGAGTGATCAGCGCCTGTGGCGAAAAACTCCCTTTGGAATAGACTGCGCTCCAGAGAATCACTCCCGCCAAGAAAGGCCTGATCATCATGGCAAACCCTCCCGTCGGCTCGAAGGCCAACCCGTCCCAGTTCGACGTGATCGACAAGCTGGG
>PACZ01000025.1 GCA_002700305.1 Hyphomonas sp. | reverse complement strand
CTCGCCTTCGGTCTGTCCATCGTGGCCATGGCCTATGGCATCGGGCCGATTTCGGGCTGTCACATCAATCCGGCGGTCAGCTTCGGCGCCTTCATCGCCGGACGCCTCGGCATGAAGGACATGTTCCTCTACTGGGCCGCCCAGTTCATCGGCGCCCTGATCGCGGCCGGCGTGCTTTACATGATCGCCAGCGGCAAGCCGGGCTATGACATCGCCATCAACGGCCTCGGCCAGAACGGTTACGATTCAGGCTCACCCGGCGGGTACAGCCTCGCGGCCGGTTTCCTCTTTGAAGTCGTGGCGACTTTCCTGTTCCTGGTGGTCATTCTCGGCTCGACCGCGAAGAACGCGCCGGCAGGCTTTGCGGGCATCTCCATCGGCCTGACACTGGCCATGATTCATATCGCCGGCATCCAGGTGACTGGTGTCTCGGTAAACCCGGCGCGCAGCTTCGGCCCGGCCGTGTTCGTGGGCGGCGAGGCGCTGACCCAGCTTTGGCTGTTCATCGTGGCCCCGCTGATCGGTGCCGGCCTCGCCGGCTTCCTCGCCACGCTGAACCTCACCGTCAGCGAGGACTGAGGCGGGTCTTCACAATTCGGCAGGATTGGTCAGGCCAAGGTCTTCGCGCCGCCGGATGACAGCGGAGACGATCACCGCGCCGACCATCTTGCCGATGACAAAGACGATCCAGTTCCAGAAATGCAGGGAGTTGCCCGGCTCTGCGCCAAGCTCGATCTGTTTGGCGAGGTCTGCGCCATAGAGGAACACGGTCGTGTCGACCGGCGCCGCGAACAGGCTGGAGAGCAGGATCCGCGTCGACAGGCGGTATTTGGTGAAGGTGAACATCAGCCAGTCCACGCCCTCGGAGATGGCGAAAGCCACCCCGCTGGCCAGCGCGATCACGGGCCAGGCATAATAGAACGACCAGCCCACCGCGAGTGCCATGGCGATGAGGACGCGGTGGTGCATCTCGCGCTGAACGAAATCGCGCACCACGAACACCATGCCGGTGACCATCGTCATCGGATGCAGCGAGACCCCGTGCGGGAACATCTCATTGGTGTGCGGGGTGACGACCTGAAACTCCGGAATGACCCCGAACGACCAGTTCAGGAAGGGAATCAGGGCGACGTAAATGATCGCCCAGAAGCGTCCCTGAAGATACCAGATCGCGCTGAAAGTGAGCGCCAGCGCCAGAAGCGCAGGCAGCAGCTGCTCTGCGTGCCCATTGGTAAGCACTGAAATCAAAGTATTAATCGCGAGGCTCCCCGGCTGACTTGCATTATTGGCAGACGCGACTGACTTGCAAGCCTTGTCATTACCCCGGTGTAATGGCCACTACATTACCTGCACGGGGGCTGCCTCCCCGTCACCCCGACAGGAAATCAGCAACGAAGGTGTTGCCCCCATGCCGGACAGTCTGAACGTCTGCCTCATTGCCGCCCGCGGCAAGAACAATGTGATCGGAAAAGAGGGCGACCTGCCGTGGCGCCTGAAAGACGATCTTTCCTTCTTCAAGAAGGTCACGATGGGCTGCCCCATCCTGATGGGCCGCAAGACCTGGGAAAGCCTCCCGGTGCGCCCGCTGAAAGGCCGTGAGAACATCGTGATGACCCGGGACTGGACCTATAACGCCCCCGGCGCGCGGGTCTATTCCAGCTTCCCGGCGGCCATCAATGCCGCCCGCGCCGTTGCCACCCGGCAGAACGCCAGCTGCGTTTTCGTCATCGGCGGGGCCACGATCTATGATCTCGCCCTGCCCTATGTCGACCGGATCTTCATGACCGAAGTCGATGCGAGCCCGGAAGGCGACGCCCATTTCCCGGAACTGCAGACTGGCGACTGGTCCCGCGAGACGCTGGCCACCTATCCGGCCGGGGACGGGAATGATCACGCCTTCTCCATCGTCCGGATGGACCGTGAGCCGGCTATCGCGCCACGCACCTGACACACCCCGCACAAAACAATTGACACGATAACTGCCAGATTGCAGTTTCGCTGACACGCGCATAGGGTGGCCTCCTTCTATGGGAGGAAAAACATGGAATATGAAACAGTCGCGAGCGGTCTCCGCTTTCCGGAAGGCCCGGTCGTCATGGCAGACGGCTCCATCATCGTGGTGGAGATCGAGAAGAAGTGCATCACGCGCTGCTGGGATGGCGGCAAGACCGAAGTGATCGCGACGCCGGGCGGCGGCCCGAACGGCCTCGCCATCGGACCGGACGGCGCGCTCTGGGTCTGTAATAATGGCGGCTTCGAATATCACGAGATGGACGGCATGCTGATCCCCGGCAACTGCCCGGAAGATTATGATGGCGGCCGGATCGAACGGGTGGACCTCTCCACCGGCAAGGTCGAACGTGTCATCGAAGCGGTCGACGGCAACCCGCTGAGAGGGCCGAACGACCTCGTCTTCGACAAGGCCGGGAATCTCTATTTCACCGATCATGGCAAGGTGTTCCCGCGCCACCGCGAATTCGGCGGGCTCTATTATCTCGCCAATGGCGCCAGCGCGGCGAAAGAGCTGGACTATCACTATTCCAGCCCCAATGGCGTCGGCCTCTCGCCGGACGAGCAGACCGTCTACATGGCCGACACGATGACCGGCCGCATGTGGGCCTTCGACCTGGAAAGCCCCGGCGTCATCAAACCGGCCTCGCCGCTGAATGGCGGCCGCGTCGTCGCCACCATGCCCGGCCTGCAATATTTCGACAGCCTCGGCATGACCGCGGCAGGGAATGTCTGTGTGGCAACCATCCTGAATGGCGGCATCACCACGATCACGCCGGACGGCCAGCACAGCCATATCGCCTTCCCGGACCTGCTGGTCACCAATATCGCCTTTGGTGGGGACGACATGCGCGATGCCTACATCACGCTGTCGGGCACGGGAAACTTGATCAAGTGCCGATGGCCTGAACCGGGCCTGAAGCTCAACTTCAACGCCTGACCTGTCAGGCCGGGGGGATACGACAATGCGCTTTCTGAAACCTGCACTCGTCATTCTGGCGCTGCTACTGGTGGCCGGGGCCGTTGCTCGCACCGTGTTCAGTGTACAGATCGGAGAAATGGTCTTCAGGAGCGCGGTGAAGAAAAATGTCGGAAGGAACGCACTGGCTGACCCTCCGGACGGGCTCACGGTCGTGCTGGTCGGCACCGGCTCCCCCCTGCCGGATCCGAACCGGGCCGGTCCGATGACAGTGGTCGCCGCCGGCGACCGGGTCTTCATCATCGATGCCGGCGCAGGCTCAGGACGCAAGTTCGGGGAGTTCGCCCTGCCCTGGGGCCGGGTGGAAGCGGCGTTCCTGACGCATTTCCATTCCGACCATATCGACGGCCTCGGCGAGGTGATGCTGCAGCACTGGGCCGCAGGCGGGGCCGACACACCGCTGGCCCTTTACGGGCCGCACGGGGTCCAGCGCATCGCCGATGGCTTCAACGAGGCTTATGCGCTGGATGCGACCTACCGGATCGCCCATCACGGGGCGGACGTCGTACCGCCCTCCGGCGCCGGGATGGAAGCCTTTCCCTTCCTCACCAACGGGGCCGCAACACGCGTCTATGAGCGCGATGGCCTGACCGTGACCGCTGTGCCGGTGGACCATTCCCCGGTCGAGCCTGCCGTCGCCTACCGGTTCGATTACAAGGGCCGCTCGGTCACCATTTCCGGCGACACGGTGAAAAACGAGGCCCTGATCGGACTTGCCCGAGACACCGACGTGCTGGTGCATGAGGCGCTGAATGACGAAATGGTCGGCGAGATTGCCAATCAGCTGGAGACGCTCGGCGCCAGGCGGCTCGAAAAGATCATGCACGACATTCCGGACTATCACACCAGCCCCGTTGGTGCGGCCGAGGCGGCGCAGGAGGCAGGCGCCGGCCTGCTCGTCTTCACCCATATCGTCCCGGCCCAACCGAGCCGCATCCTCTACCCCGCCTTCATGAAGGGCACGAAGAAAGCCTTCGACGGCCCGATCCTCATGGGCGAAGACGGCATGGCCTTCGTCCTGCCGGCCGGATCAAGCAAAATTGAGCGCAAGCGGCTGGACTAGGCTGTCAACGTTCCTTACCTGCCGCCCTCATGAAACACACTTTGATCGCGGCCCTTGCCGCAACCCTGCTGGCGTGCGGCTGCTCTGCCGGACAGCCAGCCTCCGTCACCGCAACGCAAAGTGCCGGTGAAGTAAAATCGGATGAGCTCTCAGCCTTGTTGGAGGAACTGGAGTTCTCCGGCACGCTCCTCGTCAGCAAGGGGGACGACCTCCTGCTGCGCGAAGCGGTGAACGCCTCCCCGATGGCAGATGCTGAGCTCGTCACCATCGACACCCGTTTTCCCATCGCCTCGATGACGAAGAGCTTCACGGCCGCGCTGGTGCTGAAACTGGTAGACGACGGAAAGCTCGGACTGGACCAGACGCTCGCTGAATTGCTGCCGGACTTCGACGTGCCTTATGCCGGCGAGGTCACGCTCCGCCACCTGCTGCAGAACCGGTCCGGCATTCCGCACTATATCGACATTCCCGGCTGGTTCGACAATGACGTGAAGCGCGGTTTCACAGATCAGTCCTTCATGGACACGCTGGAAAAGCTGGAGCTGAAATTCGCCCCCGGCAGCGATTATCTGTACTCGAACGTAAACTACTATCTTCTGGCGCTCGTGATCGACCGTTATTCCGGCATGGATTACGAGACTTATCTGCAAACGCAGATCCTGGGTCCGCTCGGCATGACCGCGACGGGCCAGCTCTACCGGGATGCAGATGGCATCGCTGTAGATTACCTGAAAAATGATGACGGTACCTATGATGTCATCCCCGTCGTGAACCCGGCCCTGTTCCGCGGCACGGCCTCCATGGTCTCGGCCGCGGACGATCTGAATGCCTGGGGACACGCCGTGATCGACGGCAAAATCTATTCAGACGCTGGCGCCGCAGAAGCCTTCAATGCCGAGATGCCCATGGCCTGGAGCGTATCGGAGCTTCCCGTGACAGACGACCGGACCGTCGGCGTGACCTATTATAATGGCCGCCTGATCGGTTATCTCAGCCTGATCATGCTGGTGCCGGAAGAGGATGGCGTGATTGTCATCCTGAACAACAACACGGTTGGCTACGAGAACATGATCGGCCTCGCCGCGACGCTGGCCGCGCAGCATTTTGGCGGCGAAGACTAGTCCTCGAAGACGATCTCCGGCGGGGCCTTCGTTTCCAGCGTGTCGAGGCCGATGGCGACCTTGCGGGCAAGTTCGTGGAAGGCCTTCGCGGTTTCCTCGTCACCGATGGCCGCGGGCACGCCCCTGTCGCCGCCCTCGCGGATCGCCTGCAGCATCGGCACTTCCGCCAGCAGCGGCAGGCCGAGCGCATCGGCCATGCGCTGTCCGCCGCCATGGCCCATCAGATAATGCTTGTTGCCGGCCGGGTCCTGGAAATAGCTCATCGTCTCGACGAGGCCGATCACCGGCACGGCGGTCTTGGTGAACATGGCCGCGCCCCGGCGCACGTCTGCGAGGGCGACCTCCTGCGGCGTTGTCACGATCAGCGCGGCAGTCACCGGCACTTTCTGCGCAATGGTCAGCTGGGCATCGCCGGTGCCGGGCGGCGTGTCGATGACCAGCACGTCCAGCGGGTCTTCCGGCGTGCCCCATTCGGCATCGTTCAGCATCTGGGTGATCGCCGACATGACGATCGGCCCGCGCCAGATCATCGGCGCGTCCGGGTCTGACAGATAGCCGATCGACAGCGTCTTCAGCCCGTGCGCCTCGACCGGTACCAGTTTCCTGTTCTTCGATCCTTTCGGCTCGGCGCCCTGCGTGCCCAGCATGGTGGGAATGGAGGGGCCATAGATGTCGGCGTCCAGCAGACCGACCTTCATGCCGGTCTTGGCGAGGGCGGCCGCAAGGTTCACCGAGACGGTGGACTTGCCCACCCCGCCCTTGGCGCTGGCGACGACGAGGATGCGGGAAATGCCGGGGATTTTCGCGACGCTCCCCTGCTGGCGCTGCGGGGCGCCCTGCTGCATCGCCTCGTCCGACAGGCGGGCGCCCTTTTGCACCCGGCGCGGCGACGGGGTGAGGTTCAGCAGCTCCGAGCGGCCTTTGGACGCGCCCTTTGGCGAATGGGGCGCATGGCTGTGCGAGTGCGGCGCGGCCCCCTGCTGGCGCTCTGCGGTCAGTACGGTGGTGACCGATTTCACCCCCGGAACGAGGCCTGCCTTGCCTTCTGCGTCCATTCGCCGGGCCTCGGCGCCGGCGGTATCGGCCGGATCCGCCACGATCACCAGCACGGCACGGCCGCTCTCATCGACGCTGACAGACTCCAGCCAGTCCGGGCTGCCAAGCGCCTTCATGACAGCATCTGCCTGTTTTTGCCGGGTTTTCCCCTTGGAACCGAACATGACCGCGACCCTCTATCCCTTGATGCCCCGAAAAGGGCATGCACTTATTAGCAAAGCACCTATATGGAAGCGAATACGTGCAACAGGAGGGGCCATGCCCTGGGATGATAAAACTAAAGGTAGCGGCCCTTGGGGCGGCGGAGGCGGCGACAACGGAGGCGGCGACGGGAATTCCCCGTGGAAGCGTCCGTCCGGCGGCGGCAGCGGTGGCGGGGGTGACCTCGAAGACCAGATGCGCCGCATGCAGGAACGTTTCCGCGGACGTGGCAATGGCGGCGGCGGTGGCCGGCGCAAAGGCGGTGGCTCGGGCCCGAATTTCGGCCCGCTCGGCATCCTTGTTCTCGCCGGCATCGCCCTCATTGCCTGGCTGATGACGGGTGTCGTCGTGGTTGACGAAGGCTCGCGTGCCGCGGTGTTCCGTTTCGGTCAGTGGCAGACGAACTTCACGCCCGGCCTGCACTTCCACCTGCCTGCCCCGATCGAGACGCATGTCGTCATGCCGTCCGAGAAGCAGCAGGAAACGCAGATCGGCAACAATTCCAACGAAGCCCTGATGCTGACCGGAGACGAGAACATCGTCGATGTCCGCTTCCGGGTGTTCTGGTTCTACGATCCGGCCAATCCGGAAAACTTCATCCTCAACGTGGATGGCGGCAGCGAACTGCTGAAAGCCTCCGCCGAGAGCGTGATGCGCGAAGTGGTCGGCAAGTCGAAGCTCGACGACGTCATCACCACGGGCCGGACCACGATCTCCGAACAGGTGAAGACCCAGCTTCAGGCCCTGATGAACGACTATCGCGCCGGTATCCAGGTGCAGAACGTCGAGATTCAGGAAGCGGCCGCCCCTGCACAGGTGCGCCAGGCCTTTATCGACGTGGTCAATGCCGGTCAGGATGCCGAAAAGGCGATCCAGGAAGCCAACAAGTACGCAAACGACATCATCCCGCGTGCGGAAGGCCAGGCCCAGCAGGTGCTGCAGAACGCCGAAGCCTATCGCGAGCAGGTGATCGCCAACTCGACCGGTGAGGCGGCCCGCTTCACCTCCATCCTCGACGAATACCGCAAGGCACCGCAGGTGACCCGCGAGCGGATGTATCTCGAGACGATGGAGCGGGTCCTCGGCAATGCCGACAAGGTGATCCTCGACTCCGACTCCGGCGCAGTGCCTTACCTGCCGGTCAACCCCAACCGCAGCAGCCAATAGGAGCGATCATCATGCGTGGACTTGGTATCTTCGCCCTCGTCATCGCCGCCGCGGCGCTGATCGTCGGCATGAACAGCTTTTTCATCGTCAACCAGACCGAACAGGCGCTTGTCCTGCAGGTTGGTAAGGCGCAGGCCGCCTACAATGCCCCCGGGCAGAACCAGGCCGGCCTGAAGGTGAAAATGCCCTTCATCCAGAACGTCATCAAATACGACCGCCGCAATATCGGCCTCGACATTCCGAACATCGAAGTGCTGGCCTCCAACCAGGAACAGCTGATCGTGGACGCCTTCGTGCGCTACCAGATCTCTGATCCCCTGGCCTTCTACCAGCGCCTGCAGACGCAGCGCGTGGCCGAGAACCAGCTGTCGCAGTTCACCAACACGGCGATCCGGAACGCCCTGGCCAACAAACTGCCGGAGGAGATCATCTCCGGCCAGCGGGCCACGCTGATGGACGAGATCCGGGAGAATTTGTCGGACTCCATCGCCGGACGCGGCATCGACATCATCGATGTTCGTATCCGCCGGGCGGACCTGCCCGCCGACGTGTCCGAGCGTGTCTTCCGCCGCATGGAAGCGGCCCGGAACCAGGAAGCCGAGCTGATCCGCGCCAATGGTGACAAGCAGGCCCAGGCCGTTCGCGCCAAGGCCGATCGCGACAAGACGGTGATCCTCGCCGAAGCCAACCAGCGGTCTGAAGAGATCCGCGGTGAAGGCGACGCCAAGCGGAACGAGATCTATGCCAACGCCTATGGCCGCGATCCCGAATTCTTCCGCTTCCAGCGCGCCCTGATCGCCTGCGAAGCCGCTCTGAAGAAGGGCACGACGCAGATCGTGGTCGCCCCGGACAATCTTGGCCTGTGCGACGAGTTCATCGCGGCTGCGCGCAAGAACTCGAAATAAGCTGAAGGAGTCTTTCAGCGATGACACTGCCACTGATCCTGCTGGCGGGTGTCGGCATGTGGTTCTTACTGGAAGGGGCGGCCTATGCGGTCGCCCCGGACTTCATGCGGCGCCTCGCTGTTCTGGTAACCCAGTTGAGCACAAGGGAGCTGACCATGGCCGGCCTTGGCGGCGGGGCTGTCGGCATCGTGCTGATCTGGCTTGCAGTTCACTTGGGCTGAACCTGTTGCACCTTGCCCGCAAAGCGCCATAGTCTGCGGTGAAAATAAATCCATCTTCCGCCCGCAGAGGAAGCCGAAGTCCCATGCGTTTCCCGGCTCTCGCCGCCCTTGCCGTTCTCGTCTCCGTCCCGCTGGCCGCCCCCGCTGTGGCCCAGCAGAGCCTGTCGCAAACCCTCGACCAGATCGATCCCAAGGAGCGCCCGGCCAGTTTCCGGGACCTGTCGAAACGGCTGATGCCGGCGGTGGTGAACATTTCCACCTCCAAGACGGTGGCGCCGAGCGGCATGCCCACCTTCCCGGAGGGCTCGCCGATGGAACGGTTCAACGATTTCTTCGGCCGTGACGAAGACGGGTTCCGCCGCGAAGGCTCGCTCGGCTCCGGCTTCGTCATCAGCGCCGACGGCTATGTCGTGACGAACAATCACGTCATCGAAGGCGCGGACGAAATCGAAGTGAACTTCGCCAATGGCCGCGTGCTGGAGGCGGAACTGATCGGCCGCGACCAGGACACAGACCTTGCCGTGCTGAAGGTCAAATCCAGCACCCCCCTGCCCTTCGTCAGCTTCGCCGACAGCGACAGCGCCGAGGTCGGCGACTGGGTGATCGCCATCGGCAACCCGTTCGGCTTTGGCGGCTCTGTCTCTGCCGGCATCATCTCGGCCCGCAACCGCGACCTGAATGCCGGACGGTCGGATGACTTCATCCAGACCGATGCCGCCATCAACCGCGGCAATTCCGGCGGCCCGCTGTTCAATCTGGGCGGCGAAGTCGTGGGCGTGAACACGGCCATCATCTCGCCGACCGGCGGCAGCGTCGGCATCGGTTTCTCGGTGCCGTCGAACCTCGTCAACAAGATCACAAGCGAGCTCATCAAGTCCGGCCGCATCCGCCGCTCGTGGATGGGCGTCAATGTTCAGGATGCAGACGAAAACCTGGTGCGCGCCTACAAGGCCAGCGCCAAGGGCGGCGTGATCGTCACCCGCATCACCGATGATGGCCCGGCCGACAAGGCGATGCTGGAAGTCGGCGACCTGATCCTCAGCTTCGACAACCAGCCGGTGGCCAGCGTGCGGGAACTGACCCGCGTGATCGCCGACACGCCGATCGGCAAGGACGTGCCCGTGCGCCTGGTGCGCGATGGCCGCGCCCGCACCTTCACCGTCACCATGGGCGAGCTGGAAGAGCAGACCGGCGACGAGGCGGCCCAGCTGCCGGACCTGCCGGCCAGCGCCAATGATCTCGGGGCCGACCTGACCGGCATCGACGACGACATCCGCCGCCGCTACGGCATTCCCAAGGATGTCGACGGCGTGGTCGTCACCTCCGTCTCGGCCCGCGGCCCGGCCTATGGCAAGCTGCTGCGCGGCGATGTGATCGTCGAGGTGAATTTCGAGCGTGTCACCACGGTCAGCGAAACGCTGGACAAGGTCAAAGCCGCCCGCGCGACACCGGCAGAGCCGCTGCTGATCCGCGTCAAACGCCGCGGCGAAGCCGGCTGGTTCGACCAGTTCCTCAGCGTGGACCTGAACGACTAGACGACCTCAGCTTCTGCTTTTCAGGCGCGCGATCCCGGTCTAGGCTCTTCCCGAGGCGGACAGGAAGGTGGGATCATGTTTCGCGCACTGATTGTTTTGTGGGGTCTGGCCAGCCTTGCCTTCGCCGCATCTGCGGAAACCCGCTATGCCCTGCTGATCGGGAATGAGGATTATCCGCCCACCGTCGGTGGGCTCAGCCTGCCGCATGAGGACGTGGAGAACATGCGCCTCGGCCTGATCCGGGCGGGCTTTCCGGCCGGGAATATCAACGTGCTGCGCGATGCCACGCAGACGGACATCAATCTTGCCGTCGCACAGCTTTCCTCGGACCTGCGCTCTGCGGGAGAGGACTCCATCGGCTTCTTCTATTATTCCGGCCATGGTGGCTCTGCCGAGTCCGCCGGACAGCGGGCGAATTATCTGATCCCGGCCAGATCACCGATCACAGGCGCCGAACAGCTGCCGATCCTCGGCGTGCCGGTGAACAGTATCGTGGATGCGCTGGCCGCCTCTGACGCCAAGGCGATCTTCATCGTCTCCGATGCCTGCCGGAACACGCTGCCTTTTACCTCGTCCAAAGGCGGTTCGGCAGACAAGGGCATGGTGCGTGTACCGCGCAAGCGCGGCCTCTACATTGCCTTTGCCACGGCAGATGGCGCCACCACGCCGGATGATGGCCTGTTCGCGAAGGCCCTGTCGAAACGCCTGCCGCAGAAAGGCCTTTCAGCCGACCGGGCCTTCACGCTGGCCCTGCGCGAAGTGGCCGCCGCCCGGCCCGGCAACGCGCTGCCCTTCACGGCAGACGGCCTGACGGAAGATATCTGCTTCACGGGCTGCGATGCCGGGCCGGCGCCTGCCACCGCTGGCAACGAAGACCTCGCCTTCCTCGCCGCCAAGCGCATGAACACGATCGCCGGCTGGCTGGAATTCATCGAGGCCTGGCCGGACAGCAGCTTCATCCCCTCGGCGCAGGACGGGATCGTCGAGCAGCTCTTCAAGGACACCGAGGAGGCAAAATCCTACAACGGCCCCTACGACGCGCTGATCGCCCCGCCTGCCCTGCTCGAAGCTGTGTTTCACGGTGCCGAGACCGCCGCCCAACGCGGTCAGCGGGACGTGGCCGAGATTTTCTTCCGGACGGCCTGTTTTTCAGGGCTCGGCAAGGCCTGCCCGGAGATGGCAAATGCCCTCCGCAGAGGCTACGCCGATGACGATTTCCGCAAGTCCGATGGCAGCCTGGACTTTGAGGCCCGGCGCGAAGCCGAGGCCATCAGCTATCAAATCGGCTGTGCGCTCAGCGACCCGGCATCCTGCAAATGGCTGCGCGAGAACGATCTGCGCATTCCCGAACCCTGCATGGTCTATGAAGGCGACGAGGCCTACAATTACTGCGAAGAAAACGAAATCACGCCCGTCGCAGTCGCGCCGCAGTGATCAGAGCGCCTCGCGCGCGAGGGAGAGACTGACCCCTTCGGTATAACCGGCCTCATAGGCAGCATCGCGCACCAGCGTACCCGCAGGAGGCGGCGCGGCGTCTGCTCAAGGTGTTTAGAGGGTGTATAGACGGTGTGTAGACGGTGTTGTTGAGGGTCTGAAGGGCCGCTTATCCAACACTTCAGCTGACGAATTCCTTCGCCTCATAGCCCTGGAAGAAGAGCGCGGCGCGAAGGTCCGTATGCTCGATCGCGGCATGGGCTTCGGCCGCTACGACGGGCTTGGCGTGATAGGCGATGCCAAGGCCCGAAGCCTTGATCATGGCAAGGTCGTTCGCCCCGTCGCCCATCGCGATCACGTCGCCCCGGCCGATGCCTCTGGCGGCCGCGAACTCGTCCAGCGCCGAGAGTTTGGCTTCGCGGCCAAGGATCGGCCGGCCGACCTCCCCGGTCAGGGTCTTGCCATCATCGATCAGCGTGTTGCCCCGGTGGGTATGGAAGCCCGCCGCCGCGGCCACGCGGGAGGTGAAATAGGTGAAACCGCCTGAAACCAGGACGGTTTCCGCGCCGTCCGCTTTCATCGTTTCGACCAGCGTTCTCGCGCCGGGGTTCAGGGTGATGCGTTCCGAATAGGCCTGTTCCAGCGCATCGAGGCCGAGGCCTTTCAGCATGGCGACGCGGGTTGTGAGGGCGCCTTCAAAGTCCAGCTCGCCGCGCATGGCGCGTTCGGTGATGGCGGAGACTTCGGCTTTCAGGCCCGCAAAATCTGCCAATTCATCAAGGCATTCCTGCCCGATGATGGTGGAGTCCATGTCCGAGATCAGAAGCCGTTTGCGGCCGCTGTCTGCAGGCAGCACAGCCGTATCGACGGGGTGTCCCTTGTCGATCAGCCGGGCTCGCAGGCGGGCGGCCTCGTCCTCGTCGCCCGGCAGGTGCCACTCAAGCGCGACCAGCCCGTCCACGCTGCCGAGCGAACGCGACGGCGCCACACGGCCAAGCTCGGACGAGACCTCCGCTTCCAGCTTTGCCGCATCCATGGCAGCGACGGCAACAATCCTTAGGCTCATGGCAGTTTTCCCGGGTTTTCCCGCGTCTTCATGGGTTTCCTCTTCGATGACAACCCCTTACCTCTATTGGCATGCACCCGGCCATCCTGATCCACGGCCCCACGGCCAGCGGCAAGACCGCGCTCGCCATCGAAGTCGCCCGGCGGCTCGATGGAGAGGTGATCAATGCCGATTCCATGCAGGTTTACCGGGACCTCAAAGTCATCTCCGCCCGCCCGGACGAGGAAGAGATGAATGGCGTGCCGCATCACCTGTTCGGCCATGTCAACGCAGCCGAGCGCTATTCCACCGGCCAGTGGCTGGAAGAGGCGCGGGCCAAGATCCGCGTCCTACAGAAGAAGAACAAGCGCGCCGTCATTGTCGGCGGCACAGGGCTCTACCTTCTGGCGCTGACGCAGGGCCTGTCCGCCATTCCGCCCGTGCCGGAGGATATCCGCGCCGAAGTCCGCGACATCGCCGAAACCGAAGGCGCCGACGGCCTGCGCGCCCGCCTCGCTCCCCACGATCCGGAAACGGCAGAACGGCTGGGCTCCGGCGACAGGCAGCGCCTCGCCCGGGCCTATGAGGTCTGGCTGGCGACGGGCCGGCCGATCACCGACTTCCATCATGAGCGCCAGCCCCCTGTCCTGCTGGACCGCGAATGGATGGGCTTTGCCCTCACCCCGCCGCGCGCCAAGCTCTATGCCAAGATCGACCGGCGCTTTGAAGGCATGCTGATGCAGGGCGCGATGGCCGAGGCCCGGGCGCTGATCGAACGCGGCCTCGACCCGGAACTGCCGGCGATGAAGGCCCATGGCATGCCCTGGCTCGCTGCCTTTGCCCGCGGCGAGATCAGCGCGGAATTCGCCGCCGAGAACGCCAAACGCGACACGCGGCGCTATGCAAAGAGGCAATTCACGTGGATTGGCAGGCAATTCCCGTTCTGGCCGAGAATTCCCGGCACCGAAATGAGCGACCGCATGAGGGTTATTCTTGCCCTCTATAGGGAGATTGACAGGGAGATGGAGGCAGATTATTCCTAACCCCCGTCGTTGGAGGAAACGCACGTGCGCATGTCAGAGGTACTCGTAATTAGGCACCCGTAGCCGCAGTTCATCAGAACCGGTTGCGGGTGTGCGCACAAAAGGGTCTCCGAAGGGGGCCCTTTTTCTTTTCAGATAACTATCCGGACAAACACCCTCCTTTCTAACCCCAGACGCCAGAGCAAAGTCATGACCGTCAAAACCAAACAGAAGACCGAAACACGCCTGATGACCGGCGCCGAGATCGTAATCACGGCCCTCCGGGAACAGGGTGTAGAAGTCATGTTTGGCTATCCGGGCGGCGCGGTCCTACCGATTTATGACGCACTTTTCTCGGCGGATGACATCCGTCACGTCCTGGTGCGCCACGAACAGGGCGCAGGCCATGCGGCCGAAGGCTATGCCCGCTCCACCGGCAAATGCGGCGTGGCGCTGGTCACTTCCGGCCCCGGCGCGACCAATATGGTCACGCCGATCACCGACGCGATGATGGATTCGATCCCGATGGTCGTCATCTCCGGCCAGGTGCCGACGCACCTGATCGGCACGGACGCTTTCCAGGAAGCCGACACAACGGGCATCACGCGCAGCTGCGCCAAGCACAATTACCTGGTCACCGATGTCGACCAGCTGGCCCGCACGATCCATGAGGCCTTCCATATCGCCACCTCCGGCCGCCCCGGCCCGGTGGTCATCGATATTCCGAAGGACGTCCAGTTCGCGACCGGCACCTATTCCGGCAAGGACGGCGTCCACAAGCCGACCTATGCGCCGAAGACCGAGCCGCAGCCGGAAGCCATTGAGGCGGTCGCGGAGCTGATCGCCATGGCGCGCCGGCCTGTTTTCTACACCGGCGGCGGTGTCATCAATTCCGGGCCCAGAGGCTCCGAAGCGCTGCGCAAGCTGCAGGCCGAGACGGGCATTCCGGTCACGTCCACACTGATGGGGCTTGGCGCCTTCCCCGCCTCCCACCCTGACTGGCTGGGCATGGTGGGTATGCATGGCAGCTACGAAGCCAACAATGCGATGCATGACTGCGACCTGATGATCTGCGTCGGCGCCCGGTTCGACGACCGCGTCACCGGACGGATCGACGCTTTCTCACCGAATTCGAAGAAGGTCCACATCGACATCGACCCCTCCTCGATCAACAAGATCGTCCGGGTCGACGTGCCGATCGTTGCAGACTGCGCCGCGGCCCTCGAAGCTTTGATGACGGCGGTGAAACACCGCAAGGGCAAGCGCCCGGACCTGAAGCCGTGGAAGGCCGAGATCGACGCATGGCGCGCCCGCGACTGTTTCGCCTATGCGCCGTCGGACAAGGTCATCAAGCCGCAATACGCCATCGAACGCCTCTATGCGCTGACCAAGGACCGCGATCCCTACATCACGACCGAGGTGGGCCAGCACCAGATGTGGGCGGCGCAATTCTTCCATTTCGACGAGCCGAACCACTGGATGACCTCCGGCGGCCTCGGCACGATGGGCTATGGCCTGCCCGCCGCGGTCGGCGTCCAGTGCGCCCATCCGGATGCGCTGGTCATCGATATTGCCGGCGAAGCGTCGATCCAGATGATGATGCAGGAACTGTCGACCGCCGTGCAGTTCTGCCTGCCGGTGAAGGTCTTCATCCTCAACAATGAGTGGATGGGCATGGTGCGCCAGTGGCAGGAATTGCTGCACGGGGAGCGCTATTCGCACTCCTATTCGGAGAGTCTGCCGGATTTCGTCAAACTGGCCGAAGCCATGGGCGCACGCGGCATCCGCTGCGAAGACCCGGCCCTGCTGGACGACAAGATCATGGAAATGATCGAGCATCCGGGCCCGGTCCTGTTCGACTGCCGGATCGAGAAGGACGGCAACTGCCTGCCCATGATCCCGTCGGGCTCTGCACATAACGAGATGATCCTCGGGCAGATAACTGGTAACGAAATCAGTGAGACCGGGCGCAAGCTCGTCTGACTTCTGACAGACCGGGAACCGGCGCCGCTTCAGGGGATGGTAATGGCCTTAGACAACATCTGGCAGATACTGGCCGACAATGTCGGGACGCTCGTGACGGTGGTGTCGGCCATTGCCGCCGTGATCGGCGCGCTCGCCAGCCGGGCCGAAACCCGCAAGCAGCGGCAGCTGCGCACCGAGCAATTGCGCCAGACCATCGACAGTTCCAGCCTCGACTGGGGCAATGCCGCCATCGATACGCTGGCGCGGGCGGCGATGCTGGCCCGCACCCGGCACCTGCACGGGAATGAAGGCGCCTTCCAGACCGCCCGGGCGGCCACGCTGATCAATCTGACCTCCCTGATCGACCGGGGCCGCATGTTCTTTCCCAATCTCGACGAGCACAAGAAAGGCGCGGAGAAAGACGGCGCCTATCGCGGCTCGCGCCCGCCGATTCTCGATGCGATGGTCTGGGTTCACTGTGAAATCAAGGCGCTGACCCGTGAGGGCGGTCCCACCGGCGACAACAGCGCGGACTTCATCGATGAATGCCGCCGCCTGGTTGTGTCCGAGCTGCAGGCTCATCTCGATCCGCGGCGTCTGAACCAGGTGGTCGGGCGCTATGACGGGCAGACCCGTACCCATCAGACGCAGGCCATCGACCGCGCTGAGTCCCTCAGGCAGCAACTCTTGACTCGGCGTCCCGGGGTCTCCATCGACAACCCACCCCGCCACCCAGAACAGCCGGAGACTGTACAATGAGCGACGGATCCGGAGCCCCCGCCTCCAACGGCCCGCAAAGCGGACCGAAGTCCGCCTACTTCCTCAATCACGAGGATGAAGCCGTTGAGCGCCGCACGCTGGCCGTGCTGGTCGACAATGAACCGGGCGTTCTCGCCCGTGTCGTCGGCCTGTTTTCCGGACGCGGCTATAACATCGACAGCCTGACCGTGGCCGAAGTGGATTCCTCCAGCCATCAATCGCGTATCACTATCGTCACCCAGGGCACGCCGCACATCCTGGAACAGATCGAAGCCCACCTGATGCGCCTCGTGCCGGTCGGCGAAGTCGTGGACATCACCAAGTCGAAGCGCGGCATTGAGCGTGAGCTCGCCCTCGTCAAAGTGGCCGGCACCGGCGAAAAGCGCGTCGAAGCACTGCGCATCGCCCAGATCTTCCGTGCCAGTGTGATCGACACGACAAATGAAAGCTTCATCTTCGAGATCACCGGCGCCTCCGACAAGATCAGCCAGTTCGTGGACCTGATGACGCCGCTCGGCCTCGTCGAGGTCAGCCGTACGGGCGTTCTCTCCATCAAGCGCGGGAAGGAAAAGGGATGATGCGCCGCCTCTTCGCCCTTCCCCTGATCGCGGCCTGTTTCGCCGCGCCTGCGCTGGCCGAACCACCGATGCCGGAAAGCTGCAAGCCGCGCGTCGCCGGTGTCGCGCTGGCTGTCGCCGACGAGGCCGGCAAGGCCCAGCTGGCCTGCGATGTGGACCGGGCGGCGATCTATGAAAGCCGCGCTGACGCGATCTTCGGGCCGGTCACCGATCCGCTCGTCAGCGTGGTCGATACCGCGATCTCCCCCAGCGGAGCGGTCTATGTTTACGCCGTCAGCGACGTGCAGGGGGCGATGGTCCTCAATGCCCGCTCGGTGCCGGCCGATATGGAACAGCCCGGCAATGTGCCGGTCTGCCAGCTGCAGACGCTGATGCCGGACGACGCGGCCGCGCAGGTCTCGATCGCGCTGTTGCAGGCGGCCTCGCCAGACCTGCCCGGCTATGCCGAGCGGATGGAAGTCGTGGTCAATCCGGACGGATCGCACCGGTCTGTCTTGCTGCTCGATTCCCATGACGTGGTCAGCCGTGTGCAGACCGCCAGCGGGACACGCGATTTCTCCCGCCACATCCGCCAGAGCGACGATGTGGCGAAACTCAACGAATTGATCATTGGCGTTGCCAATGTCAGCAGCGGCTGGGACTGCAACGCCCCCTGACCGCCTCATCCCTATCCAGAACAACCCCCGACGGAGCCGAACGGAATCCCATGAAAGTCTATTACGAGCAGGACGCAGATCTCGCCCTCATCCAGAGCAAGAAAGTGGCCGTGGTCGGCTATGGCAGCCAGGGCCACGCCCATGTGCTGAACATGCGCGACAGCGGTGTGAAACAGGTCAAGGTCGCCCTCCAGGAGGGATCGGCCAGCCGCAAGAAGGCAGAGGCCGAAGGCCTTGAAGTGGTCACCCCGGCCGAGGCCACCCAGTGGGCCGACGTCGTCATGATCCTCGTGCCGGACGAAAAGCAGGCTGTGCTTTACGCCAACGAGATCGAGCCGCACCTGCGCGCCGGCCAGCACATCATGTTCGGACACGGCTTCAACGTGCACTACAATCTGATCCGCCCGCGCGCCGATGTCGACGTGTCGCTGTCGGCCCCGAAAGGCCCCGGCCACACGCTGCGCGCGCAGTATCAGATGGGCTTCGGCCTGCCGGGCCTCGTCGCCATCCACCAGGATGCGAGCGGCACCGCCAAGGACGTCGCCCTTTCCTATTCCAAAGCCATCGGCAACACCCGCGCCGGCGTGATCGAAACCTCGTTCCGTGAAGAGACCGAAACCGACCTCTTCGGCGAACAGGCAGTTCTCTGCGGCGGGATCGTCGAGCTGATCAAGGCTGGTTACGAAACGCTGGTCGAAGCTGGCTACGCGCCGGAAATGGCCTATTTCGAATGCCTTCACGAGACCAAGCTGATCGTCGACCTGATCTATGAAGGCGGCATCGCCAACATGAACTACTCGATCTCCAACACGGCCGAGTATGGCGAGTATGTCTCCGGTCCGCGCATCGTGGATTCCGAAGCCAAGGCGAACATGAAGAAGGTTCTGGAAGACATCCAGAACGGCACCTTCGCCCGCAACTGGGTGCTGGAAAACCAGGCTGGCGCCCCGGGCTTCAACGCCATGCGCCAGCGCATGAACAGCCACCCGATCGAGGAAGTCGGCGAAAAGCTGCGCGGCATGATGCACTGGGCCCAGAACGACCGCCTGGTCGACAAGTCGCGGAACTAATGCCCTCGCGCCCCCGTTCAAACGCTGTTAGAGCGGGGGCGTGACCTCCACAGATCCGATTCTTGTAGCCGGAGTGAACCGCCCACTGGGGGCGTGGATCGCGCTGGATCTTGCTGAGCGCGGCTACAAGGTTGTCGGCACACGGCGCCATCCCGATGTGGATCTCGATGCCCGCATGCAGGCCGCCGGGATTGAGCTGGCCCCCCTCGACCTGACAGACCTGGATGCGATCAGCGCCCTGGCGCCCCAGCCTTCCAGCGTCATCCTGACACCGATCCTGTCGGTCTCCGCCCCGGCCGCACGCGCTTTCCATGTCGGGGGCGTGACGCGCGGCGTCGTCTTTTCCTCGAACAATGTCGCCATCGTCGGCGAAGACCCCGTCTATGACCGGCTGCGTGCGGCAGAGACGGACATTCTGGAGAACGCACCCGGCTGGGCCATTCTGCGGCCGACAATGATCTATGGTTATCCGGGAGACGGAAACCTGTCGCGCCTGCTGCGAATGCTGGCGCGCCTGCCAGTGTTTCCCCGCCTCGGTTCGGGCGAGGCGACCCAGCAACCGATCCATGTTGAAGACCTGGCCCGCCTGGCTGCAGCGCTGGTTGCGGGCGAATGGAATGCGACCGGCCTCCTCGCTGTCGGCGGTCCGCAGATCCTGTCCCATCGGGAACTGATCGCAACGGCCCGGCGGGCGACTGGGCGCGGCGGCATCGACCTGCCGGTACCGCTGGGGCCGGTCCGGGCGGTTGTGTCCCTGCTGGCCGGGCTTGGCCTGAAACTGCCGCTCAGCCCCGCGCAACTGGCGCGGATAGACCTCGACAAGGCCGCCGTGAACCCGGCTGACATTCCGGCCGGGATCCGCCCGCAGGTCATGCCGGAGGAAGGCCTGACGCGCCTCGCCCTCGACCTCAATATTTAAGGCGCGCCGGGCACGCGGTTGAGATCCACGAACCCGTCCACCCCGGGCACCTGCCCTTTCATCGAATACTGCCAGATCAGCACATCGCCCTCCGGCGGACCGGACAGGCTGCGCATCCAGACCGGATGACGGGGAAAATGCCCGGCCAGCCAGTCACGATGGAATTCCGGTGTCGTGTAGAGCACGGGCGGGGCGCCATATTCGGTTTCAAGCGCATCCAGAAACGCGCTGATCTCCGCCCGGACGGCCTCTCTGGACCCGTCCGGCGTGCAATTATGGGCGTATTCCAGATCGACTGCCGGGGGCAGCGTGCCTTCGCGCACTTCGACCGACTGGATGAAATTCTCCGCCTGCGCCGCGCCGTTCCGGCAGAGAAGGTAGAAATGATAGGCGCCGACATGCCAGCCCCGCTCGCTGGCCGCCAGCCAGTTTTCCTGAAACCGTGTATCCTTCCAGTCGCGCCCTTCAGTGGCTTTCAGGTAGACGAAATCGAGCGGGGCGCTACTGAGCGCGTCCCAGTTCACCCGGCCGTTGTGGTGGGAAAGGTCGATGCCTTCATTGCCGGGGGCAAATGGGCCGCCTTCTGCCGTCGCTGCGTCAGGCCCGGCAGGCCCTGAGCAGGCGGAAACAGCCAGTAAAGCGGCAGCGATCAGGCAGGTGAAACGCATATCCTGATCCAATCCCCTGTCTCCGGCACCCTTGCGGCCTGCCCGCGGCCAATTCGGGGCAAATCCCCCGGCTGAAAGCCCACGCACACCAAATTTGCCCTGAAATCAACAGGTTCGAAGGTTCGGGCACAATCCCTGCATAGACGCGCTGATAGACAAGAGAAGGGCTTAGACCTCCATGGCACCTGCAGACAAAATGCGCGGCGGAGAACCGGCAAACCTGATCCTGAAGGGCACGACGCTTGATGGCGACCTGCAGTTCGCAACTCAGCTGGTCGTTGCCGGCCTGGTCAAAGGCAACATCCGCTGCGAAAGCATGCTGATAATCGAACGGGGCGGCCGCGTTGAGGGCCGTATCGAAGCCCCGGTCATCATCGTGCATGGTGAGCTGGCAGGCACGGTGCTTGCGACCCAGTCGATCGAGATCTGGTCGGGCGCAACGGTCGGCGGAGACGTTGCCGCACGGTCTGTCCGTGTCGATGAAGGCGCCATGCTGACCGCCAACCTTCTGATCGCCGCTGACCTGCCGGACCATCTCGGCCCGCCGGAGCCGGCGCAGACCCCGTCTCAGGCCCCGAAAGCGGAAGAGGCCGCCCCGGTGGCCGCAACGCAGCCGGTAACCCCGCCTGTCACGCGTTCGCAGCCGGCTGCGCCGATGTCGCCGCCTGCCTCGTTCCTGTCCCCCGGCCCGGCAACGGACCGCGGCTAGGAGACGAGGCCTCGCAGCGGATCAGCCGCCGCGCATGTCTTTCAGGCGTTCGAACGCGACGGAATCAGGGTCATAGGCGCCAAGCTCATCGAGCCGGGTGCAGGCCCATTCATAATCGCGGTTACAGGCATCCTGCAGGATACGCGTGCCTTCCGGCACGTTCTTGGCGCCGCCCGTTCCGGTGAACAGCATGTTGCCATACCCGGCACAGCCGCTGACTTCATCAAGATGGCAGGACTCCTTGTAGAGGCCGCGCGCCTTTACCGGATCGGCGTCCATCCCGCGTCCCAGCATGGTCATATAGGCCAGCGTCGCGCATCCTTTGCCATTGTCGCCCTTGCAGGCGCGCTCATAGGCTTTCAGCGCCAGACCGTAATCCTGTGTGCCGCCCGTGCCCTTGCGATAGGAATCGCCCGCGGTCACGCAGGCCTCATAGTCGCGGGCCGCGCAGGCCGTGTTGGCTTCCTGCCGGGCGGCACGTTGTTCAGCGAATGTCTCTTTGGCGTTTTCCAGCGCGATCTCGGCCTGGGATCGCTCAACCCGGCCATACTGGGCGGCGGCCGGCAGGGCGATGGCGCAACAGGTCAGCGCGGCGGCAATCAGAGGGGAGCGTAGCATGGGGTCTGCCCTTCCTAAGTCTTTGTTCCGGCTTTGATATAGGGACCGGGCCATGGGGTCACCAAGACTTTACCGGCTTAAGCTTTCTTAACCTGCGATTGTCCTTGCTGCCTCTCCTGCCGCGAGGCAGTATTCCCTGATAAAAAAGCGCGATCGGATCAAAAGGGAGATTTCCGTATGGCCGCACAGGACCAGGCCCCGATCGGATCGGGATTTCACGACAAATCGACAGCTGCCGAAGTGATCGAAGGGATCGACCTTTCCGGCAAGAACGCTGTTGTCACCGGCGGCTATTCCGGCATCGGACTGGAAACCGTCCGGGCATTGGCCTCGGCTGGCGCCCGCGTGACCGTCCCGGCCCGGCGGCTCGACACGGCCGAAGCGGCGCTGGCTGACATCCCCGGCGATATCGAGATCGCGGCGATGGACCTGGCAGACCTTGCCAGTGTCGAGAAATTCGCCCGCGAATATGACGAAACCGGGCGCGGCCTCGACATCCTGATCAACAATGCCGGCATCATGGCCTGCCCGCTCGCCCGGGTCGGCCCCGGCTGGGAGAGCCAGTTCGGCATCAACCATCTCGGACACATGGCGATGAGCCTCGCCCTCGCCCCCGCCATGCAGCGCACGGAGAATGCGCGCCTCGTCGCCCTCTCCTCCATCGGCCATGCCCGCTCGGACATTATCTGGGACGACCCGAACTATAATGAACGCGCCTATGACAAATGGGAGGCCTACGGACAGGCGAAGACCGCCGACGCGCTGTTTGCCCTCGGCGTCGACCGGCGCGGGCGCGACATCGGCATCCGCGCTTTCTCGGTCCATCCCGGCGGCATTTTCACCCCGCTGCAACGCCACCTCCCGGAAGAAGAAATGGTCGCGCTTGGCTGGAAAGCACCGGACGGGTCCATCCCGCCCATGGTGCAGGAACGGTTCAAGACACCGGAACAAGGCGCCTCGACGACGGTCTGGGCGGCCACGTCGCCCAAGCTTGAAGGCCGCGGCGGCGTCTATTGCGAAGATTGCGATATCGCACAACTGGCCACAGACTCCAGCGAGCGTTGGGAACATGTCCGCGCCTGGGCCTGCGACGACGAACGCGCAGAACGCCTGTGGGAAATGAGCGAAAAAATGCTGGCGGATGCCTGATCCGGAAACGGATCACCCTGAGGAGGACAGGAACATGAAACAGATCGCACTACTCAGCCTGGCCGGCGCGCTGCTGGCCGCCTGCGCCACACCGGCCGCGGCCCCCGCACCGGAGGCGCCTGCCGCTGCACCGGAAGCCCCTGCCCCGAAAGTGGCACCGGGCGGCTTCGATTATGAGAGCGTATTCCGCCAGGATGACCGACCCGAGCAGGATTACGAACTCTATCCGGTGCGCAAGTCTGCCGAAGTCCTGTCTTTCGCCGGTGTCATGCCGGGCATGACGATTGTCGAAATGGAAGCCGGCGACGGTTTCTATACCGAGCTCCTGTCCCGCGTCGCCGGGCCGGATGGCAAGGTCTATATGCAAAACCCGCCCTCGTTCAAAAACTTCCTCGGCGACTCCGTCTCGAAACGGGTCGACGGGCGGCTGCTGAATGTCCAGATCGTGGAAAGCGCCTTCGACAATCTCTCGAATGTTCCGGACGCCAACGCTGATATCGTCACCTGGTTCCTCGGCCCGCACGAGCTCTGGTACACGCCACAGGGCGAGCCGGAAGGCGTGCTCGGCGATCCGGACATGACCTTTGACGAGATTGCCCGCGTCCTGAAGCCCGGCGGACATCTGGTGGTGCTGGATCACATGGCCCCGGCGGGATCGCCCCCTACAACGGGCGGAGACACGCACCGGATCGACAAGGCCATCATCATCGACCTGGCTGAGGATCATGGCCTGACGCTGGTCGATGAGAGCGACATCCTCGCCAATCCGGACGATGACGGCACCGTGCAGGTGTTCGACCCGACGGTGCGGCGCAAGACGGATCGCTTCCTGCTGAAATTCGCCAAATAGGCGTATCTGGCACAGAACATGCATGTTTCCGGGGGAATCTGGTCTAGCCCGGGAGTTGTGCCATGTCCGCCATCCGTTTTATCGCTGTCAGCCTCGCCGCCGCGAGCGTTGCCCTGCCCGTTCTTGCTGCTGAAGACATCGGCCTGCGCGGCCGTCTGGAGGCTGATTTCCTGCCAAAAGCCGGTACTGCCGAGGACGCTCCGGCAGTCATGGAAACGGTTGTGGTGACAAAGACCGACGGCTCGGACCTTCTGGTCTCGAAACCGGCTGTGCTTCGCTATGACGTGGCCCCTGAGGTTCCGGCCCGTGTCGTGGCTGAAACCCGCGGCCAGGATCCCGAACGGACCGTAGAAACGCGCTAGGCCCTGCGCTGGCGTTCGTCTCAGGACGGAACGACATTCTCCGAGAGCAGCAGTTCGCGCTGTGCGCTGACGGCGCGCATGGCCTGTGCCGGCAGCCAGCAGGTGACTTCCAGCCCGCCGCCATCGACCGGCTTCATGCCGACCGTACCGCCGTGAAGATCGACAAAATGCTTCACGAGGGCAAGGCCGAGGCCTGCGCCGCGCTGATCACCTGAGACGAAACTGTCGAAACTCGTGGCACGCTTGTCTGCCTCAAGGCCGCGTCCATTGTCCCGTACGGAGAAGGTGACCATGTCGCCCATGCGCTGGGCCGAAATGACGATCTCCCCGCCGGAATCCGTGAAGCGCAGCGAATTCGAAACCAGATTGAACAGGATCTGCCGGATGCGCCGCTCGTCCGCGCGGATCAGGCCCAGCTTGCCCGAAATATCCGACCGCACCGTGATCTGCGTATCCTCGGCCTTCGAGACGACCATCTCGATACTTTCCTCGATCACGCTGGCGAGATCGACATCTTCCAAGTCGAGATCCATGCGTCCGGCCTCGATCATGGCGAGGTCGAGAATGTTCTCGATCAGCTTCGACAAATGGTCAGAGGCAGACAGGATCGCGCTGACATAGTCTTTCTGGCGTTCCGTCAGATCACCATTGCGCTGGGTTTCCAGCAGTTCGGCATAGCCGAAGATCACCGTCAGCGGCGAACGCAGCTGGTAGGACACATTCCGCACGAATTCCGTCTTCAGACGGTCGGCCGCTTCGAACGCCTCGGCGCGTTCGCGCAGGGCGGACTCGACACGGCGGGTCGCGGTCACGTCGGCAAAGGCGATCAGCGTGTTTCCGTCCGGCAGCGGATGGGTCAGATAAGTCAGGATCGACCCGTCGGACCGGCGCATTTCGCCCGTTGTGGACTGGCGCGCCTTGGCGGACGGATCGGTAATGTGGCTCTTCATCGCCGCCCAGATTTCGGTGTCGTGGAACAGCGGAATGCACTCCTCCACCACATCGTCATAATCCGGATGATCCTTCAGCATGTCTTCGCTTAGGCTCCACAGGCGCTCGAACGCATTGTTGTGCAGCTTCATGCGCCCGTCGCCGCCAAACACGGCAACCGCTTCATGAAGATTGTCGAGCGTGGAGCTCTGCGTCTTCACAATAGCATTGAACCGCGTCTGCAGCTCCAGCTCGCCAGTTATGTCCTTGAACAGCAGCAGCAGGCCGCCCATCGGGTGGCGCTGGCGGGTGACGGACAGGGTCCGCTCGTCCGGCAGCGACCAGGTGTCTTCCTTCACCCCGTCAATGTCGAGATAGTAGGAAAGCTCTTCCGCGCGCCATTCGGCATAGTTCGCCCGGGCCGGCAGCTTGCGGCGTTCGCGCAGCCGATCCAGCAGCTGGCCATGGCCGGGACGGTCCAGCAGGAAGCTCTCATCGAGATCCCACATGTCGCGGAAGGCCTTGTTGTAGAAGGTCAGCTTGCGGTCAGCCCCGAAAATGGCAACGGCATCGGCCACATGGTTCAGCGTCTCGTCATGCGCGCGGACGTGGCGGTTCAGTTCCTCGCGTGCATCTTCCTGCGCAGTGACGTCCAGGGCCATTGCCCCTGCCCCGCCCGACAGCGGGAAAGTCAGGATACGCATTGCCCGGCGCGCGCCATTGATGGTGATGTGCCGGGTCTCATCTATGTCGATGCCTTCGCTGATCGTCTTGCGGGCCTGATCGGCGGTCGCCTGGTCCAGCATCAGCTGCCGGTCGAGCACACGGTCGAGATTGGTACCGTCGACGGCTTCGATATAGGCCGGGTTGACCCATTGCAGCTTGCCCATGCCCGACATGCGCCAGGCCGGGAACGGCGCCTTGCCCAGCATGTCGAGGAAGGCCGTCGGATCGCGCGCGATGACCTGGCGGGCTTCTTCCAGCTTGCCGCGGGCCGAACTTTCCTCCAGCCCCTTGATGGTCGCATCGCTGACCCAGACCACGGCCCGGGCACCGGCCGTGCGCCCGTCAGCTTCGAGGAAGCGGCCGGACGGGCCGATGATTGTCAGCGAGAAAGCCTGCCCGCTCTCGCGCAGTTCACGCAGGCGGATACGAAGCGTCGTGTCGTGTCCGGCACTGTCGCGGGCCTCAAGGTCGGCGAGGCCTTCAATGATGCGCACGGCCGGGTCCGGCGAGATGGCATCGTCGGTAAAACTCAGCAGGCCGGCCAGCGCGACCGGGGACCCGTACATTTCCGGTGGGATGATGTCATCACCCTCGGCTTCAAGCGCCTCACCCTGCCAGACGAGGATCACGCCCGGATGGGCGCCGAGAATGGACCGGTGGGCGGCGAGCGTGGTTTCCAGCTCAGCAGACCGGTCGCGATATTTTCGGGCTGCACCCCGCGCACCATCCGAGACCCGCAACGCCCAGAGCAGCGCCGCGAGGCCAAGAGCGTCCGCGCCTGCGGCCATAATGATCGGAACCTGCTCCGCTGAAAGTGCCATGCCGCGTCATCCAAAAGCCCGAATCGGCCGCGAGAACGACCGATGAAACGGTTAACGAATTGCCCCTCTAGCGTTAAGGGCGCGTTAACGGAGTGCTAATGCCCGGCCGATACCGGCGCAAGATAACTGAAACCATATGTTGCAAAAACACAACACTCGCTTAGTCTGCCCTCCTGTTCGTGGAGTGATCCCAATGATTTTACGCCCGATTGCGCTGGCTGGCGCCTTGTTGATGGCTGCAGCTGTTCCGGCTGCGGCGCAGGAAGCTCAGGACGAAATCGTGCGCCTGCCGGGCCAGGGATTTACCAAACCCGAAGCACGCCGCGCCAGAGGGACCCCTGACAGGCTGGTCGCAGGCGGGGGGCTGTTCCTCAGCTTCGACACCGATGGCGACGGCAAGATCACGCGCGAAGAGCTGCAGGCCGGCACGAAGGCCGCGTTCCGGAAAGCCGATGCGAATGGCGACGGCCACCTGACGGCATTCGAGCAGATCAGCTGGGCCGAGAGCCTGCCGACACGTGACGATTCCCTCGCCAATCCGGTCCGTTTCGATCCGAACCTCGACCGCCGCGTCAGCCCGGAAGAGTTCGAAGCCGTGATCGCGGAGCTTGCTGAACACTATGTCGAGGACACCAGCGACGTAATCGTGATCGCGTCACTGAAGGCGCCGAAACCCAAATCAGAACGGAATGAGCGCTCCCCGTTCGATACCGGACAGCGGCCGCCCCGCGGTACGCCCGCCGGGGATTGAGCCGTTTAATCAGACCAGAATGTCGTAAAGGTCCGTCCGACGGTCCCGGAAGAAGCCCCAGGCGGCCCGGTCCCGGTCGATGAGGTCGAGATCGAAGCGCGCGACCAGCACGCCTTCTTCGCTGCGCCCGAAATCGGCAACAACTTCACCAACATGGTCGGTGATGAAGCTGGTGCCGTAAAAGACCTGGCCTTCCTCATCGCCAACACGATTGGCTGCGACCACGGGCATGACGTTGGCAACAGCATGCCCCTGCATCACCCGGCGCCAGCGCGCTGCCGTGTCGAGGCTGGCATCCTGCGGCTCGGCCCCGATGGCGGTCGGGTACAGAAGCACATCGGCGCCCATAAGGGCCATGGCCCGCGCAGCTTCCGGGAACCATTGATCCCAGCAGATGCCAACGCCAATATTGCCCTTCATGGTCTGCCAGGTCCGGAAGCCCGTATCGCCTGGCCGGAAATAGTATTTCTCCTGATAGCCCGGGCCATCCGGAATATGGCTCTTGCGGTAGACGCCCAGCGGCGTGCCATCGGCATCGATCATCACGAGCGAATTGTAATAGAGCGGCCCGTCCTTCTCATAGATCGAGACCGGGATCACAACGCCCAGTTCGGCGGCAAGCTCACCCAGCTGCATTACGGCCGGATGATCCTGCCAGGGCAGTGCGCGGGCGAAATGATGCTCTTCCTGAGTCTTGCAGAAATAATAGCCGCAGAAGAGTTCCGGCGGCAGCACGACATCCGCGCCCTGCCCGGCCGCTTCGCGGATGAAACCGGCCACACGGTCGATATTCGCCTGCATGTCGTCGCTGGGCGTGAACTGGATGCTGGCAACGGTGATTGTACGGCTCATTCTCAGATCCTCCGGATCAAGCGGGAATTTCGCGGGTCATGCAGTGGAAGCTTCCGCCCCCACCCAGAATATGTCCAGCCGGCAGGCCGATGATCTTGCGGCCCGGGAACAGGACCCGCATCTCGGCGAGCGCCACGAGACTGTAATGGTCTTCATAGACCGGCACGAGGACAGCCCCATTCGTGATGGTGAAGTTCATATGGCTTGCCGGGACAGGCGCGCCGTCATCACCAGAGATCAGGCCGGGGGACGGGATGGTTGTCACATCGAGCCCGGCTTCGCGTAGCGTGGTCTCGATTTCCAGCAGCACGTCCCTGTTCGGGTCATCCGTGCCGGACGGCATCTGGCAGAGCGCATGTCCCGGCCCGATGAAGCGCGCGATATTGTCGACATGGCCGTCAGTGTGGTCGTTCAGCAGGCCATCGCCCAGCCAGATCATTTCCTCGATGCCGAGCGCGTCGCAGATCCGCGCTTCGATCTCCTCTGCTGTCAGGTCCGGGTTCCGGTTCGGATTGAGCAGGCACTGGCGCGTGGTCAGCAGCCGGCCTTTGCCGTCGGCATCGATGGCGCCGCCTTCCAGGACGATCGGGTGGAAACTGGCCGGCAGGGATTCATATGCCGCGATGGCGCCTGATGTCTCTGTATCGCCGGGCATCAGGTATTTGCCGCCCCAGCCATTGAAGCGGAACGCCTGTGCCTCGCGCGCATCGCCCTGCCCCGTCACGATGGGGCCGGTGTCGCGCAGCCAGATATCCCCGGCCGGGACTTCCACGATTTTCGCCACATCGCCGACGGCTGCCGTGGCAGAGGCGAGCGCCTCGGCAGACCCCGCCGCGACCCGGACCGGGACATGCGCCGAAGCGGCCCGGATGAAGCCCGCGATCTGCGTCCGCGGCCCTTCGAGACGGCCGCCCCACTCATCGGCAAGATGCGGCCAGCCGCACCAGAGGGCAGCCTGCGGTGCCCATTCGGGCGGAAGGAAGGGTTTGTTGTCGCTCATCGCGCGCGCCATGCCACACCTGTCACCAAAGGAAAAGGGCGGCCCCGCATGGAGCCGCCCTTCCCGATCAGGTCTTGTTCAGGCCGTAAGGCTTAGAACTTGTACTTGATACCGAAGTGGACCTGCCACAGCGACGGGCTGACCACGATACGGTCGTCATCTGCGTCACGGTTGAAGCTGGTGATCTCATACTGGCCGTTCACGATGTTCGCATCGTACAGCTCAGCATTGCCCGGGAAGCCGTGCTCACGCAGGATGCCCCAATCGGAGTTCAGCAGATTGCCGACGTTCTCGATGGTGATCCAGGCTTCCGTACGATCCTGAGCGCGCAGACCCGGCAGTTCCTGGGTCAGCTTCAGGTCGAACTTCGTCCACCAGTCATCTGCCGCATCGTTGCGGGTGAAGATGCTGCCGCGAGCGTTACGCAGCTGGTCGTTGTTCTCGATGAAGTTCACGAGAGCAGCGACGGCATCCGGATCGGAGCTTGCCGCGATGAGCGGGTCAGCAATACCGGTCGGGATGTAAGCCAGCTGACGGCTGTTGAAGAACCGCGCACCTGATTCATACGGGTTTTCCGCGAAGACATAGCTGTAAGGCGCGCCTTCGTTGGCCGTACCGAACAGGGAGACGCGGGTCTCCAGGTCGTTGATGTACTCTTTGGCGTAGTTGAACTGCAGCGTGAAGCGGTGAGCCACTTCATAGTCCGACGTACCGAGGCTCGGGTTCAGCGGGTCATAGGTCGCATAGTTCGAGAAGTTCGAATAGGCGACCGACGACGTCATCGGGTTGAGGTCCTTGGCGTCCGTGTAGGCGTAGCCGAGGGCCCAGTCGATACCGTTGTCATATGCCTGGGACAGACCAAGCGAGAGCACCAGAGCGCTGCCCTTCTCTTTCGCATTGGTCAGCAGGAAGTCACTCGTGCTGCCCGAATAGATCGGACGGCCGTCCGGAGCCGTACCCGACTGGACGTAGCTGAGCGGAACAACCTGAGCAGCTTCATTCGTCTTGGAGTACAGAATGTCTGCCATGACGCGCAGGTCGTTGCCGAGGATCGGCATATTGGTGTCGACATCAGCCACAGCGCCGAAGGCAAACTTCCATTCAGATGGAATTTCGAAGTTCGGGTCCAGGGCGTTCACACCACCGCGGCCGGAAGCTCCAGCAATGTCAGCAATTGCCTCATCCGGAACATCGAAGAACGGACGTCCGGTGTCGGAATAGGTGAAGTCTGCCAGGTTGGAGTCGTCCGGAGCAAAATAGTCCGTCAGAGTCACGCCGTTGTTGGAATAGTTGTTCGAAATCCAGACGTTCGGGTTACCGCCGGAGAACAGACCGGCACCACCATGGAAGCTGAGATTGTCAGCAAACTCATAGTTGAAGCCGAAGCGCGGCTGCAGGAGGTCACGGCCATCCATGTTGTTGTCATTACGGAAACCGTAGGTCGACTCGAAGTTGGCGTTATAACGCGGCTTGTCGCTTGACGTGTAGTAGTCATAGCGCAGACCCGCCGTCACATCGAGCTTGTCGGTGACCTGCCACTTGTCCTGAATGTAGAAGGTGTTGATTTCATAACCGAAATCAGCAGCCGCGTCATTCACATCATTGGTGCCGGCAGCGTTCGTGTACTGGAAGTAGTCGAAATCGCCATTTGCGAAATTGTCGAAATTGCCGCCACGAAGATCGAAGCGCCACTCACCGATCGCCTGCTGAACGAACAGGTTGAACACGGAGAATTCTTCGCGCTCGACACCTGCCGTGAACAGATGGTCACCCATCGTGTAGTTCGCAGCGGCCTTGTAGTTCCACAGCTCATAAGCGAGCTTGTTGGCCTGACGGCTGTCATCGGCACCGAGATAGATCGTGGAGTTCCCGGAGTTCAGATCGTTATCGAGACGGACCTGAACTTCGCCCCAGTTATCCGTGCCCCAGACCGGAATCTGGCGGTTGTCGAGATCGACATAGGACGCGCGCAGTTCGGTGGAGAGGTTCGGCGTCCAGTCGGAGTACAGGGCGGCCGTGTAGTTCTGCAGCTTCGCGCCGCGCTCATAATAGTGGTTGCCATCCGCGATCCGGTTCGAACCCGAATCGGACGGGGAGTAGTTGGCACCATCATTGTAGGTGTAGGTAAATTCAGCGCGGTGGTCGTCGTTGATGTTCCAGTCGAGCTTACCGAAGAATTTCTCGTCTTCGACAGCCAGAGATGTCGGCAGACCGCCGGCAGTGTAACCATACTGGTTCACAGCGATGTCGATGATGCTCTGATACAGGGCATCGGACAGGCCGACATCGTTCGGGGTGAAGCCGAAGATGTTTGCGCCTTCGAATTTTTCGTAAGCACCGAAGAAGAACAGTTTGTCCTTGATGATCGGGCCGCCGACATTGATGCCGTAGCGCTTCTCTTCGAAGGAGCCGAGGTCACGCTTGATGCCGTCGGTTTCGTCGCCGGTCAGCGAGTCGTCGGTGTAGTCGAAGAACAGGCCGCCGTGGAATTCGTTGGAGCCGGTTTTCGTAACAGCGTTGATGTTACAGGCGGTGAACGAACCATAGTTCACGTCGAACGGTGCCAGCTCAACCGACACCTGTTCGATGGCGTCGTAGGAGAATGGGATGCGCTCGGTCGGGTAACCGTTGGAGTTCAGGCCGAAATTGTCGTTCAGGCGGACGCCGTCGACGGTCAGCGAGTTGTAGCGCGGGTTGGCACCGGCACAGTTGATCGAGTCGTTGAAGGCTTCGTCGACATAGACGCGCGGGTCGAGACGGACGATGTCCTTGATGTCGCGGTTCATGGCCGGAGCATTTTCCAGCGTCGCGATGTTGAAGGTCGACGACGGGCCGGTCGCAACCTGAGCAACCTGCATGGCGGAACCGGTGATGACGACCGTTTCCATGCGGGCGGTGTCGTCGCTCGACGTGGTGACCGTCAGGTTCAGGCTCGTGGCTTCGCCGAGGTTGGCGTAGACATTGTCTGCGCGGGCCGGCACGAAGCCTTCACCGGTGATGGTGACGCTGTACGGGCCGCCGACGCGCAGGTTCTGAGCTGCGAACTGGCCGGTGGCGCTGGTGGTTGTCACGGCGACCGAGCCGGTCGGTTCGTGAAGGATGGTGACGGTGGCGCCGGAAACGGCTGCACCGGTTTCGTCGGCGATGGTACCGCGGATCGACGAGGTCGTAACCTGTGCCGAGGCAACACCAGCCGCCGTAATCGCGATTGCCGAAACGGCGGCACCGCGTGCGAATGTATTCCAGTTGATCATGATTTTCCCCTGTCCGAGAGAGCACCCGGTCAGCGCCCTTGCACGCCTTCCGGTTTTGAGAGCGCTTAACGCCCCCACATGACAGATTAGTGACAAGATCTTGAAGGTTCGACACATGATGTTCGGATTTGTGTCGAAGCCCGTGCTGCGATGCAAAAATGACACGGTGGTTAGAAAGAACTCGCCGCGAAACGTGCGTTTCAGGGTATATTATGTCGGCATCCCATCGCATAAACCGGACCAGTACCGAAAAGGCCCGAGACAAATGATGGAACCCCCCGGCGAATCGGCGACGGACTGGCGCCGCATCACCTATCTGGCCCTTCTGATTCTGCTGGCGCTGCGTGTCCTGCTCCTGGCCGTGTCTCCGCTGAACCTTTACGCGGACGAAGCCCAGTACTGGCGCTGGGGCGAAACGCTCGACTGGGGCTATTATTCAAAGCCGCCGATGATCGCCTGGCTGATCCATGCGGTCACCTCCGTGTTCGGAAATGCGGAATGGGCTGTACGCCTGCCTGCCCCCTTCCTGCACACGGCCGGGGCCATCTTCCTGTTCCACCTCGGCCGCGACATGTATGGCGGGCGCACCGGCATGCTGGCCGCGCTCGGCTATGCGCTGATGCCGGCGGTGGTGCTGTCCTCAGCTGTGATCTCGACAGATGGCGTGCTGATGCCCTTCTGGTGTGCGGCCCTGTTCTGCTTCTGGCGTCTGCGTGCCGGCGAAGGCGGCTGGGTGAGCGCCGCCGGCCTCGGCCTCGCCATCGGGGCGGGTCTCCTGTCGAAATATGCGATGGTCTATTTCCTGATCGGCATCGCGCTGACCCTGCTGATCGACCGGGACAGCCGCCGCGCGCTGTTCTCCCGCCACGGCCTCCTCGTGCTGGGCCTCGCCGCACTTGTCTTCGCGCCGCACATCGCATGGAACGCGGCGCATGATTTCAAGACGGTCAGTCACACCGTGGACAATGCCAATCTCGGCGGCGACCTGATCAATCCTGAAAACGCGCTGACTTTCCTCGTCGACCAGCTGGGCGTCTTCGGCCCGGTCAGCTTCCTGGCGCTCATCTTCGGCCTGTTCGCTGTCCGCTCTCAGGACGAGGGCATCATGGGCCGGGACCGCTGGTTGCTCTGCTTCATCCTGCCGGTCCTGGTCATCATTCTCGGCCAGGCCGTGCTGTCGCGCGCCAATGCGAACTGGGCGGCCACGGCCTACCCGGCCGCGAGCGTGCTGGTCGCCGCCTGGCTGATCCGCGCGCGCGCCAACCGGCGCCTGTGGTTCATCGTGGCAGGGCTGACCTTTGTGGCGCTGCAGTTCGTGCCGGATCTCGGCGTCTGGGTGCGGCTGGGCCTCGGCATCATCGTCGGCGGCGGCCTTCTGCTGTTCGCGACGATGGTGAAGTACCGCCCGTCGGGCCTGCTCTGGTTCAGCATCGGCATGCATGGTGTGCTGGCGCTCAGCTTCGCAGCAATCTCGCTGCTGCCGCTTCAGTCCTCCACCTCGCTTGGCCTCGACAATGCCCTGAAGCGCACACGCGGCTGGGACCAGGCGGCGAAAGACGTGTTCGGGATTGCCCGGTCGGTCGGCGCGACGGCTGTTCTGGTGGATGAGCGCGAGGCCTGGCACGGGCTCGACTATTATGGCCGCGACCGGTCCATCCCCCTGCTCTCCTGGCGCCGCTATGGCGTGCCGAAAAGCTTCTCGGAAACCCAGCCGCTGGCCCCGCCGCTGGACCAGCGCGTCCTCGTCGCCTCAATCCATCCCGGCATGCGGCCGATGCTGCGCAGCGAGTTCGAGACGTTCGAGCCGGCGGGCGAGATCTCCGTGCCGCTCGGCAAGCGAAGCAATGGCTGCCCGCTGTCACGCACCTTTGTGCTGTATGTGGCGTCCGGCTTCAAACCGCAGGTCCATGATGCGGACTGGGAAGCGCAGTTCAAAGGCCAGACGGAATTTCCGCCGGTGCCATGCCCTGCAAAACCGGAAACGAGCGGTCAGTGACCGTTTGACGCGTCAGCCCAGACTTTCTTCACCCGCGCATCGCGGCCGCACGCCGTGCGGTAGTAGCGGTATTTGAGCGGGTTCTTCTTGTAGTAATCCTGGTGATAGTCCTCGGCCGGCCAGAATGTTGAGGCATCGAGGATCTGCGTCACCACCGGTTTGCCGAGCACGCCGGACGCGTCGATCATGCTGACCTCGGTTTCGGCAACTTCACGCTGGCTGGCATCGGCAACGAACACAGCCGACCGGTAGCTCTCGCCCTTGTCGCAGAACTGGCCCGTCGCATCGGTCGGATCGATATGGTGGAAGTAATAGTCCACCAGCGCATCATAGCTGACCTTGTCCGGATCATAAGTGACTTTGACGGCCTCATAATGGCCCGTCTTCTCGTGCGAGACCTGCTTGTAGGTCGGGTTCGCCACCGTGCCGCCAGTATAGCCGGAAATGGTCGAGACGACGCCGTCCACCTTGTCGAAATCGGCTTCGACGCACCAAAAACAGCCTCCGGCAAAGACTGCCGTCGACAGACGTTTGGCGTTGGGGCTGGAGACCTGGTCCTGCGCGCCGGCGCTGGAGAAGAATCCCAGCGCCATGGCTGCGAGACCGGCAGCGAGAGCAACAGACTGAGGAGAACGTGTACGCATCTTACTTCACTCGATTATCTGAATCGGGGCCTTGTCCGGCTTCCAGTCTGATATGGGAAATGACCGTTGGTCTGTAACCCCGTAAAGGCAGTCCTAACGGGAATGTGTTGCGCCCGTGTTGTCCGAAGGCGGCGCAAATATGGCGATGCCGTGTTTTCAGGCAGGCCCGGTCAACACCCGCACCCGGACGCGGCTCGTGCGTCCTGCAGAATCAACTGCAGTGACCGTGTAAAAACCGGGCCGGTCCGGCTTCCAGACCGGCGCGCCGGCATCATCGGTCTCGCAAGGGCGGCCATCGATGTACCAGCTGAGCCGTCCATCCCCCCGGCCGGCCAGGACGAAGCCGCGGGACGTGCGCCCGTTCACAGGCCCGGCCCAGAGTTCCGAGGCCTGCGGCGGGAACAGGATCTGCGGCGGGCCTGCCTCTTCCAGCACCTTCATCGCGCCATGGGATTTCAGCAGGCGTTTCTCGCTGGTCAGCCGCATCGTCGCTTCGCCTTCGTCCTGAAGGTGCTGGGAAACGCGGTCGGCGACTTCGAACAGGATCGGCAGGGCCGTGTCATGCCCGGTCTTGCCGGCGCGCGGCGCCCCATCGGCCCGTCCGACCCAGACGACGATCGCATGCTGTCCGGAGACGCCTGCCGCCCAGGCATCACGGAAGCCATAGGACGTGCCCGTCTTGAAGGCGATCTGCGGGGCATGCGCCGTCAGCGAGCCTGGCATGCGGCCTTCCGGTGTGGGCGCCTTGCGCAGGATGTCGAGTACTTCGCCAGCGCTTTCCCCGCTGACGAGGCGCTTGCCGGCCGATTCATAGCTCGCCGCTTCTTCGTCGGCACGCCACACGAGCGGCTTGGCAACCCCGTCATCGCCGAGCGCGGCATAGAGCACGGCCAGTTCGCGCGCGGTCAGCCCGGCCCCGCCAAGTGCGATGGCAAGCCCGGCCTCATGCTCTGCCCCGCCATAGATGCGCGGACGTGCCCCGGCGGAGGCGAGCTGCGCGGCGAAGCGTTCCGGCCCGACCCGGTCGAGCATGGCCACAGCCGGAATGTTCAGAGAGTGCTGCAACGCGTCCGACACGCGGACATCGCCGCGAAACATGCGGTCGAAGTTTTCCGGCTGGTAGGAGGCAAAGCGCGTCGGCAAGTCCGCCACGCGTGTATCCGGCGCGGCGGTGCCGTCATCGAACGCCATGGCATAGATGAAGGGTTTCAGCGTGGAGCCCGGCGAGCGCGCCTGCGCCGTCAGGTCCAGCCAACCGCCAGGCCGGTCGCGCGAGGCAGACCCCGCGATCGCCCGCACAGCCCGCGTCGGCACATGCACGACCAGCACGGAGACCTGCACGTCTTCGCCTTCGGCTTCGGCACGGGTCAGCGCAATCCGCTCGACCTCCGCCTGCAGACCGGCATCCAGTGTTGAGCGCACATCCTCACGCGGGCCTTCCGCCAGCGCCTTGGCCGTGCCGTGCCAGGCACGGTCCGGGAAATCCCGCCGCCGTCCGGGCACGGACAGGGTGGCGACATCCTCGACATCGCCTTCAGTGTAGACGTCATAGCGGTTCAGCTTCTCCGCCACCCAGTTGCGGGCACGCTCGGCCGCTTCCGGGTGCCGGTCCGGCCGCCGCGCTTCCGGCGATTGCGGCAGGGCGATCAGGAGCGCGATCTCGTCCTTCGAGAGTTTGTCGGCCTCGTGCCCGAAATAGCTCCAGCTCGCCGCGCGGACACCTTCAAGGTTCCCGCCATAGGGTGTCAGCGACAGGTAAAGCGAGAGGATCTCGTCCTTGGTCAGACGCCGCTCCAGCTGCCAGGCGCGGGCGATCTCGATCAGTTTGGAGCCGATATTGCGGTCACGCGGTTCCAGCATGCGCGCGGTCTGCATGGTCAGGGTCGAGCCGCCGGACACGATGCGGCCGGCAAACAGCGAGTCCACCGCGGCGCGGCTGAGCCCCATCCAGTCGGTGCCCCGGTGCTCGTAGAAGCGCTTGTCTTCCACGCGGATCAGGGCGTCGATGAAGTCCGGATCGATCCGGTCCAGGTCCCCGGCAAAGCGCCAGCGACCGTCCGGTGTCGCAAAGGCCCGCAGCGGCTTGCCGTCCCGGTCCGTGACGAGGGCGGACAGCCCCCCCGCCCTTTCGAGGGGCGGAGGCAGCAGCCTGTCCGCGATGGCCACCGCAAGGAACAGCGCAAAGATGCCGAGGAAGATCCGGCGCGCTGTCAGCATGGCCTTATTTACCTCCTTCGGCCCCGCTCTGGGCCGGAGCGATGGTCACACGGCCAGCTTTCGAGCGGGCGAACACGGCCGGGCGGTACATGTCCTCTGCGACGACACCCGGAATGGCGAAGTCACCCGGCGTCACCGCGCGGACCACATAGGCCATGGTCACCGAGTTCGAATAGACATCGACCGCGGCGACATAACGGTCATCCTGCGCCTGGGCGGTCTGGACATTTGCCAGCTCTCCCAGATAGGCGAAGGCACCATTCGGCCCGTATTCCTGACGGCCATCGGCCGGACGCAACACCGTCTCGATCTCGAAACCGGCCGGCAGCAGGTCTGCCACGATGACCGGGTTCAGGCGCCGTTCTTCCGGCGAGACGGTCAGCTTCACGACCAGCTGGTCGCCCTGGGACACGCGGGCGAGATCCACCCGGCCACCAGTCAGGGTGTAGAAGGTCTTGTCGACCTTCATCTTGGATGCCGCCGGCGGCGGGGCGCTTGCCGGCGCACCGGAGACGAGCACGGTCCGGAACATCGGGGTCTTGCCGCCAAGGGTGAAGGTCACGCCTTCGCGGGCCTGTTCTTCGGTCAGGGCATATTGGCGGTCATTATTGTTGCCGCGGCCAAGACCTTCGACATCGAGGCGGAAGTCCTTCCCGCCGCCATCCAGATCGTTCACTGCCTGCAGGAGGAAGGATTTCTCCTGCGTGGTCAGGCGGCTCGGGTCCGGCGTCTCTTTGCCGAGCTTTTCGGACAGACGCTCCAGCGTGCCGGACTGTCCGGCCTCTGCGGCGAGCGCCAGCACACCGGCCAGGTCACGCAGCGGCGTCTGGTAATAGTCGCCGGTATTGTTGTAGCCGAGCGCGTCTTCGGCCGCCTTGAAGGCCGAATTGGCGCGGGCCTTGTCGCCCAGCTGCGCCAGCGCCGCGCCGATATGGGCCCGGGCCAGCGGGCTGTCGATCGACTTCAGCTCGCGGTCATGCAGGTAACGCAGGCGGGAGATGTCCGCCTTGCCGGCCTTGGCCAGCACATAGAGCGCATAGGCCGAGGACCGTTTCATCAACTGGTCGACCGTGTCGTTGGAATACCGGCTCTCATAGACATCGGTATCGTAGCCATAGACCCGCCAAGCATCGCCCGTCGCGATCTGGCGCAGAGCGCCATAGGCCCGGTCCATCGCCTCGTCCGGCACGGCATAACCGGCTTCCTTGGCACGATAGACAAAGTCCGTCGCATAGGCGCCAAGCCAGGGCGAGGCATAGCCATCGCCTTCGCGCCAGAGGCCGAACGCTCCGTCTGCACCCTGACGGTTCAGCAGCGTGTTCACCGCCACCTGAACCTTGGTCGCCGGATCGTCATTGGCATCCTTCGCGCCCATGGCAACCAATTGTTCCGAATAGAGCAGCGGCAGTGCGCGGCTCGTCGTCTGTTCGGTACAGCCATAGGGATAGCGGTCGAGCGAAGCATAGAGCGTCGCAGCATCGACCGGGATGGACGAGAAGCCCACCGAGACGAAGCCCGAGCCCTGGACGAGGTCCGTCAAGAGGCTCGGATCGACAGAGAAGGCATCGCCCGGTTGCATCAGTTTCGAGGACACGCGAGTCACCGGCAGGTAAGGCGAACGCGTCTGGATCTGGTAGGTCCGGTCCACGGCATATTTGCCGGGGCCTTCGACATCGAGGCGAACGGTGGAAATGCCTTCATCCTCGGCCTCGACACGGACCGGCAGGTCCATGCGCTCACCGGTCTTCAGCACACGGGTCAGCTTGCCGTCGGCAATCGAGACGCCTTTGGTCGCGCCGACCTGAGCCGAGAACTCGCCGTCTTCCAGTTCGACATTGTCGACACTGGCGGTCAGGACGGCCTCGTCACCCGGCGCCAGGAAGCGCGGCATGATGAGGTCCGCCGGGGCTTCGTCGCGCACGGTCATGGTCGAGACCGCAGAGCCGACCCCGGTCTTCGACCAGGCGACGGCCATCAGGCGCAGCTCACCATTGAATTCGGGCACATCGAAGCGGACTTTCGCCTTGCCGGACCGGCCGACATCGACGAGGCCAGAGAACAGCGCCACGGATTTGACCGGCACAACGGAGAGGCCTTCCCCGCCCAGCTGGTCACCGCCGGTCCGCACTTCTGCCGGCAGGCCCATGTTCGGGTCTAGCAAGCGGCCGTAATCGTCGTACAGTTCCACGCCGAGCGCCTTCTTGCCGTAATAGTACGACACCGGGTCCGGGCTCTTGAACTTGGTGAGGCGCAGGATGCCCTCATCCACGGCGGCGAGCGTCAGATAGACCGGCTCGCGCGGGCCATCGCCAATGTCGACCTCGATCACCTGTTCGCCGCGCGGACGCGTGACAGACGGAGCATTGATCGCCATGTCGAAAGTGCGCGCGTCCATGTTGAGCGGAATATAGGTGACACCAACGGCGCGGCGCGGCTTCGCCTGCAGCACCGGGTCACGTTCGGTATAGACCGAGACCATGACATAGGCGCCGTCGCCCCACTCGTCGTTCACCGGCAGGGTCACCTGCGTACCGCCTTCGGTGACAGCGATATTCTGCACGGAGAGCACCTTGTCGGTCGCAACCACGACCTGCGCCTGCCCGTCATAGGGCGGGACGATGGTGATCTCTGCGGTCTGGCCGGAGGCCGGGGCCTTGGCCGGGCCGGTGACTTTCACGCGGTCCGGGGCCTCGACGCCATCCTCGGAGACATAGCCGCCCCAGCCGACATAGAAATTGTCGCTGGCCGATGTGCCGGACGCAGCGCCCGTGCCCTCGATCACCAGTTCATGGCTGCCCCAGTCGAGGCCGGAGACCGTGATCTCGCCCGTGCCGCCTTCCGGCGTGGTCAGCACGCCTTCATTCACCTTGGTCACGGTGCGAGAGCGGCGCCAGCGCCAGCGGTCGCCATCATTGTACCAGTCATAATGCCAGTCGATCGCCAGCACTTTCCATTTCAGGTCTTCTGCCACGGCATTGCCATCGGCATCCACGGCGACGACCTGATAGGTCGCATCCCCGCCCCGCTCGACCGAATAGTCGAAGCCGGGCTTCAGGCCGAGATAGAGGCTCTCCGGCCGGTAAGGCACACGGACGCTTTCCGACACGGCCCGTCCGCCGGGCTCCAGCACGGAGACGACCGTATTCAGGCGCAGCGGCACACCGGCATTGCTGCCGGCATTGCCGGGCGACAGGCGGATCACGGCATTGCCCGCGCCGTCGGTCGTCACATCGTCGAATTCGAGAATGCGTTCCTGGAAGCTTGAATCGTGGCGGCCATAGCTGAACCCTTCAAAGGCCGGGAACGGATTGGGTTGACGCTCGACCCGGGCTTCGGCCTTGACGGTCAGGCCCGCGCCCGGCGCGCCATAGAGGAAGCGCGAGGACACTTCGACATCGCGCGTGCCGCCCAGCTTCACCGGCGTCTCATCATCGGTGGTGAGGTCCACGGCGATACGCTGCGGCACGAAATCCTCGACCGAGAAGCGGACAGAGCCGGACGCCCCGGGAATACCGTCCATCTGGACCTCGACGCGCCACTCACCGCGCGAGGCGCCTTTGGGCAGTTCGAAATTGTGCAGCACGGCAGCGGCGTCCGATCCGGTGAAACGGATCTTCTCCGACACAAGGCCATTCGGGCGGTACAGCACCAGGCTCCCGTCGCGGTCGGTCACGGCCTTGCCCGTGGTGTCCCGCAGCATGCCGGTCAGCCGCACCGTTTCGCCTGGGCGGTAAATACCCCGGTCCGTGTACAGATAGGCATCGATGAGGCCGGGCATGCGGCGCCCGCCGATATTTTCTTCCGACAGATCCACCGGCGCGCGGGTCAGGTCCAGCGCGGCCAGCTCGCCCTTGGCGGTCAGCGCGAGGATCAGTTTCGGCGCCATATTGCCCTGGCCATTGGTCAGCTCAGCCGGGAACACGACGCGCCCCTGCTGGTCCGAACGGCTTTCGGCAAGGAGGTCATTGTTGCGGGCGATGAGCTGGACCGTCGTATCGGAGATCGGACGGCCATCCTTCAGCGACCGCAGCGTCACATCGACCCCGTTGCCGCCTTCATAGGCCGTAATGGCAAGATCGGTCAGCATGATCCAGCGGCTGGTCGAGGCCGGCGGGCCGACCGCCTCGCCGATGTCGTCGGCGTCCTTGACGGTCACGAAATAGGCGCCCGGCTCCATCGTGCCGATGGTCGCTTCGAGCGGGAAGACGGTGATGACCGGCGCGTTCTGTTCCCGCGCGACATCGACCGTGCCCTTGAACAATTCTTCCTTCACATCGTCCGGGTCGTTCTCGCCCCAGGTCCAGGAATGGCTGCCCTGTGCGGACGTCGTGCCCTGGCTGATCCGCTTGAAGGCCAGCGCGCGGTCATTGATGCGGGAAACCGTTACTTCGATCCTGTCGACATTCACCGTCTCGATCGGCAGGCCGTCGGCATTCTCGCGCGGCAGGATGACGCCCGTGCCCTTGAAGCCGACATAAGGCGGCCGGTCGGCAAAATCGATCGGCACTTCTTCCTGGTTTTTCAGGGTCCGGCCATCGGCGGCCGGCAGGCCCGACAGCAGCGTCGCCGTCCGCTCCGTCCCGAAGGACAGGCCGCCAACGCACAGCTCGCGGCCCTCAACGCTCAGCGCCGGATTGAAGGCCGGACGGAATTCAACATAGGGAGAATAGTCCGCTTCCGGGTCCAGCGCAGCGGAGAAGACGAAACAGGCCAGCGGCGCATCCTGGCTGGTATCGATGCGGTAGCGGAAATAGGTGAATTCCTGCTCGCGGGCATCGATCGCGGCCTGGCGCCGCTTCTCTCTTTGCCGGGCCGCCACACTGTCGGCGGGCGACAGTTGCACCACTGTACCTTCTTCGCCTGGGCCGGAACCGGAGCGCTCGGAGCCGCCACCTCCCCCGCATGCAGCGAGAACACTCAGGAGCAACGCCATCAGCATTGCCTTGCCGTATCCCCCCTGGCCCGGGATGAAGTGCGTCATGAAGCCTCTCCTACGTGTAACATGAACACTCTTACACATCTTCGCGGGGGCGCGAACAGGGCGTGAATTGGACAATTCCGACATTATTCGGGGATTTCGCCGGTGCGGTACCGCCAAACCCAGCTTGCCAGCCGCGGCACCACGCGCCATCGTCGCGTCATGTGGAGCTGGCGCATCCTCGGATTGATTTCATTCGCGTTTGGCGCGATCGGCCTGTTTCTGCCTATCTGGCCCACCACAGTCTTCTGGATTGTCGCCGCACTGGCCTTTGCCCGCTCCAACCCGGCCTGGGCGGAATGGATCTATGCCCGCCCCAAAATTGGCCCGCCGATCCGCACCTTTGTCGAGACTGGTGCCCTCAGCCATGCCGGCAAGGCTGCCGCCCTCGGCGGCATGGGCCTGTCAGCCGCCGTGATCGGATTTGCATTCTGGAAGCGGCCGGTGCCGCTGAGCATTGCCCTGTCGATCCTCGGCTTCGGCGCGCTGTTCGTGATGACGCGCCCCCGGGCGCCCTCGGATTCCTGATCCGCAGCTAGTCGCCCAAGCCGCCATCGGTGCCGGGCAATGGCACCTTCCCGTCCGGCGTCCGCTCAGCCTGTGAGGAATAGGCATGGGTGGCAGCCTTTTCCTTCGCCTCCTGCCGCTCGCGCAGCTCATCCGAGAAGGCGCTGGCAAACACACCGGCCGGAAGCGCCACGACACCGATGCCGGCAATCGCGATGACCGAGGCGAACATCCGCCCCAGCGGCGTCACCGGATAGACATCGCCATAGCCGACCGTGGTCAGCGTCGCGATGGCCCACCAGATGGCGCGGGGAATGGAGGCGAAGCTTTCCTGCTGCTCTCCGCCGACGCCTTCGATGAAATACAGCGCCACCGCCGAGACATAGACCAGCACCAGCGCCATCGCGAGCGCCGTGAGAAGCTGCGTACCTGCCCGCTTCACCGCCGCGCCAAAAATGTCGAAGGCAGGCACGAAGCGCGCAATCTTGATCAGCCGGAACAGGCGCAGCACCCGCAGGGCAATCAGCGGAATGCCGAACCCGGCCATCATCACGATCAGCTCCGGCAGGAAGGCCAACAGGTCGGCGATCGAATAGAACCGCGTCATGTATTTGAGCCGGCCGCCAATGCCCCGGTATTCCGGGTCCAGCCCCGCCACGAAGACCCGCAGCACATATTCCACCGCAAAGGCGAACACGACAAAGATATTGAACGCGCGGAACACAGCCTGCCATTCCGGCTGGGTATTCAGGGCTGGCTCTGTCTCCAGCGCCAGGAACAGGAAGCTCAGCAGGACCAGACCGACGATGAAGAGGTTGGTGACCGAGATGCTGCGCAGGCGCGCTTCCGGCACCAGCTCCTGATAGAGCTTGTAGCGCAGCCCCTTCTGCACCATCAGCTGCTGCACCACCATGTCCGGCCTCGCTGCGTTCCCCTTCGGCTTATCCTCTTAGCACACCGCCGCAGCCTTTGGCGACGGCCGCCACGACCTTGTCCATCAGGGCCTGGATGTCTTCATCCTTCAGCTTTTCCTTCGGCTGGATCGTCATCTCGAAGGCGACGGACTTCTTGTCGTCCGGCACGCCCTTGCCCTGATAGACGTCGAAGACTTCCACCTGATCGATCAGCTGCTTGTCGGCGCCCTTGGCGAAGCGGACCAGATCGGCCGCCGGCACGGTCTCGTCCACCACGAACGCCATGTCGCGCCGGATCGGTGTCAGCTCCGACCGTTCGAGCACGGACTTGGTCTTGGTCGCTTTCGTTTTCATCAGCGGCAACGCGTTGAGGTTCAGCTCGAAGCCGAAGGCCGGGCCTTCCACATCCAGCTGTTTCAGCACGCCGGGGTGCAGCGCGCCGAAATGCGCGACCGTCACTTTCGGGCCGAGCTTCAGCGCCGCTGCCTGTCCCGGATGCCAGTGCGGCTGGGACGGCGGGGCGACCTGGAACCGGTCCCCCGGCTGGCCGAGCGCTTCGAGCACGGCGAAGAGGTCTGCCTTTGCAGCGTAGGAATCATAGGGCTTCGGCGCCCCCTGCCAGTGGCGTTCACTGACCGGGCGGACGAGCGCTGCCACCACGGTGCGCTGGTCGTCCGGCCCATCGCCCAGATAGATCGGGCCCGCCTCGAAGAAGCGCGCGCCGGGCTCTCCCCGGTTCGCCGCGCGCTGGGCAGCGCCGGCCAGGTTTGCCAGGATCGACGGCCGCATCTGGTTGAGATCGCTCGCCACCGGATTAGCCACGGTGAGGCTGTCCGGCGTCTTGCCGAACAGGGCCGCATTCGCCTTCGACATGAAGCTCCACGTCACCGCCTCAAGGAAGCCGCGCGCTGCCAGCACGCGCCGCGCCGTGCGCACGCGCGCCTGGATCGGGGTCGTGATCGCGCGGACGCCGCCTTCCGGCGCCGGCAGAGAGGTTGTCGGCAACTGGTCGTAACCGACCATGCGGGCAATCTCTTCGACGATGTCAGCCGACTGCTCCATGTCGAACCGGTAACTCGGCGGCATCAGGTACCAGGCATCCCCGGCGTCTTCGACCGAGAACTCCAGATCCTTCAGGATACGGCGCATGTCGGCGCTTTTGACTTTCAGGCCGGTCAGGCGCTCCACGTCTGCCGGGTAGAACGTGACCTTGTCTGCGCGCGCCGGGATCATGCCTGCGACATTCGCCTTGGACACAGTGCCACCGCCGAACTCGACGATCAGCGCCAGTGCCAGGTTCAGGCCATCGACACAGGATTGCGGATCGACCCCGCGTTCGAACCGGTAGCGCGCGTCGGAGTGAATGCCAGTTGCGCGGCCCGTGCGGGCAGTGCGCAGCGGATCGAACCAGGCGCTTTCGATGAACACATCCGTCGTCTCAGCCGAAACCGCCGTCGACTCGCCGCCCATCACGCCGCCAAGGCCGATGGCGCCGCTATCGTCAGCGATCACGCACATCTCTTCGCCGATGTCATAGGTCTTGCCGTCGATGGCGACGAGCTTCTCGCCCTTCCTGCCGAGGCGCGCCGTGACAACGCCCTGCAGCTTGGCGGCATCATAGGCGTGCAGCGGACGGGCGCGGTCGAGCGAGATGAAGTTCGTGACATCCACCAGAAGCGAGCGCGGCTGGATGCCGACAGCTTTCAGCCGCTGCTGCATCCAGTCCGGTGACGGACCGTTCTTTACGCCTTTGACCAGCGCGCCTGCGAACATCGGACAGGCTTCAGGTGCGTCCAGCCTGATCTCGACCGGACAGTCGAAGCTGCCGGAGACTTTCTTCACATCGTTGGGGATGAACCGCCCCGCCCCGGCCGCGGCGAGGTCTCGCGCGATGCCCTGCACGCCCAGCCAGTCCGGCCGGTTCGGCGTCACTTCGAAATCGATCACCGGATCGGCGAGGCCGAGCGCCTCGGCCGCCGGCGTGCCGAGCGGGATGGACTCGTCGAGGTCGGCGATGCCGTCATGGTCCTCGCCGGCTTCAATCTCCTTGGTGGAGCACATCATGCCGTGGCTTTCCACGCCGCGGATCTTGCGGGGCTTCTTGTCCAGCGCGAAGTCAAGCCCCGGAATATATGTGCCGAGCGGCGCATAGATCGCCGTCATGCCGGCGCGGGCATTCGGGGCGCCGCAGACGATCTGCTTCATGCCGTCCACGGTTTCGACCTTGCACACGCGCAGCTTGTCCGCATCCGGATGAGGCTCGGCCTCGATCACCTTGCAGACGGTAAAGTCCTTCAGCTTCTCGCGCGGATCATGCACGTCCTCGACCTCAAGGCCAGCCTTCTGCATGCAGGCCAGAATCTCCTCCAGCGTCGCCTTGGAAGCGATGTGGTCGCTCAGCCAGGACAGGGTGAATTTCATGATCTATTCCAGTTCCTGATTTGGTAGGTCTTGGGCCCGTTTGACGGTAGACAGACCCTCAATTATGTCTTGTTCGCTGCGCTTGCAGGATTTCACACGCTCTGCCGGAGAGTTTTGAGCTAGCCCCTCCACATTCCAGCACCGTTTGAACACGGAGCAATAGCAGATCTTCATAGTCAGGCCGCCCCAATCCTCGGCCGCGGCTTCCATTTCCTCGCGGGACATCTGCCCCACCGGCCAACTGAAGCTCAGCGCGTCAAGCGTTTCCCCCGGCGCAATTGCGCGGCCGACCATGCTGGTCCACGAAAAGCTGTAGCCCGCCGGCAAGGCGTCCCGGTACGGAATGAGGCTTTCCACCTGTTCGTCCCCCCGGAACACATCAACGGATTCAATCAGGGCTGGCCCGACGCCGCTATTGCGGAAAACAACGCCGATCTCGCGCACTTCCGGATCTGTCGACGTATACCCGTTAAGCTGAAGCACCGGGTAGACAGAGCCATGCTGCTGGGCTCGCATGACGCGGCCCTGGTCCCAGGCAATGAAGACCGCGAGCGCGCTGGTCACCACCGCGCAGACCGCAATCACCATTTCAACCTTGTTGCCTGTGCCCATGCCCGCCTCCTATGCCACGGCCCCGGCGCGTTCCTGCGCGAGGTGCTGAGGGGCCGCCGCCGCGAACTCGTCATCGAGAACTTTCTCCAGACGGAAGGTTTCAAAAAACACGTCCATGTCTTCTGCGAACACGCCATTCCGGGTGAAATATTCCCGGTGTGCACTTTGCCAGTAGTCGAGGCTGAGATCGCCCTCACCTTCCAGCGCAGCCAGTTCCTGTGTCACGTCAGCGAACTTCATCCGCGTCACCGTTTCTGTCTTCAGAATCGCGACGCGGCGGCCATCGCCGCTCATCAGGTAACCGCGCTCACCCTCAACCGGCACTGGCTGGATGCCTGTGTCACTGCACGTCGCTGTCTTGACGCCGGCCACGATCAGCGCCGCCAGACGGTCGGCCAGTTCGGGGCCGTCCCCGAAGGTCCATTCCGGCAGGTCAGAGGAGGATGGGCTCGCCGTCACGACAGCCCTCCGCTGACGGAGGGCGTGCTCCACGGCGCGAAGCCGTAGTGACGGGTCCATTGCGGATCGGCCTCGAAATACGGGCGCAGGTCCGGCATGCCGTATTTCAGCATGGCCAGACGGTCGATCCCCATGCCAAAGGCAAAGCCCTGATATTCATTCGGGTCGATGCCGCAATTGCGCAGCACGTTCGGATGCACCATACCGCTGCCCAGAATCTCCATCCAGCTGTCGCCAGCGCCGATCTCGATCGTCTCGCCCTTGCGGGTGTATTTCACGTCCATCTCGGCCGATGGTTCCGTGAACGGAAAGAAGTGCGGGCGGAAGCGGGCTTCCACAGTATCGACTTCGAAGAAGGCTTTCACGAAATCGATGAGGCAGCCTTTCAGGTGCCCCATATGGGTGCCCTTCTCGATGACGAGGCCTTCGACCTGGTGGAACATCGGCGTGTGCGTCGCGTCCCAGTCGTTCCGGTAGACGCGGCCCGGCACGAGAATGCGGATCGGCGGCTTCTGATCCATCATGGTGCGGATCTGGACCGGAGACGTATGCGTGCGCAGCACTTTCGGCGTGTCGCCTTCCCCCGCCTTCATGAAGAAGGTGTCGTGCGTCTCGCGCGCCGGGTGGCCTTCCGGGAAGTTCAGCGCGGTGAAATTGTGCCAGTCGTCTTCCACGTCCGGCCCTTCGGCCACAGTGAAGCCCATATCGCCGAAAATGGCCGCGACTTCCTCGAACACCTGCATGACCGGGTGCAGCGCGCCGGCCTTCGGGCCGGGCGCCGGCGGCAGGGTCAGGTCCAGCTTTTCGCTGGCCAGCTGTTTCTCCAGCGCTTCGGCTTCCAGTTCGGCTTTGAGGACTTTGATGATCTCATCAACAGATGTCTTCAGAAAGTTCAGTTTCGGGCCGTTTTCCTTGCGCTCTTCCGGGCTCATCTTGCCGAGCGAGCTCATCAGGCCGGAGACCCTGCCCTTTTTGCCAAGTTCAGCGACACGCACAACTTCCAGCGCGGGCAAGTCTGAAATTGACTCAACCCTTTCCTGAATGTCCCGCCAAATAGCTTCAATCTCTGGCTCACCCGTCAGCTTGCGATTCGCTTGGTCTAGCGTCTCTCGAAGAGCTGCAATTTCCGCAAGTTTCATCTGGTGTTACCCTATCTCTTAGTTACGCGGGCTTTTTAGGCGCTTCGCGGGATCATGCAAATCCGGAAACGGAAAAGCCCGGCACACTGGCCGGGCTTTCTCTCATTCAATTCGGCGGCGGCCCTTTCAGGCGGTCACCGGCGGCGCGGGGCCTGCAGAAAGCTTACTTGCCGGCAGCTTTCTTGCGGGCGAGACGCGCACGCTTGGTGTTGCCAAACACGCGGACTTTCGACCGCTTGCCGAGATTGGCCTTCCAGGTCGCGTTGCGGCGCTTGACGCGCGGCTTCTTGGCTGGGTGCAGAACGGAGTTCGGGGACTTCGACATCGGGAAATTCCTGACTGGTCTTTATGACTTAAGCGAGGGCCGCTTTGGCCTGGGCCACCAGGGCGCCGAATGAGTCCGGGTCCTTGATGGCGATGTCGGACATGACTTTCCGGTCGACTTCGATGCCGGCTTTGGTCAGGCCGTTGATGAACTGGGAATAGTTCATTTCGTCGTCGTGGATGCGGACAGCAGCGTTGATACGCTGGATCCAGAGCGAGCGGAACTTCCGCTTTTTGACTTTACGGCCGACATAAGCGTACTGGCCGGCTTCCCAGACGGACTGGTGCGCGATGCGGAACGTATTCTTGCGGCGGTTACGGAAACCCTTTGCCTGCTTCAGGATTTTCTTGTGG